>QCGL01000007.1 GCA_003279935.1 Prochlorococcus sp. AG-388-A04
GACTTTTAAAGTCACTATTAGGAATAAAGAAACTGGTAAAATATATCAGGAAAATATTAGTGATCAAGAATATATTTTAAAAGAATTTGAAAAAAAAGGTTTAAGACTTCCATTTTCCTGTAGGAATGGATGCTGTACAAGTTGTGCGGTGAAAATCGTTTCGGGTAAGCTTGAACAACCAGAAGCAATGGGTGTATCTCAAGATTTAAAAGATAAGGGTTACGCTCTTCTTTGTGTTGCGAAAGTAATAGAAGATATTGAAGTTGAGACTACCTATTATGATGAGGTTTATGATTTACAATTTGGCCAGTATTTTGGTAAAGGAAAAACGAGAAAAGCTCCTCCCTGGGAATTTGAAGAAGATTAATTATTATGTTTGAAATTCAACAATATAAAGAAATCAATTCAGAAGTTGATTTAATTTCCCTTACTAACATAGCTAAAGAAAGTGCTCTTATAGGTAGTGAAATTCTAAATAAAAATTATAATAAAATTCAAACAATTACTTCAAAGGGGAGAAAAGGTGATTTAGTTACCAACGTAGATTTAGAAGTAGAAGAGAAAATTAAGGAATACCTATCAATTAAAACTCCCGAAATTTCAATTCATGCAGAAGAATCAGGAAAATTAATAAAGACTTCGAAATTAACTTGGTGCATTGATCCATTAGATGGAACAACTAACTATTCTCACGGTTATCCATTCTTTGGAACTTCAATAGGTCTCTTATATAAAAACAATCCTATCTTAGGTGCTATATCAGTACCATATTTAAACGAACTTTATTCTGCATGCATCGGAAAAGGATCATATTGCAATAATAAAAAACTGATGGTGTCAGATGCTAATTCCCTTATCGATAGTCTTCTCGTAACAGGTTTTTCATATGATAGGTTTGAGACTGAAGATAATAATTATGCAGAATTTTGTTACTTAACACATAAAACTAGAGGAGTAAGAAGAGGAGGTGCAGCGGCTGTTGATTTAGCATTTGTTGCCTCAGGTAAAGTAGATGGATATTGGGAAAGGGGCCTAGAAATATGGGATTTAGCTGCTGGTGCTATTATTGTTAAAGAAGCTGGTGGTATCGTTTCTGATTATCCTAACGGTGAATTTAATCTTAGCTCTGGAAGAATATTGGCTTGCAGTCCTAGACTCGAAGAAGAGCTTAAAATGGAATTAAGCAAAGTCACTCCTCTGAAAAAACAACTTTACACTTAAATATGAAATTTTCTTTTTAAAATGAGTGATATCAAAGAATTTAATTTAATAGATGTAAGGAATAATTCTTCAATTGTTAATGATTTAAATAATGTATATAAGTTGTGGGGTTATGAAGAAATTTCACCTTCATTTATTAATAATCTTAAGACAATTAAAGGGAGAGAAGTAATTGATGGCGACGAACTTATTGGAATAGTAAGTAATAGTTCATTATGTTTAAGACCAGAAATGACAACATCAATTGTTAAATTAACGTCGACAAGATTATTAAATAAGAAGAGACCAATAAGACTTTTTAATAGTGGTATTGTATTTAACAAAAAACAAAGTTATAAAAACACTTATAAATTTCAAGAAAATTTACAAAGTGGGATAGAACTAATAAGTTATGATACTCAATTCCCTGAGATTGAAGTGATTAATATTTTATTTGATGCAATTGATAATATCAATTTAATAGATAGTTGTAATCTAACTTTACTTGTAAGCACAACAAAAATAATGGATTTAATATTATTCAATTATAAAAATAATAATTATGAGGCGATTAAAAAGTGCATGGTAAATTTAGATCAAGAATCATTAGATAGATTAAATATTGACAACAATGATAAAACAATATTAAAGGAATTATTATTTACAAGAGGAGAACCTGAAACCATACTAAAAAAGCTTAAAAATATTTATGGTAATAATAATGTTATTGATGAACTTGAATGCTTATTTAATACTTTATCAAAAATTTCAAAAAAATATAATATAAAAATACAACTTGATCCTACTTATCAACCTCATCTTAATTTATATGAAGGGATAGTTTTTCAACTTATTTGCGAAATTAATAATGTAAAAACCATAATTGCAAAAGGTGGTAGGTATGACGAATTAGTAAGATACTTTAATCCTAGTGAAAAAATTATTAATGGAATCGGATTTACTATTTCTATAGATAATTTAAGAGAATTGATAGTTGAAAAATCTCAAACTAAAAAGAAGGTGTTGTTGTTATTTAAAGATTCTTATTTATTAGATAAAGGTATAAATGAGCAAAAAGCATTGCAAAAAAAAGGGATAATTACAATATTATATTTGAATCCATGTAATGAAAATTCAATGGCCAATATTCTTATGAAAGAACATAATTGCACTGAAATTCAATGGATTAAATAATTTTCCCCTTTGAGTTTTGCAAAAAAAAGCAATTTGAATAAGCAAAGATAATATAAATTTTTAGTACGGTCAATACTCCTAATTAAACTTGATTAACCTTAAAATAGGAAATAAAATCTAATAGTTCAAAAAAAGAAATTACAAATGGAAAAAGGCGAAATTAGAATAAATACTGAAAATATTTTTCCAATAATAAAAAAAGCTGTATATTCAGATCACGAAATCTTTTTAAGAGAACTTGTTAGTAATGCTGTAGATGCAATTAGTAAAAGAAGAATGGCCTCAATGGCTGGAGATTGTGAAAATTGTGATGAACCTCAAGTAAAAATTACTATTGATAGGGAAAAAAATATCTTAAAAATATCAGATAATGGTATTGGAATGAATGATGAAGAAATAAAAAAATATATAAATCAAGTTGCCTTTTCTAGTGCTGAAGAGTTTCTAACAAAATACAAAAAAGATAATGACGAATTTATAGGACATTTTGGATTGGGTTTCTATTCAAGTTTTATGGTTGCAGATAAGGTCAATATTTTAACTAAATCAGCTATAGGTGATAGTAAAACTTTTAATTGGTCATGTGATGGCTCACCTAATTTCACATTAGAAGAATCTGAAAGAGATTCAGTTGGAACAGATGTAATCCTTCATTTAATGGATGAAGAGAAAGAATTCATAGAACCAGAGAGAATTAAATCGCTTATTAAAAAATATTGTGACTTTATGCCCATAGATGTTCTATTAGAGGGTGAAACAATTAATAAGAAGAATCCACCATGGAGAAAACAACCTAATGAATTAAAGGATGAAGATTATATTGAACTATATAAATATTTATATCCGTTTCAAGGAGATCCTCTTTTATGGATTCATTTAAACACAGATTATCCATACGACATACAAGGTATATTATATTTTCCTAAATTATCTGGAAGAGCCGATTGGGAAAAAGGTGAAATTAAACTATTTTGCAATCAAGTATTTGTAAGTGACTCAATAAAGGAAATTGTGCCTAAATATCTATTACCCTTGAGAGGTGTAATTGACTCTACAGATATACCATTGAACGTAAGTAGAAGTGCCTTACAAACTGATAGAAAAGTCAGATCTATTTCATCATTCATTTCAAAAAAGATTGCTAATAAGTTAAAAGATTTAATAAAAAGTTCTCCTGAATTTTATACAGAAATTTGGGATTCAATTTCTGCTTTTATAAAGATTGGTGCCATCGAGGACGAAAAGTTTGCTGATCTTGTAGAAAATAGTATTATTTTTGAGACAATTATAAATTCTGATAAGGACGTAAAAAAATATCTAGATGATAAATCTCTTATAAAATCTAATGAAAAGTTTTATACAACATTATCAAATTATAAGGACAGGAATAACATAGTTGATTCCAAAAAAATTATTTATTGTTCTGATGTAATTGGACAATCTAGTGCTTTAAATATTTGTTTATCTGACAACAAAGAAGTTATTAAATCTGATCCTTTAATAGATGCACAATTTCTTCCATGGATAGAAAATAAAAATGAAAATTATCAATTTCAAAGAGTTGATTCTGAAATAAATGAGCTTGAAGATAAAGAATCAAAAGAAATAGTTGATAAAGATGGCAAATCAAACAGAGATAATCTTAAGGATATTATTTCTAAAGCGTTAAATAACGATAAAGTAACAGTAAAAGTTCAATCTCTTAAAAGTAAAGATGCTCCTCCAGCAATGATATTGTTACCTGAACAAATGAGAAGAATAAACGATATGGGTGCATATATGGAACAAAAAATGCCAGGATTACCTGAATATCACGTCTTATTAATTAATAAAGATCATCCACTAATTGAAGGATTAAATAAAATAACTGGTAATAAAATTATTCTTGACAAAAAAGACCCAGTTGAGAATCCATTAGCATCAAAAATTGCTAATCATGTTTATGACATGGCCAAATTAAGCGTAGGAGGATTAGATCAAGAACAAATTATAAATTTGCAAAATAATAATGCCGATTTAATTTCAGATTTACTTAAAACATCAATATAAGCAGTGTGTTAAAGTTAATTAATATATTCTCCAAATAATATGTCTAGAGTTTGTGAGCTGACAGGTGCAAAGGCTAATAATGGAATGGCTGTGAGTCATTCGCATATACGTACTAAGAAATTACAACAAGTAAATCTTCAAAAAAGGAGACTTTGGTGGCAAGAAGGTAAAAAGTGGGTAAACATAAAAATTAGTACTAAGGCATTAAAATCAATACAAAAGATTGGTTTAGATAAATTTGCCAAAACAAATGGAGTGGATCTTAATAAGTTCTGATTTTGATGAAGAGTTTATTTGGACTTTTTGTAATATTAATATCGTTATTTTTTAATCTTAAATCTGTAATTGCTTTTGATTATGCTCCTGAGATAGGAGATTTAGCTCCTAGTTTCCATTTAGAGGGAATAAACAACAATATTAAATCAAAAAAAATATGGGATTCAAATGAATTAATAGGTAAATGGATAGTTTTATATTTTTATCCTAAGGATTTTACCGCTGGTTGTACTCTAGAAGCTAAAGGATTTTCTCAATTAAAGAACGACTTTTCTAAATATAATGCTGAAATAATAGGAATAAGTGCCGACAGTCAAGATTCTCACGACAGTTTTTGCAATGAAAAATCAATAAATTACACATTATTATCCGACCCCAATGGAACTATTAGTGCAAAATATGGTTCCTGGATTCCTCCTTATTCCGATAGGAATACTTTTCTGATTTCACCAGAGGGAAAAATAACATACCGATGGATAAGTGTCTTACCAATCAACCATGCAAAAGAAGTTCTTAATATTTTAAAGAAAAATATATAAATATTTTGCACGAACTTTCATTTGGTACTTGGTTTATTCATATCAGCTCTGTAATAGAGTGGATTTATGCAATTTTTATAATAAACAAAATAAGTAACTATAAAAAACTAGAGCTTTATTACTGGTTAAGTCTCGCAATGATACCTAATTTAATTGGAGCCATGTGTGCAATTACTTGGCATATCTTTGATAATCAACCTGATTTATATGGATTAGTTACCCTTCAAGGGATTTTCACTTTTATAGGCAACTCAACATTAGCCATAGCTACTATTGCAATTTATAAAAGGACAAAATCCTATGAATGATTCTTTTTTAAGATTTTTAAATTTCTTATCAAGATTTGATAATACAGTCTTATTTGCAGCATCTATAATTCCATACTCGATTTTCTTATATTATTTATACAAGATAAAGTCATTAAATAAATTAATCAAAATTGGTTTTTCTTTAACTGTATTATTTGTATTTATAACTATAGTAATTTCGATATTTTCTCTTACTTACTACCACAGAACTCTTGTTGAAGTTGACTTACTTCATGGTTCAGCAGAATTTTTCTTAACCTTAAGCGATTTTGTTATTTTACTTGGCTTTATAAAGATGTTAAACCGTCTAGAAGTAAATAACTCTTAAGACCTTTTACAATTATGTGATTTATTGCTCGAAATAAAGGAGAATATAGAAAATAACGTTTTTTTATGCTTTCTACATTATTTGCAGCAGCGGCTGCTCCCGCAACCTTTGAATGGTCACCAAAATGCGCCATCGTAATGATTGCATGTAATGTTTTTGCTTATGCAATTGCAAGGGCCACAATAAGAAAACCTAATGAAGGTTTTGAAATTCCTAATTCACAATTCTATGGTGGTTTAAGTCATGCTTCTGTCGTAGGAGCTAATTGCTTAGGACATATCTTCGGAATAGGTGCAATATTAGGATTAGCATCTAGAGGTGTTTTGTAAAATTATTCAAAAGTAATTTTAGAATTTAATTTTGATAAATTAAATTTGTTAATAATTTTCTCTGCCATCTGATCAGGTTTAAGTCCTAAT
Organism: Prochlorococcus sp. AG-388-A04; assembly: GCA_003279935.1. Lineage (GTDB taxonomy): Bacteria > Cyanobacteriota > Cyanobacteriia > PCC-6307 > Cyanobiaceae > Prochlorococcus_A. Next base: position 6,314 of record QCGL01000007.1, read on the forward strand.
TTCTCTTTACTCTGATCAGGTGATGCATGATCTACAAGTACATCAGGAATACCAATTCTTAAAACTGGTATATTTATTTCATTATCGTTTAACATTTCAACAACAGCAGAGCCAAATCCTCCAACTAATGTACCCTCTTCCATAGTTACTACGTTTTTAAGTTTTCTTACTAACGGTATTATTAAATCTTGATCAAGAGGTCTAACAAACCTAGCATTAACAATACAAGCACTAATACCTCTATTTTTTAGTAAGTTTGCAGTTGCAGTAGCGGCTTGAACCATTGAACCATAAGCAATAATTAAAACATCATCACCTTCTTCTAATATTTCCCCTTCGCCAATCTTCAAAGGCTCCCATCCCTCATCCATTACTGCTACTCCTAAACCTGAACCTCTTGGAATGCGAAGTGCTGTTGGTCCCTTGTGATTAATAGATGTAATTAACATTCTTTGAAGTTCAGCTTCATCTTTTGGAGCCATTAAAACAAAATTAGGAATAGCTCTCATATAGCTAATATCATATTGCCCCTGATGTGTAGGACCATCGGCACCAACGATTCCTGCTCTATCTAAAACAAAAGATACAGGTAGATTTTGAATACCAACATCATGAATTAGCTGATCAAAAGCGCGTTGCAAGAATGTACTGTAAATCGCAACTACAGGTTTAAGACCATCGCAAGACATTCCAGCTGCTAATGTAACTGCATGTTGTTCAGCTATTCCTACATCAATATATTGTTCTGGAATATTTTTTTGTAATAAATCTAGTCCAGTTCCAGTAGCCATTGCTGCTGTAATTCCTATAACCTTACTGTCTTGCTCACAAATTTTTAAGAGCGTTTGACCGAATATTTTACTATAGCTAACCGGTTTAGGCTTGCTTGATGGAATTGATTTACCAGTCGTAAGATCGAATGAAGATTGAGCATGGTATCCTACTTGATCTGCTTCTGCATATGGATATCCTTTCCCTTTTGTTGTAAGAACATGAACCATTACTGGTTTTTTTAGTCTATGAGCAGCATTGAAAGTATTTATAAGATTAGAAATATCATGTCCATCAATTGGTCCCATATACGTAAAACCAAGTTCTTCAAAAACTGCTCCAACCTTAGGTACAGCTAAACGTCTAACACTTCCTTTTATATTTTTTAATTCTTCAGGTATATCTTTACCTATAAGAGGAATATTTTTAACACTTTCCTGAACACTATCTGACAAAAATTGTAATGGTGGACTTAGTCTAACTCTATTCAAATATGTTGAAAGAGCTCCAACAGGAGGAGATATTGACATGTCATTATCATTCAGAACAACGACTAAGGGAGTATTTGGCAAATGGCCGGCATGATTTATGGCTTCTAAAGCCATTCCACCAGTTAATGCTCCATCACCTATAACTGCAACGCATTTATGGTCTTCCCCTTTTCTATCTCTTGCAATTGCCATTCCTAACGCAGCTGATATTGATGTACTTGCGTGACCTGCTCCAAAGTGATCAAAATGACTTTCACTACGTTTTAGATAACCAGCAATACCTTTTTGTTGACGTAAAGAGTCAAACTCATTGAAACGGCCAGTAATTAATTTATGAGGATAAGCCTGATGACCAACATCCCATACAACTTTATCAAAATCAAGATCTAATGTTTGATATAAAGCAAGTGTTAATTCAACTACGCCGAGTCCAGGACCAAGATGTCCTCCGCTTGTTGAAACCACCTCCAAATGTCTCTCTCTAATCTGACAGGCAATTTCCTCTAATTGTGATACCGTTAAACCATGTAATTGATTTGGATGGCTTAACTCACTTAAAAGCATTATTTAAAAATATTTACTTATATAATCTAAAACGTTAAGGTGCAAATTGAGTAATTTTCTTGAAATAGATTATGTAATGTTTTATTAGATTAATATTTAATGCTAAAAATATAAATATGGAAGATTATTTAAAAAAAATACTTCAGGCTCAAGTCTATGAAGTAGCTAAAAAAACACCTTTAGAAAAAGCAAATAATTTAAGTAAAGCACTTAAAAATAATATTTATTTGAAAAGAGAAGATCTTCAAGAAGTATTTTCTTTTAAAATAAGAGGTGCCTTTAATAAAATGAGACAATTACCAAAATCACAACTTGCTAAAGGAGTCATAACATCAAGTGCTGGTAATCATGCACAAGGAGTAGCACTAAGTGCATTGAAATTAAATTGCAGCGCAACTATATTAATGCCAATAACTACACCTTTAGTAAAAGTAAATGCTGTTAGAAATCTAAAAGCAAAAGTTATATTATTCGGTGATAATTATGATGAAACCTATAAGGAAGCATTACGCCTTAGTAAAGAAAATAATTTATGCTTTATTCATCCATTCGATGATCCTGAAGTTATAGCTGGTCAAGGTACAATCGCCATTGAATTAGAAAAACAAGTAAAAGAACCACCAGAAGCAATATATGTTGCTGTTGGAGGTGGAGGTTTAATAGCTGGTATTTCTATTTATATAAAAAAGATTTGGCCGCAAGTAAAAATAATTGGTGTAGAGCCTGAAGATGCTGATGCGATGACTAAATCCTTAAAAAATTCAAAATTAATAGAGTTAGCCTCAGTTGGTCAGTTTGCTGATGGAGTAGCAGTAAAAAAAGTTGGAGTAAAAACCTTTGAAATTGGAAGAAAATATATCGATAAAATGATAACTGTAAATACTGATGAAATTTGTGCTGCTATTAAGGATGTTTTTGAAGATACCAGATCAATCCTAGAACCAGCAGGAGCTCTATCTATTGCAGGGATGAAAAAGGATATATTCCAATCAAAATACATAAATAAAAATATGATTGCAATAGCATGTGGAGCAAATATGAATTTTGAAAGGTTACGATTTGTAGCTGAAAGATCTGCACTTGGAGAGTACAAAGAAGCAATGTTTGCAGTTGAAATACCAGAAAAAGCAGGAAGCTTAATTGATTTCTGTAGTTTGTTAAATAATAGAAATTTAACGGAATTTAGCTATAGGATGTCCAATTCAATTAATGCTCAAATATTTGTAGGAATCGAAGTTAATGGAGTGATTGATAAAGAAGAACTTTTAAAAGAATTTAGGAAATCAAATTATCCTTTTATAGATATAAGTAATGATGAATTATCTAAAAATCATCTAAGACATATGGTAGGTGGTCGATTACCTCAAAAATTTAAAGAATTAGAGAAATCAAAATATGTCGAATTGCTATATAGATTTGAATTTCCAGAAAGACCAGGAGCATTAATAAATTTTCTAACAAATATGAAGTCAAATTGGACAATAAGTATCTTTCACTATAGAAATCATGGTTCTGATGTTGGAAAAATTGTTATAGGAGTATTAATAGATAGTGCTGATATTTATTACTGGAATAAATTTGTTGAATTCTTAGGATATAAATATTGGGATGAAACTAATAATCAAACATATAAATTATTCCTTGGTGCATCTGTTTAAAATGAGGTAACTTGGGAAAGAGTTAAGTAGTAAAAAAATTAATCAATCTGATCTAATTACTAAAAATTTAACCGATATAAGTTTGGTTACAAAAGTTGAGGCTGTACTTTATCTTAAAGGCAGACCGATATCAAAAAAGAATCTTTCAGAGATTACTAATACAGACATTAATTCCATTGACAATGCATTAAAAGAATTAAAGGAAAAATACTCAAACTCAAAATCTGCAATAGAATTAAATGAAGTTAATAGATGTTATTGCCTAGAGTTAAAATCAACACTAAATGAATTTGTAGAGGATTTATTACCATCAGAATTAAGAACGTCAGAATTAAGAACACTTGCAACAATTGCAATTAAGAAAAAAATATTGCAATCAGATCTTATAATTTTAAGAGGTTCTGGCGCTTACGACCATATAAAAGAATTAATAAATAAAAATTTTATTATAAAACGTAAGCAAAAAGAAGGAAGATCTTATTGGCTATCATTATCTGAAAAGTTTTTTCAAACTTTTGCTGTAAGCAATGAATATTTATCGCAAATAGGCGGCAAGAAAAAGTAAATGTTACAATTAGCTAAACCACTAGAAAATAATGTTGTCTGAGATTTTTGCTGTTTTAGGTCAAACCTTATCAATTTATTCATTTATTTTGATCATAAGGATATTACTTACATGGTTTCCTGGAATAGATTGGAGTAATGGAATATTATCAGCATTAACGTCAATAACTGACCCATATTTGAATATATTTAGAGGAATAATTCCTCCGATTGGTGGCTTTGATATTTCATCGTTGTTAGCTTTTCTACTCCTTAATGTTATCCAAAACCTAATTACTAATCTTCAATATGCCAGCTTAGGATATGGTTAAATTTTAACGATCATCTCCGGAACCAGAAATTTTACCCTTAGATACTCTTAACTTCAATTTTTCTAAATTTTGTAAAGCAACATCTTCCAATTCGAAATCAAATTCATTGCAAAGATTAGATATATACCATAAAACATCACCTAACTCTTTTTTTATCCCTTTTTTAGAATCTTCGTCAAAAATACCTTTTTTATCTCTAATTACTTTTTTAACTTTTTCTGCAACTTCACCAGCTTCGCCAACTAATCCTAGTGTTGGATAAATATTGTTTGAGCCTAAATTTGGATATTGGGCTGTTAAGCGAGCATGCTTCTGATAAGTTTTAAAATCCATAGATTAAATAACTAACTTTATGTATGTTAAATTTACTTATATCTAGCAATATTATTTATATATGTCGAATATTGATTTAAAAAGAAGAACCAAGATTGTTGCAACAATTGGACCAGCTACTCAATCAGAAGAAATTATTACTGCTCTTATAAAGGCTGGAGTTACAACATTTCGATTAAATTTTTCTCATGGCGATCACATAGATCATCAAAAAAGAATTGAAACCATAAGAAAAGTTTCTAAAAAGCTTGATCTTGATATCGGAATACTTCAGGATCTTCAAGGTCCTAAAATAAGATTAGGAAGATTTAAAGATGGTCCTGTAAAAGTAAAAAAAGGAGATAAATTCTCATTGACTTCAAACGAAGTTGAATGTACAAAAAGTATTGCTAATGTTACCTATAACAAACTTGCTCAGGAAGTTACCTCAGGCAAAAGAATATTGCTAGATGATGGAAAAATTGAAATGATTGTGGAGAAGGTAGACAAGGATAATAATTTATTAGAGTGTAAAGTGACCGTAGGTGGAGTCCTTTCTAACAACAAAGGGGTTAATTTTCCAGATGTACAATTATCTGTTAAAGCATTAACTGATAAAGATATAGAGGATCTTGAATTTGGATTAACTGCTGGTGTTGATTGGATAGCACTGAGTTTTGTGAGAAATCCATCAGATATTAATGAAATAAAAAATTTAATAAATAAGAACGGTCATTCAATTCCTGTTGTAGCTAAAATTGAAAAATTTGAAGCAATAGATCAAATAGATTCAATATTACCCTTGTGTGATGGGGTTATGGTTGCACGCGGAGACTTAGGAGTTGAAATGCCCGCAGAAGAAGTTCCTCTTTTACAAAAAGAGTTAATTAGGAAAGCAAATACACTAGGGATCCCCATTATTACAGCCACTCAAATGCTTGACTCCATGGCATCAAATCCTAGACCAACTCGAGCAGAAGTTAGTGATGTGGCTAATGCAATACTAGATGGTACAGATGCTGTGATGCTTTCAAATGAAACAGCTGTGGGTGACTATCCTGTAGAAGCGGTTGAAACTATGGCGACTATTGCGAGAAGAATTGAACGTGATTATCCACTTAAAGCAATTGAGAGTCACCTTCCTTGCACTATTCCAAATGCAATAAGTGCAGCGGTCAGCAATATTGCTAGACAACTTGATGCTGGAGCAATAATCCCTTTAACTAAATCCGGTTCCACTGCACGTAATGTAAGTAAATTCAGACCTCCTACACCTATTCTTGCTACCACTACAGAGAAATGTGTTGCGAGAAGATTGCAACTAGTATGGGGAGTGACTCCTTTATTAGTCAAAAATGACGATAGAACTGCGAAAACGTTCAGTATTGCAATGCAAATAGCACAAGAAATAGGTATTCTGAAGCAAGGCGACTTGGTTGTTCAGACTGCCGGGACTTTAACGGGAATTAGTGGTTCTACTGATTTAATAAAAGTTGGCTTAGTTAGAAAAGTTGTGACTCGAGGAATATCAATAGGAGAGATAGGTGTTACTGGCAAAGCAAGAAATATAAAGACTAATATCGATTTATCATTAATATCACCAGGTGAAATTTTATTTGTTCCAAAAAACATTTTAATGGATTTACCTTACTCTAAAGAAATTACTGGAATAGTTACAGATGAAAATGTAGATGAATGCTATAAGATATTCAAAAAAAATAATATAAAAGTATCCACTATTTGTAATTTATCTACTATTGACAACCATATTACAAACGGAGATTTAGTAACACTACAACTTAATGAAGGAGTTGTTTATATGGGGCAGATAGAGGACGACGAGGAAGCACTAGATAAATATAAATATGTCTAGGAATATATCTCTTAAAGAAGCCTTTAATATGGCTGGTAAGACTTTAGTTTCAAACAAATTAAGAAGTTCTCTTACAATGCTTGGAATAATTATAGGTAATGCGTCAGTAATAACACTTGTAGGATTAGGGAGAGGAGCTCAAACTCTTGCCAAAAATCAATTAAGTAATTTAGGTGCAAATGTTTTATTTATTGTTCCAGGCAATAACGATACTAGAAGAAGAGGTATATCGTTTCCTAAAAATCTTGTTTTAGAAGATTCAATTGCAATTAACAATCAAGTCCCGAGTGTTAAAAAAGTTGCACCACAAATATCTGCGAATGAAATTGTTCAATCAAATTCAAAAAGCTTAAATATCTCAATTGCTGGTGTTACTCCTGAATTTCTTGACGTAAGAAGTTTTGAGGTAGATGAAGGAAGATTCATCTCCCAAACTGACGTAAATTCAGCTAGAAGTTTTGTTGTAATTGGACCTGATCTAAAAGAAGACTTTTTTAAAGGTAATACTGTAATTGGAGAAAAAATAAGAATTAAAGATCACAACTATGAAATAATTGGAATTTTAAAACCTAAAGGGGCTGTTTTTGGTAGCAATCAAGATAAAAATGCATATATACCTCTTACTACAATGGTTAATAGAATAAGTGGGAAAGATCCTACTTATGGAGTTAGTTTAAGTTTTATAAGCGTAGAAGCTGTAAATAAAAATAAAACTAGAGCGGCAAAGTTCCAAATTACAAATTTACTGCGTCAAAGACATAACATTGTAAGAGATGATGATTTTGCAGTTAGATCCCAAGAGGATGCTTTAAATATCGTAACAAATATTACAAGTGGTCTTACATTTTTATTGGCAGGTATAGGTGCTGTCTCTCTTATTGTTGGAGGGATAGGAATAATGAATATAATGCTTGTTTCTGTTAGTGAAAGAACAGAGGAGATAGGCCTAAGGAAAGCAATAGGAGCAAAACAATCCGATATTCTTATACAATTTTTATTTGAGGCTTTAATTTTATCTACTATAGGAGGTTTGGTTGGAACAACAACGGGTTTGACAGGGGTATTTCTACTAGGATTAATAACTCCATTACCAGCTTCAGTGGGAATAACAACAACGTTATCAACAATGATTATTTCAGGTTCAATAGGATTAATCTTTGGAGTGTTACCAGCAAAAAGAGCCTCAAAATTAGATCCAATTGTTGCTCTAAGAAGTTTGTAAATCCTTATTATTAGATGCTCAATCTTAATAAACTTATTGAGGTATTTATAAGTCTCCAAATAATTATAATTTCTACATTTATTCCAGTATTTTTCTCTATACCTTTTACTAATAAACTTAATGGGACATTTGAGATACCTATCACATGGCAAATACCCTCAATCGTAATAATTACCCTAATATTTAACGGTAAAATAGTAATAAAAGCATTTAGTATCTATTTAATAATTGGTTTGTTTTTTATTCCAGTATTTGACCAGGGAGGTTCACTAGGATATTTATTAACTCCAAATTTTGGTTACCTATTAGGAATGTACCCATTAATCAAAATAATAGCTAATTTAAATAAAAGAAATCAAATGATCAAATATTATGACCTTTTAAAATACGGAATACTGGGAATAAGCAGTATGCATATTATAGGAATAATTTATAACTGCATTCTATTTCTATATTTTAAACAATCAGAAATACTTTTATATAATATTTCAAAATTTTCATTAGGAAAGTTTGGATATCATTTATTAATGCTCACACCAATTACTTTATTATTTAAAATCTTTAATAACAACAAATATAAAAGATGATGTTAAATATAAAAAATAATAGATTTTATTATATTTCATTATCTATTTTAATTATTATATTAGATCAATATACAAAAAGTATTATTAATATAAATCATACATCATTAATTAAAAATGATTTTTTATTTTTTAGTATTGATTACGTAAAAAATTATGGAGCAGCTTTTAATATTTTAAGTGGGAGTAGAATTTTTTTATCAACAGTAAGTACAATAATTAGTTTATTTTTAATATATATTATTTTATATAAAAAGTATTTAAGTAAATTAGATTTATTTAGTTATAGTTTTATTTTGGCAGGTACGATAGGAAATGGAATTGATAGAATAACAAATGGTTATGTTATAGATTTTATTAATTTAAACTTTATAAATTTTCCAGTATTTAATATTGCTGATATATCTATAAATATTGGTTTTATTTTTATTATATTGGGACTTATTAAAAATAAAAGATAATAATGTATAAAATTTTTTTTAAGAACTATAGATATTTATTGATTTTAATATTTCTTTATTTGTTATTAACCCTTTTAAGAAATATTTTAAATTTCTATTCAATTTCAATCATTTTTATTATTATTCTATTTTTCTATTCTAAAAACAAAAGATTATTTAAAAAGATTGCTTATAAATTAATTTTTAAGCAACAAAATAGTTTTTCTTTTAGAAATAAATATGGAGCAGCAAAAAATAGTCTTGAAGCCATAGATGAAATTAATAAAAAAATATCTAATAAAATATATAAAGATTTATTGAAGTATGAAAAAATAAAGCTGGAGAAACAGTTCAAATCTGGAGACTATAACGTTACATTATTTGGTGCGGGATCCTCCGGAAAAACTTCCATAGCAAGAGCACTATTGAAAAATTTAATTGGAAAGATTTCCCCATTAATTGGTACTACAAAAGAGATAACAAGTTATAAAATCAGAATTCCAATCTTAAAAAGAAATATAAATATAATTGATACGCCTGGTTTATTTGAAGCTTCCAAAGAAGGCCAAGAAAGGGAGGATTCCACAATAAGGAAGGCATCAAAATCAGATCTCATTCTTTTTGTAATTGATCAAGATATCAATAAATATGAACTCTATCTAATTAGAGAATTACTAAATTTGAAGAAGAAAATAATTATTGTTTTAAATAAATGCGACTTAAGATCAGAAAAACAAAATAATATTATTAGAGAGAACATTCTCTCAATTACTTCTACAGAACACATTAAACTATCAGTTATAAAAACTATTGCTTCATCAAACGTCTTCTCAAACAATTTAGTAGACTCATTAAAAATAACTCCTGATGTAAGTAATCTTTTTAAAGAGATAATAGACACACTTGATGCGAATGGAGAAGAATTACTAGCTGATAATATTCTCTTTAGATGTAATAAATTAGGATTAATCAGCAAAAATGTAATATCGGAGCAAAGAAATTTAAGTGCTAATAAAGTAATAAATAAATATACTTTGATTACCGGAGGAGTAATACTGGTAAATCCTCTGCCAATTGTAGATTTTGTTACTACAACATCTGTAAACGTTCAAATGATCCTTGAAATATCGAAAATTTATGATTACAAGATAACAAAAAAAGAAGCAGTCGAATTATCTAAATCATTATTAACAACTCTAGCAAAACTCGGTATTTTGAAAGGTGGACTTAGTGTTATTACAAACGCATTAGCCTTAAATTTTTCAACTATATTTATTTCAAAATCATTACAGTCTATAACCTCATGTTGGTTAATAAAATTGGTAGGTTTATCAATTAAAAAATATTTTAATAATGGAAAAAATTGGGGAGATGGTGGGATTCAAGAAGTAATTGAGGATATTTACAAATTAAATAAAAGGGAAGATATTTTAAATAATTTTATTAAAGAAGCAATAAATAATATAAGAATTAACGAGGATGCAAAATCTCAAAAAAAATTGCCGCCATATTTACAGAATGACTAGTTATTTGATCATTTAAAAAAGATCTAAAATCAAAAACAGTAATTAATAGTAGATATAAAATACAAATTAATATCGAAATAAAACCCGTTATGAGAGCTATTAATTTTGATCTACTAATTTTCATAGGAATTAATTTAGTAATTTCAAAAGATCATTAATATGAGATTCATTTGTATTGTAATTGCCAAAAACTGCTCTTAAATAATATCTATTTTTAAATAGAGGCCTAGAAATCATAAAGTTCTTTTTTATAAGATTTATTCTTTTATTTAGAGTCCATGAATCTGATTCTTTTTTATTCATACCCTTAGGTAAAAAGGAAATTATATGCAAGGGACCAGAATATAAATCAAATTTGTCTTTATCTAAATTATTTTCGAAGAATACTCTTCTCTCAATAGATGAATTTAAGACATCCTCTATTCCTCGCATACCAAGAAATCGCAACCCTAACCATAGTTTGATAATTTCGGCGGGTCTAGAACCTTGTATTCCTAGTTCACCTCTATTAAATAAGTTATTTTCAGTAGATACATAAGGTAATCCTGTAGAAAATGTATTTTTAAGAATTTCAATATTTGAGACTATTAATAGGGATGAGGTTTTTGTAATACCAAGTATTTTCTGTGGATTAATAGTTATTGAATTAGCGAGATTAACATTAATAAAATCATTGATCTGTAAATTAGTAATTGAAAAAATCCCCCCTATTGATCCATCAATGTGTAGCCAAATATTTCTTTCATTACAAATACTACCAATTTTATCGATTGGATCTATTGCTCCACGTACTGTTGTGCCAAGAGTAGCAACAATAGCGAATATTCTTTTACCTTCATTAGAGCATTCATCAATAGACTTATTAAGCTCAATCAAATCCATACAACCATCTTTATCTGTTTTGACTTTAATTAAATTATGTTTTTCAAGTCCCATAATACGAGTGCATTTTTCAAATGATGAATGGGCATCTTCGCTAATTAAATAAACTGCCTTTGGATCACTTTCAAGTCCGGCATAATTTCTTGCTGCGACTAAAGCATTTAAATTACTTAAGGTGCCGCCACTTGCTGCAACGCCACCTGCTAAATCGGAAAAACCTAGTTTTAGTGAAAACCACTTACAAATTGATTCCTCAAGAAGAGAAACACTTGGTGATAATTCATTTGCAAGGAGATTATTATTTAAGCCAGCAGCAATTAAATCTCCCAAAATAGAGATAATTAATGGTGGAGGGTCTAAATGCGCAAGGGAACCTGGATGTACTGGATTAAAAGAACTATAAATAAGATTTTCAATCTCAGAGAATAAAACATTTACAGACTTCCCATATTCTCCTGGGACTGAACATTCAAAGTTATTATCGATAGGTATAGGACCTAATTTCTCTGCATCTGAAAACCATTTACATATTATTTCAGAAGTTTTGTTGAGAAGTATAAGCAAACTTTCGTTACTTCCAGATGATGTCGGAAATAGATTTTTTTGATTATTAATTGAATCTGAAGTCATTCTTTAAAATAATTATTAATTAGGTTATTTATAATGTTTATTAAAAGAATAGTAATTGATAAAATGAAGCAAAAAACAATAACCCAGCATAAAAAAATTAAACACTTAGATTATCTTAAATGGATGAAATTCATTTTACGAAGATCAGAGGAAGTAGGTAAGGTTGAATTACCAATTACAGCAGTAATAATAGATGAGAAAGGAAGATGTATTGGTAGAGGAAGCAATAAAAGAGAAATTAACAATGACCCATTAGGACATGCAGAATTAATAGCACTTAGACAAGCTTCATGGATAAAAAATGATTGGCGGTTTAATGAATGCAGCATAATTGTAAATTTAGAACCTTGTACAATGTGTGCTGCTGCATTAGTTCAAGCAAGAATGGGTGAAGTGATATATGGTGCAGAAGATGATAAAAGAGGCGGATTCGGAGGAACGATTGATTTATCGAAGCATGAAAGCGCACATCATAAAATGAAAGTGGTAGGAGGGATTTTAAATCAGGATTGTAAAAATAAAATTAAGTTATGGTTCAAAAAGATGAGGAATCAAAAATAGAAAATTTCTTTAATTCTGTATCAAATAAATTTAATAATCGATCTACATTCTCTTCACTAGAGTTAAAGCCCATTAATCCAATACGCCAAACCTTACCAGATAATGCACCTAATCCATTTCCTATTTCAATACCAAAATTTTTCAAAAGATGATTTCTAAATGCGTCTCCATCTACTGCAGGAGGAATTTTCACTGTTGTCAAAGTAGGTAATCTAAATTCACTTGAAACATGTAATTCCATACCTAGACTCTCTAATCCCTTCCATAATTTAATCGCATTAGAATTATGTCTTCTCCAAATATTTTCTAAGCCTTCATTTGCGATTAAGCGCAAACCCTCTCTTATTGCAAAATTCATATTCACTGGAGCCGTATGATGGTAAACACGATCAGATCCCCAATATCTATTCAATAACGATAAATCTAAGTACCAATTTGGAACTTTAGATGTTCTTGCACTAAGCTTATCTTCGGCACGTTTGTTCATTGTGAAAGGACTAAGTCCAGGGGGGCAGCTTAGTCCTTTTTGACTACAACTATAAGCAAGATCAATTTTCCAATCATCAATAAAAAGTTCTAAAGCACCTAATGATGTGACAGCATCAACTAAAAACAAACAATTATTCTTTCTGCATAAATCACCTATCCCTTCAAGAGGTTGTAATACGCCAGTTGATGTCTCAGCGTGAACAATAGCAAAAATTGATGGTTTATTAGTTTCTATTTCATATTTTATTTCTTCAAAAGTAAAACCTTCTCCCCATTGTTTTTCAATTACTGATACGTCTGCTTTATACCTCGATGCCATATCTACCAAACGATCCCCAAAGTATCCTTTTTTTGCGATTAGAATTTTTTCTCCAGGCTCTATAAAATTAGCAATAGATGCTTCCATAGCTGCGCTACCTGTACCACTCATGGGTAGAGTTATTCGATTATTACACTGCCATGTATATCTAAGTAATTTTTGAACGTCGGACATTAACTCTATATATGCCTCATCTAAATGTCCTATTGGATTAAGTGCTAAAGCCTTAAGGACTTCGGGATGAGCATTTGAAGGACCAGGCCCTAATAAAAGTCTTGAAGGAACAAAAGTTTTATCGAGATGAGGTAGATTCTCTTCATTTAAGGTTGAAATGAGTTTTGTTTCGGTCAAACTTATTAAATCATTACTTTTAAATTAAACTAATTTCTCTACTAAAGCGAAGAATGTTTAAAGAAATTCATCCAATTTAAATATTTTAGTTAACAATTAGTAAACATATAACTTGAAATACTCAAAGAACATATCAAGTGTTGAAAAAAGTGACTTCTGATACATAATTAGATTCATCAACTTATTAATTTTATTGGAGGTATAATTAAAGAAATGTCCAAGTCTCCCCAAGACGTTTTAAGTCAGATTAAGGATGAAGGAATTGAACTCATCGATCTAAAGTTCACTGACATTCATGGTAAATGGCAACATCTAACCTTGACATCTGACATGATAGAAGAAGAATCATTCACTGAAGGTCTTGCCTTTGATGGATCTTCTATAAGAGGTTGGAAAGCGATTAACGCATCTGACATGTCTATGGTTCCAGATTCAAGTACCGCATGGATCGATCCTTTTTATAAACATAAAACCTTAAGTATGATCTGCTCTATTCAAGAGCCGCGAAGTGGAGAACCTTATGATAGGTGCCCAAGATCATTAGCTCAAAAGGCATTAAAATATTTAGATTCCACAGGTATAGCAGATACCGCATTCTTTGGACCAGAGCCAGAATTCTTTTTATTCGATGATGTTAGATATGACTCTAAGGAAGGTGGTTGTTTTTATAGTGTAGATACTATTGAAGCTCCCTGGAATACTGGACGAACAGAAGAAGGTGGTAACTTAGGTTATAAAATTCAATACAAAGAAGGCTATTTCCCAGTTGCTCCTAATGACACAGCTCAAGACATAAGATCTGAAATGTTATTGCTAATGGGTGAATTAGGAATTCCAACTGAAAAGCATCACCATGAAGTGGCCGGAGCTGGTCAACATGAACTTGGGATGAAATTTGATTCCTTAATTAATTCTGCTGATAGCGTTATGACATACAAATATGTTGTAAGAAACGTAGCAAAAAAATACGGAAAAACAGCGACATTTATGCCTAAACCTGTGTTTAACGATAATGGAACAGGCATGCATGTTCATCAAAGTTTATGGAAAAGTGGTCAACCTCTATTTTATGGCGAAGGATCATATGCAAATCTATCTCAGACCGCAAGGTGGTATATCGGAGGTATATTAAAACACGCCCCATCATTCCTTGCATTTACTAATCCAACAACTAATAGCTATAAAAGATTAGTCCCAGGATTTGAAGCTCCGGTTAACCTAGTTTACTCAGAGGGTAATAGATCAGCAGCTGTAAGAATTCCTTTAACTGGACCTAGTCCAAAAGCTAAAAGATTAGAATTTAGATCAGGCGACGCACTAGCTAACCCTTATTTAGCATTTTCTGTAATGATGTTAGCTGGTATTGATGGGATTAAGAATCAAATTGATCCTGGTGATGGAGTGGACGTTGACTTATTTGAATTACCAGCAGAGGAACTATCAAAAATAGATACAGTTCCCTCATCTCTAAACGATTCACTAAATGCACTTAAAGCAGATAAAGATTATTTGTTAGCGGGAGGAGTATTTACAGAAGATTTCATTGATAATTTTATTGATATAAAGTATGAAGAGGTTCAACAATTAAGGCAAAGACCTCACCCACATGAATTTTTTATGTACTATGACGCTTAAGTCAGAGTAAAAAATTTAAAAATTTAAGAAATCTTTTTGAGAATTATCACAAATAATTCTCAGATTGATTTTTTTTTTGTTGGAATATAGTTAAGTAACATTAAAAAATGGTAAAAGAACAATTTTCAAAAATTGCATATAAAACACTTCAACAAGGAAAAAGTATCGCTGGATTAGCTCATAAAGAATTAAGCACAAGAATAATGAATTTCGTACTCCCTGATAATAAGCTTGGTAATCTTAATATCGACAAAAAACTCTTGGTCGATATCCAAAATTCAATGGATCGTCTTAGAGAAGAGGATTGGAATGATGCGGAAAAAAATATATATCCTCAGAAATTATTATTTGATGAACCTTGGCTGAGATATTTAACCCAATATCCAAAAATTTGGCTGGACATGCCAAACACATGGGACAGAAGAAGAAAACAAAATTATAAAGATCTTCCTAATAACATAGAGAATGAAAACTACCCAAAGTACTACTTAAGAAATTTTCACCATCAGACAGATGGTTATCTTTCTGATTTTTCGGCGAGTATTTATGATTTACAAGTAGAAATTCTTTTTAATGGAAGTGCTGATGCTATGAGAAGAAGAATAATTAAACCCCTTAAGGAAGGATTAAATAATTTTAGTAATAGAAAAAAAAGTTCATTAAAAATTCTTGATGTTGCTACAGGTTCTGGTAGAACACTTAAACAACTAAGAGGTGCATTCCCTAAAGAAAAAATTATAGGACTTGATTTGTCCGGATCATACTTAAAAGAAGCAAGTAGATTTATTTCAAATTTAGATGGTGATTTAATAGAATTAATTAAAGGAAATGCTGAAAACTTACCATTTGAAGATAACAGTATTCAAGGAATCACTTGTGTTTATTTATTCCATGAATTACCCAGAACAATAAGAGAAAATGTCCTAAAAGAATTCTTTAGAGTACTTGAACCAGATGGAATATTAATTCTTGCTGATTCAATACAAGTAAATGATTCACCTGATTTTATCCAGATAATGGAAAATTTTTATAAATCATTCCATGAACCCTTTTATTGTGATTACATCAAAGAAGATCTAACTTCTAAAATAAAAGATATAGGCTTTAATAACATAAAATCAGATTCATTTTTCATGACTAAAGTATGGTCTGCTATAAAATGAAGAAGCAATAAACAATTACTATGAATAACTCGGATGAAGATACTATTCAACTTGCTCAAAAACTAAATAATAAGTTAAAAATTAATCACCTGGATTGGCACAAACTAAAGGGTAAAAAATTAAATAGATCAGCAGAACTTATATCAGCTGCATTATGCCAATTACTAATTTCAGAGAATGAGGAGGATACTATAAATTATTTAGAAGAAAGTATAAAATGGCTAAAAGAAATTAATGTAGACAAGCCATGTCCAAGTAAAAATTCATCTTTTTAAGGCTAATTGAAGCCTATTACCCTTATTACTCCATCTAATATCATCAAAACATTCGTTTATTATATAAAGACCCCGCCCATTTAATGAAGTAATTTTTTTAGGTAATTTATATAATCTTTTTTTTATTTCTAAACCATTACCTTGATCTTGAATCTGCCATACACACCATTTAGGAGTAATGATTCTTCGAACTCTAATAGATTTATTAGGATCTAATTTATTGCCATGCGTAACGGCATTTATAAGTGCTTCATGTAAACCAAGTTTTATGTTGTATCTGTATTGAGAAGTATTTAACGGCTCTAATAATAAATCAACAAAATCATTTAATTGTAGTGAAGAATTTAATTCAAAATTAGACCAGTTAATTGCTGGTCTGTTAAGTAAATCAATAATAAAATTTAAAAGAATTTTGCCCTGAAAAAAGGACATAATTTTTATATCTATATTAAAAATATTTTAACTTATCAAATAGCTCTAGATCAAAGAATGTTATTATGCCTCAATGAAATTGCTGGATGTCTGAGAATAGAATCCATAAGTCTTACCCCCCTAAGTTGATTGATTAATGGCATGTGTCCTTCAGGAGCCTCTAATGTCCAACTAAATGAACTTGGGTATCTTGTCCAGTATCCATCTTTTTTCCATCCTATCTTTGGCCATAACAATTCATATTTTTTTCCAACTGATTTAAGAAGTTTAGCTTGTATAGAAAAACCAAACCTGCCATTTGAATAAATAGTCCATAATCTATCTATCGTTTGAAGATCAGTGCCTGACATATTATTTACCTCACTATAAAAAACATAACCACGATTTTCAGCAAGCTTACCAGCAAGTTTTCTTAAATATGAACTAGTTAATCTATCAGCATCTTCAAATTTTTGTTCTAATAACATCAACTGTAGTTCTTCATAGTTAATGTTTTCATCTGAAGAAGTAAAAAACCAATTATTATATTTTTTATCATTAAAAAAAATTGGTTTATGTTTTTTTAATACTTGTAGTAACCAACCAACAGCCCAATCATCTCCTTTCTGATCAAAATTATCAAATATTTTCTTTCCAATCAGAAATATGTTTTCAACATCAGATTCAATATCAGATAATAAATTTATTCTTTTTCGTTGATTTGATTTAACAAAAATATTAATTAAATTTAATGTACTCTTATAATGGCCTTCTTGATCTTTGTTTGTCATTTCTAATAAATCCATCTAATTTTTAAAACTATCCATGAACTCCAGAAAAGAAGAACTAGAGAAATTCAGGCAGTTCAACGGCCCACTTATTGATGTTAGGAGTCCAGGAGAATATTATAAAGGACATATGCCAAATTCTATAAATATTCCGTTATTTGATAATGAAGAGAGATCAATATTAGGAATTGTATATAAAAATAACGGAAGAGAAAAAGCAGTAATAAAAGGTTTGGAATTTTTAGCAATAAAAATTGAAAATATTATCAATAAGTTATTTGAAGTTATAAATGATTATAAATTGAAAAGTTATAATTCACAATTTAATGATCCCACTTTAAAAATCTACTGTGCTAGGGGTGGAATGAGATCTCAAAGTATATGCTGGCTTTTAGAAAAATATAATTATAGAAGTGTAACGTTAAATAATGGCTATAAAAGCTACAGAAAATGGACTTTAGATAGCTTTAATCAAGAATGGGAAATAGTAGTTATGGGAGGAAAAACCGGAACTGGTAAAACTAGAATATTAAAATTACTTCGTGATAACAATTATCAGATCATTGATTTAGAAGGGTTAGCCAGTCATAGAGGAAGTACTTTTGGCGGACTCGGTATGACAGCACAACCATCAAATGAACAATTTGAAAATATGCTCGCAGAGGAATTAAAAGGTTTTATAAAAAATAAGAAAATATTCATCGAAGCTGAAAGTGCAAATATTGGAAAATGTAAAATACCTCATGAGTTTTTTAGTCAAATGAAAACAGCAGATAGAATTGAAATAAAAAAAAGTGAATCAAATCGTATAGATGAATTAATTAAAACTTATAGTATTTTTGAAGAAAAAGATCTTATAGAAGCTGTTTTAAGAATAAAGAAAAGATTAGGTCCACAAAGAACAACAATTGCAATCGAGTCAATTAAAAATAAAGATTGGCAATCGGTTTGTAAGTCTGTTTTAGAATATTATGATAAGTGCTATGAGTATGAAAAAACAGGGAATAATAATATTAAAACATTAGATATGACAGATGTTCTTGACGATCAAACAACATTGAGATTAATAAATGAATATATGAAATCATGAATTTTAACGAAATATGCTTTTATTATCTACAATATAAAATTAACTTTTAAATTATTATGGCAGAAAATAACTTAGCAAAAATTCAATTTTATGAAGGAACTGATGAACCAGTTGTTCCAGAAATTAGATTAACAAGAGGTAATGATGGTACTACTGGACAAGCAATATTTATATTCGAAAAACCTCAAGCATTATCTTCAATTGCAGATGGTGAAATTACAGGAATGAGAATGATTGATTCCGAAGGGGAAATTTTAACCAGAGAAGTTAAAGTCAAATTTGTTGATGGTGAACCAATGTTTTTAGAGGGAACCTATATATGGAAAACTAAATCTGATTTTGATAGATTTATGAGGTTTGCTAATAGTTATGCCAAATCAAATGGATTAGGATATTCTGAGAAGAAGTAAATAGATTATGAAAATTGAATCGTTCCTTATATTTTAGATTTTCTGTAGTAATAATAACCTTTTTAATAGTATGGACCTTGAGGGATTTCATGCTTTTAATAATTTGTTCGTTAGTAATATCAAATGTAGTTAGTAATTTATGTAATCAAATACAAACAATTTTAAAATTACCAAGATTTCTTTCCTTATTGATTGTTGTATTAGGAATATCATTCATGATATTTGCTATTTCTATCATTGTATTACCTCCATTCATAAGAGAATTTAATGAAATATTAATAGATATTCCAAATGGATTATCAAGGGTTAATGAATTGATCAACTCTAATCTAAATAGATTAAACGATTTACTTTATGGTAATGAATCTGAAAGGACAGTAAATATATTCGACCTTGTTAATAATGTAATTCCAATTCCAGATGGCGCTACTATTGCCAAAGCAATTCAAGAAAGTTTTATAAATATAATAAATTTAGCTGGAAACCTCGGATCTGGATTTATAAGAATAATATTTGTATTAGTTGTAAGTTTTATGATATCCATTGAACCAAAATCTTATAAAGAGGGAGTACTCCTTATAGTTCCTAAAGTTTATCGAAATAAATTCAGGATTATATTAGAAAAGTGTAATGTTGCATTAACAAATTGGACTTTTTCTATAGTGATAAGTTCAATATCAGTAGGTTTATTATCTTTAATAGTTTTATCAATTTTAGATGTTAAATATGTAGTATCAAATGCAATCATAGCAATGATCTTAAACATAATTCCTAACATCGGACCAGTTTTAAGTGGAATATTCCCAATCTCAATTGCACTTTTAGATAACTTTTGGAAACCACTAGCTGTTTTTGGGGCTTATATCATCATTCAAAATATAGAAAGTTATGTAATAATGCCCTCAATTTTGAAGAAGAAAACAAATTTACTTCCGGGATTAACATTAATATCTCAATTTGGATTTACTTTCATCTTTGGTCCTTTAGGATTAGTATTATCTTTGCCAATTGTAGTGGTAACACAAGTATTAATAAAAGAGCTAATTTATGATAATTAAAGACTTTTATTTAGTTAATTTTTTATACAAATATGGATAAGAAAAAAGTATAAAGAAGGAAAGAGGATGTTTAGAGAATGCAAAATATAAGGAATTAAATGTAAAATGATCTATTAGTATTCTTAATTCAGTAGATAAATCAATTAATACTAAAGAAAATAGAAGAATTAAATAGTAATTTATTTTCATTAAATTACTCCTTTAGTTTAATCTTTAATTAGAAATGAAGGTGCTAGTAATATACTTGAATAACTACCAATTAAAATTCCTAGCGTCAAAGATACAGAAAACCAAAATAGTGAATATGAACCAAAAATTATTAGGGTTAGAAGAGGTATTAATGTTGTAATACTAGTAAAAAACGTTCTTCGAAAAGATTCATTAACAGAAATTTGGATTGTTTTATTATATATATCTGAATTTTTCTTTAAATTTTCTCTAATCCTATCAAAAATGACAACTGTATCATTTACTGAATAGCCAGCTATTGTTAATAAAGAAACGGCAAACAAACTATTTACCTCAATAGACAATAGGACACCTAACCACGAAAAAATACCAAAAACAATAAGTAAATCATGGAATAAAGCTAATAAAGCAAACAATGCATATTTCTTATCAAATCGAATAGAGATATATAAAGATATTGCAAATAAAGAAACTAATAAGGAGGTCGCACAATTTGTAAGAAGTTTTTTTCCAAGTTTAGGACCTATTATTCTAGAGTTTTTACTTTCATAATTTAAAGGACCTAAAATTTTATCAACATTAGATATCAAATTATTTGATTCTTCAATAGTTAAATAAGGCGTCCGAATAGAAATTAAACTATTATTATTTTGAATTTGTAATTTAATATTGTTTAGAAGAGTTTTATTATTTGAAAAAGTTCTCAATTTTTCAATAACTAAATCAGGGGAAATATTTTCACATTCTTCTTTACAACTCCTCTCAATTCTTAATTCATTACCTCCAATAAAGTCCATTCCAAGATTAATAGGTTTTTTAAATGAAGTGTAAAAAGTTGAATATAAAATCCCAATTAAACTTAACAATATAAGAAAAGATGAAAATCCAAATATTTTATTTTTATTTTTAATTAAATTAAAACTGAATGATGTCATGAACTAGATAATTAATAAATTAAAATTAGAGGGGAGTAGATTTACTTAAATAAAGACTTTTTTGTCTTAAAGATTGATAAGTAGTTAAAAATCTTAAAATAGTTTTTGAACAATTTAAAGAGGTAAATAAACTTATAACAACTCCTATACCAAGTGTTGCAGCAAAACCCTTTACAAAATTAGTTCCTAATAAAAACAACACAAAACAACTTACAAAGGTTGTAATATGGCCATCGATAATAGACGAATTAGCTCTTTGAAACCCACTATCAATTGATCTTATAAGAGTATTTCCATTTATAAGTTCCTCTCTAATTCTCTCAAAAATTAAAACATTTGCATCGACAGCCATACCAATACTTAAAATTAATCCAGCAATTCCAGGTAAAGTTAATGTCACTGGTATTAAAGAATAAAGAGCTAGGTTAAAAAAACCATAAAAAATCAAGGAAATAACAGAAACAAAACCTAGAATTCTATAGTTAAAAATCATAAATATTCCAACAAATATCAATCCACAAATAGAAGCATAAAGACTCTTAACAATATTTTTTGAACCAAGTAAAGGACCAATAGTGTTAGTTTCAACAATTTCAATAGGTAAAGGTAAAGAACCACCCTTAAGTTGAACTTCTAATTCCCTGGCGTTTTCAGCTGAAAAATTTCCACTTATCGTTGCTGCTCCCCCGGTAATACCAGTATTTATGAATTGGCTTCCAACACTTGCTTCGCTAATAGATTCTCCATCAAGAACAATTGACAAAAGTTTATCGGTACCCGCTATGGATTTAGTAATTTCAGCAAATTTTTGACCACCATCATTACTAAAGGATAATGAGACCTCCCAATTATTATTAGTTTGCTCTTGCCTCCTACCAGCATTTATTAAATCTTTGCCTGATAAGTTAGTTTTATTGAACAGATTAGCAATTTCATTACTTATATATTTTTTAATTTCGACCAATCTCTCAAATAATTGCTGATTATTAGGAGAATAATTTATATCATTTTCAATTTCAGTAAGATTGTCCATAAGAAGTATAGAGGTCTCTTCGTTTCGTTTATCACCACTTTTGAATTGTTCAATTAAATCATTAATTTTTAATCTCTGCAATTGCAGATTTTTTAATTGAGAACTTGTATTTTCTTTTTGAATTCTAAATTCTAATAAAGCAGTTTTACCTAATATCCTAGAGGCAGACAAAGGGTTTTGTTCACCTGGTAACTCCAAAATTAATTGATCACGTCCTAATGTTTGTAAATTAGATTCAGCCACTCCTAAATTATTCACACGTTTATCTAAAACTGCATTGACAGCCTCTAATTCTTCTTTTGAAACTTTCCCATCTTCTTTAACCAATTGAAGAGTTAGTTGAGAACCTCCTTTTAAATCAAGACCTAATTGTAGTGGGAAATTAATTAATAAATAAATAGAAAAAGTCAATAGAAAAATAATAAAAAAAAGCCAACCTTGCCTTCTTTTCATTTCCTAAATACTCCCATTGATTACTTCTTCTACTTTTTCGACTATTTGATGCGGTTGAATTATTGTTAGATTTTCCAAATTTCCATTATAAGGAGTAGGAATATCTTGACTAGATAATCTTATAGGTCTTGTATCAAGATCATCAAAACACTCTTCGGTAATCAAAGCAATTAATTCTGCTCCAATACCTCCAGTCTTCATACATTCCTCAACAATAATTACATTATTAGTTTTTTTGATTGATTTTGAAATTGTTTTCATATCAAAAGGTTTTAAACTAATCAGATCAATTAATTCAACGTCAATATTTTTCTTATCTAAATCTTCAATAGCCTTTAAACAATGATGTCTCATTCTTGAATAAGTTAATATAGTAATGTCTTTACCCTCTTTGACTAAATCAGCTTGATCTAAAGAACAGATATAATCTCCTTCAGGCAATTCTTCAGATAAATTATATAAAAGGACATGTTCAAAAAATAGAACTGGGTTATTGTCCCTTATAGCAGCTTTCATTAATCCCTTTGCATTAGTAGGAGTGCTACAAGCAACAATTTTAATGCCAGGAACTGCGTGAAAGTAAGCCTCTAGTCTTTGACTATGTTCAGCGCCTAATTGTCTACCTACACCTCCAGGCCCACGAACAACTGCGGGTATTTTATAGTTACCGCCACTTGTATATCTGAGCATACCCATGTTATTTGAAATTTGATTAAAGGCTAATAGTAAAAATCCCATATTCATACCTTCAACTATCGGTCTTAATCCTGTCATGGCCGCACCAACAGCCATACCAGTAAAGCTATTTTCAGCAATTGGTGTATCTAAAACTCTTAATTCTCCATATTTTTCATATAGATCCTTAGTGACCTTATAAGAACCCCCATATTGACCTACATCTTCTCCCATAATGCAAACGTTTACATCATTTGCCATCTCTTCATCAATTGCTTCTTTCAAAGCATTAAATAATAAAGTACTAGCCACGAGTAATTTCCTAATTTATCATATATATAAATTTATACCATCAAGGTTGAATTAGCCTCCTTCGGCAAAAGTTATGAGTAGTAATATTGACAAAATCATGCCTGGAGAGAGCAAAAGTATTAAAAGGCCTAAGTCATGTAAAGACATTAAAAAATAATAGTTTTATTCAATAATATTAGGAAATCAATTTTTTTTTATCAAAAAACTTCGAATAAATACAATAAAAAGACCTATTCCTATAAACGCAAAAGAGAAAGTTAATAAGAAGGACAATCCAATAATTAATGTATTAATACTAGAGGATATACTTTGAACAATTTCAGATGAGTTTGATGGTTTATGGAGTGAAAAGTAAATTGCAATTTTATTACTTATAAAATAAGAAAATATACAAAGGAGGAAACTTGTTAATGACCCAGTTAAAAAACTTAAGGGACCTTTTTCAGGGATATTTTGCTTTTCAATATTTACTTTATTAATTGATGTTTGTTCATTATTCATTTTTAAATAGAGAAAAATTTTTACAAAAAGGTAATACCGCTATTAATTAATTTACAGACCCAAGCTTCGAATCCATTATTATTAAACATTTTATGGTTTTGTTCAAAAACTTCACTAGCTATATTTATATCTTTAAAGAGAGCAAAACATGTTGGGCCAGATCCACTCATTGAGAATGATAAACAATTTTGCAAATTTGAAAGTAGATATAATGCTTTCTTTACAGAATTATTTTCTCTCTCAACAATAATTTGCAAATCATTTTTTACATTTATTCTTTGTTCTGATAATTTAAAATCGTTGAATCTCTTTACTCTTAAATCATTTCTGATTTTTTTTGTTTTCTCAGTTTCAGTAAAATATTTTGGACAAAATTCTTGACTATATTTTTTATAAGTATCTACAGTTGAAATTGAAATATTTGGGTTTTTTAAAAGAATTACACCAAAATCAAGATTAGAACTGTATTTCTCAAGAATTTCCCCCCTTCCAAAACAAAATTGGATTCCTCCTTCTATAAAAAAAGGTACATCTGACCCTAGTTTTGCCGAAAGTAAAAAAATAGTTTCGTAATCAAGGTCTAAATCCCATAATTTATTAAGTCCAATTAATGTTGCAGCTGCATTACTAGAACCACCAGCTAAGCCAGCACCGATAGGAATATTCTTTTTTAAAAATATATTAGCCCCTAATTCTTTATTTTTTGATACGTCCTTTATAAAATTTGCCGCTTTTATTATTAAGTTATCTTCATCTAGATTTAGGTTTTTGCTATCAGACTTTAGCTTAATTTCCCCAATTTGATTATTTTCAAATTCTATATAGTCTGATAGATCAATGTTCTGCATTATCATCGCTAATTCATGATATCCGTCCTCTCTTTTTCCTATAATTTCAAGATGGAGATTTATCTTTGCAGGAGATTTAACACAAATCTTAGTTGTAGATAATTTTGACATTTTACTGATTCTTATTTGTTATTTTAATACAAGCCTCTGCAAGCTTAATCCATTTATTAATTGAAATATCCTGAGGTCTTAAATTAAAGCATATTTGAGATGATTCTGATAATTTCTCTATTTCATCCGCTGAAAGTATTGAATTAAGAGAATTTCTTATCATTTTTCTCCTTGAATTAAATGAAATCCTAAGAAGTTTATCTAAATATTTCTCTACTTTAATATCTAAACGCATCTCTGGTCTCAATGGTTCAAAAACAACCAATGAAGAAAACACTTTTGGAGGAGGGTCAAATGAAGATGGAGGTACATCACATATTCTTGTTATGTTAGAAATGAGTTGCATTCGGACACTTAGAGCTCCTGCATTAGTATTTCCATCCTTAGCTAAGATCCTATCTACAACATCCTTTTGCATTAAGAAAATTATTTTATTGTAATTATTCTTACTAATTATTCCTAATCTTCCTACAAAAATATCTAATATTGGGCCTGTAATATTGTATGGGATATTTGCGATCACTTTTGTGATTTTTTTATTTATTGATTCAAGATTTGTTGAAAGAATATCTCCTTGTTGGAGAGAAAAATTTTTATCATTTTTAAATTTATTATTTAAAATGTCAATTAAATCTTTATCTAACTCGATAGCATGTAATCTACTAATTTTTGAATCTAATAATTTCGATGTTAAAGCTCCTCTTCCGGGACCAATTTCTAAAATAAAATCTTTTTCTTCCAGTTCAGCTACCTCTTTGATTTTCTCTAATATCAGATTATTAACCAACCAATGTTGTCCAAATCTTTTTTTTTGATGATGGTTCTTAAAATTCATCCAAAAGAGAAATAATATGTTTAAATTAAATGTACATCTTATATCTTTATTAAATAGTATGGGCCTATCAAAAAAAAATTTAGGTAAACTCAATACTTTTATTAAAAATAATAATTTAGTTAGCAAAAATAACTCAATTGAAAAACCTCATAAATCCCACCAGGCTTCCAAAGTTGAAGACCCTTCCAAAATTTTTTATTCTATAATTGATAACTCCGATAATATAAATGAGACATCAGATACAAATCAATTATTAAAAAAAAGTGAGGACGTTTTTCATACTACAAATTCTAGAAAAACTAATACATCAGAGAATCTATCGACAGAGGAAGAACTATATGACGAATTTAATTATCTTCTTGATGAATAAAGAAATTTTTCTTTTTTTCTATGCTTCAAACTAATAGATTATCAATAAATGCTATTGGTAAAATAAAAAAAAATTGGATAAGAGAAGGAATTAATCAATACAAAAAAAGAATGCCTGACCTTATTATTAAAGAAACCAAAAGTTTTAATATAGATAGTTTTCAAGTTAATAATATTATTATTTGCCTTACTGAAGAAGGACAATCCTTTAATTCAATTGAACTAACTTCCCTACTTTTAAATTTTAAAAATAAAAAAATTAATTTTCTTATTGGAGACGCAGATGGAATCCCTTCAGATATTAAAGATAAATCAAATCTTCTACTAAGCCTCTCCCCTCTTACTTTTCCTCATGAACTTTCAAGATTAATTCTTATCGAACAAATTTATAGAGCTATTTCTATTTCTAATAATTCGCCTTATCATCGCGCTTAAACAGAAGATTTAAGATTAATACATAATCCTCTTAAAACAAACACACTTTTAAATTTTAATATATAGTATATATGTACTATTGTAAGGATTTCGTATTCTTCTGATTTAACTTTTAAAAAGGTGAAAATTCCATTATTAAGTGATTCGGTCTCAGCGGGTTTTCCCTCTCCTGCAGATGACTATACTGAGGAAAATATTGATTTGAACGAGCATTTAATATCTAATCCTTTTAGTACTTTTTTTCTTAGAGTCAAAGGTGACTCAATGATCAATTCAGGAATTAAAGATAAAGATTTAATAATAGTAGATAAGAGTCTAACTGCTAAACCAGGAAATATTATTATTGCGATGATAGATGGAGAATTTACTATAAAAAGATTATCCATAAAAAATAATGAATTATATTTAAAAGCAGAAAATCATAAATATCCAGACTTCAGTTTTAGAAATCACATTGATATACAAATTTGGGGAGTTGTAATCTATTCAATACATAGTTACTTATGAAAAGTAAAAGCTCAAGTACTGAAGCAATAGCTCTTATAGATGCCAATAATTTCTACGCATCGTGCGAACAAAGTATTAACCCGAATTTAAGGAACAAGCCAGTAGTAATCTTATCTAATAACGACGGATGTATTATCGCAAGAAGCCCTGAAGCTCGTGCTTTGAAAATAAAAATGGGAATTCCTTATTTTAAAGTCAAAGAAAGTTTGAATAACTTAGGAGTTGCAGTCCTAAGTTCCAATTACTCGCTCTATGGTGATATGAGCAAGAGATTAATGAATTTATTAAAGGACTATTCTGAAGAGATAGAGATTTATTCTATTGATGAAGCCTTTATTTCAATTCTTAGACCAAAAGATAAGAATTTAAATCCTTGGGCAAGAAAAGTAAGGTGCTTAATATATCAAAATCTAGGAATAACTTTAACAATAGGAATAGCAGAAAACAAAGTAAGGGCAAAAATTGCTAATAATCTGGCTAAGAATATAGATTCTTCCTCAGGAATATTTGATTTAGCTAGGATCTATAATGATAATGATTACTTAAGAAAAATTAATGTAGAAAAAATATGGGGTATTGGTAAACAAACCTCTAATTGGTTAAAAAGCAAAGGGATTAAAAATGCAAAAGAATTCAGAGATATGGATGAAGATCAAATCATTAAGAAATTAGGGATCATAGGGAAAAGATTACAAATGGAATTAAAAGGTAATAAATGTCTTCCGATAGAAATAATTAAGAAGCCAAAAAAAGAGATTCAAGTCAGTAGAAGCTTTGGAAAACCAATCACAAAATTAGAAGATTTAACTCAAGCATTAGCAATTTATGCAATAAAAGCGTCCGAGAAAATGAGAAGTCAAAGCTTAAAATCATCTGCCATTACTATATTTGTAAGAACTAGTCATTATTCAAATCATCCTTATCAAAAAAGTGCTTATAAAAAACTTATAAATGCAACAGATAATACAAGTACTATTTTAAAAACAGTACTTGCATTATCTAAAGAAATTTATACTCCGGAATATAAATTATCAAAAGCTGGAATTTTAATGCAGGATTTAACTAATTGCAACTATTTACAGCAATCAATTATTAATTACGAATCTCAAGAGGAATCAAAAAAATCAATCCGTCTTATGAAAACAATTGACTCCTTGAATAAAAAATTTAATAATGAAGTAATTACATGGGCAATTGCAAAAAAAACACAAGAATGGGCAATGAATAGAAATTCATTAAGTTCTGGATCTACAACAGATATTAGAAAAATTCCAAATATACTGATATAAAATGAAATATGGAATTTATATTATTTTTAAGTAAAATCGATAAGGAGATAATAGAGCTGATTAATAAATCAAATAATTCAATAGAAGAAAATACAGCTCTTTGTGCTATGGATAAAAAGTTTGTTGGTTTTTACAAAAGAAAAGAAAAAGCAATAGTTATTTGCACTGAAAATGCTAAAAAATTAGGAGGATATAAAGAAGGCGAACGTCATGATAATCACAAAACAAATCTTTATATAAGAAGAGCTTTAAGGCATGAGACGACACATCTAGTCCAGTCATGCAATAACAATCAACCCACAGGGATAATAAAAAATATAGAAGATAAAATTCATTCAAGAAAATTAAAAGCTTTAAATTCCTCAGTACAAATATCTGGAAATTATGATAAAGAGTTAGAGGCTTATGTTATGGAGGACAAGCCAAGAAAAGTAAAAGAGGTACTGAAAATTTATTGTTTATAAATTCTTAAAAAATTTATTGGTTAGAAGAAAAATTTCCACAACGTTGTTTGTCAAGAAAATTGATATGTTGTCTTTCTAGATAATATAATTCTTGAAATTTTATAGCGTCAGAGTTTAAATCTTTGAATACATCTTCAATCTCTTTATTAGAATCTGAAGGTTCTAAGGAAGAATTATCAATTAAAATAGAAATACAGTTTTCCAAAGTTTTAAGTCTTTGAGAACCCCAGGATTCAATAAGATGTCTACATCTTTTTAATGATTTATATCTTTCAAGAAGAGACAAAGTACCCAGAAGATTATGTTTAGAATTTTTTAAAGTGGTTAAAAATAATTCATCTGGATTAATAAAAGTATTAATTTTATTTGAGACTTCTAAATCATTAAGAGCTAAATGATCAGGCAATAGTGAAATCAAGTTAATTGAAATAAATTCATTATTTAATTGTTTATTATTAGGATCTTTTAAATCATCTAAATAATTTGCACTTAAATTATTTACTTCTATTTTTGAAATAGATTCCCAAATAAGACGAATGTATTCCGTATTGAAGATATTAATTTCTCTTTTAAGTAATTCTTCACGAATAAAAAGTCTATGTTCAGGGCAATGCAAATAGTAATAAATAATCTCTGATTCATTTTTTTCGCGCTGAGTAACTTCACTTGGCTGTTCAAATTTTTTTGATCTGCCATGCCAACGAAACCCTTTAACTTGTTTTCTTAAGTCTTCTTCAAATTTAATAGCTAATCTCGCTTGACCCTTACTTAATCTTTCAGATACTTTTTGCAAATAGTGCGTTCTTGTAGCGGACTGAGGAAATTTGCTTAACAACTTAACTAACGAAGAAATAACGTTCTGAAAAATATCAGATTTAGATAGGTCTTTATTATCAAAAATCTGATCAATCTCCCAATCAATCCAGAAAGAAGCATTATCTATTAAATTAAAATAATCTTCTGGTGTATTTCCTTTAAGGTACTCGTCGGGATCTTTAAATGATTTTATTTGCAGGATTTTTAAGTTTATTTGATCGTGAAGAGATAAACTTTCAACTTCGTTTATAACCCTTTTTGTAGCTAATCTTCCTGCATTATCAGAATCAAAGTTAATTATTATATTTTTACTATCAGTACATCTGCAAAGTTGTGAAATCTGATATTTGTTTAATGCAGTTCCAAGGGAAGCGACAGAATTAGTAATTCCTTTTGAATGAAGTGAAATAACATCGAAATAACCTTCCACTACCACTGCCTTGTCTAGTTTTCTAATATTGCTGGATGCTTTATCAAAAGCAAACAATATCTTACCCTTCTCAAAAACTTCAGATTCGGGAGAATTTAAATATTTAGGTTCCTGACTATCAAGAGATCTGCCTCCAAAAGCTACTACCCGCCCTTGATTGTCAAAAATAGGAACTATCAATCTATTTCTAAAGCGATCGTAAACCTTATCAGTATTATCCTTTGAAACAACAAGACCTGAACTTATAATTAACTTTAATGGAAATTTCTCAACTTTTGAAAGATAATTAAATAAATCATTCCATGAATTTGGAGCATAACCTAATTCAAAATCATTAATATTTTTAATATTTAAATTTCGTTGTGAAGTTAAATAATGATGTGCATCCTTTCCCAAGGAATTATTTAATTGAGACTTAAACCAATCCTTTGATACTCGAAGAATCTTATATAGTTCCTCTCTCCTAGATAATTGTTTTTTAAATATTTCTTGCTGAGGCCCATCAACATTTATTACATTAATATCATTTTTTTTTGCAAGTGAAAGAACAACATCACTAAAGTTATTACGTGTAAACTCCATTAAAAATTTAATAGAATTACCTCCAGCTCCACAAGAAAAGCAATAATAAAATTGTTTCGTAGGGGAAACTGTCATAGATGGCTTACTATCATCATGAAAAGGGCATATACCAACAAATTCTTTTCCCTTTTTCTTTAATACAATATGTTCAGAAATAACATCTACAATATCCGCCTTATCTTTAACCTCCTGAATAGTTCTTGGATGTATGGAAGGTCCCATTTAATTATTTTTCTAAAAAGAATTCCTAATAATCATTTTGTTATAGGTCAAATTTTTAAAAGAATCTACTTAATTTCACAATAAAACTATTTTTAGTAATGCTTATAGAATTTTTTAATCAAAATAATAATCCATTTAAAAAAGTAAATTTAATTTTAGCATCGTTTTTCTTCAGCCTTATGACTGTTTGCGTAAAAAAAATTGATAATAGAATACCTATATATGAATTAGTATTTTTTAGATCATTATTAAGCTTATTCATTACTTCTCTGATAATAAATAAAAAGAACTTAAATCCCTGGGGAAAGAATAAACCATTACTAATCTTAAGGGGCATCTTAGGGACAATAGCTTTGGTTTGTATATTTTATGCTATTAAAAATATGCCTTTAAATATTTCTACTGTTATTCAATATACATACCCTATATTCATATCTATTTTTGCAGGAATTCTAATTAATGAAAAGATTACTAAAAAACTGATTATTGCATCTATAACAGGATGGTTAGGAATATTAATAATATTAAATCCCTATCAATTATCGAGTTTAAACATTGAGTTAGATAAATTTACTGTATTAATAGCATTTCTTGGCGCTATATCAACAGCCCTAGCTTACATAGCTGTAAAAAAACTATCATTAACAGAAGATATTTTCATAATAATAAAATACTTTCCTCTAATATCCGTAATAGCATTATCACCAATTGTATTTTTCAATTGGGTAACACCAAATATTAATGATTTAATTTGGATAATCGGCATAGGGTTCTTTACCCAAGCTGGACAAACATTTTTAACAATTGGATTAAAGAAATTACCAACCTCAGAAGCGGCTAGGATAAATTATTTACAAGTACTATTTGCCTCTTTATGGGGAATTCTGTTCTTCAATGAACTAATAAATATTAACTTTATTGTTGGTGCAGTACTTGTTTTGTTAGGAACTATTATTTCTACTACCAAAAAACTAAAAAAGATTTAAAATAAAAAAAAAGTATGTTTGTAATGAAATTTTTCTTATTAGCATTTTTCAGTCTTTATCCATTTCTCGAAGTAAAAGCATCAACTCCTAAATCTGTAACATGCACTAGGACTGAATATAGGGAAGAATATATTCCCGGTACAAAATCAAGTCCTGGTTATGTAAGAAATTACGAAATTGATGTGGAAATTCCATGTGGGGGAGAAAAAGCCAACAATATTGATGACAATGACTGTAGTGAGGGATCAGTTATAGGCGGACTTCTTGGAGCTGGAATAGCTCTCTCTTCATCTAGAGGCAAAGATAGATTTTGGGCTGTCCCAGCAGGAGGCACAGCAGGAGCTCTTCTTGGATGTCAGGTGGATGGTGGTTAATTGATTAGTTGGATAAAGGGAGAATTAGTAAGTTCATGGCAAGCTAATAATAAATTTTATATTTTAGTAAACTGTCAGGGATTAGGTTATGAAATTCAGACCTTAGAATCTGTAATTTTTGATATCGATACAAATAAGATTTCTGAAAAGGAAATAATCCTTTGGCTAAAACACATAAAAAAAGAAGATTCTGATACGCTCTTTGGTTTTAACTCCAAGGACCAAAGGGATTTCTTTATTCAAATTTTAAATATTAAAGGTATTGGCTCCCAAATCGGGATGTCTTTATTAAATAAATTTTCTTTAAATCAATTAATTACAGCAATATCTAATAATGACAAAAAATCGATTAGTTCTGTTCAAGGTATTGGGCAAAAAATGACTGAACGAATAATCCTTGAATTAAAATCCAAAGTAATCACTGTTCAAAAAAATAAAGAAAATTTAGAAAATAATAATTTACTTGAAGATAATAAAAACTTAAATTCAATATTTAAGGATATTGAATTAACACTACAATCTCTAAATTACCCTAAGAAAGAAATAAAAAACTTATTCCCAAAACTTATTCGTGATATAAAAAATAATACTATTTTGACTTTAGAAAAAGAATCTATTACTTTTGAAAACATATTAAAAGAGGCTATGAATTATTTAGACCAGAAATAGTAGTAATTTAGACCAATAACGTAGTAAAATATTTAGAGGTAGATAAATTTCATGACACTCGATACAGCTGAAAAACAAAAACTAATTGAATCGCATCAAGTACATGCAACAGATACTGGATCTGTTGAGGTACAAGTTGCCATGCTTTCTGAAAGAATTTCAAAATTAAGCGATCATTTACAAGGAAATATTCATGATTATGCATCAAGACAAGGCCTATTAAAGATGATAGGTAAAAGAAAAAGATTATTATCATACATAAAAGGTAAGAACTCCAAAAACTATCAAGATCTTATTAAAAAAATTGGAATCAGAGGATGATTTCTATTAATGAAAAAAAAACAAGCTAAAAAGAAAAATTTTACAAAAAAGAAAAATATATCCGAGGCCGATGCCTTTAGAAATATTGAAAAAAAAGTTCCTACATTAACCTCTAAAACTAAACAATCAAGCGGCATACCTAAATATGTTGCTGATAGGATGGCTAGGAGAATATTTTTTACGGCCGGAATACCAACGATTATGGGTATGTCTGTATTTGTTGTAAGTTATATAGTTGTCACAAGAAATATTGCTGAAATTCCTCCTTCTTCAACAATAGCAATATCAGCATTATTCTTCTTATTAGGACTAGGGGGGTTAAGTTTTGGAATATTATCTGCTAGTTGGGATAAAGAACCAGGAAGTTTTTTTGGTATAGAAAATATCCCGTTAAATATTCAAAGAGCAAAGGACGCTTTTAAACCAGCATCTCAAAACTTTGATGAGAAAAAGTGACTTATGCAATCAAAGATTTCAAATTTACTTGAAATGATTTATCAGACAGTAATTTCGAAACACCGAGAATATCTCCAACACAAAATTGATCTCCAAACTTAACATAGGTTATACATTCATTATTCTTAACAGCTGCTACTACTGGAATTTTAATTCCACATTTATCTCTTTCTGGTCTAAATTTAATTAAGCAATCTCTTATTGTATTTTGAATTGTTATGTCTGAGGCTTGGGAACTATCAAGTTCAATAACAAGTAACTTTAAGTTATCAATTTCTCTACAATCATCAATAATTAATTGAGTCTTATCACTTTTTTTATCAATAGTACCCCAAACTAATAGTCTGGTATCAGTAAGTAAAAATTCAGATAATCTACAATATGTTTTAGGGAATACTATTGCGTCGCAACTTCCAGAAAGATCTTCAAGTTGAACAATCGCCATTCTGTCTCCTTTTCTTGTAGTAATTTGCTTTAATTCAGGAATCATTCCAACCAAAGAGACTTTAGTTCTGTCGTGGGAGTTTTCTAATTGAGAGATGCTTATAGGAGAAACAAGTTTAGCTGGCTTTCCAAGATGTTTTAGAGGATGATCTGATAAATAAAAACCTAAAAGTTGCTTTTCTAATTTAAGTTTTTCAATCAAGGAGTAATCTTCAACTTCAGATCCTTTAGATAAAGAAAATTCTTTGTTATCACTTTTACTAATTGAATCAAATAAATTCCCTTGTCCAGAGATACGATCACGATTGCGAGACGATGCCCATTCCATTACATATTCAAGATCGGAAAATAGTTGAGCTCTATTATTATTTTTAGAAAATTCATCAAGTGCTCCACAGTGAATTAAAGATTCGAGATTCCTTTTATTTAAAATATTTGAAGGTAAACGATCGCATAAATCAGAAAATGATTTGAAAACTCCTAGTTTATTACGATTATCTATTATATTTCTTATGGCTGAATCTCCGAGATTTTTAATAGCAGATAATCCAAATAAAATTTGATCCTTTTTAATAGTAAAATCGATTCCCGATAAATTAATACTTGGTGAAATAACTTCTATTCCCATAGAATAACAATTAGAAATATATCTTTGCATTTTGTCACTTGAACCTGCATTAACACTTAGAAGAGAAGCCATATAAGCTACCGGATAATGGGCTTTTAAAAAAGCAGTCTGGTAAGTTACTGCTCCATATGCAGTAGAATGACTTTTATTAAAACAATACTCAGCGAATAAAACCATTTGATCAAAAAGATCATTAGCAATTTTTTTATCTACACCTTTTTTACAGGATCCATCAATAAAAATACTGCGATGTTTAACCATCTCAGATACTTTCTTCTTTCCCATTGCTCTTCGTAACAAGTCTGCATCCCCAAGAGAATAACCTGCCAAATCTTGAGCAATTTTCATAATTTGCTCTTGATAAACCATTATTCCGTAGGTTTCAGTGAGAATGGATTCAATGAAAGGATGAGGGAAATCTATTTTTTCACTACCATTTTTTCTATTGATAAACTTTGGTATGAGACCAGCATCAAGAGGTCCAGGCCTGTATAAAGCCAAAATAGAGGAGATATCTTCAAGAGAATTTGGCTTAAAGTCTTTAACAACTTGTTTCATCCCAGATGATTCTAATTGAAATATGCCTTCTAAATCTCCTCTTCCAATAAGATCAAAGGTTTTATTATCTTTTTGAGGTAATTCATCGATATTTATTTTTTGTCCCGTGGAACTTTCAATTAAAGATATGGTCTTATCTATCATTGTTAGATTTTTAAGGCCTAAGAAGTCCATTTTTAATAAGCCTAACGATTCAATATCATCCATTGAATATTGGGTAATTATTTGTCCTTCATTATTCCTCTGGAGTGGTACGAGCATATCTAATGGATCAGATGCTATGACTACTCCTGCTGCGTGAACACCATATGTTTTATTAGTACCCTCTATTCTCAATGCCAAATCAACCCATCTTTTTACCTTAATATCTTTTAAATATTTATCCCTAAATTCAGGACTAGGAGATTTCTTATCAATCATTTCATTCAGCTTATAAGGTTTTCCTCTTACAACTGGTATTAACTTAGCTAACTTATCAGAATCTCCATAAGGGATATCTAGTACTCTTGCAACGTCCTTTAAAACTGCTTTTGATGTCATTTTATTAAAGGTAATTATTTGAGCAACTTTATCTTCGCCATATCTTTTGGTTACATAATCAATGACTTCATTTCTCCTGTCAATACAAAAATCTGTATCAATATCAGGCATAGATTTTCTTGCTGGATTTAAGAATCTCTCAAATAATAATCCATGTTTAACTGGATCAATGTTTGTAATTTGAAGAGCATATGCTACAAGTGAACCTGCAGCAGAACCTCTTCCTGGGCCCACAGGTATAGAGCTATCTCTAGCAAATTTTATATAATCCCACACAACTAAGAAATAGTCTGGGAAACCCATGTCATCTATTATTCTTAATTCTGAAGCTAACCTTTTCTTATAGATTTCATCGATTTCCTCAAAATTAGTTTTATTAAGCCTACTTAAAAGACCCTGCTTACTTATTTTGGTCAAAAATGATAAGGAGTCCGTCTCTTCTTTCGTAGGGAATTTTGGCATTCTATAGGTACCGAACAACTCAAATTCCTCAATTTTTTTTGAAACCTCAACCGTATTATTTATTGCCTCTTTAATAGACTCGGTATCAATATGATCATTGAAAAGTCTAAGCATTTCATCTTCACTTTTAATATATTCTGTTCCTGTATATCTCAATCTCTTTTCGTCACTTATTAATTTTCCAGTAAGAACACAAAGTAAAGCATCATGTGCTTCAACATCCATGTTTGAGATGTAATGAGCATCATTAGTAGCAATAACTTTAATTTGATGCTCTTTACCGATTCTTATTATTTCAACATTTACTATTCTGTCTTCAATAGAACCATGATCCTGTATTTCCAGATAAAAATCATCTCCAAGTAATTTCTTATACCAAACAGCAGTATTCTCAGCTACATCAATTCTTCCTTTTAAGATTGCTTGAGGAATCTCTCCACCTAAACATGCTGTTGAAATAATAAGACCATCATTATATTTTTCTAAAAGAGATTTATCAATACAAGGTCTAGAAAAGATACCTCTACCACGCATACCATTAAGATGGCTAATTGTCGTTAACTTTACAAGATTCTTATAACCTGTACGATTTTTGGCTAGTACTACCAAATGGTATCTTTTTTCCTTTTTTGGCTGTGGATCATCTATTGAACCATTGATAATGTACATTTCATTACCAATAATTGGTTTAATACCCTTAATTTTACATTTTTTCACTAAATCAAGAACACCATACATGACTCCATGATCGGTCAAAGCAATTGAATCCATTCCAAGTTCAGAAGCCCTATCAACAATTTTCGAAACTTGACTTGCTCCATCTAGAAGACTGTAATCACTATGATTATGTAGTGGAACAAATCCCATGTTAAACCAACTAATGTTTACAAGATAGAGAATATTTTGAAAAATTCTACATTTTACTAATACAAATTAATTATTAATACAAATTTCAATATTAGGTTTCCTGTTCACAACTTCAGCATCCTTTTCAAATATATTTGCAACATTCAATATTCGATGCTCCTCCAAGACATTTCCGATTAATTGAAGACCGATAGGTAAGCCCTTTTTATCAAATCCACAAGGGATACTGATAGCTGGGAGGCCAGCAAGATTTACTGGAACAGTTAAAAGATCAGACAAATACATAGATAAGGGGTCATTTACAAAATCTCCTTTTAAGAATGCAGTTGTAGGACATGTGGGGGTTAATAAAACATCAACTTCATTAAAAGCATTATCAAAATCCTTTCTAATTAAAGTTCTTACTCTCTGAGCTTTCTTATAATACGCATCACTATATCCTGCAGACAAAGCATAGGTACCAATCAAAATTCTTCTTTGTACTTCATCCCCAAATCCTTCAGCTCTACTTTTAGATATCATTTCTAACAAATTAGAATCATCTTCTGATCTAAATCCATATTTAACACCATCATATCTTGCTAAATTAGCTGAAGCCTCACATGGAGCAATAACATAATAAGTGGCAATACCATCGTTAAATCTCGGACACTTTATGTCGTGAATTTCAGCACCCAAAGATCTGAGTCTATCAATACCGGATAAAACTGATTCTTTAACTTCAGGATCAAGGCCTGGATGATCAAAACATTCTTCAATAATTCCTATTTTAATACCTTTAATAGATTTATCTAAATCTGATAAGTAATTAGGGACTGGTTTATCAAGACATGTTGAATCAAGATTATCCTTACCAGAAATTGAATAAAGAATCTCAGCAGCATCTGAAACAGTATTTGTAATTGGACCGATTTGATCTAGAGAACTTGCAAATGCAATTAGTCCCCATCTACTTACTCTTCCGTATGTTGGTTTTAGTCCCACAACTCCACAAAAGGAAGCTGGCTGCCTTATGGAGCCTCCGGTATCTGATCCAATAGCGGCTAAACATAGACCGGCAGCTACTGATGCGGCACTCCCACCTGAACTTCCACCTGGTACTCTATTTACATCCCAAGGGTTTGATGTCGAACCATATACGGAAGTCTCAGTCGAACTTCCCATCGCAAATTCATCTAAATTAGTCTTCCCTAAGCAAATACCACCTGATGACCATAATTTATCTGACACAGAAGACTCGTATGGAGAAACAAAGTCTTTAAGCATTTTGCTGGAACAAGAAGTAACAACTCCTTTAGTACAAATATTATCTTTTATCGCAATAGGTATTCCTGCAAGAGGAGGAAGTTTTTGATTATTAGTTATTAATTTATCAATATTTTCAGATTGAGAATTAGCTATGTTTTTTGTTAAGCAAGTATAAGCATTTATTTTTGGATTTAATGAATCTATTTTTAAAAAAAATTCATTAACTAATTCCTTAACTGAAGCATTTCCACTATTAATTTCTTTTCTAAAAGAATTAAAGTTCATATCAAAATCGAGAATTTAAATTAAGATTAGTTATCACACAGTTAAGGGTTCTTCTTTATTACATCTAACAATATTGTGTTTAATATCTGTTGAACCCTCATCAGCAAGATCAGAAAGAAATTTTTCTAGATTTTCATTAAGACTACGTTTTGTAAGAAACGGACCATACCAATAAGTTACCGAAGGGTTTCCAGTCTCAACTTTTGCCCACCAAGCCAAACCAAGTTTGTTACCTAAATTTCTAATCAATATTTTTAGGCCTTAATTAAAGACCTACAATTCTTGTCAAATTCTATACAATTTTTTACTAATTATTCAAGTAATGTTGATTAATTAAATAAATATATTGAAATAACGATAAATAGATCTCCAAAATAACGAGTTTTACTAAATGATTAAATTAATTATTTGATAAATAACATAAGGAAATAGCAGCTGCTACTGAGGCATTTAAGCTCGAAGTATTACCTTTAAGGGGAATTTTAAGTAAATAATCACATTTTTTTTGGACTAGCAAAGAAATTCCTTTATTTTCTGCTCCTACTATTACAAGGAAAGGGGCTTTTTCCTTAAATTCTGAAATGGGAACTTGCCCTTCTCCAGATAAACCAATAATGATAAACCCCCTTTTCTTTAATTCATCAATAGCTCTATTTAGATTTACTACTCTACTTACAGGTATATGCTCTAATGCACCAGCAGCAACTTTTGCAACAGTTCCAGTTAAACCTGCAGATCTTCGTTGAGGAACAATAATACCTTTGCAATCAAAAGCTTCTGCTGATCTAATAATTGCACCAACGTTGTGAGGATCTGTCACCCCATCCAATGCAACAATGATAGGATTTGAGGATTTACTTTTAGATATATCAATTAATTTTTCTA
The DNA here is from genome assembly GCA_003279935.1 of Prochlorococcus sp. AG-388-A04. Lineage (GTDB taxonomy): Bacteria > Cyanobacteriota > Cyanobacteriia > PCC-6307 > Cyanobiaceae > Prochlorococcus_A. The sequence continues at coordinate 46,421 of QCGL01000007.1, forward strand.
AAGATATTGACTTAGTGGAAGCATGCTGTAAGGCAACTCCTTGATGAACGGCTCCGGATGTTAGTTGAGTAAGTCTAGACCAAGAAACCTCTTCTATTAAAACGCCTTTGGACTTAAGGTCTTTTAATAATAGGTAAAATTTTTCTGAAGAAAAAATTTCGGAAGTACACCAAATTCTATTAATTGGTCTTTCACTTTTTAAAGCAGCAAAAACAGAATGCTTACCCCAGATCCAATCCTCAAAATTTCTTTCATTGGAAATTAATTGGAATTTTTTTGAACTGTTTTGAGAATAATTTTCTGCATTATGAGAGTTAGAAGAAAATCTTGTTTGTGGTTGATTAAAACTATTTCTAAATTTTTCTTTTGATTTCAAGTAACTGTATTCATTACTTTTAATATTTTCACTTCTTTTGATATCGTCTCTTGTATTAAGATTGTCTCTCCTTTTGTAATTATCTCTTCTGTTAGAGTCATCTCTTCTTTTAAAGTCATCTCTTTTATAAGAATCATCACTTCTATTAAAATCGTCACTTCTTTTAAAATCATCTCTTTTATAAGAATCATCACTTCTATTAAAATCGTCTCTTCTTTTATAATTATCTCTTCTATTAGATTCCTCTCTTATATTTAAATCATTTCCCTTTTTAAAATTATTTCGTTGATAAGTATTATTTTTACTGGAATTAAATCTATCTTCTTGAAAATTATTAGATTTATAATTATTTTTTGAACGTGATCTCCTATAATTTTTATCATTACTTTTTTTGGAATAATTATTTTTAGAAAAGTTTTTCATAAATTTATTAGCTTATTTACACTCTAGGTATTCAAAAATTTTAGACAATCTTTTAGGGTCTTTTAGAAATAACCAACCAACTAACGCTTCAAAACCTGTTGCTCTCGAATAGATCGCAGGATCAGAAGATTTTGGAAATCTCTTTATTTTATTTCTAGCTCGTCTTATTAAATTAATTTCAAATGAATTTAATAAATGTTCAATTTCATCTAATGATTTTGATTGAGCTTGGGCTTTTACTTCATTTACAACTGAAAGATGAAGATCTTTTGATTTTAATGGGATATGAATGTGGCGTAATCTTTGATGTAACTCCCAAACAGAATCCCCCAGCCAGGCAAGTTGAATAACTCCTATCTCTTCAGGAGAACCATGAGGGGCAAGATTTTGTATCCAATAATTCAATTCTTCAAAAAGAGCAACGCTTCTTGAAGAGTGGCTTTCAAATTAAGAAAGTCTGCTAATCTTACTAATTTTATAGTTTGAGCAACTCGAGAATTTCCAACTACAGAAAACCCTAGTTTAAGTTTTTTGCATTCCTTGGAAGTTTGAACAAGAGCACCTAACCCAGATGAATCAAGGAAATCTATTTTACTTAAATCAACTACAAATGACAGAGCTTCTTTTTTAAGGGTATTGGTAATAAACGTTTTAAATTGTTTTTCAGAAAAAGCGTCTAATTGCCCTTTTAGAGTAAAAACAATAATATTTGACTTTATTTCAATGTTGCCTCTTAAAGAAACAGTTAGCTTTTGGAAATCTTCTATGATTTTATCCCTCCAAAAAAATTTAATTTTCTAATTGTAATTATCAAATCAAAAAGAATCCATATGTCAACATCTCTCTAACATTAGAGAAACAAATTTTTCAAATAAATAATCTGAATCATGAGGTCCGGGACTTGCTTCTGGGTGATATTGAACACTAAATATAGGCTTATTTATAAGTTTCAATCCGGCAACAGTTTTATCATTAAGATTATAGTGAGTTATTTCAACTATCTTATTGGATAAAGAATTTGGATCAATAGCAAAGCCATGATTCTGACTTGTTATTTCAATATTATTATTCTTACCACAAGGATGATTTAATCCACGATGTCCAAAAGGTAATTTATAAGTTTTGCCACCTAATGCTAAACCAAATATTTGATGACCAAGACAAATACCGAACATAGGAATTTTCCCATAATTTATAAGTAATTTAGCTAAATTAATTCCTTCAAGAACAGTTGAAGGATCCCCTGGACCATTTGAGAAAAATATTCCATCAGGATCATGACTTAAAACATCTTCAAAAGAAGTATTTGAAGGCAAAACTAATATTTCACATCCATGTGAAACTAATCTATTGAGAATTGATTTTTTAATACCAAAATCAATCGCAACAACTTTGAATTTATTTATATTGTTATGTATACTTTCTCTAACAAAATCAGTAGTTGTTATTTCTTTAGATATGTAAATTTCCTTTGTTGAAACTTCTTTAGCTAAATTTAAACCTTTCATATTAGGAGTATTGGAAATAATTTGAAGACAACTATCAAGATCATTCTTTTCTGTTGTAATAAGTCCATTCATGGAACCATAAGATCTTAAAATCTTAACAAGTGCTCTAGTATCAACTCCATAAAGTCCAATAATATTTTTTTCTATTAGCCATTCATTAAATTTTAATTTAGACCTCCAATTACTATTATTATTTGAATAATTACGTACTATTAAACCTTTGACAGATTGATCCGATTCTGAATCTTCGAAATTAATTCCTGTATTCCCAATCTCTGGATAAGTAAATGTAAGGATCTGGCCAAAATAACTTGGATCGGTAATTACTTCCTGATAACCAGACATGCCTGTATTAAAAACAATTTCACCAACAGTTGAACCCATCGCACCAAATGAATAACCTGTAAAAGTAATTCCATTACTCAAAACAAGTTTTGCATTTTTCTTAAAAGGATGATTCATTAAATAAAAATTTCTTATGATTCGAGATAGTTTTTCAAAAGCAAAAATTTATCCCAAGGTTTTGCTTTACTCATAGAGAACAAAGCTTTTTTAAATCCCTTTTCAATATCATCCTCAATTCCTGCGACCCAGAGTACTAATGCAGTATTTAAAGCGACTACATCCATATGGGCTTTTTGACCTGAACCATCCAAAACAGATTTTAATATGTCTTCATAAGACTCATCATTTGAAACAATTAAATCATTATTTAAAGTGTTTTGATAATTAAAGTCAGCCACATTTATTTTTGAATGTTTAAGTTTACCTTTATCTACAAATATTATTTTATTATCTCCCTCTAATGAAGCCTCATCTAGGCCACCATAGCCATGAACAACGATTGCTCTATCCATTTCCATTCTGCTCAAAGCAGAAGCCATAGGATTAAGTAATTCTTCAGAAGCGACTCCTAAAACTTGAGCATTAGGTCTTAAAGGATTTACCAATGGACCTAGTTGGTTAAAAACAGTTCTTATGCCAAGAGCCTTTCTCAAAGGAGCTAATTTAACTAATGATTTATGCCAAACAGGAGCAAATAGAAAAGTTATCCCAATTTGATCTATTGAAGAAATAACCTTATCTAAAGGGGAATTTAAATTAATCCCAAGATTTAACAAAACATCAGCCGAGCCAACTTTTCCGCTAGCACTTTTATTTCCGTGTTTTGCAATATTTACACCACATGATGAGGCGACAAATGCGACAGCAGTTGAAATATTAAAAGTATTAGCCCCATCACCACCAGTACCACAAGTATCAACCATAAACAAGTTGGGTCGTTCAATAGGCAATTTACAAGCATTCAAAAGTACATCTGCCATAGAAGACAATTCAATTCCTGTAGCTCCTTTAGCTCTCAATGCACTCAAAAAAGCTCCTGTTTGAACCTCCAATATTTCATCATTTAGCCACCTTTGCATCAAAGTATTTGATGTCTTAGCATCAAGGTTATGCCCATATAATAATTGGTTGAGAATTTCAGAATTTGTTTTAGTGATAGACATTTATCTTTAGTAGATTTATTGATCGTTGTTCAATTAGAAGTATCAAAACCGGAGCCGACTAAATCTTTATTCGTATCTGAAGGTCTAAAATTATTTGACCATAATTTTTTAGTCTTTAAAAAAAGATTATCCTTTGCTAGATTCCAAAATTTTAGTGTTTTTTCAATATCCTCTTTTATCTCAATTTCACCAGGGAAATTATCATATCTATTAATTAATCTAGCTAAATTAATTAAGTCAAAATCTTCAGGTACTTTTTTAGATATAAGTGAATCTATAATCTTTTTATCAGTTGCATGGAGAGGATGAGTTTGTTCATTGCTCATAATAAAAGAAGAAATCATTTATAAAACTAGCTCACATATTCGAAAATGAAACATTATCTTAATCATATGGGAATTTTTAAATGAAGAATCTTAAATTAAAAGTTATATTTAAGTATCTAAAACCATACAGAAAAGAATTTCTATATGGTGGGATTGCTCTCCTAGTAGTAAATATTTTAAGTATTCTAATTCCTTTAGAAGTCAAAAATATAATTGATCAATTGAAAGATGGATTTTCCTCCAATTTCGTTATTTCAAAATCATTATTTTTAATGTTTTTAGCAACATGCATGGGTCTCATAAGATTATTCTCTAGGCAAATTGTATTTGGTATAGGAAGAAAAGTTGAGGTAAATCTTCGTCAAAAATTATTTGATCACTTACTAATTCAAGACCCTGATTGGATACAAAAAAAAGGTAGTGGAGATATTATTAGTAGAGCTACTAGTGATGTAGAAAATATCAGAAGACTCCTAGGTTTTACAGTCTTAAGTTTATGTAATATCGTTTTGGCTTATTCTCTAACAATACCTTCAATGCTATCGATTAATAAAACATTGACAATAGCTGCATTAATGATATTTCCCATAATTTTAGTAATAGTTAGCTTATTTGGAGGAAGAATGGTGAGTCAAAGAAAAATTCAGCAAGAATCACTTTCCAAACTAAGTGATTTAATCCAAGAAGATTTATCAGGTATAAGCGCTATAAAAATTTATGCACAAGAAGAGGCTGAAAAAAAAGAATTTAATAATTACAACAAGGCTTATCGCAATTCAGCGATAAAGCTTGCAAGAACAGCAAGTACACTATTTCCACTATTACAAGGTATTTCCTCAATTTCATTATTGATACTTTTAGGTCTAGGGACCTCTCAACTAGAAAATGGATTCATAACAATTGGTGGACTAGTTGCATTAATATTATTTGTTGAAAGACTTGTATTTCCAACAGCTCTATTGGGATTTACATTAAATACTTTTCAATTAGGACAAGTTAGTCTAGATAGAGTTGAGGAAATATTTCAAAACAACCCCAAAATTATTGACAAACCAAATACTAAATTCTTAAAGAAAAAAGTTAAAGGTTGTATTGAGGCAAAAAACTTAAAAATAAGATATGAAGGTGCAAAATTTAACTCATTAAATAGATTAAATTTCAAAATCAATCCTGGAGAACTTATTGCTATAGTCGGTCCAGTGGGATGTGGAAAAACTACCCTCGCTAAATCATTAGGTAGAACTATTAAAATACCCGATGGACAATTATTTTTAGATAATATTGATATTAAGAACATTAAGTTAAGAGATTTAAGAAAACACATTGCTATAGTTCCTCAAGAAGCATTTTTATTTACATCTACAATTTCAGAAAATTTAAAATTCGGAGATCCAACAGCTTCTAAAAATATTGTTAAAAAAAGCGCAGTAAACGCAGGATTAATTGATGATATTAATAGTTTTCCAGAAGGTTTTAAAACAATAGTAGGTGAAAGAGGTATCACGCTGAGTGGGGGGCAACGACAAAGAACGGCTTTAGGAAGAGCACTTTTAGTTGAGGCTTCTGTAGTTGTTCTAGATGATGCATTGGCCAGTGTAGACAATAAAACTGCTGCGAAAATTATCGAGGAGATGAGAACAAACAAAAGTAAAACAATATTGATGATTAGTCATCAATTATCCGTGGCAGCAACATGTGATAGGGTACTTGTAATGGATAAAGGTGAAATTGTGCAAGAGGGTATCCATAAAGATTTGATTAAAACCAATGGACTATATAAAAAACTTTGGGAAAGAGAAATAGCTACTAATAAAATAGAAAGTTGAAAAAGACTTTTTAATTAAATACATACCTAAAGATGTTTGAATTTCTTAAAAAACACATGACAAACAATAAATCAGTTTCAGCAAATGAAACAAATTTCCTCCACAGAATATTAAGTACTGATATAAAAGAGGTGCCAAAATCTAAAGCAGATGAAATTATATTTGGATGTGGTTGTTTTTGGGGTGCAGAAAAATGTTTCTGGAAACTTCCTGGAGTTATTACAACATCCGTTGGTTATGCTGGAGGAGAGAAGAAAAACCCTACTTACTACGAAGTCTGCTCTGGTATTACAGGTCATGCAGAAGTTGTAAGGGTTGTTTGGAATGTAAATGAAATAGATATTAGTGATTTATTAAAAATGTTCTGGGAATGTCATAACCCAACCCAAAAAAATAGACAAGGTAATGATATGGGAACTCAATATAGATCAACAATTTACTATACAAATGACAGGAATAAAGACAAAATTTACGCGAGCAAAGACGCTTACCAAAAAGAACTTTATAAGAATAATCTCGGACTCATAGAAACAGAGATTAAAAAAATTGACACTTATTACTTCGCTGAAGATTATCATCAGCAGTATTTAGCTGTAGAAGGTAGTAGGCAATATTGTTCGGCATCACCTACTAAAGTAAAGTTAGGAAGTTTCAATAACTGTGATTACAAACTGCCAAAAAAAATCTGGGATAATTTTAATTGGGACATTGATAAATGTGTATTGAGATCTAATAACAAACCTATAGATATTAACAATTAAAAGTCTTTTATATTTATAGTATCAATACGGGGCGTAGCGCAGTTTGGTAGCGCACCACTTTGGGGTAGTGGGGGTCGTGGGTTCAAATCCCGCCGTTCCGATTAAGATTCAGAATCATCTTTATTTATTAACGATTTATACAGCTTATAAGAACTTATTCCAACAGCGATGAAAGTAAATGAAGAAAAAATTGCACATATAATGATAGTAAGATTCGAAACTTCAACCTCTCCTAGTTGATATGATATAAAAGAATTCATCCGTAAAATAATATTTAAAAAACACTAACATAGAAATGTTGATTTTATTTTTTTAAATTACTATAAATTGAAAAGAATCAAGATTCCAAATACCAACCGATAATAAACAAATATTTTGAGTCCATGAGAGGAAACATACTTTATTAAAAAATTGATGGCTAATAGAGAAGAGAAGAAAGTTGTAATTAATCCAGCAAAAAGAGGAAGGAATGGAAATGCTGAAAAATTATTTAGTGAACTTAAAAACTCAACAAAAGCTGCTAGTGAGATTGAAGGAATACCAAGTAAAAATGAAAATTTAGCTGCATTTTTTCTATCCCATCCAGATAATAGTGCCATAGAAATAGTAGCTCCAGAACGAGATACACCTGGAATAATGGCTAAAGCTTGGGCAATTCCTATAAAAAAGATACTGCGGTATGTAGGATTATTTAAATTAATTAGTTTTTTAGTCGAAATATCTGCAAAAAGCATTATTAAAGACATTAATATAGATACTAAAGCTATTGAAAAATTTGAACGTAAAAATGAATCAGAGAATCCTGGAACAAATATCTTTATAATTCCACCAATAAAAACAATTGGAATTGTACCTATAAAAATAGATTTATATAACTTACTAAACAAAAATGAATTTTTTAGTTTTATAGAATTTGCACTTTTAAAATTAAAAATACTTTTCCTAAAATACCAAAGTATTGCAAAAACACTTCCGATTTGTATAATCGCAGAAAAAGAGGAACCAGGATCATTAATTCCAAATAATAGAGATATTATTTTTAAATGTGCAGTGCTACTTACAGGTATAAATTCTGTTAAACCTTGGATTATTCCATAAAAAATAAATTTTATAAATTCCAATATTTTTTATTTAAATATTTTCCTATAATAATATCAATTAAAGACGATACAATTTAAATTGTTATTAAAAAAGCTAAGATCAAATAATATGAATAAATACATTTTAAAAATATTTTTTTTCCTAAATATTTTCATATTTTCTGAAGCTGTTAAAGCAGACTATTGGTTAGTAATTGGAACCTATAGACAAGGACCAGGAGGAAGACCTGAGGTAAGTGGAATAACAAGCCCAACACTATACAGTATTCCAATGAAAGATATCGAGACTTGTGAAAAAGCTGGGGATAAAATTACAAAAGAAATTTATATACCTGTCTGGCAATTTGATAATAAATGGACTTGTATATATGGCGGAATTTATAAATAATATTATCTCTTCACATCATGAGCACATCCATCACCTTTATAATTTTCACTTTCGTAAAAATCATTTTTTGTACCAAAATACACTGTTAGTAATACAAAAGGCAGACTAATTAAAAAAAGTACTACTGTAAGATTCATCGTAAATATTTCTATTTGATATTTTTATATTATTAATAATCTGTAGGTCCTTTCAATCCCAAATAAAAAAATGCTCCTAGACCAATCAAAACTAGAACACCCGCAATAGCGGCTGAAGGAACAAATCCGCCTATAGCAAAAGAAGCAAATTGAATCATTATAATAAACTAAATATAACTTAATAATATCAATAAAAATTACCTAGGTCTTTAAAAAATTCTGACTCGAAGACAATTAAAAATCAATAGAATTAAGCAACTAAAGTTGCATCTTCATTTTCAGAAGAAATTCTTATCCGTTCTTCTAGTTTAGGACCATATAATTCATTACCCCATATTTCAACTCTAGAATCGATAGGAGCCGTAAAAGATAAAATATCCGTAGGGAATAGCACTCTTTCTAAAAAAAAATTAGAAGGGCCTATACATCTCAAAACCACCATTCTGGAGCCTTCATTTTTATAAGAAAACTCAACCATATAAAAACAATTAAAAATTTACTACAATTAAACACTAAGTAAATTGATATAAAATGTATAAAAAGCCACTAAATAAAAAATTATTTAAAGATTTATTGATTTAATCCAACTCTTATTAACTTTCTCTCTTGATTTATCATCAATAAAACATCCGAGTTGATATCGTCAAAACTTTTATGTGGGATAGAAACATTTAACATTCGAAGAAAATTTCTCAAATTATCATCTTTAAGAGAACTTCCACTTTTAAGCTGCATACTTTTTTCTTGATTAGATTTCCATTCATTCAAATATTCAAATTTCAAAGGTTTTAAATGCCAAATTTCATCAATCATATTCCAAACATCTAAATATTGATCTAAATTAATTTGTATTTTTTTTCTGTAAGAAGATTCAGAAACACTTAATGGAGGTGAAATTTTTTCATAATTATCTAAATCTACAGATAAAGGTTTTACACCTAAAAACCATCCTTCAATTATGAGCAAATCAGGAGATTCTTCCCTCCAATAAGCTCTATCACCTAGACCTTTTCTTAATGATTTATCAAAAACAGGTACATTTAATTGTCCATCAGTTTTCCATTTAAGTAATTTCTCTTTCATTAAATCAATCGAGTGACTACCAGGAAAACCTCGGGATACATTCCATGGATTATTTTTAATAGCAAATTCCATTTCTTCAGATGGTAGATAAAAATCATCAATAGAAATAACAGATAACTTAATTTTTAATTTTAAAGATATACTCTCCAACCATTTACCTAAAGTAGTTTTCCCTGTCCCAGGTAAAGCAGATATTCCAATAATTTTTCTCTCAGGAGATTTTTTATAGAATTTATATGCTTGTGATAACAGGGGTAAAGCCAATCCCCAAATCCAATCATCTTTTACATTATCATCCCAAAAATTATTAATTGAAAGCATCTCTTTCTTAAGACTCCAAAACATAAACCATTCATCCAAAGAACTCCATCCGATATGAGAAATTAATGCTTCAAAATCATCCAATGGGAATTCAATATTTAAATCATTCATAATTTACTTAATACTAAATTATTTATTAACTTATTTATTTCACTTTTCCAACCATAACCATTTGGATCAGACGCTAAGGTAAAGTTATGCTCCTTTAATTTCTCTATTAATTTCAAATTTGGTCCAGCAGGGCCAGGAATTACAATTTTGTAATCTGAATTCAATAATAAAGGTAAATCATTAGGAGAATCTCCTAGACCAATAATTTTAATATTCGGATTATTTGAATAGTTCTTGAGGGCATTTATTGCTTTACCCTTGTTTGAATTAATTGATAACATATGGCTCATCCTGTTGCCTCTAAAAATTTCTACACCAAATCTTTTACAACAAATATTAATTTCTTCTTCCTTGTTTTCAGGAGGATTTAAGAATGGCATACTCCAGTGTCTATCTCTCATTAAATCAAGAGAATGGCCTTTTAAGCCAGTTAGTTCTGTTGCCTCTTGGTCGGAAATATTATTGAGTGGTTGTAAATCATAATTAATTTCAATAGAAATACTACTTAAAATATTTTCTAGTATTTCGTATTTTTCTCCAAGAATAATCTCCCCATTAACTCTCTTTAATGTTTCACCATGTATGGCCGCACCATTTTCAACAATATATGGATCAGTTAAATTAAGTTCCTTTCTAATAACCTTAACCTCAGCTGCGGTTTTACTGGTACATAATATTACTGGAATAGATAATTCCTGAAGTAATTTTATAGTTTCTTTTGCTGGAGTTAAATCATAAGAATGATCCATTAATGTTCCATCAACATCACTAACGACCCATAAGGAAGAAAAATCAATCATCAATCAAAAACCAAGCCAAATAACTTGAAAGGGATCAAGTTCAATATTATTAGAATTATATTTATTTGAAGTTAAAAAATCCTTCATATTTAAATCATTTTTAATCAAGTTATTAAATTCATAATCAATAAACCTGTAGTTAATTTTATTTTCGGTCATATTATGAATTGTGAAAACAGCTTTTGAACCAATACCCCTTTTTAAGGCAACAATATCAGCTCTATTTTTAGATAAACATTCCATATGCGATTGAGGATGGAATTGAGGTAATTTTGCTCTAACATCCATTGCATGTCGGAGGTATTTAAGATTTTTATTAGCGTTAGATTCAGGATTATTTAAAACAGCTGCTAGTTTCTCTGACTTAAATTTTTCTCTATTCAAATCTCTTCTTTGACCTGTCATTGAAAAACTTTTTATATCATTTTCTGAAGCTAGTAATGCTGGTAGATAAAAAGCAGGAACGCCTTTTAGTGACATCACAAGTAATTGACTTAACAAAAACCTTTCATATTGAAAACGATTTGAATCTCTACCAGGATCCTCCATTGCGCTCCACCAACTAATATTTAATTCATATGGTTTATCTTCTCCATTAGATAATCTTCTATGACTTACTAAACCCCCTCTTTTCTCACAATTAATCAATAAATCTTTAATTCTTTGTTCATTCATGAGACCCTCTAAAGCCCTTAACCCCACCCCATCATGAGAAGCAGTGAAATTAAATAGCGTTGTAGTTTTGGGTAACTCTGGCCAATCACAAATCCATGAATTTAAAATGTCTGCTCTTGAACTAATTATTGCTTCTAAAAGAAGAGGTGGCAAAGGGAAATTATAAGCCATGTCCGCCTCATCTTCTGGCAATAAATAAGAGAGATTTTCCTTCTGGGGAACATTAGTTTCAGTAATTAATACACCATCCTTAAGAAGGTCATTTAGAAGTATTCTTAAAATTTTTACTATTGAATGTGCTTTTGGTAAATGTAAACATGTTGTACCAGGTTCTTTCCAAATGAAACCTACAGCGTCAAGTCTTAACCATTTAATACCATTTGATAAATAAGTAATAATCAAGTTAAGAAACTCTATAGTCATTTTAGGATTAAGCCAATTCAAATCAATTTGATCTGGACCAAAAGTTGTCCAAACTTGTTTTGGTCCATCTTCTGTATTTATTTGAGAGAAAAGAGATGAACTTCTTGGTCTGATAACATTTTTCCAGTCAAGATCTTGTGAAGGAGAAAAGACATTAGATAATCCGGGTTCTTGACATTTAATAAATTGCTGAACCCATAGATGAGATGATGAAACATGATTTAAAACTAAATCAGCCATTAAATAATGTTTATTAGAAATACTTTTTAAATCCTCCCAACTGCCAAATTTCTCTTCTAATGAATTATGACTTGATACAGCAAAACCACCATCACTAGTTGATTTAAGAAATGGAAGAATATGAACTACTTTTGATAAACTCCCAAAATATTTACTTAGTAATTCTCGAAGCGTTACAAGTGTAGTCTCTCCTTTTTTATAAACCCCATCGGCATAGGTTATTAAAACAACATAAGATTCATCCCATTTTTTATCTTCACTTATTTCTTCATAACGAGACTTCTCTGAGAAATTATCTAAAATCTGCAATAATTGATTACAAATTAAGTTAAGCTCTTCAGTAGTATGATCCTTATAAATTGTTTCTAGCAATTTACAAAGCCTTAATCTATCAAATTTTTTCTTTGAATCAATTTGCGTCACTTTGAAGAAATCATCGAAGTATTAACACTATTCTGCACATCAAATAGAAAATGGACTTTCAACAAGGTTTAATCACAACAATACATGAATATGGTGTCACTAAGGATCTACTTAGAGAATTAAATAAACGTCTTAAGAAAAGATCTACAGCAATATTAATACCTTGTCTATATGAAGAATTTGAACGACCAGCTCTAAAAGACATTAAAGAAGTTTTAAAAAATCTTACCGGATTAAATGAATTAGTTATTGCTCTATCTGCAAAGACTGCAGATCAAGTAAATTCTGCAAAGTCATTTTTTGATTCAATGCCATTCCCTGTTCATATTCAATGGACAAATTCTCCATCTGTAATTGAACTATTAAAAAATCAAGAAAAAAATGGATTAGAACTTCTTGGAACTCCAGGAAAAGGATGGGCAGTATGGCAAGGAATAGGTGTTGCGACAAGACAATCTGATGTAGTTGCTTTATTTGATGCTGACATAAGAACATTCACCCCTTTATATCCATCAAGAATGATTCTTCCCTTGTTAGACGAATCTCATGGAATTTCCTATGTAAAAGCCTTCTACAGTCGATTATCATTGGAAACAAACCAATTACAAGGAAGAGCAACGAGATTATTTGTAGGTCCTTTATTGGCAAGTTTGGAGCAGTTAGTTGGCAATGGACCGTTTTTGCAGTATTTACAATCCTTTAGATATCCTCTAGCTGGTGAATTTGCATTTACAAAAGATTTAGCTATGAATTTAAGAATTCCATGTGATTGGGGATTAGAGATAGGTCTTCTATCAGAGGTTTATAGGAATGTGAGAACTTCAAAAATAGCTCAAGTAGACCTTGGATTATTTGATCATAAACATAAAACTATAGGATTATCTTCCAAGGAGGGGCTTCAAAAGATGTGCACAGAAATTCTATCTAGTGTCTTAAGAGGACTTATGGAACATCAAGCTCAGACTCTAACAAGCACTCAATTATCAACACTTGAAGTTCTTTATAAAAGAGTAGGAGAAGATAGAGTTAAACAATTTGGACTAGATTCTGCAGTTAATAAGCTTCCATATGACAGACATGAAGAAGAATTGTCAGTTCAAAAATTTGCAAAACTATTAAGACCTGCTACTCAAGGTTACTTAGCAAATCCAACAACTCAACAACTTCCTAGTTGGTCAAGAGTTCTTTCATGTGAGAATAAGCTTCAAGAAGATTTAGCAAATGCAGGATCTAAAGAAATAAATGTAACTAAAAAAGAATTAATTAATAACTACTAAAGTAAAAAATATTTTTGAGCCATCGGTACTTCTTCAAGAGGTTCACAAGAAAGTAATACTCCATCAGCGAATACTTCATAAGTTTGTGGATCAACTGTGATATTTGGTAATTTATTATTCAATTTTAGATCTAATTTATTAATAGATCTTGTGTTTTCTACAGCCAAACATTTTTTTTGTAAAGATAGTTTGTTAGGAATATCAAGCTCGATTGCCTTTTTACTCAAAAAAGTGAAAGAACTTTTTAAAAGTGATTGCCCATAATTCGCAAACATAGGTCTTCCATGAACAGGTCCTGGCGTTGGAATTGAAGCATTTGCATCACCCATCTGAGACCAAACTATAGAACCTCCTTTGACAACTACTTCTGGTTTAACACCAAAAAAGGAAGGTTTCCACAAAACCAAATCCGCTATTTTACCCTTTTCTATAGAACCAACAAATTTATTAATTCCATGAGCAATAGCAGGATTAATAGTGACTTTAGAGATATATCTTTTAACTCTATAGTTATCATTTCTATCAGAATCTTCAGGTAAAGGACCTCTTTGAACTTTCATCTTATGTGCTGTTTGAAAAGTTCTTGTTATTACTTCTCCAACTCGTCCCATAGCCTGTGAATCACTTGCAATAATTGAAAACGCTCCAATATCATGCAAAATATCTTCGGCAGCTATTGTCTCCCTCCTAATTCTTGACTCTGCGAAGGCAATATCTTCTGGAATTTTAGAATCTAAATGATGACATACCATTAACATGTCAAGATGTTCTTCCAATGTATTTTTGGTGTAAGGCCTCGTTGGATTAGTACTACTTGGTAAGACATTATTCTCTCCACAAATTTTAATAATATCTGGAGCGTGGCCACCCCCTGCTCCTTCAGTATGAAAAGTATGTATAGTTCTACCTGCAATGGCAGCGATAGTATCTTCAACAAAACCTGCTTCATTCAATGTATCAGTATGAATACATACTTGAACATCTAGATTATCTGCAACATTAAGACATGAATTTATCGTTGATGGAGTTGTACCCCAGTCTTCATGTAATTTTAAACCACAAGCACCAGCGTTCACTTGTTCAAAAAGATTTTTCTCATTAGATGAATTACCCTTCCCAAAAAAACCTAAATTAACAGGAAATGCTTCTGCAGATTGAATCATACGAGATATATGAAAAGCACCTGGAGTGCAGGTAGTAGCATTTGTTCCGGTAGCTGGCCCTGTTCCACCTCCTAACATAGTTGTCACGCCAGAAGCTAATGAAGTTTCTATTTGTTGAGGACAAATAAAATGTATATGTGTATCTATTGATCCTGCAGTAAGAATATGTCCTTCACCAGCTATTACTTCAGTTGAAGAACCAATAATAATATTTATATTATCTTGTACATCTGGATTTCCAGCTTTACCAATTTCATAAATTTTTCCATCTTTCAATCCGACATCAGCTTTTACAATTCCCCACCAATCAACTATTAAGGCATTTGTTATTACGGTATCAACAGCTCCATCATCTCTGGTTACTTGAGACTGGCCCATCCCATCTCTAATAACCTTACCTCCTCCAAATTTAACTTCATCTCCATAAGTTGTAAAATCCTTTTCTACTTCAATTATTAATTCTGTATCTGCAAGTCTTACTCTATCTCCCTTTGTAGGTCCATATGTTTGAGCATAAGTTTTTCTATTAATTCTATAAGACATAATATTTAAGAATCTAAAGGACCATTAATTAAAGCATTAAAACCAAAGGCATTTCTAAATCCTGAATAAGGAACCAGTTTTACTTCTGTAGTATCTCCAGGTTCAAATCTAATAGCAGTTCCTGCAGGAATATCTAGACGCATACCAAGAGTAATTTCTCTTGTAAAAACTAAAGCTTTATTAGTTTCGAAAAAATGATAATGAGATCCGACTTGAATAGGTCTATCCCCAGTGTTAGAAACGGTTATAGTTTTCGAATTTTTCCCAGAATTTAATTCAATAAAACCTTCTTCAGTAATAATTTCACCAGGTATTAAATAGTCCATAGTTAATTAATCGGATTGTGAATAGTTACCAATTTAGTACCATCTGGAAAGACAGCCTCAACTTGAACTTCATCGACCATTTCAGAGATACCATCCATTACTTGTTTTTTACTAAGCCATGTTGTCCCTTCAGACATTAATTGACTAACACTTTTACCATCTCTTGCACCCTCTAAAACTTGAAAGCTTAAGAAAGCAACTGTTTCAGGATAATTAAGTTTTAGACCCCTATTGAGTCTTCTTTCAGCTAGTTGTGCAGCTGAAAAAATTAATAGTTTATCTTTTTCTTGAGGTGAAAGATGCATAAATAAAAATTAATCTAAACATTGTCTTTAAAAAAGTTCTTAATGAACATAATTAGTAATTTAAAGATCTTGCAAAGGCCATACACCTTGATATTCTGGCTTACAAAACCCACAAACAGTTCTTATTTGTGTCCAAATAGAAAAAAAACATTTTCTTGCATCTTGTGATGAAGTACCTAAGAATCTTATTGATATCCCATTTTCTAAAGTTCCTAAAGACAAATAATTGTTATTTTCTTTAAAAATTATTTTTATTTTTTCTTTTAAATTACTTATTTTTGCTTTAGGAAATTCTTTTTCATATATCCAAATCAAAGAACCAAAAACGGGCATATAATCCATTCCACTTTTAGCTTCAAAACTAAATTTAGTTAATTCAATTTGATCTACAAATTCCCAATCATCGCATAAATTTCCATTCCTCATAATCTCTAATTTTGATCTAAAAACGCCGTTCTCAATTGTTTCTCCTGCAGAAGATCTTCCAAGTCTTATTAAATCTGTAAATAAAAAACTAGAGTTATCCGAAATCTTTATCATAAATTCCTGAGAGTATAAACCGTTTGCAAAAACTATAGTTTCTTGTGGGAGGTACTCTAAATGAGAATTATCAAGAATATTTATCTTTGTTTTCTGAGAGGAAAAAGTACCTTCAGGATTAATTTTTGATCTACCAACTGATCCATATACTTTCTGAGCTGAAGAGGTTGTTAATAAAACTTTCGAATTAATTCCAATATTTGCTTCAAATTCAAGCAAATCGCCACCAACAAGTCCTCCTGCCGTATGAAGTATAGGTAAAATACATCTGCCTTCTCGGTCATAACTGCACTTTAGTAATTTATAGGGAGATGTAAATTTAGATTTGAAGATTGTTCTATCATCTTTCCCAAAACTTGATTTATTATTAAAAAAATTTAAGAAACAATTACCTTCCCAAGAAGATTTATCCATAATTGTTTTCTTGATTACTCTTTTTAAGTTACTAAAAATATATTGTTATGAGTAATAAAAAAGAAATTGTTGTAACTGATTGGATTAAGCAAAATTGCCATGAGGGTAATTTTTTAAACCTAACACTAAGTTCTGATCAAAGAAGAGTCTTTAGGGGGAAAAGAAAATCAGATTGTAATCAAGAACTTCAATTACAATTACCAAGAGACGGAATATTAATTGATGGTGATATCCTTCGGACAAATCACAAAAAACTCTTTGTAAAAATCATTGCACAAAAAGAAAAATTAATAGAAATAACTGCTAAAACAGATTTAGAAATTATCAAAGTTGCTTATCATCTTGGGAATAGACATGTGGAAATTGAGATTAATAAAAATATCTTATTTACTAAAAGTGATTACATAATTGAGGAATTGCTTATGAACTTTGATGTTGTTTTCTCAAAAGTTGAAAAAAAGTTTTCCCCAGTAATAGGAGCTTTTCATCATGAAAAAAAATCACTTAGTTAAGTATTTATTAATAAGTCCTAGTTTACCTGTCGGAGGTTTTTGTTACTCTGAGGGATTGGAAAGTTATTTAAAAAATAAGAATTTAGAAGAATCTGAACACATAAGAGATTTAATTACAAATGAATTAAAAATTGGGCAAATTAGAATTGAAGCAAAATGTTTAATAGAATTTTTTGATATTTTTGTAGATTTAAAAGTTGCTAGTAATGTTGAAAATAACAAAAGAAGATTATTGAGTTTAGATAAATGGCTATTATCTTTTAGAGATACTGTTGAAATAAGAGATCAACAGACTCAAATGGCTAAATCACTTTTTGAATTGACTAAAGAATTTGGATTTGATTATTTATATGAAAAAAATAAAAGTATCTCTTGGTCTTTAGCATGGAGTTGGGCTTGCTTCTCCTTTCAAATAAATAAATTAGAAATGATCGAAAATTTTATATATGCATGGACTGCAAATCAACTAAGTGCTGCAATAAGACTTATACCCATGGGTTCAATAAAAGCACAAACTATTCAACTTGAATTATTGGATTTAATCTCAGAAGTTTCCCAAAAAATTGTAGACAGTAATATCAATGATCTTTATGTTGGAAATATAAGCTTATCTATGGCTCAACAGAACCATAATAATTTATATACAAAACTTTTTAGAAATTAATTTATGAGCAGCAAATTAAGAGTAGGAGTTGCGGGCCCAGTAGGCTCAGGAAAAACTGCATTAGTTGAAACTTTATGCTTAGGTCTTAAAAAGAAATATCAAATAGCTGTTGTAACAAATGACATTTATACAAAAGAGGATGCAAATTTTCTCATTAAGAAAAAGATTTTAGAGGAAGGAAGAATTGTTGGAGTAGAAACTGGTGGTTGTCCTCATACTGCAATCAGAGAAGATTGTTCACTTAATAAAAATGCAGTAATTGATCTTGAAAACAAATATCATCCATTGGATTTTATTTTTGTTGAAAGTGGAGGAGATAACCTTGCGGCAAGTTTTAGTCCAGAACTTGTAGATTTATCTATTTACGTGATTGATGTTTCGGCTGGGGATAAAATTCCGAGAAAAGGAGGTCCTGGGATTACAAGATCTGATTTGTTATTAATCAACAAAATTGATTTAGCTGATATGGTTGGTGCAAATTTAAATATTATGCAAAACGATACAGATTTGATGAGAGATGGTAAACCATGGTTTTTTACAAATCTTAGTTCCGGCAGTGGAGTTGATGACGTTATTAAGTATTTAGTCGGTCAAATACCAAACATTTAAAGTCAAAAAAATAATCGGAAGTTTTATATTGGATTCAACAAAATGTTACCTTCGCTACAAAACTAAATCCCACTCGTTTATAACTTTTACTTTATCCCCCCAATGTGGGTCAATTACCTAATTTAAACGAATTCATGAGGATTTCAAGGCGTATTTTGGCAGGTTTAGCTACTGCCTCTCTTGCCGTTTCAGTTACTTCCTGCGGAGGAGGTTCAGACACTTCCGGAAGTTTCGATGACACAGTAACTGTTGGTATTTTACATTCCCTTTCAGGAACAATGGCCATATCTGAATCAACTCTTGTTGATACTGAAAAAATGGCTATTGCAGAAATCAACGCTGCCGGCGGAGTAACCGTTGGTGGCAAAAGCTACAAAATCGATTACATCGTTGAAGATGGAGCTTCCGACTGGCCAACATTTGCTGAGAAGTCTAAAAAACTAATCGACCAAGATGGAGTTCCAGTTGTATTTGGTGGATGGACATCTGCTAGTAGGAAGGCAATGCTACCTGTTTATGAATCAAAAGATGCATTCCTTTACTACCCAATTCAGTATGAAGCTCAGGAATGTTCAAACAACATTTTCTACACAGGTGCTTCACCAAACCAACAATCAGAACCAGCAACTGATTTCATGTATAAGAGGTCTCCTGCGGCAGGGAAGCCATTTTTCTTAGTTGGTTCAGACTATGTTTTTCCAAGGACATCAAATACAATTACCAAAGAACAACTTAAATCGCTTGGAGGAACGGTTGTAGGGGAAGATTATTTACCTCTAGGAAATACTGAAGTTGCTCCTATTATTTCCAAGATCAAAAAAGCTTTAGCGCCATCTGGTGGTGGAGTAATTATCAACACACTTAATGGTGACCAAAACGTTGCTTTCTTTAAACAGATTCAGGATGCTGGGATTACTCCAAGTAATGGATATTATGTAATGAACTATTCTATTGCAGAGGAAGAAATCAGTACTATTGGACCTGAGTTTCTAGAAGGCCATTATGGCGCTTGGAACTACATGATGTCTATCGACACACCTGAATCCAAGAAATTTGCAGCTGATTTCAAAGCTCTATATGGAAGTGATAGAGTAGTTGCTGATCCACAGGAATCTGCTTACAACATGGTTTATTTATGGAAACAAGCAGTTGAAGATGCAGGCACATTTGAGAACAGTGCTGTTAGAGAAGCTCTAGTAGGACAAACATTCGATGCTCCTCAAGGACCAGTTGAGGTTATGCCTAACCATCACCTTGCTCAAACAGTAAGAATTGGTTTAATCAAGCCAGAAGGTGGATTTGAGATTCTTGAAGAAACTGATGGAGTTGTATACCCACAAGCATGGAACCAATTTGAACCTAGTTCAAAAGGTTATGCATGTGACTGGACAGACCCATCTAAAGGTGAAAGATATAAGCTTTAATTTCAAAGCTTACGTTTAAAGACAAGAGGAGGCTTGATGCCTCCTCTTCTTATATCCACTTAAATTTTCTTCTTATTAAAATTGGAATTGCTTCTTGATAGTTTATTCAACGGTGTAGCGATCGGATCAGTTTTACTAGTAGCAGCTTTGGGCTTAGCTATTGTATTTGGTTTGATGGGTGTAATCAATCTTGCACATGGTGAATTAATGATGCTAGGTGCTTATACAACATATGTAACTCAATTAATTTTCAAACTCCCACTATTAAAGCCCTATTACAACGCGTACGTAATAGTTTCTATCTTTTTTGCATTTATTGTCAGTGGAGTAGTAGGAATACTTTTAGAAAAAACTGTAATTAGAAAGTTATACGGAAATCCATTAGAGACTTTACTTGCAACATGGGGAGTAAGCCTTATTCTTCAACAGTTCGTCCGCAGTGTTCCTTTAGCTTATGGGACAGGACTAGTAATAAGTCTCATAATAGGTTTATTTCTACCATCAGTATTTTCATCGAAAGTAAAAGAGTCTATAAAATTTAAATATGCAAAATTTATTTCATGGATATTTGCAGCTTTAGCAGCAGTTTTCTCCGGTAATTTAATTTCATCTTCAGTTAGCAAATTAAGTCGAGCTAGTGCAAGAAATGTTGATGTCACTGCTCCAGCGTGGATGAGGGGTCAGGTTGAAATTTTTGGAACAGCTTTCCCAAAAACAAGATTAATGATAATAATAATTACTTTAATATCTGTGATTGCAATAACTTTATTTTTAAATCAAAGTGCTTGGGGGATGAGGATAAGAGCAGTAACTCAAAATAGAGAAATGTGTGACTGTCTTGGTATTTCGACAGAAAAAGTTGATGTTCTTACTTTTGGAATTGGTTCTGGATTGGCAGGTGTAGCAGGAGTTGCTGTATCTCTTTTGGGTTCAGTTGGACCTAATGTTGGAGGGAATTATATAGTTGGATGTTTTATGGTTGTAGTTTTAGGAGGTGTAGGGAACCTACTGGGTACAATTTTTGCCTCTTTTGGAATAGGAATAATGACTGATTTAATTGGAGCTGGTCGACTTTTATCAATATGGCCTGATATGCCTCTACCACTATCTAATACAATAAATTTCTTTGCAACTACCAGTATGGCTAGAGTTATGATTTTTGCATTAATAGTAATTTTCTTGCAATTCAAACCAACTGGTTTATTCCCCCAGAAAGGAAGGATGGTTGAGAGTTAATGGAATTTAAAAATTTAAAACTAAGCAAAAAAACAACTTTTGTTATTTGGGTGCTTATTATCGCTTTTATTATCGCAGCTCCATCAATTCTTCCTGTTTTCAGATTGAATCTTCTTGGTAGATATTTATCATTAGCTATTGTTGCTTTGGGTGTAGATCTAATTTGGGGTTTTACTGGATTATTGAGTCTTGGACAAGGTATATTTTTTGCTCTTGGGGGTTACTGTGCAGCAATGTATTTACAGATAACAAGCTCTTCTGAATTTCCAAATAATATTCCAGAATTCTTTGGACTTTACGGAGTAGATAATTTACCTTTTTTCTGGGAACCATTTAGATCTCCAATCTTTAGTTTATTTGCAATTTGGGTTATACCTGCATTAGTTGCAGGAATACTTGGATTTCTTGTTTTTAGAAACAGAATAAAAGGTGTGTATTTTTCAATACTTACCCAAGCTGCTCTCTTAGTATTCTTTAATTTCTTTAATGGACAACAAAAACTTATTAATGGTACTAACGGGTTAAAAACAGATGTAACTCAACTTTTTGGACAAATGGTTGGTTCAGAATCAATCCAAAGAATGTTTTTTTGGTTTACAGCCTTATTAGTTATTGCGGCATGGTTTTTTTCAAAATGGGTAGTAAAAGGAAGATTTGGGAATATTCTTATAGGGATCAGGGATGACGAGCCAAGAGTCAGATTCACAGGTTACAATCCTGTCTTATTTAAAACAATAATATTTTCTATAGCAGGTGGTTTAGCAGGAATATCTGGTGCTTTATATACTGTTCAATCAGGAATAGTATCACCTCAATTTATGACAGTTCCATTTTCAATAGAAATGGTTATTTGGGTTGCAGTGGGTGGTAGAGGGACCTTATTGGGAGCAATACTAGGAGCAGTCTTAATAAATTACGCAAAAAGTTTAGTAAGTGAAGCTTTACCGGCAAGCTGGATGTTTATTCAAGGTGGATTATTTATTCTAGTAGTTACAGCATTACCAGAAGGTGTTTTAGGATGGGTACAAGGGGAGGGGCCAAGGAATCTGCTTCAAAGACTTGGTCTGAAAAGGAAAATCGAAACATACCCAAGTCTAGAAATTAAAAATCAAACGGGAGGATTAAAAAATGAATAAGAATACTAATTCTCTTCTAAGCTTAGAAAATATAACTGTTAGTTTTGAAGGATTTCTAGCATTAAATGATCTAAACCTTAGTTTAAAAAAAGGAGAATTAAGAGCTGTAATAGGTCCAAATGGAGCAGGGAAAACAACATTTCTTGATGTAATAACAGGTAAAGTAAAACCTGCTAAAGGTGATGTTTTTTTTAAAGGAAAATCATTAATAGGAAGAAAAGAACATAAAATTGCACGTTTAGGTGTAGGAAGAAAATTTCAAAGCCCAAGAGTATTTGAAAATCTAACTGTTAAAGAAAATCTTGAGATATCAGTAGCCACTCCTAAAAGTCCTTTAAATCTAATTAATAAAAAGATCAAAAATGATCAATTAGATGAAATAGAACATTTAATGAAAGTTATAAACTTATCTAAAAAAATTGATTCAAAAGCTGGTGCTTTATCACATGGTCAAAAACAATGGTTAGAAATAGCAATGTTACTGGGCCAAAAACCTGATTTAATGCTCGTTGATGAACCTGTTGCAGGTCTTACAGATGAGGAAACTGATTTGACAGCAGATTTATTAAAATCATTATCTGGAGAAAATACTGTGGTTGTTATAGATCACGACATGGAATTCATAAGAAGACTTGATAGTAATGTTTCAGTTCTAAATCAAGGAACAGTATTATGTGAAGGTACAATGGATAGTATTCAAAATGACAAAAAGGTAATTGATGTTTATTTAGGAAGACCGGAGGAATAAAAATGAAAAATCTTCTAGAAGTAAAATCATTAAATACTTATTATGGAGAAAGCCATATCCTCAGAGATGTAGATTTAAACCTAAAATCTGGAGAAATGATCTGTTTAATAGGTAGAAATGGAGTAGGGAAAACTACTTTATTAAAATCATTAATAGGATTATTAAAGGCAAAGAAAGGAGAAATAAACTTTAATGGAGAGAATATAAATAGAAAAGCCCCACACCAAAGAGCGAGAAAAGGAATGGCATATGTTCCTCAAGGAAGAGAAATAATACCTTATCTAACAGTAGAAGAAAACTTAATGTTGGGAATGGAATCGCTCCCTGGAGGGTTATCTAAAAATAAAAATATTGATTCAAGTATCTATGATTTATTTCCTATTTTAAAAGACTTTCTTTCAAGAAAAGGAGGTGATCTAAGTGGGGGGCAACAACAACAACTTGCAATTGCTAGAGCACTATTAGGTAAACCAAAATTATTGTTATTAGACGAACCTACTGAAGGAATTCAACCAAATATAGTATTAGATATTGAAAACGCTATAAATCTCATAATTAAAGAAACTGGTATCGGAGTTTTATTAGTTGAACAACACTTACACTTTGTTAGGCAGGCAAGTCGATATTATGCAATGCAAAGGGGAGGAATTGTTGCAAGTGGTCCTACTAGTGAATTAAGCCAGACAGTTATTGATAAATTTTTAAGTGTATAAAATTTAAACTTTTAATTATCTATTTAAATATCACTTTTCGCATCTTATTAAATCAATACTATTAGGATGTGCATTTATATATTTATTAAACTCCATAGCTAATGTTCTTGCTTCATAAGCATCTAGTGCATAAAAACAATTTTCTAATCTAAGGTTTTGAAAATCTCTATAATGAACAGTATATGGTTTTAAGAAAGGCTTGTTATTCATAAAATTTTAAATAGCTAAAATACTATTTGTTTAGATACCTCAACCATGCATAAATTATTGAATTAAAGAAATATGTTTTGTTGCTTTCAATATATATAAAACTAAAAAAGTATATTAAGTATTGAAAAAATTTATCGGATTAAAGTTTAGTTTTTTTATTTTTTTTACTTAAACTTTTTCCTTCAATTAAAAAAACAAACTTTGATAATATTCCACCAAAGAAAGGAACCCATAATTTATCATAAAAATATTTCATAATTAAGAACTTTTATGCAACGCTAATCTCTTCTTCACTAACCATATTTTTTAAAGAGTCTAGATCTATCGAATTAAAAAGATACTGCATCAAAAGAAGATCAACCTCATTATTCAATAAATTAACCTCCGAAGAAAGTAGATCATCAACAAAATAATTAAAGATTTCCAGATCATTATTCATGAAAATAATCTATATTTTTGATCATTATTAATCATATAAAATATAATAGCCAATTAAATTTTAAAATCAAAATATTACTAAAGAATTTTTTTATTAAATATGTAATTTTTGAAGTGTAAGATAATTTTAAAAAGTTAAATAAATTTTTAACTAAAAGAGGATTTTTATAAATCCTTTTGAATAATAAATTTAAAATCAATTCGAACTATTAAGCCAATTAGGATAAAAAAAATTCCTAAATATGAATTTAAAGAGAGATCCAAATTAATAAATTTTGCTTAAATTTATATTAGCTTATCAAATCAAATCATCAAATTTTGAATTTAAACTTATTTAAATAACAATAATTTATAAGCATTTATATTTAATAAACGAATAAACAAAAATATAAATTAAAATTGATGTATAAAATTTGATTCTCTATGCAGGAATTTTTACAAAGAGATCTTGGTTCAAGCTTATTATCAATTTCTGTATTATTGGGATGGCTAGGCATAAGTTTTGTTTTCCTAAGAATATTAGCGATAACAATAAAAAAGATATTAGAAGCGGTATTCAAAAACTCTAATCAATGATGATAAGAATTTATATTTAATTTATATTTAATTTATATTTAATTTATATCACAATTATAAAAATTAAATATATATAATGGGCTATAAATGACAATTCTAGATAAATTAAAAATAGGAAACAAGGTTAAGGTTAATCTAGAGCTTTCAAAAGATAGATTAACTAAAGAGACCATTGAAGCAATAAATATCTCATCAGAATGTACTATAAGTGATTTCAAAATTACTGATGGTATGGGTATTGGAGTAATATTAAACTTATCAAATGGTAAAAATGAGTGGTTTTTCGAGAATGAAATTCAAATCCTTGATGAGAGAGGCAACATAATAGAAAATGAAGTAAATAAAATTAGAAATTCAGATTATAATTTTATATTAAATGCAGTAAATAATATTAATTACGTGCCTAAGTTTACATCGCGTGAACTTTTAAATCCAATTAATTTTATAACTTGGCTTATTGTTTCATTAAAAGATATTTTATAATTGATTTAAATATTCAACTAAATTAATATATTTAGAATTTGTAGAATTTATAGAATTCAAAATTAAAACTGACTTTTCAACTAATATGGAAGAGAATATTATTCAAGTTGAAAATTTATCAAAATCATTTGATATTTCTTCAAAAAAACCTGGACTAAAAGGTACACTTAAGCATTTTTTCAAAAGAGAAACAAGAAGTATTGAGATTATAAAAAATATAACTTTTGGAATAAAAAAAGGAGAGATAGTAGGATTTCTTGGGGCTAATGGTGCTGGAAAAACAACCATCCTTAAAATACTCTGTGGTTTAATTTACCCAAGCCAAGGTAAGTTATCTGTTACAGGTAACCTGCCTTATAAAAGAAGGCCAAATTTCCTGAAAAATATAACTTTAATAATGGGTCAAAAACAACAGTTAATTTGGGATCTTCCTCCAATAGAATCTTTTTACTTAAATGCCGCAATTTATGACATAGACAAATTTGAAGCAAAAAAAAGAATTAAACAATTGTCAGATATGCTTGAGATTGAAAAGGAGCTTTATATACCTGTTCGAAAATTATCTTTAGGTCAAAGAATGAAATCAGAATTATTAGCAGCTTTAATACATAAACCAAATATTTTATTTTTAGATGAACCTACACTAGGCCTAGATATTAATGCTCAAAGGAATCTTAGAAAATTTCTGCAAATTTATAATAAAGAAACAGATGCAACAATTTGTCTAACTAGTCATTACATGAAAGATATTACATCTTTATGCAAGAGGGTAATATGTATTCACGAAGGATGTCTTACATATGATGGGAAACTGGAAAAACTATTAAAAAAAATATCCCCTGTCAAAGATATCCTATTTATTTGCAAGACGGATAAAGATGCTAAAGAACTAAGCAATTCAGGATTTATTATTAAAAACCAAAATCAAAAAGAAATTACAATAACAATTAAAAAAGATTCTATAAAATCTACTTTAAAAAAGATTCTTAACAAATTTGAAATCGAGGATCTATATATAAACGAGCCTCCTGTTGACGAAATAATTGGGAACATATTAGTAAAGGAAAAAGTATAAATGTTTAATTTAAATAAACATAAGCTTATAACATTATTAAAAGTACAGTACTCAAATATGTTGGAATATAGAGTAGAAATAGCTTTATGGGCAGTATCAGGAATAATACCTTTTTTCATGCTTAATATATGGACAAACAATAACTTAAATGAATCTATTAACTTAAGTAATGTAATGCTCTCTAGATATTTTTTGAGTGCTTTCTTTGTAAGGCAATTTTCAGTGGTTTGGGTTGTCTTTACTTTTGAAGAAGACGCTCTCCTAGGTAAAATTTCCCCATATTTAATTCAACCTTTAAACCCATTTTTTAGATACTTAGCTCAACACATAGCAGAACAAATTACACGCTTCCCTTTTGCCATAATAATTGCATTAATTTTTTTTCTAATAAATCCAGAAAGTTTATGGATACCAAGCTTAAATCTATTCTTATTAGCATGTATTTCTACATTTTTTTCTTTTTTAATTCAATTTCTGATTCAATCAATTATTGCTTGCTTTTGTTTTTGGACAGAAAAAGCTTCTTCAATAGAAAGATTGTTATTTATCCCAACTCTATTCCTTTCTGGACTTTTAGCCCCAGTAATATCTTTCCCAGAATATGTGAAATCATGGATATACATAACTCCATTCCCTTACTTAATTGATTTTCCAGCAAATATATTATCTGGGAATAATACAAACATAATTTCTGGATTTTTTATGCAGATATTTTGGATTTCAGTTCTTTTCCCCATTTTTAAAAGGACTTGGTCTCTGGGAACAAAAAAATATACAGCGATGGGATCATGAAAATAAGAAAATATATAAAAATTTATTCATTATTTTTAAGTACTTCCATAGCCTCAGAATTGGAATATAAGACTAACGTAATAATTGACTTTATTACTGCCATTTTAAGCTTAGTAGGTAGCGTATTTTTATTAACTATCTTTTTCCAAAACACTGATAATATCGGAGGATGGAATTTTGAACAAGCCTTAATTATTCAAGGAATATATACAATTCTAAATGGAATTACTAATACATGGTTCAATCCAAACCTTACAGAAATAGTAAAACACATAAGGGAAGGAACCTTAGATTTTGTTCTTCTTAAACCTTTAGATAGTCAATTTTTTATTTCCTTAAATAAATTAGCGCCGTCAGGATTCTTAGAAATAATATTAGGTGTTGTTCTACTATTTTATTGCATACGTATTAACCAAATAAATATAAATTTAAGTTTTTTATTTTTATGCATTACAACATTATTTTGTTCTATCGTAATTTTATATAGCTTATGGTTTTTAATTTCAACAACAACAATTTGGTTTGTAAAAACATGGAATGCTACAGAAGTCTTACGTTCTTTTCTTTATATAGGAAGATTTCCTTTAAATTCTTTTTCATTTTCATTAAGGATATTTTTTAGTATTTTTGTTCCAATAGCTTTCATAACAACAATACCCTCTGAAGTATTCCTTGGTATTGCCAAACCATGGGAAATATTATTTGAAGTAATTGTTGCTGGAATATTTTTTACAGTTTCAAGAAGATTTTGGTTATTTGCTCTTAAATATTACACATCAGCTTCTAGCTAATTATTGTTTAACAAATTCTCTACATAAATCCCACATTTTTTGCTTAGAATTTAGATTACTTAATTTTGATAATTTCTTGAAATTTAATGATGACTTTTCAATTGTAAGAAGAGTACAAAGATATTTCATTTCATAATGCCGTGAAATTGCTCCAAGTTTAATGGAAATATTAGAGAGGACGACTACAAACGAAAAAAGAGTGATAGATAATAAGACAGAAAAAGATGATTTCCAAAGATCATCATTTTGAGTTTTAACTTCAAATTTCATTAATCCATAATATGCTGAGGACATTTAATCGCTGCAATAGCAATTGCAGTAACTTTAAAATTATCTGATTTCTCAATTACTTTTTTAACTTCTAATGGACCAAACTTTTCACTCGCATCACTATAAGAAAGGAGTAAAGATTTATAATTATCATGACCTACATTTCTATATTCACAGAAATTATCCCCAACAAAATTCAAAAGTGTTAGCAACGTTAATTCAATCATTAAATTTTTAATTATTAATCACTTTTCTAGATAATACATTGTTATCAAGCTTTAACAAGCTCGTAGAGTTAATAAATACCTAAATTTAAAATTTATTTTCTTGTACCCAAAAAAAATATTACAAAACATTATCACTATTGCAAGACTCTTTAAAATTCCATTTTAAAAGCACTATCGGTAGTGTTTAGAAATAACTAATTATGCACTACAGATGGGGGGTTGCATTATTAATTAAATTGGATTAAAAATAAAGTTCCCCATCACCCGGCTTCACAATTGTGAAGCCTTTTTTTTGTTAAATAATATTCGTTATACTATAAAAATAAATTTGGTCTAAAAGTATTTTCTAATACAACTTTAATCAAAGAAGATAATTAGTGTTTTAAAAAATGTTCTAAAAATGAACCTTTCACTATTAACAGCTACAGCAGCAGTTGGACTTTGTTTAACTACAACAGCTGTTCTAGCATTAGCAATAAGTTGATCTATATTAAAGAACCAATTGACTTTACTAACAAACTAACTCCTACAAGTAGACATACAATAGTAAATATACTTTTAATTAGTTTATTTCCTTTTATATTAGATAAATGAGCACCGAAATATCCGCCAGTAAAAGATCCTAAAATAAGAAAAACCAATAAATTAGTTGGTACATAACCAATTCTGCTTAGGGTAAAGGCTCCTATAGCATTCCAGAAAATACCTACTGTAAAAAAAGTTAAGCTAACTGCTCTAAGAAAGTCCAACTTAAAAGTTTTAATTAATAAAATAGTTACTAATAAACCAGTTCCTGAAGAGACTGAACCGTTAAGGATTCCTATAAAAAATATAGGTATAATAAATTTTAATTTTAATTGAGAATTGATAATATTCTTTGTTGAATTCAAACCTAAACTAGGTTTATAAAAAGAATATATAGCTAAGATGATTGAAATAAGTCCTAATATTAAATACAAATATTGCTCAGAAAGAAATTTAACAATAGATGCTCCCAAAATAACTCCTGGAGTTCCAAATAATAATATTTGCCATAAAATATAAATATCATTTCTAAGATTTTTAAAATTTCTAATTGATCCCCCTAAACCCAAAGCAACCGTGGCAACTTTATGCGTAGCAAGAGCTTGATAGTAAGGTAATCCAAATAAAATTAAAGCAGGTAGTTGAATTAATCCAGCACCACCTCCAGAGATAGCTGAAAATGTATTAGAAATAAAAGAAATTAAAAATATTAAAATGTTGTTATAAAAATATAAATCTGTATTAATCTGCAAATAAATTAGCGTAATAAGCATTAAATATAAATCTTACTTTTTAAAATCCACTTCAAATATAATTTAAAATTTTAAAAGTTTTTCAGAACTTAAGAAAAAATGTTAATATTAGTTTTATTATCAAGATTATTATGCATAAGCAAGATGCAATTTACCTTGATCAACTATGTCCTAAAATAAGCAATAAAAACTGGAGAGATTCTCTACATAAATTAACTAAAAACAAGTGTATTTATTGCGGCAATCCATCTGAATCTCTTGATCATTTACATCCAAGGTCAAAAGGTGGCGAAACTATCACAAAAAATTGCGTTCCTTGCTGTTTATCTTGCAACGGGAAAAAATCTGATACTGAAGTACTTAATTGGTACAGGAGACAAAATTTTTATGATCCAAGAAGATCAATGGCAATTAGAGCATGGTTTAATGATGATTTAAAGTTAGCTTCCGTTTTGTTAAACTATACAAAGTGATTTATTGTAGTTGTTTTCTCTTTAAATTAAGTAAAACTATGTTTAATAGACTTAAATCTAATATGCTTATTTAATATTTTTTTTGATTATAAACAATAGGACTTTTTCAACTCGATTAAATCATTTTTAAAGAAAGAGATGGTTGAAAATTCTTCTTTCCACATTATAGGGGATTCAATAACTTTTCTTTCTGGAGATTTTACCGAAAATATCAAAGCAAATACTACGATAATAGTGCCAAAAAGAATTATTATTAAATTTTTATCCGAAATATTATTCATAAAAAATTATTTAACTAGATAATTTCTTATCAGGAGTTGTCTTATCATAGATTTCTAAAAAATATGAATTAAAATAATCTATTCCATCTTTACCAATTAATCCAAAAGACCATCCGCAATCATTTATGACATTTATAGAAATTTGATTAGCCAAATCTTCTTTTTCAATCCATTTTTTTTGAGGATTATATGAAAATGAAACAATATTTTCGGTTTTAACTATAGCGGATGTCATGGCTTCATCCTTGGACAATCCATTTTGTATTGCTTTACAAAACTTCTTTGAAAAATTTTTTGATATCCTATTCTGAAGAAGACTTACTGTAGGGTCAGAAGTATGAGATGCAAATGAACTTAAAGGATGTAAGAAAACAACCGTGAAAAATACAAAGCCAATTAAAAGTCTAGACAATTCGCATTACTTACTATTACTAATATTATAAATAATAATATTTAAATGTTTAAAAACTTAAATAGTAAATAAATTTCTTTGAAATAATTTTAATTAAGATTTCAATTTATTAAATAAAACCAATTACAGATGGATCTTAGTAATAATATTTAAAAGTAAATTTCGATTTGATTATATGGACCATTTATTATTGACACTCCTTTTCTTTCCTGATTGGACAAACGGATTGCCTTCCGATTTTTTAATACTCCATTTCTTTGTTGGGGCTGCAATTTTTCCATTTAACATGATACATGCTAGAGCAAGAAAGTTTGATGCCCAAAATGCCGAGGAGGCGGCCATAGGTTATAAAAATTCAAATAATACAACTTACTATGGTTATGAAGAAATTAACTAGATACAAATAAAAGTATTTTTTAATTAGTTGCATATTTGATGGAAATTTTTCTAAATTCAGATATAGATCTTAAGATATTTAGTCCTACAGAACCTATTGGGATAATTATTTTATTTATAGGATTAATTTTCAGTGGTATGATTTTTTATATTATTTACGCTGTTAGCACTAATAAAGAATCATTAGAAGATACAAAAATAAGAACTGAAAGAGAACTTATTCAACAGGAGAAGATTGGGAAATTGTTTCCTAAGAAAAAATAGTCCTTAGAGTTTTATTTTTAAGTAACCTCAGGTTTACATAGATTACTAATTGATCAAGTGGGTCGCTAAACATTAGTC
>QCGL01000008.1 GCA_003279935.1 Prochlorococcus sp. AG-388-A04
CAGTTCTGATAATATTCCAGGAATAAAAGGTGTAGGACCAAAAACAGCTATTAATTTATTAAAAGAGAATGATACCTTAGACGGGATTTATAAAGCCTTGGATATTATTCAAAAAGATGAAGATAAAAAATATCAAGGTTTTATAAAAGGAGCCGTTAGGGAAAAGCTAAAAAATGATAAATTCAACGCTTATCTTTCAAGAGATTTAGCAACGATAGATGTTGAAGTACCTCTGGTATTAAGCAATGGATATGAACTAAATCAAATAAACCAAGCTGCTCTATCCGAATCTTTACAAAAACTTGAATTATCAACTTTACTTAGGCAAGTTGATATTTTTAATTCAGCATTTAGTAAAGGTGGTTTTAATAAAAATAATGCGGAAAAACAAAACGAAAAAGAATCAAAAGTTTCAGCTTCAAAAGATTTAGAAGAAACAGAAAATGAAATCCCAAAAATCAAAGTAAATATAGTTAATGATTTTAAATTACTAGATCAACTAGTTAAAAAATTAGAGATTACCAAGGAGATGGTTGCGATAGATACTGAGACAAATAGTTTAAATCCTCTAGAGGCAGAACTTGTAGGTATAGGTTTTTGTCTTGGTGAAGATCTTAATGATTTATTTTATATACCGATTGCTCATCAATCACAAAAAAATGAGTTAAATCAATTATCAATTGAAGATATATTCTCTAATTTAAGATCATGGATAGAAAATCCAGATAAAGAAAAAACACTTCAAAATTGTAAGTTTGATAGACAAATATTTTATAACCATGGGCTAAATCTTAAAGGAGTTATTTTTGATACCCTGTTAGCAGATTACATTCTAAATAATCAGGAAAAACATGGATTAAATGAAATTAGTTTTAGAGAATTTGGATTTAAGCCCCCAACTTTTAAAGAAACAGTTGGAAAAAATAAAGATTTTTCATTTGTCGAAATTAATGATGCAAGTATTTATTGTGGTTATGATGTATTTCTAACTTACAAGATCGCGAAAAAATTTAAAGAAAGATTTAATAATGAAAATAAGGATTTAACAACATTATTTAAAGAAATCGAATTACCTTTAGAGCCAGTCTTATCAGAAATGGAGATGAATGGTATCAGAGTAGATACCACTTATTTAAATGAACTTTCTGAAGAATTAAAAAGTACATTAGAAAATATTGAGGGAAATGTTTTTGAAATAGCAAAGCAAGAATTTAATTTATCCTCTCCAAAACAACTTGGTGAAATATTGTTTGAGAAGTTAAATCTTGATAAAAAAAAATCAAGGAAAACAAAAACAGGTTGGAGTACTGATGCAGTTGTTCTTGAAAGATTAGTAGAAGAACATGAGATAATTCCCTATCTAATAAAATACAGAACTCTTAGTAAACTTTTAAGTACATATATTGATGCTCTTCCCAATCTTATTAGTGAAAAAACTGGAAGAGTTCATACTAACTTTAATCAAGCAGCTACCGCCACTGGGAGATTAAGCAGTAGTAATCCTAATCTTCAGAATATCCCTGTCAGAACAGAATTCAGTAGAAGAATAAGAAAAGCCTTCTTGCCAGAAAAAGGTTGGAAATTACTATCGGCAGATTATTCTCAAATTGAATTAAGAATACTTGCTCACTTAGCTAACGAAGAAATTCTTATAAATGCATTCCACAAAAATGATGATATTCACTCTTTAACAGCACGATTGATTTTTGAAAAGGAAGATATAAATTCTGACGAACGAAGAGTTGGTAAAACCATTAATTTTGGAGTCATTTATGGAATGGGAATAAAAAAGTTTGCACGCTCTACAGGGGTAAGTACGACTGAAGCAAAAGAATTTTTGATTAAATATAAAGAAAGGTATGCCAAAATTTTTAAATTTCTAGAACTTCAAGAAAGGCTTGCTCTCTCGAAAGGTTATGTAGAGACGATTTTTGGAAGGAAGAGAGAATTTAAATTTGATAAAAATGGACTTGGTAGATTAATAGGAAAAGATCCGTATGAAATAGATTTGCAAACTGCTAGGAAAGCTGGAATGGAGGCTCAGTCATTAAGAGCCGCCGCAAATGCTCCTATTCAGGGTTCTAGTGCTGACATTATTAAAATAGCTATGGTTCAATTAAACAAAAAATTATTAGATATGAATATTCCAGTTAAGATGCTTTTACAGGTTCATGATGAATTATTGTTCGAAGTCCAACCAGATTTCTTAGAAGTCACAAAGCAATTGGTAAAAGAAACTATGGAAGATTGTGTGAAATTAAACGTACCACTTCTAGTCGATATCGGAGTTGGAGATAATTGGATGGAAACCAAATAATCTTCAAATAAATACTTTTTTAATATGATCAAATTATTTAATACTTTAAGTAAAAACATTGAAGTTTTTAAACCAATAGATGAAGTAGTAAAGATATATTGTTGTGGTGTAACTGTTTATGATTTATGTCATCTTGGGCATGCAAGAAGTTACATAGCTTGGGATATCTTGAGAAGATTCTTAATTTATAGTGATTACAAAGTTAAGTATGTTCAGAATTTTACTGATATCGACGATAAGATTTTAAAAAGAGCAAAAGAAGAAAATAGCTCTATGAGAGAGGTTTCAGAAAAAAATATCACTGAATTCCATAAGGACATGGATATTCTAGGAATTATGAGGCCGGATAGCATGCCAAAGGCTACAAATCATATTTGTAATATTTGCTCATTTATAAAAGTTCTTGAGGATAAAGGTTTTGCATATGAAAGAGGTGGAGATGTTTATTATTCTGTTTTTAAAAATAAAAATTATGGGAAACTAAGTAATCAAAATATCCTAGAGCAAAATATAAATCAACAAGGCAGGATGACTACAGATGAAAGTAATAAAAAAGATAATCCCCAAGATTTTGCTCTATGGAAAAAAGCAAAAGAGAATGAACCATTTTTTGATTCGCCTTGGGGGAAAGGCAGACCAGGATGGCATATTGAATGTTCTGCGATGGTAAAAGATGAATTAGGAGAAACAATTGATATCCATTTAGGAGGTTCTGATCTTATTTTTCCTCACCATGAAAATGAGATTGCACAATCTGAATCAGCTAATAATAAAAAGCTCGCAAACTATTGGCTTCATAACGGAATGGTAAATGTAAACGGACAAAAGATGAGTAAATCATTGAAAAACTTCACCACGATAAGAGACTTATTAGAATCAGGAACAAGTCCAATGGCTTTAAGATATTTTGTTTTAACTGTAAACTACAGAAAACCACTTGACTTTACAGATGAGGCTTTGAAAAGCGCCTCCGAAGCATGGAAAAATATTAATGTTGCTCTTTCTTTTTTTGATATTACTAAAAAAGAAAATCTATCGATTGAGGTAAATGAAACTAATGAATTTGTTGAAGAAACGTATAAAGATATGATCAATTATGAAATATCTCAAAAAAAGATAAAGTTTACTAATGCTTTAAATAACGACCTTAATACAGCAGGAGCAATTGCAATCATTTATGAATTAGCCAAACCACTAAAAAACTTTATAAATCAATTCCAAAGAATTAAAAACCTTAAAATAAATACTAATGAAAAATTTCATCTCAGAGAAACTTTAAAAACACTCGAAGAACTGACCGAAGTGCTTGGATTAAAAAAAGAAGCAATAATAATCGAAAACAAAATCAACGAAGATCAAATACTATCCCTTATTAATAAAAGATTGTTAGCCAAAAAGGAAAAAGATTATGCAGAGGCCGATAAAATAAGAAATTCATTAAAGGAAAAAGGCGTAGAACTCATAGATCAATCCCCTGAACTTACAACATGGGTTAGGATCTAAATTTTAAGAAAAAACCCAATTTAAAATTTTTATTTTTTAAATTCACCTTTAAGTGGGAAAATATTATAAATATTAGAGAAAATTGAAATACATCACTGTGCTGGGTTCAACAGGTTCAATTGGAACTCAAACTCTCGAAATAGTAAGTGAACTTCCTGATAAATTCAAAGTAGTGGCTCTTTCAGCAGGAAGAAATATAGACTTATTGACGGAGCAAGTTAGTCAACATACACCAGAAGTTATTGCTATAGAGGATGAAAATCTTTTAACAGATTTAAAAAATAATATTAACAATTTAGGAATAAGTAATCCTCCAATAGTTTTAGGTGGTCGAGAGGCAATTAATTCCTTGGCAGCATGGGATTCTGCCGATACTGTAATTACTGGGATAGTAGGATGTGCTGGACTTATTCCGACGATGTCAGCAATTAAGGCTGGTAAAAATATTGCGCTTGCCAATAAAGAAACCTTAATTGCCGCGGGGTCTGTTGTTATACCTGCTTTAAAGGAAAACAAAAGTAGACTTTTACCTGCAGACTCTGAGCATTCAGCTATCTTTCAATGCATACAAGGATTACCTAATTATGAAAATGCCGATTTTTCAACAGGTCAAATCCCTAATGGTTTAAAAGCTATTCATTTAACAGCCTCAGGAGGTGCTTTTAGAGATTGGGCAGTAGAGGATTTAAAAAATGTCACAGTGGAAGATGCGACTTCCCATCCAAATTGGAGTATGGGGAGAAAAATAACTGTAGATTCTGCCACTCTTATGAACAAAGGATTAGAGGTTATCGAAGCACATTATCTTTTTGGGACATCCTACGAAAATATTGAAATTGTTATTCATCCTCAAAGTATTATTCATTCAATGATTGAGATGGAAGATTCTTCTGTCTTAGCTCAATTAGGATGGCCTGATATGAAGCTCCCAATTTTATATGCAATGAGTTGGCCAGAAAGATTCAAAACTAATTGGAAAAGATTTAATTTAACGGAGATTGGTCAACTTACATTTAAAAAACCGGACGAAGTAAAATATCCATGTATGGGACTTGCATATTCAGCTGGCAAATGTTCAGGAACAATGCCTGCAGTACTAAATGCTGCAAATGAAATGGCGGTAGATCAATTTCTAAAAGAAAAAATTTCTTTTCAAGAAATTCCTATCTTTATAAATAAAACTTGTGAATCACATTTGAATAAACTCAACTTAAGTCCAACATTAGAAGATATTCTAGAAATCGATAATTGGGCGAGGATTTTTGTTCAAGAAGAGATAAAAAAAGGAAAAAAATATATCAACGTAGGTTAAAAAAGTGAACGTTCAAAAGCACCTATTACTTTGTGCAACTCCTACAAAACAAAAATGTTTTAAAGGAGATGAAGGTAATAAGACTTGGGAATGTCTTAAAAAGACTTTGAAAAATTATGAGAAGGATTCTTCTTCAAAAAATATTCAAATATTGAGATCTAAAGTTGATTGTTTAAGAATATGTAATAACGGCCCAATTCTTCTTATTTGGCCTGATGGTGTTTGGTATGAAAAAGTTTCTCCAGAAAAAGTATCAGAAATTTTCACCTCTCATATTATTAATGGTTACCCAATCGAAAAGTGGATTTTAAAAAAAACTCCTTTTGAAAAATAATTTTAAAGATATATTTCTTAAATGCTTAGAAGCCAATTCTTAACTGCTTCATCAGACCAACAACCATTATTTGAATGAAAACCATTATGCCCACCTTTATTAGTTATTAGAATAGTTAATTTATCAAATGATTCATTCAAAGAATTTTTCAAATTTAAAGTAGATTGATATGGAACCCAAGGATCATCCTTAGCATGGATTAAAAGAGTAGGAGGAAGATTCTTAATTAAATTTTGAATCCTAAATAAAGGTGAAGATTGATAATAATAATCCTCTAAAGATTTGAACCCCCAACTAGGTGCCGTGAAATTTGCATCAAATTCTCCTATCGTTTTTAAACCTTTAATTTTTTTACTCAAGCTACTTTTAGGAAATAAAATCCCTTCGTTTTTAAATCCATCCCATAATTGCCTTTTCAAACGTTGCATTAACCATTTTTGATATAAAAAATTTCGAGGTCTTTCTATACAATTGCTGCAGGATAATAAATCTAAAGGGCTACTAACGCAAGCCAATCCATCTAATAATTTTCTACTGTTTTTTGAGCTGAAGTCTAAGCAGGCATTGAGAAGAATAGTTCCTCCTAGAGATAATCCAACTCCAAATATAGGAATATCTTCTTTATATTTTAAAGAATCTTTTAATTCAAAATTAAGAAGTTGTCTAAAATTTTTGAGCGCAGAAATAATATCATTCGAACATCTTGCGGAATAATTCCCTTTTGCCAAATATCTTGCTGAACCAGCTCCTCTAAGATTTAATTTAAGAACTCCAAATCCATTATTTACTAATTTTCTAGCAATTCGTTTTAAACCAAAACGCCTAGTAGAACCTCCTAATCCATGAGTAATCAGAGCAATTCCTTTTAAACGATCAAATTTTTCTGGTAACTCTAATAAACCTAAAAGATAATCACCCTCAAAATTTTCTGAGGGGATATTATTTATTGGTAAAAGTATTTTTTTATTTGTTTTTGCTTGGAGGAGATCAAAAATAAATGTATCTCTTAAAGTTTGAAGGTCCCCTCCAATCCATGGGAAAGCCTGATTAAAAGGTCTATCGTTAATATAATCTGAGAACTTAAATGAGATATTACTATTTATCGCCAACTCCTAGATCCTTTAATTCTCCTATTAACTCACTTAAAACTTTCTTGGCATCACCAAAAACCATAGAAGTGTTTGGCAAGTCAAACAAATCATTTTTTATCCCCGAATAACCAGCGCTCATTCCTCTTTTTATTACAAAAACTGTTCTTGCTTCTTGTACATCAAGAACAGGCATTC
Source organism: Prochlorococcus sp. AG-388-A04 (assembly GCA_003279935.1). Classification (GTDB taxonomy): domain Bacteria; phylum Cyanobacteriota; class Cyanobacteriia; order PCC-6307; family Cyanobiaceae; genus Prochlorococcus_A. The sequence continues at coordinate 6,753 of QCGL01000008.1, forward strand.
CATATAAGGGAGAACTCTTATCATTTTTTGCTTGAGGATTAACAACATCATTTGCTCCTAAGACCAAAACAACATCTGTTGCAGGGAATTCAGGGTTAACAACATCCATTTCTTTGAGTTGCTCATAAGGAACATCTGCTTCTGCTAAAAGAACATTCATATGTCCTGGCATTCTGCCTGCTACAGGATGAATTGCATATACAACTTCAATACCATTTTGTTCTAGTTTTTTTGTTACTTCTCTCAAAGTATGTTGGGCTTGAGCTACAGCAAGTCCATAACCAGGAACAACTATTACCCTATTTGCTGCTTCCAATGTTAATGCGCATTCTTCAACACTACAGGAGGTAATATTTGTATATTCTCCTGAGCCAGAAGATGTTGTAGTTTGTGCAGATAAAGAGCCTCCAAAAAGCACAGAAACCAGAGATCTGTTCATTCCTTTGCACATTACCTGAGTTAATATCAAGCCTGCTGCTCCCACCATTGCACCTGCTACGATTAAAAGCTGACTGTCTACAACGAAACCTGCAGCTGCAGCTGCAATCCCTGAATAGCTATTTAAAAGAGAAATAACAACTGGCATATCTGCTCCACCTATTGGCAAAGTTACCCCAATCCCTAAAAGAGTAGAGGCTATAACCAAAAGCCAAATCGAACTAATATTCCCACTTATTAGGTATATGAAAGCTACTAATGAAGTGACCCCAAAAACAACATTTACAAAATGCCTTGCTTTTACCTGAGTCCATCCAGGGGTGGAAAGCCAACCTTGTAGTTTTGCCATAGCCACAATTGATCCTGAAAAAGTAATGGCACCAACAAATATTGAAACTGAAATTGAAGCATCATTAATAAAAGGTTCTAAAGATCCTGCTTTCGCTACTTCATTAAAAGGGAATAAAAATGCACCAATAGCTACCAATAGAGAAGACATTCCACCAAAACCATTGAACAAAGCTACAGTCTCTGGCATTGATGTCATTGGAACCTTCTTAGCAAGTAAAGTTCCTAACAAACTTCCCACTAAGGATCCAACAATGATCCATGCCCATGATTGAGCTGAGATTCCAGAAGTACCTAGATAATAGGAGAGTAAACCTACAACAGAAAGCAACATAGCAAATGCTGCTAATATATTTGCTTCTCTAGCAGACCTAACTTTTGATAACCCTTTTATACCAAGTGCTAATAAAAGAACTGCTAGAAGATCTATAACGAATTTTATAATATCAGGAAGATTCATTTTGTGTAATTAATTATTTATTATTTTTGGTAGGTTTACGACTAAACATGGCAAGCATTCTGTCCGTTACAAAAAAACCACCTACTACGTTAAAAAGAGCAAATCCAAGAGATATTGATCCGATTATTAATAATGGACTATTTGGCTCTGCTTTTATAATTGCAGTTAATGCTGCCAACATTGTTATACCTGAGATGGCATTTGCCCCACTCATTAAAGGTGTATGAAGTGTTGGAGGTACTTTTCCTATTAACTCCAAACCTAATAAACTTCCAAGCAACAAAACCCAGAGCAAGCTATCAAAATTCATAATTTAATTGAGACCTCAATTTTCAAAAACTTTATTTTGAAGGATAACTCCTTCATTACTTAATAAACAGCCAGAGATTAATTCATCCTCTTTATCTAGATTAATTACACCATCTTTTATGAAAGGTGTAATCAAAGATGTTAGGTTTTTAGCATAAAGTGTACTTGCATCATAAGGAACAGATGATGGTAACTCGCCAGCTCCTATTAGCTTTACGCCATTCCTAATAATAGTTTCATTAGATTTTGTTCCTTCGCAATTACCTCCTTGAGATACGGCCAAATCAATCACTACTGCTCCAGGTCGCATCTTTTCAATCATATTAGAATCGATTAAAACAGGAGCTTTTTTACCTAAGACTTGTGCAGTACAAACAGCAACATCAGCTTCGGATAAATATTTAGTTAACGTAGCCTTTTGTTTAGAGAGGAATTCAGGCGTAACTGCTTTTGCATAACCACCTGATTCTCCTGGTTTTTCGTCAATTTCAGGAAGTTCTATAAATCTTGCTCCAAGAGATTCAACTTGCTCTTTTACAGCTGGCCTAATATCTGAGACGAAAACAATAGCTCCAAGTCTTTTTGCAGTGGCAACTGCCTGCAATCCTGCAACTCCTCCACCAAGAACAACAACTTTCGCAGGCTGTACAGTTCCTGCTGCAGTCATAAGCATGGGGAAATATCTATCAAGTTCACTTGCTGCTAAAAGAACTGCTTTATATCCAGCTATATTGGCTTGAGAAGAAAGTACATCCGATGATTGAGCTCTACTAATCCTTGGAAGTAATTCCATTGATAAAGCTGAGATCTTTTTACTAGTTATAGTTTTTTGAAGTTTTTCATTAGCATATGGATTTAAAAGGCCTAGCAGAATAGCACCTTTTTTTAACTTGCTTAAATTAGATTCAGAAGGAGGTTGAACACAAAAAACAACATCAGCATTCTCCCAAATATTTATATTAGATTTACTAACAATTTCACCTCCAGATTCTTTGTATAAAGTGTCGTTAAACCCTGATAGTTCTCCAGCTGAACTTTCTACAAAAACTTCGCATCCAAGACCCTTTAATTTTTTTACAGCTGAGGGAGTAGCTGAAACTCTTCTCTCTCCAGAGGCTGTTTCAATAGGAATGAGTATCTTTGTCAATTTATAGTAGTTTTAAACATACTAAAGATAATTTGAATAAAGTCAAAAGTCTTGGAGTTTGAGTTTTGTTAAAAATATATTTTCTTTTTTTTAAATCATGGCTATGAAAAAATATATAAGTATTAATAATCTAATGAGCATAAAAGCTATCGAATGCCCAGATGGAGTTTGTCATAGTCATCATGGCGGCCATGCTGTTCCAAGACAAACCATGCAGAGAAACTTAGAAAAACATGGTAAAGACTGGTGTGAAAAACTGGCTGAAAGAATTTATGAAATGTCAGTTGATACATATTCTCAAACAGTAATGCCTAGCCTTCATTCCTCAGGATGGCAAAGAAGACATCTAGATTGGGAATTTAAATTAGCCGAAAATGACTCTGAACCTGATGAAGCTCTTGTTGAAGGAATCATAAATGCTACTGAAAGTTTTCTAAGAAGCAGTGAGGTGCATAGATTATTCATACAAGAACTCGTACAGGGTACGTTTGAAGAAGCGAATGATAAAAAAATAATTTCTAAAGCTATAAAGTCTATTATCGAAGAGGAAATAGTTATTTCTTTAAGAGAAAAAAAAGAAATTCTTTTAAGAAAGATATCATCAAAATTAGTTTCTGAAGAAAAAGTTAGCGAGGAGCTTGCAATAAATTCAGCGAAAGAAGGATTTGATGAAGTTGAAAGGTTACTCGTGAATCATACAGAGGCAGTTTAGACCTAATTCTTTATATTTTCTTTATATTCACAACAAATATAGGGTCAAATATTAACTAATTATTAAATTATTGTTTGAAAGTACAAAGTTGTAACTTATTAGACAATGATCAAAGCAATCCATATGCTTACCTATAGTCAATTCCAAACCAGGAAATGACTAATTTTATAAGAAAAAGAATTGATGTAGCAACCTGTTGGGCAACCAACAGGATATCAGTAATGGATACTCTTGAAAAATACGAGGATAGTTACGCAATTGCAGAGGAGTTCAGAGAATGGATATTGCATATTGGTGAAGAAAATGAAAACCTAAAAAGTTCTGTATTAAATTTTCCTAATGAATTAAAAGAATTATTAAATCAAAAGATTAATGAGAACTTAATCGAGTGAAATCCGACCTTCATAAATCGGGTTAATTGATTAATATTAGAGAAATAAATATTTAAATGGAAACAAAAGTAAAAGAAGAAAATGTTGAAAATTTAGTAATAATAGGTTCTGGTCCAGCAGGTTATACAGCTGCTATATACGCAGCACGTGCAAACCTTCAACCTCTTTTAGTAACGGGATTTAATTCTGGTGGAATTCCAGGTGGGCAATTAATGACAACTACTTTTGTTGAAAACTATCCTGGCTTTCCTGATGGAGTATTAGGTCCTGAATTAATGGATTTAATGAAAGCTCAAGCCGAAAGATGGGGTACAAATTTATACGAAAGTGATGTTATTTCAATAGATACCAGTAAAAGACCTTTTGAGTTAAAAACCTTAGAAGGAAGCATTAAATCCAATTCAATTATTATCGCAACTGGCGCAAGTGCTAATAGGTTAGGTGTTATAAATGAAGATAAATTTTGGAGCAAAGGGATAAGTGCTTGCGCAATTTGTGATGGAGCGACGCCACAGTTTAGAGATGAAGAATTAGCAGTTATTGGAGGCGGTGATTCTGCATGTGAAGAAGCTGCATATCTCACAAAATATGGTAGCAAGGTGCATTTACTCGTTAGATCCGAAAAACTGAGAGCTAGTGCCGCAATGATAGATAGAGTAAAAGCTAATTCAAAGATTGAAATACACTGGAACACAAAAGTAGAGAAAGCTAATGGTACTGATTGGCTTGAAAACGTTGAAACCATTAATTCACAAAAAGGTAACGTCGAAATTAAAGTTAAAGGACTTTTTTATGCGATTGGACACACACCTAATACAAAGTTTTTAAATAATAAAATTGAATTAGATAAAAAAGGATATATTGCTTGTAATTCAGGAAGACCAGAAACATCAATAGAAGGTATATTTGCAGCTGGCGATGTTGTAGATTCTGAGTGGAGACAAGGTGTTACAGCTGCTGGGACAGGATGTATGGCAGCATTAGCTGCTGAAAGATGGTTAGCAGAGAAGAATTTATCAAAAATAATTGTTAGAGAAACAACCGAACCAGAGAAAACATTGTCTTCATCAAGTTTTATTGAAGAGGAGACAAATGAAGATACTTTTGATTTAAATTCTGAATGGCAAAAAGGTAGTTATGCATTGAGGAAGCTTTATCATGAGAGTAATAAACCACTATTAGTTATTTTTAGCTCACCAAGTTGTGGACCATGCCATGTATTAAAACCACAACTTAAAAGAGTGATTAAGGAATTTAATGGAGCTGTGCAAGGTATAGAAATTGATATAGATAAAGATCAAGAAATAGCTAAACAAGCAGGAATAAATGGAACTCCTACAATACAATTATTTAAAGACAAATTACTTAAAAAACAATGGCAGGGTGTTAAACAACGTAGTGAATTCAAAGAAGCGATACAAAATATCATCTAAGTAAATTAAATATTATTTATTTATTTCTTGCATTATTTTTGGTATTTCCAGTTCTCGGACCGCCACCGCCTGCATTTCTCTCACGATAGGTAATCCTTCCTCTTGTTAGATCATAAGGACTTATTTCCACCAGTACTTTATCTCCGGCTAACAATTTAATTCTAAATTTAGTTAACTTTCCTGCTGCTCTGCATAAACATTGGTGACCTTCAGGTTGCTCTAAAGTAACCAAATAAAAACCATTTCCTTGTTCTTTTTCTATAACACCAGATGTTTCGATCATTAAATAATTTATTTTCTAGATTTATATTATCAGAAAAGAATAAACAAAATTTACCTCAATATAATTACGTCAGATGAATTAAGTTTATTACAAAGATTCTAAATAAAAAATTTAATCTCATTAATTATTTGCAACTGACCATAGTAAAAATTTGCCTTTGCAATTTTCTCAGGATCATCTAGTTGATCGAAAAAGACAAATCCTAAACTCTCCCATAAAGATGATCCACAAACATTGTTTAATTCATTAGTTGCCTCTTGAGCAATATTATTTAACTTACGTTCAAGATTTTTAGATTTGGAAATTGACATCAGGAAAACTATATATAGTACAAATATACTATAAAATCTACTTAATGCAACCTTAGAAAGGGAGTCTCTTTTTTTCTTCAATATTTAGATCAGCTTCCATTTCTTTAAGTCTTTTTAAAATCTGCTGATAATATTCTTTAATGTAATTTTCTAGAGAAGTCGAATCTTCTTTCTTTAGTTCTAACACTTCATAAGTATTACTCATATCAGCGTCTAAGGGGACTCCACTACTAGTAACTTCAGCAAAGGCCAATCTCTCAGAAACATTTAGTGCATCCTGAAAAAATGAAACCAAGTTCTGGGTTACTTTTATTAGAAAAGGCGAAACTCTAAAGATCTTTGCCTTCTTATTACTATATTTTTCGCATAGAGAAATTACTTCATCAGAATCCCAAGCCCTTGGTCCAACTAAAGGAAGGGAAAGCTTATAAGATCTAGGGTTGTTTATTGAGGAAACAATAATTTTAGCCATATCTTGTGTGTTCATGTAAGCAATTTTAGTGGGCGTGCCACTCATCCAGACGGCTTGACTGTCTAAAACCGGAATAGCGAACTGACTAATAACTCCTTGCATAAAAGCAGCACATTTAAAAATCGTGTAGTCGAAGTTAGATTTCTCTAGAAGTTTTTCAGTACAATATTTAACATCCATTAAAGGTACATTTCTAAACTTTTCTGTTAATAAAATTGAGAGAAAAATAACCCTTTTTATTTTTTTCAATTCACAAGCATTAAAAAGATTAAGTTTCCCATCCCAGTCAGTCTCATATATACTTTTGGAATCTTCGGGTCTACCAGTTGCACTATCAATAACTACTTCAATGTCTTGTAGAGCATACTCTATATCTGCAGAGTTGAGTAAATTTCCCTTTGTAAGTTCACAACCCCATTCTTGAAGAAAAGAAGCTTTCCTTGGATTCCTAACAAAACATCTAACTTCATGCCCTTCCTCAATAGCTTGCTTCGCTATCTGCCTTCCAAGAGTTCCAGTTGCACCTACTAAAAGAATCTTCATACTTAAGGATGTACTTAACCTGTCGAGATTAACTCACTTTCTATGGTATTCGTGAGAATCAATCTCCTTGAAATTTTAATAATAAGGCACCACCAACCAATCCAATTGGTATCAATATCCAAAAAACAGCAGCAATACTAAAAATTTCTTTAGCCATAGGAAACTTAATCATTTATTATAATTTAACGTTTATATGCATTTTTTTGTAAAAAAAATAACTAATGCAAATATCTTTAAATTATTTTAAGAAGGGGATAAAGGTTTATTTATATGAACTCTATCTATAAATCAGGAGAAGGAGACGAATCTTATTACTGGAATTGGAATGGATTCAAAATATTTTGGAGTGTTAAAGGGGAAGAGAATATACATCCTATGATCTTGCTTCATGGGTTCGGAGCAAGCAGTAAACATTGGAGAAATAATTCTTACTACTTTGCACAAAAAGGATATTCTGTTTACTCAATAGATTTAATTGGATTTGGTAATTCAGCACAACCAGGAATTAGAGACATCGGGAAATTAGATAATGGAGTTTGGTGTAATCAAGTCAGTGATTTTATTAAACAAGTAATAAGGCCAAAGACATCTAAAAAGATTATTTTAATAGGAAATTCTTTAGGTTCTTTAGTAGCTTTAACCTGCGCAGTTTATTTAAATAATGAAATATTATCTGTTATTGCGTCTCCTCTCCCTGATCCTCTGATAATTACAAAAAGGGAATCAAAGCTTAATTCGATTTTTGAAAAATTTAGAACCAAACTTATAAAAATATTCTTTAGAGTGTTTCCTTTAGAAATAGTTCTATTTTTAATAAATAAACTAGGAATAATAAAATTAGGACTTAATTCTGCATATTTCAAAAAAGATAAAGTAGATAAAGAATTAATAAATATTGTAAGAAAACCAGTTTTAAGAAAGACTTCCGCAAGAGCACTAAGAGCTATGTGTATTGGCATGGCAACAAGGGATGATAACTTAAAGGCCTCTTACCTTTTAGAACAACTTAGTCTTTCAAAAAAAGTTCCTTTTTTATTGTTATGGGGAGAAAAAGATAATTTCATACCTTTATTTCTTGGCAAAAAGATTGCAAAATTCCATAGATGGGTAGAATTGAAAATAATATCCAATTCAGGGCATTGTGTTCATGATGAAGATCCTTCATTATTTAATAAAATTTCTCATGAATGGATTAGAGATTTAAAAACCTATTAAAAGATGAAACATACATTATCTGTACTTGTTGAAGACGAATCAGGGGCATTAAGTAGAATCTCAGGCCTTTTTGCAAGAAGAGGTTTTAATATCGATAGTCTCGCTGTTGGGCCTGCCGAAACTAAAGGAATTTCTAGATTAACAATGGTAGTAGAAGGTGATAATGAAACCCTTCAACAAATGACAAAGCAACTCAATAAATTATTCAATGTTCTTGGAGTTGTAGATTTTACTAATCTTGCTGCAGTTGAAAGGGAATTAATGCTTCTTAAAGTATCGTCAAAAGAGGATACAAGAAGTAATATTTTGGATATCGTTCAAATATTCAGAGCAAAAGTGGTAGACGTTTCAGATATTGCTTTAACCCTCGAAGTGGTAGGAGATCCAGGGAAATTAGTTGCTTTAGAAAAGCTTCTTGAACCATATGGAATACTTGAGATCGCGAGAACAGGTAAAGTTGCCCTTAAGCGATCATCGGGAGTTAATACCGAAATGTTAAAAATAAATAAATACTCTTTAGAAATTTAATTAGAAATTATAATTTCATAAATCAAATCTTCTTTATCTATATTTTTTAATATTTCTATTCCTTTTACAACTTTTCCAAATATTGAATACCTTCCATCTAATTCAGGAAATTTATTAGTTACAAAGAAAAACTCAGTAGAAGAAGAGATCCTTTCTCCACTTTTTACCATTGCTAATGATCCCTTTTCAAAAAAATTAGTAAGATTTACAATTTCTGAAGGGTTTAAGATTTGGTAACCATATTTTGGTTCAATTTCTTTTTTTAATTTTATTTCCAAGGGAATATTTCTTCTTAGTTTGTTTGAGCTTTCATTTTCTTTTTTGTAATAATTTTTTTCTGGATAAGTTCCCGAATGAATTAATTGAACTTGAGGAAAATTAATTATTTTATAAAACCTTTTATTTTTATAAATATTTTTTTTTACATTTTGAATAAAATTACTTACTGTTACTGGCTTATTTTTTCCATATAATTGCACATCAATATTACCTTTTGAAGTCTTGAAAACTACTCTTTGGTTCTTTTTTATACAATTAAGATCAAGCTTTTTACAGTAATAATTAGAATCAAAAGAACTTTTATTACTGCAACCTGTAATTAATAATAAAAATATTTTTAAAAATATAAGTGGTTTTAATAAATAAAATCTTCTTATTTTAAACCCTCCAAATTTACATTTAAAAATTTGGCTAATCTTGCTCCTTCCTCTTCAACTTGAAGCAGCGGTTTAAGTTCTCCTGCTCCGCTTAAAGGAAGTGCTTTTTTTCTGCCTTTAAGAACTAATGCAATTCTTCTTCTTGGATTAAATCCTTCACTTATATCAAGTTTTACTGACTTTATTTCGTCAAAATTTAATTTAACTTCAATATCCTTAAATAATCCTTTTCTTTTAATTTCAACAGATTGAGAATCCTTATCAAAAAAGTTATAACCCGAGCCGAAATTTATAAAAACTAAATACCATAGATAAATATTAAGCAAATTCGCTATTAGTCCATAAGCTCCCATTATTATTCCCTGAGGGATAAAAAGTAAGGTTGAAGGATTACCCAAAGGGAGCAAATCTTTTCCTGTATAACTTGAAATCGCAGCTAAAATAAAACCTATACCGCCAATAGTTAACATTCCTCCAATGAGGTAGTTTGATATTTTTCTTGAACCATTGATTTTTTGTTCAATTTTGTTAAAGGGTGAGAGATTTGATTGCATAATATACTTATTTTAGATGCCTACTCCTATTAATTTAACCATTAATATAGAGTATTAATACCTAATTTTTAACATAAAAGTTAGGAAAGCTTTACAAGGCATTTCATATATAAAGATATTTCCCCAATTTACTCTCAATCTTTGTTACAGTCTCAGCGTATCCCGAAGCTAAAAACGATTTCTCATGACGATCGCCGTTGGAAGCGCCCCACAGAGAGGATGGTTTGATGTCCTCGATGATTGGTTAAAGCGCGACAGGTTTGTATTTATTGGTTGGTCCGGTTTACTTCTTCTACCCTGTGCATATCTTGCAATAGGTGGATGGTTTGTCGGAACAACATTTGTTACCTCTTGGTACACACACGGAATTGCATCTTCATATCTTGAAGGAGCAAACTTTTTGACAGCAGCTGTAAGTACCCCTGGAGATGCCATGGGACACAGTCTTCTATTTTTATGGGGTCCTGAAGCCCAAGGTAGTTTCGTAAGATGGCTACAGCTTGGTGGACTTTGGAACTTTGTTGCATTACATGGAGTATTTGGCCTTATCGGTTTCATGCTTCGTCAATTTGAAATCGCTGGTCTTGTAGGTATCAGACCTTACAACGCACTTGCTTTTTCAGCTGTAATTGCAGTATTTACAAGTATTTTCCTTATCTACCCATTGGGACAGCATAGTTGGTTCTTTGCACCTTCATTTGGTGTTGCAGCAATCTTCCGCTACATACTATTTATTCAAGGTTTTCACAACATTACTTTAAATCCTTTTCATATGATGGGTGTTGCTGGAATTCTTGGTGGTGCTTTACTTTGCGCTATCCACGGAGCTACAGTTCAAAACACATTGTATGAAGATACAAGTATTTATACAGACGGTAAAGTACAAAGTTCAACTTTTAGAGCTTTCGATCCTACCCAAGAAGAAGAAACCTATTCAATGATTACAGCGAATAGATTTTGGAGCCAAATTTTTGGTATCGCTTTCTCTAATAAGCGTTTCCTTCACTTCTTGATGTTATTTGTACCTGTAATGGGTATGTGGACATCTTCAATTGGTATTGTTGGTTTAGCACTTAACTTAAGAGCTTACGATTTCGTTAGCCAAGAGATACGTGCTGCAGAAGATCCAGAATTTGAAACTTTCTACACAAAGAATATACTTTTGAACGAAGGTATGAGAGCATGGATGTCTTCTGTGGATCAACCACACGAAAATTTTGTATTCCCTGAGGAGGTTCTTCCGCGTGGAAACGCCCTTTAATAATTTACTAAGAGCTCCTAACCAGAGTATTGAAGAAACTGGTTACGCTTGGTACGTAGGTAACGCTAGATTAATTAATTTATCTGGACGTTTACTTGGAGCACACATTGCACACTCAGGACTTATCGTCTTTTGGGCTGGAGCAATGATGCTCTTTGAGGTTAATCATTTTACATTTGATAAACCAATGTGGGAGCAAGGCTTAATCTGTATGCCACATGTTGCTATGTTTGGTTACGGAATTGGACCTGGAGGTGAAGTAACTGACATCATGCCTTTCTTTCAGGCTGGTGTAGTTCATCTGATAGCTTCTGCAGTTCTTGGCTTTGGTGGAATTTATCACTCATTGGCTGGACCTGAAAAGCTTGAAGAAGATTTTCCTTTCTTCTCAACTGATTGGAGAGACAAAAATCAAATGACTAACATACTTGGTTATCATTTGATTGTTTTAGGTGTAGGTGCATTGGCGTGGTCAGTAAACTGGTGTTTTATTGGCGGTGCTTATGATACTTGGGCCCCTGGTGGGGGAGAAGTTAGACTTGTTAACCCAACACTTGATCCAAGAGTAATTCTTGGTTATTTGTTTAGATCTCCTTGGGGAGGCGCTGGTTCAATTATCGGTGTTAACTCAATAGAAGATATTGTTGGTGGGCATGTCTATGTGGGTATTACTGCAATTATTGGAGGTATATTTCACATCTTTACCAAACCTTTTGGATGGGCTAGAAGAGCATTCATTTGGAATGGAGAAGGACTTTTAAGTTATGCACTTGGTGGAATTTGTGTTGCGAGTTTCATTGCATCAACCTTCATCTGGTTTAACAACACTGCATACCCTTCAGAGTTCTACGGCCCAACAAATGCTGAAGCTTCACAGGCCCAAAGCTTTACTTTCCTTGTGAGAGATCAAAGAATTGGAGCTAATGTAGGTTCAACGATGGGACCAACAGGATTAGGTAAGTATCTCATGAGATCTCCTACAGGAGAAATTATATTTGGTGGTGAAACAATGAGATTTTGGGACTTCAGAGGACCATGGTTAGAGCCTTTAAGAGGACCTAACGGTTTGAGCCTTGAGAAAATTCAAAATGATATTCAGCCTTGGCAAGTAAGAAGAGCAGCTGAATATATGACTCATGCACCTAATGCTTCTATCAACTCTGTTGGTGGTATCATTACTGAGCCTAACGCTGTTAACTTTGTGAACTTAAGACAATGGTTAGCTGCAGCTCAATTCTTCCTAGGATGGTTTACATTCATTGGTCACCTTTGGCATGCAGGTCGTGCTAGAGCAGCCGCTGCCGGTTTCGAAAAAGGAATTGACAGAAAGAGTGAGCCAGCTCTAGAAATGTCAGATTTAGATTAATTTTTAAATCAAAAAAAGACCCTATCTTTTGATAGGGTTTTTTTTGTTTAATTTTCTTGTTTATATAAATTTTTTCTGAGCCATGGCAAACTCAACCCCATTACATTACTAAAACAACCATCTATCTTCTCGATATATTTACCTCCTTTCCCTTCTAAGGCAAAACCTCCAGCACAATATAATGGTTCAAGAGAGTCAACATAACTTTTTATCTCTTCATCTCGCAATTTAGAGAAATATACTTTAGAACTTACTGTTTTTTTAATTTTCTTTGTCACTTTTAGTATTTCAGATTCAAGATCAAAAATACTAAAAAGTAATGTATGTCCTGTATGGAGAAAACCAAATTCTCCAGACATTTCAGACCATCTTCTATATGCTTCTTCTTTATCTGATGGTTTTCCGAAAGCTTTTCCTTTAAATTCGAAGATTGAATCACAACCAAGAATTTCGAAAGAACTATTTTTATACTTTTCTAGTATGTCTATTTCTCGAATATTAAGAGCAATGCTGTTAGCTTTTTGAAAAGATAATTCGACGGCCAAATTAGAAATATCATTCTCTTTTACTAAAGATTCGTCAAAATTACTTGATATTTGAATAAATTCAATTTGAGAATTTTCTAGTAATTTCTTTCTAGATTGAGAAGCAGAGGCTAGAATTAACACAAACTTTTAACCAAATTATAATCCAATTTACTAATCAATAAATCTCAAAATTAATATAAATTACTGATGGAGTTAGAAGGGAAATTACATGAAATCAAGAAACCAATAATGGTCCTGGGCACCTCCAGTGGAGCAGGGAAGTCGTTAACGGTTACTGCTATTTGCAGGATTCTTAAAAATTCAGGAGAAGAGCCAATACCTTTTAAGGGACAAAATATGAGTAATAACGCTTGGGTTGATTGGGAAGGTGGAGAGATGGCATATTCACAAGCACTTCAAGCTTTTGCTTGTGGTATTATTCCTTCTTCAGAGATGAATCCCATTTTATTAAAACCGCAAGGCAATTCTACAAGTGAGGTGATTCACCTTGGCAAAAGTATAGGAATAACAACTGCCAAAAATTACTACAAAGATTGGTTTATTCCAGGTTGGGAAGTAATAAGAAAAAGTCTAAATTCTATTTATAAAAAAAATCCAAATTGTCGTTTAATTATCGAAGGGGCTGGTAGTCCAGTAGAAATGAATTTGATTCATAGAGATCTCACTAATTTAAGAGTTGCTAAGTATTTAAATGCAAATTGCATTTTGGTTACTGATATTGAAAGGGGAGGCGTGTTTGCACAAATCATCGGAACTCTTGAATTAATGAAACCTGAAGAAAAGAAACTTATTAAAGGAATAATTATAAATAGATTCAGAGGAGACCTTTCATTATTTGAAGAAGGAAAAAAATGGATTGAGAGCAAAACTCAGATTCCTGTTTTAGGAATAATTCCTTGGCTCAAGGATAAATTTCCTCCAGAAGATTCTTTAGATTTACTAGAAAAGAAATCATATGCAACAAACCCTGAAATAAAAGTTGGAATCATAAAATTGCCATCTATTAGTAATTTTTCAGATTTTGACCCATTAGAAAATGAAGAATCCATATTAATTAAGTGGGTAATAGAATCCCAAAACTTGAATCAATATGATTTTATTATTCTTCCTGGAAGTAAACAAACTATTAAAGATCAACTTTTTCTTATAAATTCAGGCCTATCACAAGATATAAAAGATTATGCAAAAAATAATGGCAACATATTTGGGATTTGTGGAGGATTACAAATGTTGGGAACAATTCTTGAAGACCCATATTGTAAGGAAGGGTCAAAATTAAATCTAGATAAATCAATTAAGGGAATTGGATTACTACCTTTAAAAACAACTTTTCTTGAAAGCAAGATAACCAGACAAATTAATTCCGAATCAATTTGGCCGAACTTAACAGAAATCAATGGGTTTGAAATACATAATGGAGTAACTGAATTAGACAGTAGTCAAAATACTTTAAAAATAAAACCTATTTTTAAAGATTTAGATCTTGGTTGGTATAAAGAAAATAGTCAAGGAGGTGCTATTGCAGGTAGCTATATTCATGGGATCTTTGAAAATGATAAATGGAGAAATCAATATATAAACTTAATTAGAAAGAGTAAAAACCTTCCTATGCCATCAAAAAAAACAAGCTCATATAAAATGAAAAGAGAATCAATTATTGATAATCTCGCTAATGAATTTAAAAAACACTTAAATATTTCATCACTATTAATTTGAAACAATCAAAAATTAAAATCACATGGCCAAATAATATTGAGACATATGCCTCCGAGAATGATGATTGGTTTTTACTTGCGAGGAGGGCAGGTTATGAAATTCCTACTGGATGTTTAACTGGTAGCTGTGGTGCTTGTGAAATAGATGTAAATGGAGAAACTGTGAGAGCTTGTATAAGTAATATTAAAAGTAAAAAAGATTGCTCATTAAGAGTTTCTTTGACATCAGATCCATTTTGGTAAATCAGAAGTATTAAACCTAATTTAACAATAATTTGAAAAATTATTAAAATCCCAACAATTGATTTAAATTTATAAAGTATCTATAATGCAATTCATAAAAGATTTGAATTTGAAAGGATTTTAATGTTTCCTAAAAAAAAAGCTTGTCCATTATGTAAATCTACCAACTTTATTAATTTAAAATCTAGTTATAAAAATGTTTATTCAGAACTACTTTCTAAAGAATTATCCGTAGGAGAAGAAGTACTTTTAAATACCAAATATAAATCTGCGAGATGTACAAATTGTTTAACTTTGTTTTGGCATCAACCAATAAGTGAAGAAATAAGGATAAAGTTATATACTGAAATTTTGCCTACACACCCAAAAGGGGAGGATTCCACGGGTAAATATTTTTCTTTAGAAGGATTTAAAAAAAAAATAAATGGCTTATCTAAATTATCCCAAAAAAGAAAGCGCATATTAGAAGGATATATCTCCTCTATGATTTTCAATAATTCCATAGAGAAAAGAATAGTTCTTGAAGGATTTGATAAAAATACTAATAACGAATTATTTATGAGGACAATAGAAAAGATTTTCAAACGTGGGGCTCAGCCCTATTCTAGACATATTGGATTTCGCAATACAGATTTAAATTCTAAAATTTTAAAACTAACTAATAGTTTCAAGCCTGAACAATATAACTACATTGAATATGGATGCATTGACTGGGGGCCAATAAATGTTTTTAACAAATCAAGTCTTAAATGTCTCTCAATAATCCCCAAAAATAGTATTTTTTGGGATTGTTCAAAAGAAGCTTTATGTGAAAAGAAACCGCATTTAGTTTTACACGAGGGTGATCCGATTTTTAGAGAAAAAAGTTTTAAAAATTCAATTTTAGGATTATTTTTAGTATTAGATCATGTAGATAGTCCATTAGATTTTATAAGTTACTTCCTCAACAAAGGAGTGTCAGCAATAGTAATTCTGTTGGAAAAAGATGAAGGTAAGGGGATTCCAATACAGCATCTTACTCTTTGGTCAGAAGAAAGCCTACTTTATTTAGCTAAAAAATTTTCCATGAATATTGAATTTCCTTCTTTAGAAAGTGAAAAATATATATCTGCAATATTAACGAAAAAATGATTATTTTTTTAGTTCTTAAAAAAAGAAAGCGCGTTAGTAAAGTTTGAGAATCTTTAAATTATTGGACTTTAGATAATCAAATAAAAAGTTTTAGTAAACATTTAGACATAAGATTCCCGTCAAAATGAAGAGAAAATACATAATGAAAATTGTTTTTTTATAACTTATCCCGACATTCAATAATCTGTAGTGGAAGTGTCTCCTGTCCCCTTGAAAAGGTGACTGAAGTGAAATCAACCGGGAAAAGATAACAAAACCCATATCTAAAAGTGGGACAAGAAACAACATTAAAATTCTTTCGAAATAAAAAATTTCTTGATTACTAAAGACCAGAAGAGAAGCTATGGCTAAAGAAAAGCCCAAGAAATTGGAACCAGAATCTCCCATCAGAATTTTAGATGGATAAAAATTATATATCAAAAATGATGATGAAGTGCCTAATATTAGCGTTGAGATAATTAGTGCGAGTGGGTTAGAAATTTGAAAACTTATAATTATAAGAACAAAAGATGAAATACTTGCAAAACCTGCTGCTAGGCCATCTAATCCATCAAGCCAATTAAACGCATTAATTAATCCAGTAATCCATAACATTGTGATTACGTAACTCCAAAAAACAAAAAAGCTATCGCTTCCTGATATAAATTGAAAAAGGCTAATCTGTTTAATATTAATCAACAATCCAAATTTACATGTAAAAAAAGAAATCAGAAATTGAAAAATTAATCTAATTAAAGGAGAAAGTTTATAAATATCGTCCAAAAGTCCCAAAAGAAAAATAGAGGGTATGAATAAAAATAGGATTAAAAGAATTTGAGTATTAATATTAAAATTAAGAGTTAGGATAAACAAACCAAGTAAAGCTGATATTAAATAACTTATAAATATAGAAATCCCTCCTATTCTTACTTTAGGGATACTTTTTTGTTTATTTGGTTCATGAATATCTAATATTCCTTTTTTTTCTCCAAATTTAATTGTAAATGGTAATAATTGTAAATTTATAAATAAGGAAGAGATTAAAGCAAATAAACCACTCAATATCACATATATTTTGAAATCCAAAATTCTTTCTTTAAATATTAATAAATTAGATAATGATAATACATTAAAAAAAAGTTGAACGCAATAAATAAGTTAATAAAAAGCGATGAAGACAAAGAGATAAATTTAAGAGAATTTTTCAATTTTTTTTTAAAATAAAATTACTATTTCATTTATAACAATAATTAGTTTTTATATCTTCATTAAGATTAGTAAGTGTACAGAAAAAAATATGGCAAGGAGAATTTGATATAGTCCTCAATAACTAAAAACAGGCTTCCCTAAATCTAAATTTTTCTAAATCAGGGCAAATTAAATTATGGAATAGTAAGAATTAAATTGCCGCAGATTTTGAAATTATTAAAAGTTCTTCTTTTCTTTTTGATATTTTCTCTTAAGTTTAATTGGGGGAAACTAAATTAGATCCAGCTTATAAAAATCTCAACTTCCAAAACTGGAGAGATAATTCGCTCTTAATATAAATAAAAGCTGGAACATCAGTCGTTAATTTCAAATATAAAGATCATCACAAATAAATTATTTTACGGTTGATCATCAAATTAAATGAGGTTTTTCAAAAATTTTTCAACGTAAAAAGGAAATCAGAAAGCATAATTCTTGCAGAAAGATATTTCAAAAACGAAGTTGATAAATATTGAGAAAAAAGCAAGAAATCATTAACAGGTTTTCAAGTTTTTTCTATCGAGAATAATTTATCTACAACTATGACAGAAAAAAATTACTAGGAGTAATTCAATCCTAAAAAATAATCAAGACTTGAAAATTACATCAAATATATTAATGATGTTAAGTCAAGAAACTTATTATTAATAACAGAATTAGGCGTTAAGAAGTTTGGATAAAGCAATTATTTGATGAATTCTTCAATAATCAAAAGACCTTTAATACTTGGATTCTTAGCTATTTCTTAATTTCATAAAAGGGATATTAACTCGATTTAATTAAGCTTTTTTTTAAATCTATCTCAAGCAACCCCGCAGATGCGATAGTTGCAAAGATTAATTGACCAGGTCCAGAGAATAAAATAGGATAATGTATACTTCCCAAAAGCATTAAAGCCAAAGGATATCTAGCATAATTCAATCTAATTTTTAGTATCAAGTATGCATAAAATAATATTGATAATAAACCTGTTCTAGCCAACATATCAATTAAGATGAAATCCCCATGGAATGCACCAAGACCCTTAATATTTTCTGCAGATTCCTTTAATTGTATTTCTCCCCCAAAAAGAAAGCCAAAGAAACTTGAACTTGATAAATAATCCCTAATAATGTCTAATTTAAAATTAATAACCATTAAAAGATAATCAAATTTGAAATTCACGAAACCTTTATATTTATCAATAAGGTTATAAGAAGCCAAAACTATAAAAACAGAAAAACCAATTACTACGAATAATCTGTATATTTTAATTTTACTAAAAGTTGTTGCATCATAAAAAGCAACTAATGTTTCTTTAAAAAGATAAGTACTAAAAATTACAAAAAATATGAATGCGGATGTAGCAGATCCTGCTATTAAAGAAGAGAAAATAGTTATTAAACGATGAAAAAGTGGAGCTTTAATAAGTACAAGTAAAACAAATAAGGCTAATAAACAAACTCCTGTTATTGATCTACTCCCTCCAAAAGATAAAACGCCAGAAAAAAAACTTGTTGTATAGAAAGGATTATAAGTAAATTCAAACATAGTTGATAGTTTATCTGAATAAATATATTGAGGAAAATTAAAAACAACAATATCTGAATTTATAGTCAATAAAACTCTTTCCAATAAAGTTAAAAAAGATAATAATAATGCAAGAGACAAAAAAAATTGCCTTGAAATTATCTTTGGGAAATAAAGAAAGAATGACAATAAGAGCAAAGGGCCAAGATATAAACGATAAGAAAAAAGTACAGAAAAAAAGTCAAAACCACTATTTATAAATGTCAAAATAAAGCATAAGAAACATATAGAACCAAGTTGTATAACTAATGGTATTGGTTTCTTTATAAACTTAATTGAGACAAAAATAATTGCTAAGAAATACCCAAAAAAAGAAATAAATAATCTATAGAACCCAAAATAATAATAAAAAATAAATGAAAATATTATGTAAACACTTGCCATATTGTTTTAGATTAAAACTTATAAAAATAAAACTTTAACTTAAAGATTCACTATTTCATATATAATTCAGCAACTAAAATAACAAAACATTTTTTTGAAATTGTTAATCATTTTTAAAAAAAAATGAATAATCGAAATTAACTTTTCTTGACAAAATTTACCTCAAACAATTAAATAGTTCTAATAACAGAACTTTAAATGATATTTTCGTTAATACAAAAGGCAAATAGAATTAGCTACGATTCCACAAAAATCATTTTTTTTCTTTGGAAAAAATTTAAAAAAAAGAGAAAACTACAGATAATATCCTCAATATTCCTAATTCTTATAAGTGGGATTTCTGAAATGATTTCTTTGGGTTTAGTTGTACCCTTTCTAACTATCTTAATTGATCCTAATTCTCTATTCGAAATTAATTCACTTTCCTTTATGATTAATTTCTTTAATATTGATAAATTAGATAATTTAAGACTAATCTTTACTTGCCTTTTTGGCATATCAAGCGTTTTAGCAAACTCCATAAGATTACTTACAATCTGGGTAATTACCAACTTATCGCAGAGGATAGGCAATGATCTTAGCTCAGAAGCATTTTATAGGACATTAAAACAACCTTACTCTACTCATATCAATAGAAATAGCAGTTTAATTTTAAATGGTCTAACCCATCATGTTTTACAAACTATAGTAGCTATAAACTTCTCTCTCCAATTAGTAGCTGCAATAATAATATTAATTTTCTTGATAACAACGTTAATATTTTTTGAACCCTCTTTAGCAATCTTCTCTATTTTGTTATTCTCGATTTCTTACCTTGTAATAGGCTTTAAATTTAAAAAGAAACTTGCAGAAAACAGTAAACTGGTGACAGAAACGACTAATAAGATATTAAAAATAATACAAGAATCACTTGGTAGCATAAGAGATATTATTATTAATAACAAAACTAATTATTTCTTTAGAGTTCATAAAGAATTCGATTTAAATTTAAGATTATTAAATACAGAAAATATCTTTTTAACAAGTATTCCTAGATATGCAATGGAGGCAATTGGAATTTGTTTTATTTGTACATTTTCCTATTTAATGATTGTCAATTCAAAGGTCACAAATATTATTCCCTTATTAGGTGTCCTAGCGTTATCATCTCAAAGAATGCTGCCTGCATTGTATCTAGTATTTAAAAGTTGGTCTGCGATACAAATAGCTAAAGATTCAGTAGTAGAGTTAACAAAGTTACTTGATCAACCTATATATCAAAAGCCTTTAGATTCTGAAAAGCAAAAGTTTATTTTTAAAAGTCATATAGAATTTAAGAATGTTGATTTCAGATACCAAGATGATGATTCAATTGTCCTTAAAGGAATAAACTTCAGAATCAAAAAAGGCTCAAGAGTTGGCATAATTGGAGAAACAGGTAGTGGTAAAAGCACAACTGTAGATCTTCTTATGGGATTGCTTAACCCTACTTCAGGTTCCATACTTATTGATAATAAAGAACTACATGACAAGAGAAATCCTGATTTATTACATCAATGGAGAAACAGCATAGCTCACGTACCTCAACATATATACATTTCTGACGCATCATTTGCGGAAAATATAGCTTTCGGCATTGATTATGAATTTATTGATATGAAGAGGGTCAAAGAGTCTGCAAGTTTAGCTAGGATCAGTGAATTTATTGATTCTAATCCAAAGAAATATAGAACCCCCTTGGGAGAAAGAGGTGTTAATTTAAGTGGAGGACAACTACAAAGAATTGGAATTGCTCGTTCATTATATTTAGACAGGAAGATTTTAGTTTTTGATGAAGCAACAAGCTCACTGGATACAAAAACAGAGGATAGGATTATGCAGTCTTTGCAAAAACTTTCAAAAGAAATAACTATAGTTATTATTTCTCATAGACATTCTTCTTTAAAACAATGTGATCAAATATTTCTAGTGAAAGATGGATGCCTTCAAGAAACATTAATTCAATAGAGATTTTGATATTAATTTAATACAAAATATGGAGACATCGAATAATTAATTTTTAATAATAAATTACTTTTAAATACAAAAAGATTAAATTTAAGTTGAACTCTTGATTATGTATAATGTGGATTGGATAAATAGAAAATGTATACATTGCCTAAAACAAATATGAATTATTTTTTAAGGTCTAATTTGTAAAGAATTTATGATTCATATAATTGGGGCTGGTCCTGCAGGCATATCACTCGCATATTATGCTTTCCGTAAAGGTATTAAGAAGATAACCTTATATGAAAAGACAAATTTTATTGGGGGCATGTCCAGATCTTGGAAGCATGATAATTTTATTTTAGATACTGGTCCTCATATTTTTCATACTAGTGATAATGAAATAGCTTCTGATTGGGAAACGATTGGTAAAGATATTCTCGTTGCAGGAAGTTTCAATTCTTGCAATATTTTATCAAATTATCCTAATAAACTTTTTCATTATCCTTTGTCAATATCGACTTTAAAAAAGAATCTTGATGAAAAAGAATTTAGAAAAATTGAGATAGAACTTCAAGTACTTAAAGAGATTGACAATTCAGGCACCGCTTCAAACTTTAAAAATTTTTTAGAAGCAAAAGTTGGAAAAACTCTTACAGAGATGTTTTTCACACACTACCCTCAAAAAGTTTGGGGTTTAAAAACTGATCAAATGCTTGCAGACTGGGCTCCTCAAAGGATTTCTTTAAGAGATAAAGATGCCAATTTTTATACTAAACCTTTTGTGGCTGTAGGGCTGAATGGCACTGGTTGTTTCTATGATCGAATAATTAATTTATTAACTGAACAGTCAGACTTTAAAATATTATTTGGCAAAGATCTCACTGGAATTGATAAAAACGCTCACTTTATAGATAGGCTAGTTTTTAACAATGAAGAAAAAATCAAAGTCGGTAAAAATGATCATGTCTTTTCAACTATTCCAGCAACAAATCTAGCCAAAATATTTAGCTTAGATTTATCTTTAAAATTTAGAGGTGTAAGGTCGCAATATTTCTTCTTCAAAAATGACAGGATAATCCCAAAAGGTTATAACTGGGTTTATTGTAGCGACTCTAATGTCTCATTTAATAGAATAACCGAACCTTCAACAATGACTCCTGGAGTCTCACCTAAAGGTTATTCTTTTGTTTGTGTGGAAACAACCTTTGGAGATAATTGGGAAAGAGAACTTAATCAACCTAATTCAGAATTTATTGATTGGTTAACATTAAATCCAAAGTTTAATTCAAAAGGTTACATCAAAGAACTTAACACGCAGAATTTTGAAAGATACGTATATCCAATACAAGACAAAGATTTTCGCTCATCCTTATCTAAATATAATTCTTTAATTTCACAATATAAAAACTTAAGTGTTCTTGGAACAGGAGGCGAATTTCATTACTCTGATATGCAAATAATTTTTAGAAAAAGTAAAACATTAATAGATAGTTATCTACAAAATTATTCAAATAAAGGAATATCTCCAATTCCCTTAATTAAGAATTTCGAGCAAGAGTATAAAAAGAATCATACAGATACTCATACAATTAAAAAAAACGAATCAAATTATTTAAAAACATCAAAATTACATTCCATTTCAAATGTATTAATCCCCTTAATTGCTGAAATAGGCATAAACCATAATGGAGACCTTAATCTTGCAAAAAAAATGATGCTAGCAGCAAAAAACGCAGGGGCTCATTTTGCAAAATTTCAATATTATAAAAAAGATTCCAGAGTTCAAAAAAATAATCTTACTGAATACTTGCATGAGACTGCAGATGGTACTGAAATGTCTCTTAATGATATTTTTGAAAGAGCAAGATTAAACAAATATAAATGTAAAGAATTAATTGAATATGGTAAAGAGATAAATATCCCAGTCTTTTTTACAGTTTTTGATATTGAATCTGCAGCCGAGATAAAAGAACTTAACCAAAAAATTGTGAAAGTTGCATCTATGGATTGCAATAATCTTAGGCTACACAATGAGCTTAATTCTCTAAAATTTGAGAGTATTATTATATCTACAGGTATGAGCAATATATCTGAAATAAAAAGATCATTGTCAATTTATAAAAATAGAAAAGATATTCTATTAATGAGTTGTCGCAGTTCATATCCTGCACGATTTGAAGATATAGATTTTGGCGAGATAAATTACTTAAAAAATGAAACAAACTGTATGGTAGGCTTCTCAGATCATACTGAGGGCGATTTAGCTAGTCTAATTTCAATAGCCTCTGGTGCTACCTTCATTGAAAGACACTTTACAACTAATAAGTTCTTGCCAGGACCAGATAATAGAATGTCCATAGATCATCAAGAGACCTTAGAGTTATCAAAAAAACTTCAAATAGTTGCCGAGTCTATGAGCAAAGAGCAAAAAATTATCCATCCAAGTGAACAGACAACTTTTGCTATGCAAAAAAGATCACTAAGATTTCCAATCTCCAAGAAAAAAGGAGACACAATACACACAGATGAGTTGATTAGTGTAGCCCCTCCAGAAGGTTATAGTATTTTTCAAGCAACACTTCCCAGAACAAACTTGAGAGTAATCAAAGATGTAGTTGAAGGTGAGCCAGTGAACGAATTAAATGTAACTTTTAGGAGTGAATAAAAATGGAAAGGATAATCGTACTTTCAAATACAGTTGGAAGAAATTTTGATAAATCTGTTAAAACAACTGCTATAAGGGAAATTGAAGGATTTGAAGTTGTTTCTTTATTAACATCAAATGAATGTGATTATGATAGTTTGGTCAAGAAAATAATTAAAACCTCTTCACATTTATTTGTCGATCTTGAAAAAAAGCAACCTTTAAATATAACCAATCAATTTGATCAAAAGGGTAATTTATTTAATAGCATTTTTAATTCAATAAAACAAAATAATCTCCAAAATAAGTTGAATTTATATCCAATAAAACTCAATGACATCACCGTTAATGCAACTTGGAAGCATCTCAATAGAATTTATCAAGATATTTCCGGACTAAAAATAGGATTAATTGGAACAGGTAATATTGGTTCAAAATTGGTTAATACGCTAACTGAATCAGGAGTAAAGGTAAGATGTTTTAATAGAGATATTAATAAAGCAATATCAGTTGTAAATAATGTCATATTAACTAAGCCAGAGCAAGTAATAGTTTCTCCTGATGTTGTGAGATGTATTGAACATTCGATAATCAACACTTCAGGTTTAATAATTTCTTGTAGTGATATCTCCGACGACCTTTCAGATTATATTTCTTTAATACATGGAGAATACAAAATTTTTTTAATAGGTCATTCAATACTTAAAGAAAATGCCCTAAAAAAGTTCCAAGAGAAGAATATAGATGTTCAAAGAATTGATGTTGGGAAAGAACTACTTTCATTTATTATTGGTACTTTGAAAACAAATAATTATGATGTCTTTGGTAAAAAAACCTTCAATGAATACGAAGTATGCTCGGGAGGTTTTATTGGAGAAAAAGATAATTTAATAGTTGATAACTACAAAGACCCTAAATGGTACATAGCTTCATCTAATGGGAAAGGAGGGGTAAATTACGAAAAAAATATTGGAGGGCTAAAAAGCCTTACTGAATTAGATGATTTATACAATGGATAAATCTTTAAAATTTTTTTTTAAAATTTTTGTCTATATATTTGCGTTTCCGCAAACTCAAGATCCTGAGGATAATCGATATCAACTATGTAACGATCGTCAGACACAAAGAAGCCAGTCTTATCATGCATATATGACTTGTATTTGAATAAAGAATTAATTGTCGCTATGTAAAAATTTCCACTGATAAAGTAAAAATCATCTTTAAATTCTTGTCTATTCGTAGCTCCCTTTGGGCCTTGAACTAAATATTTCCAGTCATTTGTTGATTCACTTAACTGAATACATTCACAAGGATGCTCTTTCATTTTTGTAAGTGCTACAACAGACTCAAAATCTGAATTTTCAAAGAGTTTAATCCCATTTTTTATATCATCTAAATCTCGAATAAGAAAAGTAGGCTGAAGTATTAGAAGAGAATTAAAAGAAGCTTTTTTACTATTAATAACTTCTGAAGCATGTAAAAGGGTATCAATTATTCTAGATTTATCAGTAGCTAGTTTGTCAGGACGCAGAATATTATTAACTCCATGGATCTTCCCTCTTTCAAGAATATTCTTATCGTCACTAGTAATAAATATTTCCAATTCAAGAAGTTTTGCGAACTCTATTGTGTAATCAATTAAAGGTTTATTTTTAATTAGAATTAAGTTTTTATTAGGTATTCCTTTAGACCCCCCCCTTGCAGGAATGATTACAGCAATATTATTCATCAATTTTTAATATCTCAAAAATAGATTGAGCCAATTCCCGATAGTCATTGAGTGTATTTTTTACAAAAATTGGAATGGCTACTGATTTTTCCAAATACTCTAATGTTTTTTTGGAATGATGCACTTGAATATCATCAAGTGCATGACCCCAATATGCAGAACAGTGCCATTCCATAGCATCAGGAAGAATCTTTGTACCAAAGCCAAGTTCTCCAAGCTTGGAAATAACTCTTTCTCTTTTATCAATATTTTTAACTTTAAATATAAAAGTATCATAACTACCAGAATGAGACTCGAATTCCCCCCTAACATGAACTAATGATTCCAAAGAATCTTTTAGTATCATGTATCTTTGTTTATTTTCTTCAACTAGTCCTTCTAACTTATCTAATTGAACACTCGCAATAGTTGCTTGCAGTTCTGTCATTCTATAGTTAAAACCTGGCATTACTCTGTTATCGTGGCCTCTCTCTAGATTGGGATTATTTTCATGACCATGATCAATATATTGCTTTATATAAGTACCATATACATCATTATCAGTAAGTGTTAATCCTCCTTCGCCACAAGTAATCATTTTGGCGAAGTCAAAGCTAAAAATTCCAATATCACCAATAGTTCCATAATGTTTTCCATTTACTTTACCCCCAATTGCTTCACATGCATCTTCTAGGAGGACAAGATTATTCTTTTTACAATAATCTTTCAACTCTAATATAGGACCTCCTAAACCAAGCATATGAACAGCTAGAACGGCCTTTGTTTTTTTAGTAACTTTTTGTTCAAGATCATTCATATCAAGGTGCAAATTTTCATCAACATTACAAATTATTGGTTTGGCTCCCACGTCTATTACGGCTTCAACACATGCAATAAAGTTAAATGCTTGAGTAATTACCTCATCTCCGGGCTTAACTCCTGCGGCCTTAAGCGCACATTTTATTGCAGCAGTACCTGATGAGACAGCAGAACAATTAGTTGAATTGAAGTAGTCTTGACATTTAGTATTAAATTCACGAACATAAAAATGTTTTCTTTTATTCTCAAATGATCTGTGAAAAAGAACTCCTCCTTCCTCAAATATCTTTAAGGTAGCATTTTTTTCTTCTTCCCCAATGACTTCATAACCTGGCATAAAAAAACATTAAATTCGGTTTTTATCATAACTAATAAAGTACCTTTTTTTTATTGATTGCGATTCCTTTTAACCATTTCCTCATACCATTCTTTATGACCTGCTTTTATAAAGTCATTTACGGAGTGAAGGGATAATCTTACAACTATGACTCTATCAGAATCACTAGGAACTGCATCGGCAAAATGAACACTTGTAGAATGATGGATGGTACAATCTCCTATGTTGTAAGAGGGATTAAATATAGGGAGCTTTTCATAA
This sequence comes from Prochlorococcus sp. AG-388-A04, assembly GCA_003279935.1. Taxonomy (GTDB): domain Bacteria; phylum Cyanobacteriota; class Cyanobacteriia; order PCC-6307; family Cyanobiaceae; genus Prochlorococcus_A. Next base: position 33,738 of record QCGL01000008.1, read on the forward strand.
TTTTTATTTTTTACAGTAAGTGAAAACCCAGGTTCAGAACTAGACTCATGTTCGAGAGTTGGTCCTATTGGAATTTTATAATATTTCAATCCTCCTTTGTCAGGATACTGTGGATTGAGAGATATATAAAAAGTGAGGGACTTACTTCTTTTTAGTCCAAAATATGCATTATCCTGATGAGGCGGAATTGGAGTCCCATATGCGCATCTAGAATGTATTTCAAAAGCTTGTAAAAATACTTCTTCTTTTAGTAGATATCTACCAATATTAAAAATATGTGAAACTATAAATTTACTAAATAATTGATAATTACAACTTAGTGGTTTATCAAAATATTTTATAAATTTTCTATTTTCAATTTCGTCTACTACCATGCCCCTTTTATCATCTTTGTAGGTCTCGATTAGATCTTGTTCATTATTTAATATATATCTATTAGTTTCCTCACATAAATCTTGAGAGTATAAATTTGATATCTTGACTGCTGAAAAATTTTTAAAAGAATTTCCTAGTTCATCAAAGACTAATTTATTCGAATCGAACTGTTGTTTGATAAACATTACTTAGTTTAAAAAGCTGAGAATTTATAAAACTTTATTTATCTTAATAGTACTAATATAAATAGCATTTTTAATCAAAACGGTCAAGAACTTATTAGAAAGAATAATTATAAAGTCAAATAATTTTAAGGTTGGGTGAATTTATATATACCTCCTGAATAGGAGGACTATATGAATAAGAAATTTTTATTGCTATTACTTTGCAATTCATAGATATTGATTGATTAATAGTAGATGAATGGCCAAATATACAATATTCTGAATTAATCATTGATTCTTGAAGAGATTCTTTTTGGGGATCGATAAATTTAATCTTTAAATTAGGAAAAGAATTATTCTTTTTAAATTTTTCAATATAAAATTTAGCTTTATTTATTCCTATTAAAGGATGAAGTCTTATTGATAAAGAAGTTTCTTCATTTTTAAGATAAGAAAAATCTTTATTATTAAAAAATCTCAAAAGTACTAGATATATTTCTTTGGGATTTCCATCTGTTAAATAAATAAACTTTCTTTTAGGAATAGTTTTCTTGACATTATTCAAAATAATAAAATCCTTAAGCCTCTTTAAACTTTTTTGAGCGATTGTCAATTTATAATCAATATCTAGATCAGATAAAGCTAGAGTTAATTCTTCATATGAGGCTTTATCTTGCACAATAAAATTATTCATCCCCCAGAAGCCGTTTTTCATTTCAAAAAGATCTGGTTTCCGATGTGGGCAATAATTATTAGAGTAAGAAGTGCCAATAAATGAATAAACAAAAATACTTTTTAGATTATGCTTTTTAAAATATTGAAATAAGGATAAGTTTATCGTTCTTTGACAAAATTGATTTTCTGACCAAATAAAAATTTTTTTTGGATTTTTTTCTTGAATTAAATTTGGAATAGCATGAAATGATAAAAGAGCAAATAATCTTCTATTTATATTCCTTATATTAAAAAAATTTAGAGATAACTCTGAATAATTAAAACCTTTAACTTTTCTAATATCTATAAAATAGATTTTCAAAAGATCTTTTATTGCAAAAAAAAGTTGCCTATAATCAAGAAAATCAATTGGTGTAACAAAATAATTTTTCTTTAATGCATCCAGAATACCTCTAGAAATAAATCTACAATTTGCAAATTCAATTATTAAAGCAAGTTTTGATTTTTTTAGAAAGAAATCAGGATAGTAGTATTTAGCCGAGCTGTTTCCTTTTTGTATCCAATAAAAAATGGTATAAAGATTATTTATAGAACATTTATTATTATCTGATTTCAAGAATAGATTTATAAACTTTCTCCAGGTTATATTTAATAATGAGTAAAAAATTATTATAAAAAAATCAATTACAGAAATTGAAAACAATATTAACCATTTAAGAGAGATATAGATTATCTGAATGAAAAAAGAAAAACTTAACTTTTTAAAATTTAAAGAAATAAGTATCCCAAAATTATATGAAAATAATTGACTATAAGAAAGACAATTTTCCAAGTCGTTTGTTAATTTAAAATTTAACCTGCCAATTAAATATGCTGTTTTAAGGTCACAAGTTTCATATGCAAAAATATCCCTTTCAAAAACAGCCGTGAGGAAAAGTAAATTATTATTTTTATTTATAATAATTTCCTTTTTCTTTCTTTTATTTCTATGCCTACATAAAATTTTGTAGATATAGGATGCTTCATTAATTCCAATTTTCTTATTATTTTTAAGAAATTTATTAAACATAACTTTATCGATTAATTTTAGGTTTAAGTTGAATTAGTTATCATAATAAATAATTTATAATCAAAATAGTTTTTAATAATATTTTAAAAGCTAAAACTAAATCATTTTTATAATTAATTATCTAAATTATTTAAGCAATTATTCTATAAGGCAGCTCTTACTTCTTAATTTAGAAAGAGGTTAAATGAATGTGAAGATCATATTTATTAATTTTTTAAAAAAATCAATTTTAATTTTTTATAAATCTTCGGCTTTATTAACTTTTTAAAAAATTCCATGAGTACAAGTTTCAATCTAAATAATAAATTTAGTTTACCTTGAAGAACAGACTTTATAAATAGAATATTTTGATGGTTCGATTTGTGTATGGATAATCTAGGAATCAATTTCTTTTTTGATTTCAAGTATGGATTAGAAATTGCAACAAATTGATAAAAATCAAAGCATGTTTTTAAAACATTTTTTGAATAATTTCCAAAAGGAATAGATAATTCAGTTATTTCTTTGCCGATGATTTTTGAAAGTAAAAACTTAGAATGTTTTAATTCATAAATTAATTTCTGCTGATTTAATTTTGAAAGATCGATATGCGAATGACTATGAGATCCTATATTTGTTCCTAATTTGTGAAGACCTAAAATATCAGCTTCTGAGAGATATCCTCTGGAATTTATCTTACTTGTAATTATGTAAGCTTTAGTTTTGAAGCCTAACAAATTAGCATATTTTATTGCAGGGATTATTGAAAAATAACCATCATCAAAAGTTAAGGTAATTTTATTTGGATTTAATTCTTTAGATAAATCATATATCAATTTCTTAAATTCCAATAAAGTAAGATCATAGAAATTATCTTCGTTATTTGAACAATCAAAACTATGGAATAGTAATGCGGTTTTGTTTTTTATTACGTTCATATATTTCTTATTTTAGTTTTTTTATTAAAAATATTTTACAATAAAATGAATTGAGAATATTATGGAATGATAAAAATAATTTCCAAATAAGGTAAAAGAATTTTAAAAAATTGAATCTTTTGAATAGATCTCTTTATTAAAAATAATTTGCTAATGATAAATATTTTAAAAAAATTCTCAAAAAAAATACTAAAAAAAAGGGTTATCCTATTCCATATTGATGAAGAAGCAAGAGATACCTTGGTAGCTAAAAGTTTAGTAACTGTAAGTAAAAATAAAAATCAATTAATGATATTTTCCAGTAGATTAACATCTAAATTATATAAGTTTTTCAGGATTGATAATTTTTTAGACAGCATTATTATTCCAAAACCATATTTCGTTGATTTATATACCAGAAATTACAAAAAAAGAGTTTTTTCATTATTACCAACAGAAGCTTTGGGTCATATAAGTTATTCTAAAGGAGGAATACTAGACCATTTTGTTCCATTTGGACCAAATGCCGATCAAAAAAAAATTGAAAATATTTCAAATGTGATCCATTTGCATTTTTTATGGGGTAAGGATGTTGAGAAATCAGTCAGAGAGCTAACTCCTATAAAAAAATCTAAGTTATTCACTGTAGGACATCCCCGCTATTTTAATCATGATTCTTCTAAATCAAAAAAGAAACCTTCAAACATCTCAAAAGATAGAAAGTTAAGAATCGGTTTTTCTTCTAGATTTGATTCGTTAAATAGTTATAATTTCAGACAAAACTCTAGCTTAATAGAAACAATAATATTTAACGAAAGTTGTATGAAATGGTTAAGAAAAGAAGAAATTGAAGCGGGGATAGGTATAAAAGAAAGACTTTATAAAGATATTCAGGATCTTAGAAATATGTTTTTAATAATTGAAGCTTTAGAAGAAAACAGTCTAGTTGATATTTTATTCAGACCCCATCCAAGAGAAGATATATACAACTGGAAAAACATTGCAAAAAGATCTAATTCAAAAAAAATAAAGTGGTGTTTAGATATAACTAAACAGTCTTTTACCAGTTGGTTAAATGAAATTGATATAATAGTTTCTCCTCCATCCACAACATTTTATGATTGTATGTTTTTAGGAGTTTATCCAATCTCCACAGCAAACTTAGTAAAGGGTAGAAGTAAATTATTAAACTATCATTGGGATGATACAAATAAGATAAATTCATTTATAAATTGCCCTTACTCAATAAAAGAATTATTAAATTTAATTAAAAATATAACTTCCTCTTATAATGAATATGTGCCTAATTTCTGGTCTAAAGAAAAAATTGATTCAGTAAATGGTGAAGTTGATTTCATGAAATCTAAGAGCTCGGTAGCACTTGTTGTAGAAACAATTGATAAGGAAACTCCATATCACAAATTAGGTTTCATTCGCTTTTTATATATTTATCCAATTGTAATTTTTGTTGAATGTATTGGATGTTTAGGAAATTTTTTATTATTTCTGACAAAACAAAGATCATCTAGTTATTTTTTCTTCTCTTTAAGAGAACGCTTCAAAATTCATAAGTGAAGGAACTGAAGCATAGTCATGGCATCGTACTCATAGATATTTGGGATTCTAGAAAAACTTATATGGCACCCTATTTGAGCATCATCAAAGAAAGCTTTTCTGTTAATTATATTACTTAATAAGCGCAGATCCATTGAAATTTTTAATTCGCAAAAAGATGAGTCTCCTTCAGATAAAACGATTTGATTTGAATTATCTATTTCAAGAACAATATTAGTTTTTACATGACCTCCTCCATATTTATCCCATCTACTTTTCATAAGATCTTTAGCCTTATGGATTATTGGGATAAGATCTTTTTGATTAGGAGAAGGATCTTTAAAGTATGGAATTTCTATTGCTTTATCCTTTTTTTTAACATGAGTGGCATTCAAATTAATAGTTATCTCGCCTGATTCAAGATTTAGAATTTGAGACTCTCTGATCATTATGGATTTTAAGCCATGACTATTTATAAGATCATTAGCCTCTTGAATATCAATATGACCAAGGGATTTCGTGATCCCCCCCTCCTTATCAAGTTCTTCATTTATTTTATAGTTACCTGATGTCGGAATGACAAATTTGGGGTTAATGAGTTTAAGTGATTTGATAGTGTTATTTAAACATCTGAGTCCAACTTCTCTTGAGAGTTTTATCTTATCTTTTGAATTAAAGTTTTTAAAGCATGAAGGATATGGACCTGCAGGATTATAATTTATAAGCACACAATCTGGACTCATACCGTCTAAGTTAAACTTTTTTACTGAATCCTCATTAAGCTTATTATCATTTACATGCAAAAAACTTTGATTATTACTTGTGAATAAGCATGAACTATCAATAATATTTCCCAATTTTGTATCAATTTCAAAAGGGTGTTTTGTAAAGGGGCCAAACATAGTAAGAGAAAGATTCTTATCTTTAAATTCAACTTTTTCTTTGGCTTCTAACTCTATAAAACGATTAAATCCTATTGACTTTAAAACACGCTTAACAAAACCCCCTTTATCTTTATGTAAAATTACACTTATATTTTTATTGATATTATCAAGAAATTTAATATCTAAATGATCAGAATGAACGTGAGAAATATACATTAGATCATCTTCAGATAATTCAAGATTTTGATATTGATATTTTAGAGGAGGCGAATGAATCCATGATCCTAAATAAATGCCATCCGTAATCCAAGGATCGATTAGTATTTTAGGCCCTGCATCTAGGTGGATAATACAGCCACTATTGCTAATATACTGCAGCTTCATATTGGGGCTATTATTTGCTTTGTGAAGTTAGAGAGTATTTTATTCATTACTTTATGTCGACCAATTCTTTTTGTCTCCATATAGTATTCACATTCACTAGGTTTATAGGGGCGAGTTAGGTTATACAAAGATAAAGTTAGAAGTACTATTTCATCACTAGAAACCTCACCTAGTTCATACCTCATTCTAATTTCTTTGGCCAAATCAATATTTTCTGAAATTATGCTTTCCTTATAATTAACTTCAGTAATTTGATCAATTCCAGTTTTAGTTATAAGATTTTTAGAAATTTCTTCAATTTCATAATTAGATTCTTTTTCTTTAGAAATATAAATCCTATCTCCACCTATTGAAAAATATTCATTGGACTCATGATTATACTCTCGGAAATCATTATCAAAATAAAAAACGGAAGCTCCTAGTTTTTTAATATCCGAAATAATATCATTGGGATGGAATTTATGCATACAAGGGATGAAAAAATCATCCATAAGTCTTGAAGTTTGGTAATGATTTAATTCTCCAAATGATTCTAATATTGCACCATATTTTTTTACTTTAGAAAACATATTTTCTTCCAAAAGAATTCTAATTATTGCAATTACGAAATATTTCCATTCACCACTTCTATAAAAACCCATATACATCTTCCCTTTTGGTTTAAGAGATTTAACAATCCTTGCTAAGGCATCAGAAGGATTTTTTATATGTTGATATATACCGCAGAGAAAAATTATATCAAATTTGTTGCTAGGTAAATGATTGTACTCTTGAATATTTGCATTAATAACGTTTATATTTTTTATTGATTTGTTTTCACAGTATTTAATAACGTTCTTCGTATTTTCAGGACAAATATCTAGGTAAGTAACGCTCTTAGCACCTTTTTTCTGAAAATAAATGCTCTCCCTACCAACACCTATATTGAAAATATCTAAGTTTTTCATGTCATCATCACCAACACCCATAACCTCTAGACTCTCTTCTATGTATATGGAACTATCGCTATCAGTAAACTCTAAAGGTGGTAAATCTCCCTGTCTAAATAGGGGGCCCCATGCATGTCTACCATAAATATATTGAGTAAATCTTTGATAATCCATTGAATTTTTTCTAGTAATATAGCAAACCGAAATACCTTCTAATTTATCTTGTATAGAAGAAATTTATTTTGTAGTAAATTGCAAAAAATAATCAATATTATTAGGATTCCATTAATTCTTAAACTTTGAATAAATACTGCTGCTGAAATTTAGCATTGAGAGTAACTCCTTCTCTATATTTTGAGTTAGATTAAAGCCAGAATCTTTAATTTTTTTTATTGAAAAATTGAAATTTTCATCAATATTCCTTAATTTATTTTGATCTATAATAATTTCAACTTCTTCTCCAAAATTATCAAAATTAATTTTCCTAATCAATTTTGCTAAATCATAAATTTTCATCATTTGTCCAGAAGCAAAGTTGTATATTCCTGATTCAAAAACTTCTTGATTCAATAAGAAATATTTAATAAATTCATTTAACTGAGAAATTGCAACAAAATCTCTTTTGATATTTGGATTAGATTTAAGAACTAAAGATTTACTTTTTTTAAGTTCTTTGCAAAGACTATTTGGAAGTAAATGCCAACATCTTGTTTCGCTATTAATAGGAGTGGCAATAATATTTGATAATCTCAGTATTAGATATTTTGTATTTGATTTGTAAAGATTAGCCTGTAATAATTTTTCAGCCACATATTTAGAAAAGCCGTAAGGGTGAGAGCTATTTGGGATAGATTCTTCAGTTATCAATCCATTTAAATTATTTCCATAGGCATGAATACTTGAAAAAAAAATAAAATTTTTTACTTTATTTAAAGCACATAATTCTGATAATTTCCCTGTTAAATAGCTATTAAATCTCAAAGCCTCAATAGGATCTAATTCACATTGATATGCATTAATTCCTGCACAATGTATAAATAGATCAATTTCTTTATGAGAATTAAATATAGAATCTAAATTATTCCAATTAAGCTCAGAAAACTTAATTCCATCTATTTTCTGTTGTACTGATCTACCAAAAAGATGTACATCATATCCTAAATTGCCAAGGAAACTGGCAATATTTGTTGCCAACAAACCTCTACCACCAGTTAAAAAGATTTTCACTATATGATTATTGTTTAAGCCAAGGGGCTCCCTTTGAAAATAAATTTTCAAGAAGTATTTTATCTCTCATTGTATCCATGCACTGCCAGAAACCAGTATGTTTATAAGCCATTACTTCAGAATTTTGAGTTAAATTTTCTATAGGATCTCTTTCTAACATTACATTTTTATCTGGAATAAAATCAAAAAATTTTGGTTCAACTACAAAAAAACCTCCATTGATCCAACCTTCATGAAGTTGAGGCTTTTCTTTAAAACTTTTAACTTTATTATCGTTGATTTCAAGCTCGCCAAATCTAGCAGGAGGTCTTACAGCGGTCATTGTTAGTATTTTTTTATGATTTTCGTGAAAACTAATCAAAGAATCAATATTTACATCTGACAAACCATCGCCGTATGTCAACAGAAATGTTTCATCATTCAAATATTTTTGCATCAATTTTATTCTTTTTCCTGTAAGAGAGTTTATTCCAGTATTTATTAAAGTTACGTTCCAATCGTTCATAGGAATCTCTTTTTCAAAGAAAGAGACTTTTCCACTTTTTAAATTTATTGAAAAATCCCTATTAATCTTGGAATAATTTAAGAAATAATCCTTAATTACTTCGCTTTTATATCCTAGAGCTATATAAAAATCCTTATGGCCATAAGAAGCATAAATATTCATAATATGCATCAGTATAGGAATTTGCCCAATACTAACCATTGGTTTTGGAATTGATTCAGTATATTCGGAGAGTCTGGTACCAAGTCCTCCTGCTAATATAAGAACTTTCATTAAGTTTTTTTAATAAATTTAAATCGCAAAATTAACAAGTGCAATTAATTCACCAATCATAACTAATTTCTTCAAAATTTCTTCTTTCTATTTCTTCTTCATTGAAAATCAAATTTGTGAGACTTAGAATATCTGAAGACTTATCTTTTTCTCCCTTGAATCCATACCATATTCTTGGTGGAACAACAATTCTTTTTGGAACGTTTGAGGCGGTTTGTATTTCTTTAAATTCCTTACCATTATAGAAAACAAACTTTACAGCGCCAGAAACTACTATTAAATTAAGAGTCATTTCATTATGATATTTCCAAGCTTTTATAATCCCATTTTCAACAGAGGAAATATATAGTTCTCCAAAACCTTTGAATTCATTATCGTTGGAATTAATAAATTTTTTTATAGAGCCACCCTTGGCACTTACTTCTTTAATATCAATGATTTTAATTAATTCTAAATCAATCATTATTACTTAAAACTTTTTTGAAAAATAATTCAGTATATACATTTATTTGATCTGTTGTAATAGATACTATTCTACTGGGGTTGTCATAAAAATTTTTATACCATGTTGCTGTAAAAGATATTGTTTCTTCAAAGCCAAGACATGATTTCCAATTTAAATTATGTAATGCTTTATCGCAATTGAGCTTTAAAAGATTTGATTCATAAAATAATTGTTTTTCCTTACTTTCTACATTGTATTCAATTTTTTCCCAATATTTAGAAATTTCATTTACAACATCCATAACGTTGTAGTTCTTTTCAAGATTAGGTCCAAAATTGAATGATTCTCCATTCAATTCTTTTCTTTCTGATAATGCCAGAGCCAACAACATATACCCTCCAATTGGTTCTAAAACATGTTGCCAGGGTCTCGTTGAAAAAGGATTTCTTAAATCAACACATTCATTGTTTGCCCATGCTTTAACACAATCTGGTATTAATCTATTTGCTGACCAATCCCCTCCTCCAATAACATTGCCAGCCCTAGCTGAGGCTAAGCGTATATTAGAATCTTTTTTAAAATATGATCTAAAATATGAACTAATTGCAAGTTCAGCAGCTCCCTTTGACGCACTGTAAGGGTCAGGGCCGCCTAATTTATCTGTCTCTCTATAGCCCCATGTCCACTCCACATTATCGTAACATTTATCGCTAGTAATAAAAATTGCAATACATTTATTATCTATATATCTTAGACTGTCAAGAACGTTTATAGTTCCTATTAAGTTTGTTTCCCAAGTTAACCTTGGATCTTCATAAGAAAAATTTACTAAAGACTGAGCAGCCAAGTGAAATAAATAATCTGGTTTTATTTTTGAAACATAATTTTTAAAAGAATTAGCATCTCTAATATCACATTCAATATCCTCTTCGAAAAAAGATTTTATAAAATTAAAATGTGATGGTTGTGTAGGTACATTATTTGAAATACCATAAACTTTTGCCCCCACTAAAGAAAGCCAAGTTGATAGCCAACTACCTTTAAAACCGGTATGACCAGTAACTATAATTTTCTTATTACGAAAATCCTCTAATTTCATTTAAGATTTTTTTTTATTTTACAACATATATATTTCTACAATTGATGTATTATTAATAATCAAGTAAAGAAAAATATATTTGATCAATCCATGACATGCTATTTTCCTATTCCGCCCTCAATAAAAGAGAGCAATTTAGAAGATAAAATTTTAGGTTCTTTAACTTTACTAAACTTCCCTAATAACTTTAAAAAAAGTAATCAAAAAAAAATATATAAGGGTAATATTTTTTTGGGTATTTATATCCTAGAAAAAAATTCATGGAAACTATTAAAAGTATTCAAAATTGCTTATAAGGAATTCAAAGAAATTGAGAGAGAAAAATTAAATATCTCTGACAATGAAATGGCTGTAGTCGTTATTAGTAAAAATAATAATTTTCCATCCTCATGTACCAATTTACCAAATCCAAGTTCATTAAGAATAGATGAATCTCCTATAGCTGAAAGAGCCTCATATAATTTTTCTTATCAAGGCAAACAAACTTCCTTTCAGGGAGAATACCCAAAAAAAATGGCATCGTTATCAAAAGCATCTTTTTTTGGATTTGACACAATAAAGGGACTGAAAACAAATGGTAAAATTATAAATTTTATTTTATTTATTAATCTAAATAATTGTTCTGAAAGACAATCAAATGACATTATAAATATTTATGATCCTAAGAAAAAAAATATCTTATTTGAATTAAAAACAAGAGAAAATATGATATCAGTACACAATTTATCCTTACTTTATTCAAAAATTAACAATAAAACATTATTCCTAAGTTCAAAAAGCAAAGCTTATATTGCTCTAATTCTTTCTATAGATTTAGAAACATATAATTTATCTTTAGAACACACTCATCCTCCTGCAGAAATGGCAATAGGTATGGATAGACATCTAATCGTAAAGCCAATAAAAAATAATTGGGTTATATGAAAATCTTTGACAAAAAGAGATTACCTTATAATTTAAGAATTCTAGGGTCTCATATTTTTAAAAATTCTTTCAATCCGTTTAGTTTAAAATCGAGATTATTTAGCCCTGATAAAGTCTCAGATTTTTTCATCTGGTCCCCAAATTTTGAAAAAATAGAATTTATTGCAGAAAATATTAATGCTCTTGTTTCTGGGAAAGTGCAAGAAGTCGTTCATAACTTCATTTTTTATAATTCAAGCGGCGAATTTATCAGAGAATATAAATATGAAACAAAAGAATTTTTCTCCAAAATTATATTACCGACAAATATAAGTCGGGATAAATATATCTCATTTTTGCACTTTGCGAACTCAAAATCTTCGTTGAAAGATATCCTCAAAAAAGTAGGTACTAAAAAGAAATTGAAGATTTCAAAACAAAGTCGTGGTTATACTATTTTTTCAGCAAAAAAAGGTTTTATTGGCTCAACAGTTCATGGTAATTTAGGTGGTATAACATCTAATAATGAAAAAACATTAAAACAAAGATCTTTATTTATATATACGCCAGCATATCTTTTCAGTCATGAAAATATTTATGAATTAGTTTTTAATAATCCTACAGATAGAAATCTTTTGATTAAAGTAACCTCACTATCTAGTCAAAATTTAAGAGAAATAATAATTAAACCAATGGGTACAGATTTTATACAAATTAAAAATTTTGAAGGAGGAATAAATATTGAATCAAAACTACCAATTTGTAGACCGTTTATTTTCAAAAATAGTCCCCCAAGTAATTTAGGTTTCGATGTATTTCATGGATGATTAATATATTTATTTATAAAAAATTTTTTGTATTTATGTAGATCTTTCTTAAAAGGAATAAAATATAAAAGTTTTTTTATAAATACTCATAGAGTAATATATCAATATATTGAATTATTGAAATGTGTGGCATAGCAGGATACTTACTTAATGAGTTACCAGATAATCTTGATTTACTCCATGAAAAAATTATTCATAGAGGAAGAGATGACCAAGGTATTTATAAAACTGATTTAAATGATGGTTATTTGGGCTTCTACCACAGAAGGCTATCAATTTATGATTTGAGTAAAAAAGCTGCTCAGCCAAAAATTACAAGAGATAGAAGAAAAGTTTTTGTTTTTAACGGTTCAATTTATAATTATAAAAAATTATGGAATTCAATAACAGGAGATCCCTTTTATAAGCCAAATGGGGATACAGAAGTATTATCTGAAGCTTTAAGTAAGTGGGACTCCATAAAAACATGGAGAGAATGTAATGGGATGTTTTCAGTAGCAATTTTTGATAAAGATCAAGAATCTCTTAAAATTGTAAGAGATAGAGCTGGGCAGAAACCTTTGTTTTATGTTCTAAATCCAAAAATAAAAGGTAAAAGATATAAAGGAATTATTTTTGCGAGTGAAATCAAAGCAATCTTATCAATAATTGATACCAAAATTGATAAAAATTTTATTTATGAATATTTAATTCTCGGCAGAGTAGAGAGTTCAACAAATACGCTTTATGAAGATATAAAAAGATTAAAGCCAGGGAATGAAATGTTTTATAAATTAGACCAAAAAGAACCAAAGTTTCATTCGTTTTGGAATATCTATGGAGAAGCTCAAAAAATAATTTCTAATGAAAGCATTTCAGAAATCAATCAGAAATGTAAAGCATATATTGGAAATTCAGTAAATATGCAAATTACAGGTGATAGAAAGTTAGGAATCATGCTTAGTAGTGGAGTTGACTCTACAGTAATCGCTTCATTAATGAGAAAATATTCAAATAAGAATATTTTCTCATTTACTTATGATTTCAAAAACTCTGATTTAGGTGAATCGTCAATATCACAAAGAACTTCCGAAGTTTTAGAACTTAACTATATTGATTCTGAAAGGATAGATACCAATTACATCAAAGAAAATCTAGTAAAAGTAATTAGACAACAGGATGAGCCAATAACATCAATAAGAACAATAGCGCAGCACTATATTCATGAAATTGCATCAAGTGTTGACTGTAGAATAATCATTGAAGGAAATGGCGGTGATGAGATATTCGGAGGATATGAATACTATGATTTCGGGAGATTATTAGATAATTTACAAGATCCAAATATAAATACAGAAAATATTCATTTGAAAAACAATAATAAAGATCTTCTTGTAGGTATAAGATCAATCTTACTTCAAGGAATATGTTCCAAAGATGGAACTGAATCAAGAAATTTAGATAATCTACAAAATTGGTTAAAAGAAAATTCTTTCAATTTAGAATGGAGAAAACTTAATGAGAAAGGAATTAATTTATCCGGATGGAGAATAAATGCACAATTAAATGATTTTCTTTCTATTCTATTGCCACGTTCATTAAGGTATGTGGATAGAGCCTCAATGGCTTCTGGTAATGAAGCAAGAGCTCCTTTATTAGATCATAATGTTATCGAATATGGAATTGCATCTTCAATACTTAATTACTCTAAAGATGGGAAAAGAGCCTTATTAAGATCAATGGGCAATGTTAAAGCATTAAATATTGCAGGTTCTCATAAGAAAACTATTGTTGACCCTCAAAGAGATTGGCTATATGGAGAACTTTTTCCATGGGCTATTGAGTTAATATTAAATAGTAAAGAAAAAATTCAGGAATACTACAAAGTTGAAAATCTATTGAATAATTTGAATTTCGAAAAAGAAAAATGGGCTAACTCAAGACAAGGAAATAGTGGTGCTTTCATGCAAGCAATAAACCTAGCAGTATTATTGAACTTAGAAAAATAATTTTTAACTTAAAAAAATTGTATTTCTGGACTGTAAGAAAGAGGGCAAATTTAAACTTGAAGGCAAAAAATCTTTACGGAATTTCTTTTCTTTTGGGTAAACAATTAAAGTTTGACACCCAATATCATAATTAGTTCTAATGGAATAATCATCAAAAAGCTTTTCATCATGTATAAAAATCTTATTAACCTTCATTGAAGTACAAATATTTTGCATAGTTTGAAAATAGATACTTTTATGCTCATGCAGAAATTCAAAATCACAAATATCAACAATTGGTTTTAAAAGTTTTGATAGAATAGTATCTAAAATATATTCCTCAATTTGATAATCTTTTAAATTTTTTTTTATATTACATTTCAATTCAGAAAGCTTTATGGCATAAATTTCAATAAGTTTAAATCTTGCTTCTACCGAACTATTCTTAAGAAGAGACTCAAGAATAGTTCCTAAAGATACAAGATCATTATTTAAAACAGCAAATGGATGATTATGTTTAAAAACTATATCTTCATCTGATATTAACTTTGGATTTTTTTCAAAATTTAACTCACAAAAATTAAAAACTCTTATCCACATAATTAAATATCTGATTTTAAGTGAACATCTCTCAAATTAATTTTGAAAGTAGTCAAATAAGTACTTAATGAATTTTGAAATACAGTAGCAATATTCATTATTCTTACTGCACCATTCTGATCACCATTTTCATCAATTGATACTGTTTCGCGATAAACAGTATCATTTATTAATGCATGATGAGAATAAATTTCATTTAGGATTTTTGTTGTTATGTCAGGAGAATTAGCTTGCAATGAAATTACGTAATTAGGAAGATAGCCTTCTTTTTCATAAAGATTTAAACACGCATCTGATATAACCTCTTGCTTTGGGGCACTATCAGAGCCTAAGTAAGGTTTCCGAATCAAATACTCAATTTTATATTTTTCACAAATAGATGCATATCTCAAAGAATCAACAGAGATTACGACTCTAGGATTTACTACCATATTTAGTGCAGCCTTGGCTGCCTTTATCATCATTGGTAATCCATATATTGGATATATATTTTTATCTTTAAACCTTTTAGATCCTGATCTTGCTGGAATTACTACCAGAATATTTAATTTATCACTTTTAGATAAATATCTTACAATTTCAGGATCCCTTTTTGTATTCATAAATCTATTCTACTTTCTCCCAATTAAAAAAAGTACTCCCATCATTCCTAAAATTCCAATATCTTCCTTGGTAGTAATCTCTATTTAATAATTCAGTATCGCTAAGCTCTCTTAGAGGATCTCCTAAGAGATCATTAACTTCTATATTTTTAGACTCTAGGTATGCAAGTTGTTCTGAATTACTTGTTTTAAATAAATAAGATAATTCCTTGAATTGATCTGGGTTAGTAGATACTGGCCCATCCTTAGTTTTATCTTTTGGGAGAATAGTAAAATGTTTTTCAATAACATTGGCACCCAATAAACTCGATGCCGCAGGAATAATGTTAAAACAATCTTCTGGATTTGAATGGTCGCTTACTCCAACACAACTTGTAAGTTTTGATAAGTATCCGATTCTGGACAAATGTGACTCTTTTAAAGGAGTAGGATATATTGAAACACAATGAAGTAAAGCTGGATCAGGATGCTTATTTAGGATTTTAGATGCCTTCTCTATTTCTCTTCTATAAGAGCATCCTGTAGAAATAATTAGCGTATCAATTTTTGATGTGGCTAACTTTTCAATAAAAGGAGTACTTATACAATCAAAACTTGAAAGTTTTATATTTTTGTAACCCATTGCCAATACTTCTTCAATATTATCAATTGTAAATAAAGTAATCATTGGCTTAACTTTGTATTTCCTACATAAATCTAGAAATATTGAGTAAGCCTTATTATCGAGATCTAGTTTAGATAATCTTTCATATTCGTCATTAAAAGGTCTTTTAATGACTTTAATTCTTCCACCTTCAACCAATCCAGAATCGAATCTACCTCTCTTAGAAAGACTTTTTGAGAATACATACTGCATTTTAACAAAATCAGCCCCTGCATCTGATGCTGCCGATACAAGTTCATCCAGCAAACTTTGTTCACCATTATGATTTTGGCAAAGTTCTGCAATAACTGACTTTTTCTCCATTCTAAATTAACCTCCAATGATGAATATCTAAAAAATTAATATACAACTTTTATGAATTCTTCAGGAACTAAATTATAAGAATTTATCATATTAAAATATCATTCTCAATATGTTAAACATAATAATGTACTATTTACATAAACAAAATTTAATTGTGTATTGATTTTTAAAATAAAAAATTTATAAAAATTTTTGAGCTTTTAAAAAATTACATAAATCTAATTCGCCTTGAATTGAAACATTGGTATTAGTTAAAGATTGATATATGCTTTGATAATCATTATTTATAAATTCATCAATTTCATAGATTAATTCTTTTATCATTTGGTTAGGATCAAGTGATTTACAAAAATTATTTGACTTTGCGAATTCTATATTCCAAGCTATTTCAGGATTATCAGTCTCTTTAATTAATAATGCTGGGATTTTGTAAGCAATTACCTCTGACAATGTATTACATCCCCCTCTTGCTACTACTAGATCAGAATTTAACATAGTTTTATGCATTTCTTTTAAACCTGATACAGGAATCATATTTGTACTTTCTACTACAGTAGTTTTAGCTCTTTCGGACAAACTATCAATTCCGACAAAGAAGCGAAACCTTTCTGATTTGATTAATTCTGGTAAGGCTTTCTCTATAAGATTACTAAGCGTATTAGTTCCATTATCCATTAGTAAACATTTATATTGACTTCTACCATCATTATTTTCTAACAAAGAATTATTTGATTTATTTTGAAGTATTAATCCAATACGATGAATGTTCTTATCTGGGAAAAAGCCAATATTTTTAGATGGAGTCAAATATCCAAAAACATAATGATCAAATTTTGAGTATAAATCCAAGAAAATTTTAGATTCTTCAGGTTGATTCTCTATCATATTTATCCAGAACCAGTCCCAAGTAAAATGGGATAAATTTATGATTATTGCATTACTAATATTTTTTGCAAGAGAAAGTTGGGGTATAGAATCTCCAATTAAAATATCATGAGAAAATGCATTTAATAATTTTGCTTTCTTTAGCCAATCAAGAATACCGAAATTAGCGATATTAATAAAATGTTCATTTGTAAGATTAACGTCAAGGCCTCCAGAATCAGTTTTAAATGTTCTAATTAAATTATTTAGATAATGATATTTAATTGAATTTCCTAGTCGGCTTTTTATTAGAGAAAGTCGTACGCCAGAATAAATATGAATTTCTACATTATGGAATGTCTCAAGAATATTTCTTATAATAGTTATCTGTCTTACTGCATGTCCGTAACCTTCATCAGCAATAAATACCCCAATAGAAATAATACTTTTCATACTTACTAAATTTCAAAGAATTATTTAAAACATCTTGTTTATTTTATAAATCTACAAGAAAATAGAAACTAATACATCATTTAATTAATTTGTATTAATATTAAATTACTTCCTTAATCCATTTGTTAATTCATCCTTTAAGAAAAATCCTTAATTTACCTTTTAGAATTATACGAAAGTTAATCAAACTTTCTAGAAATGAAATTATTGAAATTATTTCGCCAAGATCAAATAGACTTAAAGATTTAGAAAAATCTTACAGACTTTTAAACATAAATGAAAAAAGAGATTCAATAATTGCAAGACTTAATTCTTGTCTTTTATCTTTAGATCTTCCTGAATATTCTGAAGATAATGGTATGTATTCAGAACACTTAATAATTTTTGCAGCTTTATCTAATTCTTCATTTAAACCAAAAAGAATTTTAGAATTAGGTACCTATTTAGGAATTACAACAGTAGTACTATCAAAGTTATTTCCAGATTCTGAAATATCAACAATTGATTTAAAAGATGATGATCCACTTTTCAAAAACACCTACAAGAGAAAAGGATCCTTAGAAGAATTTATAAGAAAAAGGGATAAATTGATTAAAAATAACAAAAAGATTAATTTCATACAAAATAATTCGCTTTTCTTAACATTCCCATCTGACTTGGATGGCCAAGATTTGATTTGGGTTGATGGAGCTCATGGGTATCCAGTTGTAACGAGTGATATAACAAATTGTTTAAGATTAATAAACAAAAAAGGTATTCTAATGTGTGATGATATTTGGAAATCTATAAACAAAAGTGATCATATGTACTCATCAATTGCTGGTTATGAAACTCTAAATTCTTTTTCTGAAGCAGGCCTAATAAAAACAATTCTTTTTAGAAAAAGAATTAGTAAGAAATATAATGGGAACTATAAGTTTGTAAGTTTATCTAGGCTAATAAATTAAAATATATAAAAAAAATATTCATATTAATTTAAAATCACTCTCAACGTCTATTATGGTTAATCAAAGTGTTATTGAAAATTATATTTAATTAGATGAAAGAATTTTCTGTTGGAGTAGTGATGTCCTTTTGGGATGGAGATGATCCATTACAACTTAAAGAGTCAATTTACTCCATACTTAATCAAACGAAGGTACCTGATGATTTTGTTTTAGTTCAAGATGGTCCTGTAAAAAAAGAATTAAAAACAACTGTAGAAGACTTTATCAAAAATAAATTAATTAAATATATAGTATTACCTGATAATAAAGGTAGAGGTATAGCAAGGCATACAGGAGTATTAAATTGTAATTCCGAAATTATTGCTTTGATGGATGCAGATGACATTTCTATGAATTTCCGTATAGAAAAGCAAGTAAATTTTTTACAAGAACATGTTTCTATAGATATTGTTGGAGGATATATTCAAGAAATAGATGGCGTAAATAAAAATATATTTAGAACTGTTCCTTTATCCCATAAGGAGATATTAAAAAAAGGTAGATTTTCGCAGCCCTTCAATCACGTCAC
The DNA here is from genome assembly GCA_003279935.1 of Prochlorococcus sp. AG-388-A04. Taxonomy (GTDB): domain Bacteria; phylum Cyanobacteriota; class Cyanobacteriia; order PCC-6307; family Cyanobiaceae; genus Prochlorococcus_A. Next base: position 52,915 of record QCGL01000008.1, read on the forward strand.
TATTATGTTTAAAAAAGAAATTTATATCAAATCTGGAGGTTACAGTTTTTTGAAAATAATGGAAGATTATGAATACTTTCACAGACTATATTTGGCAGGGGCAAAATTTGCAAATATTCCAGAAGTTTTAGTTAAGGTAAGAACTAATGGTCAACTTTGTCGCAGGCAGGGATACAAGTATTTTAGAGAGGAATTTTTATTACAACTAATAATGTATAAATCAAGGTATATTAATTTTGCAACAATGATGCGTAATATTTGCATGAGATTTTTGTTTCGATCTTTACCTGGACGAATTCAGAGTTTTATAACCAAAAAATTACTCAGAGAAAGTAATTAAAACTTTATATCCCGCTATTAGTCCAAATTTATAATTTATGAAAGCTTTTTTTCTCTTTTGTATTAAATATCTTAAACTATTTAAGGAATTATTTTTTGCTTAGTGGAATTAAACAAACTTGAAAAATCTCAATTAACTTTTTGTTTAAGCAAAGCAAACAATTTCATCATAATAACTACAGGTAGAGCAGGGACAGACTTTCTGCAATCATGTTATGATCAACATCCAGAAGTTGCCAGTACTTGCGAAAAAAGCGTTTCCCTAATTCAATTTATAAAGGAAAAAAAAGTATTATTGCCGGAATCTAGTGAGGTATTTTCAGCATTAGCTATAAAAGAATTATTATTCTCATTTTCGCCATATATAAACCTTATTGAAGATTGGAGAATTAGCAAAAAAGATTTATACCTTAATGCCGATGTAAGAAGATTTATTGACGCATTAAGTTATCTTTTAAAAGACAAAAAAAACTTAAAAGATGAAATATCTATTATTAGATCAATCATTTTAAGTTTTAATTTTTCAATTAAAAAAGATATTACAAAAATCAGCTCTATATTAATACACCTTCATAGCATAGAACTTTTAAAAGAAATTGATGCTCAAATAAGTGCAAATGATTTAGTTCTAATTTGTAGTAGAAACCCATATGATCTATTAGCATCAGGTGTCTTTCATTGGAGAAAATATTGGAAGAAAGTAAATCTATATGAGAAAATAAATGATATTAGTTTGTACAGAAAAGTTCTTAAAAGGACTTTGAGTGATTATGAAGATTTAAAAAAGTTTTTAATTATATCCAAACCAAAAATCTATTTAACAATTTTAGAAAAACTTTCGAAAAGAGATTATCTCAACTTAATAAATAAAAATCTTCAAATTAAAAAGTTTAGTACTTATCCAAACTCTACTGTATTGGGAATGAAACGAAGAGGAGATTTATTATCAAACGATAAAAGAAATAGAGCTCTTGGAAAATACGATCCAAAATTGGTTAATAGAGGATCTCCTTTCCAACGGATTGGGATTCTAGATACATTAATAATCACTCTAATTAGTAATGAGAGGATTAAAAAATATAATCTAAAGAGGGATTCAAAACTTTTAAAAGAGATTATTAATCTAAGTATAATTTTTAGATTTTCATTACTAATAATTCTGATCCCATTTCCCACAAAAATAGAAATAATATATTTCCGCGATTTTTTTAGAAATATCCTTAAAATATTATTTCTTAAAATAAGTTTAAAAAAGAAATTAACAAAAATTATTTTTGGAGTATTCTATGTTTTCTTATATCCCGTAGAATACATAAGAATCAGATATTTAAAGTTATCTATTTTTATTAGCAGCTTTAATTCATCAAGTTTTATAGATGAATTAAAATATTAATATATTATTTAACTGACATAATTCAAAAGAAATCCTATCTATTTAACCAAACCTTCATCCCTGAATCAGTGATTTCATTCCTTTCAAGATCTGAGAATAATAATCCATCATTGAATAATTTATATCTATGAATCAACTCTTTTACTATTTCTACACTTAAAAGAGGTTTTTTCCCTATTGCTGTTTCTGCTGCCAATACTATTCCTGCAGCACCCATTTCTATTGTCCCTACAATATCATTTAACTCTGCTCTAGTGGGTAAATCACCTGTAATTAAACTTTCAAAGATATTTGTAGCTACAAAACAAGGTTTATCATAAGAATTAGCAACTTTTATTATTCCTCTCTGTGCGAATGGTATGTCTAAAATATTAATCTCTCTTGTTAAATCTCCTCTATCTATAAGCAAAGAATCTGTAACTTGGCAAATACTATGCAAATTATGAATACTTGATTTACTTTCAATTTTGCTAATAACTTTTACATTTGGAGAGATTTCTTTTACTTTTAAAATTGCTTCTTTAGATTTACAAAAAGAGATAAAAACATTTGAAATGCCTAATTCATTTATCATTTTTAAAGATTGAATATCCTTTGTTGTAAAGTCTGGCAATTGAATATCTTTATTTAATACATCGACGCCTTTATTATTACCAACTATTCCTGAAGTCATACATTTACATACAAGGTAATCACCATTATTTTCTTCAACTTTTACAGTAACACCATTAAAGTCTAGTCTTATAAGCGAATCAACTTTTAATTGATTGATTATATTCAAAGGATATAAAGCTAATTTTGAAGAATTTGTGTCTTTAACTGTATTTGAAATTTTAAACAGTTCTCCCTTTTTAAATGAAATATAATTTCCTGATTTCAATAATGTTCTAATTTGAGCTCCCTCAGTATCTAGCCCTATTGTAATGTTATTAGCCCTTCCGATTTTTGAATATTTAATAAGATCATCCAATGAAGAATGAGACATATTTACTCTAAAAATATTAACCCCTGCATTTTTTAGACTAATAAAATGATCTTTCGAATTGCAACTTGGTCCTATTGTTGCAACTATTGTAATTTCTTTGTTTGTGCTTTTAATATCCATAAGTACTAAAACTTACTATACTAAGATCCATTATATATGTTTGTTATATTCATGAAACGACGTTTAATAGTCTCTCCTTGGAATTATAAAGATAATAATCCAGAAGATATATTTTTAGGAAAATGGGCAATACCTTATTCAAAGTTTGAAAAAAATATTAATTATAAAGTTTTACAATACCATTGGGATGACAGAACTAAAGCATATTTTGACTCGATATTTTTAAGTAATTTAAGAAAATCAATTATCAAAGAAATTTCAATTGAGTTGAATAAAGTTCATAATATTAACATTTCAGAAAGATCATGGAATATAGTTATTGGTTTTTGGCTAATACGTTTTTTAAGTGTAAGTTATGATCGTTGGTGTATGTTAGAAACTGCCAAAAAGAATTTCAAGGAGTTAACTTCGACATACAATAAAGTAGATATAAGAAAATTAATTCCTTCAGAAACAAAAGAAGCTTCAAAACAATTTAGAGATGATTATTGGAATTATCATTTTATTAATAAACTAATAACTTACTTCCCCTCAATTGAAATTGTTTCGATAGATCAAAAGATAGATTCATATAAAAAAATTAAAAATTCCAATTTTTTATTTTCATATATTTTATTTTATAAAACATTAATTATATCCAAACTTGAAAGCTTAATTTTAAGTGCCTCAACCAAATTATTAAATTATCTTAAATTTGAGAAAAATATTTTTTTAATAACTGAACCACATCTTTCATTTAAAAACTTAATCAAAATTTGTTTTAAGTTAAAAGGATTAACTCATTACAATAAAAATTTTCTAGATATAAAAAATTACACCTATGATAATAAATTTAGGAATTGGAAATTAGAATCAAAAAATTCCAATTCTAAGTTTGAAAATGTAATAAGAGAAATAATACCTCTTTTTATGCCAAGTATTTTTTTAGAAGGGTTTAAAAGACATTATCTTGATCAAAGTATTTATAAGATGAGGAATATCCCAAGAATTATTTTTACATCTAATAAACATATATTTGATGATGCTTTTAAAATTTTAGCAATAAGGTTTATTGAAAAAGGGAGCAAACTTATAATTGGTAATCATGGAGGGGGATCCCCGCTATTGTTTAATGACACAAAAGATTATGAAGCAGAGATTTCAGACTATTTTCTTGTTACTGGATCACATAATCAAATATCAAAAAATTCTTATAACGTAGGACAATTTTGGTCTCGAATAAAAAATAATATTTATGATAGAAATGGTCAACTTTTAATAATATCAGGCATTCACCCTAGATATGCCATAGAAATTCACTCATACGCATTATCTAGTCAAATTTTAAATTACTTTCAGGATCAATTTTCTTTTTATCAAAATTTGCCTAAAAATATAAGAAGAGAAACAAAAGTAAGATTATATTTTAATGACTATGGTTGGGAAGAAAAAAAAAGATGGAAAGATAATTGTGGGGATATTCAATTTGCCAACATTACAGAAAAATTAGCTGATCAAATCAAAAAATGTAGATTAGCTATAAGCACTTATAATGCGACTACCTATATAGAACTTTTAGCAGCAAATATCCCTGTAATGATTTTTTGGGACGAAGATATTTGGCAATGTTGCGAATCCTCAAAAATTGATTTCGAATTGTTAGAAAGCGTAGGCATTTTTCATAAAAGTCCTCATTCTGCCTCAAAAATGGTAGAAAAAGTTTGGAATAAAATTGATTTATGGTGGGAAAATGAAAATCTACAAAAAGTTAGAAGAGAATTTTGTGAAAAATACGGTAACAGAGAATTGAATAGTAAAGCAAAAATAATTAATATTTTTGAAGAAGTCTTAAAACACTAATTTATAATAAATTAAATGTTAAATAACAAAGAAATTAAAATATCAGTTGTAATTCCAACTTTCAATAATGGTCAACTTTTAAAGAGATGTATTAATTCAGTATTATCGCAGACATACAAAAATTTTGAAATAATCATAATAGATAATTATTCAAAAGACGAAACTTCAGAAATTATCACACGATTTAAAGATAAAAGAATATCTCATATAAAAATATACAATAATGGAATAATAGCTAAATCTAGGAACTTAGGAATAAAAAAATCTACTGGTCAATGGATTGCCTTCTTAGATTCAGATGATATTTGGTATCCAAATAGACTAAAAAAAATAAGTAAATACTTTAATGAAAGATATAGATATGATCTAATTTCAACAAATGAATATATGGTCTATGAAAATAGCAATGTAAAAAAAAGACTTTTCTATGAATTAAATTCAAAAAACAACTATAAGACATTACTTTTATATGGCAATAAATTATCTCCTTCGGCATCAGTTGTAAGGAAAGAATTTTTAATTAAAAATTCTATTTATTTTAAAGAAGATAAAAATTTTATTACAGTAGAGGATTATGATTTTTGGTTAATAATTGCTTTAAATAAAGCAAGATTTAAATTCTTAGATAGTTTCGAAGGTGAATATTTAGTTCATTCGAATAATTCATCGAGTAAAAAAAATTTACATAATAATAACCTTTTTAATCTTATTGAATTTCATACGTTAAATGTTCAAACATTCGAAAAGAACAAAAATGAACTTTTAAAAAAATTAATAAACTTAAGAAAATCTATTATTAAACTGAAATCTAGACAATTGAAAGAATTTTTATACGTATTTATACAATCTCCAATATTCATATTCAGAATAATTTTAGTAAAGTCTTTGTTTAAATTTAAAAAGGAATTTATTTATATTTTAAAAAAATAGTAAACTCATGAAAAAAAATATTCTTAATAGACCCTTTCCCAACTTAATTTTTATTTTTAAAAATTTATCATCTAGAAAAGAAGTAGACCAAGATTTATTTTTTTTTCAAACTGGAAGAGAAGCATTTATTTATGGCCTTGAAAAAATGGGAATTAGAAAAGGTTCTAAAATACTTTTACCAGCATTTATATGTGATTCACTAGCTGCATTTATAATTTCCGAGGGATATAAAATACGATACGTCGATATAAATATGGATATGAGTATAGACTTGTATGAAATTGAATCTATATTTCAGTTAGAAAATATAAGCGCTTTTTTATTTGTTTATTTCTTTGGAATTTCTTTTGATATAAAACCTTTTTTAAAATTATGTAATAAGTATAATGTCCCTTTAATAGAAGATTGCTCGCATAGTTTTCAAACTAAAATCTTAAATAATAATATTGGAACTTTTGGAGATTTTACAATATACAGTTTTAGGAAAATTTTACCTACTTCTGATGGAGGCGCCATAAGATTTAAAAAAGAAATAAATAAATCTTATAAGAATAAAATAAGTTTTTCTTTGAAAAATGATTTAATATATTTAATTGCAAGATTAGTTGAAATTTTTATTAGAAATGTTCTAAATATAAACATATATTCAAAAAAAATTACGAACCTTAAAAACAAAATAAGAAATTTAATACCGGTTAATAAAATAGAAAGGCAAAAATTAATTAAAAGTAAAAATAAAATATCATTTCTTTTAAATATCTTTTTAACTAACAAAAACTATCTATCAGAAAATATAAAAATAAGAAATGATAATTTTAACTTTTTGCTAAAAGAGGTAAAAGCTATGGGTTTAAAACCATTTATCACAAAAATTAAAAAATCAACATGTCCTCAATTTTTTATTATTAAGGATGATCATGGTGGATTAGTTGATAGGTTAAACTCTGGAGGTATTGGAGCTATTCAATGGCCTGGCGATGAACTACCCAAAGAAATATATGAGCATCCAATATTGTATCCTAATAGTATAAAACTTAATAAAATGCTCGTTTACATTCCTATACATCAAAATCTCAACAAAGAATCTTTCAAGGAGATGCTAATTCTATTAAGTAAATGGAAATTAAAAATTGAGAGCTAAAATTTGAAAAGAAAAAAAACTTTTTGGAAAATAGAGAATAAAGAAAATCAAATTTCAGGTCGTATATCTAAAAATTACGACCAATCGATTTTTAATTGTTACTCTTGGGATTTACATTTAAGAAATCTAGGATGGAAATCTTATCTATGGAAAAATACTCTTCATAATAATGAATTGAGCTATGTAAAAACTTATGTAAAGTTTTATCCTTTTAAAATTGGAGTAGTTTGGATACCTGGAGGAATAATAGGGGAAAAAGAAAATATACATTCATTAAAAAACTCTATATGCTCCGAATTAAACATTCAAAATTGTTACTTAAGAATTAGATGTAGTATTGAAGATGGAATAGACGAAGAAATTAATTTTTTAAAAAACAAATGGAACAAGCCACTAATAAATTTAAATTCTAATTTAACTATGCTTCTTAATATTGAAGATAATTTAGATATTATATATTCTAGATTCAGTAGAAATTGGAAAAGATCAATAAAGAAATCAATCAACAACAAAATTACTTACAAAAAAATAAATAATCATTACGAAATAGCAAAAATTTATCAACAAATGCGTAAATTTAAATCTCTTAAACATAACGAAGTATTTACCAAAGAGATAATTAAAAGTATTATCGATAGTTTTGGAGAAAATATCATTATTTATGGAGCATTTAATTCTTACAATAAGTTACTAGCAATAAGGGGGGCAATTATTAATCGTGAGAAAGCTTTAGATATATTCGCTGCCAGTACTGAAGAAGGTAAAGCTCTATCTGTATCAAATTCATTATTTTTTAAACTAATTGAAGAATGTAAAACTAAAAATTGCATTCTTTATGATTTAAACGGTATAGATCCTTATAAAAATGAAGGAGTTTTTTTATTTAAAAAAGGAACAGGAGCAAGAATAATTAATACAATTGGAGAATTTGAATCCTCAACAAATCAATTTTTGACATTTTTTATTAACTTTTTTATTTTTATAAAAAGATATATATAAAATTAAAATAGAATTTATCTAAAATTTTTTACTATGTAGTATCTAGTAGTAAATGAATTAAAAAATTGAAAATTTATAGTACGAAATTTTTTCAAGTATCTATCTATAACTCTATAATCAAATCCCAAATGAGGTCCATAATGTGTTTGATCAGGATCACGAAATCCTGAGATATCTTTGTTTAAAAGTAAAGCTTTAAGATAACTTAATTCAGGTTTTTTAAGTGTATATTTATCTTTATAAAAAATTCTTTTTATTGAGAATTTCAGAAGACCTATAAGTCCAGTCTCTATAGGGACACTTATTATGAGTATTCCATTTTTTGTTATTGAATTTATTAAATTATCAATCCCATTAAAAATACATCCAACATGTTCTAAAGTCTCAAAACATGTTACGAGATCAAATTTTTCATTACAAGTATTAGGAATATTTAAATCACAAAATTTAAATTCATATTCTGGATATTCTTTACTTGCCAATTCCAGATTTAGACTATGATCAAAGCCAACTGTTTTAGGGGACTTTATCTGTTTAGAAATTATATTAGTAATAAATCCATTGGAACAGCCATAATCAGAGTAAGATTTAAAAGATTTATCATTAAATTTTTTTAAAATACTAATATGTTTTTTTAATCTTAAAATGTGCGGAATATTTCTTAATTTAAAATCTTTATATGTTTTAGAGTGATCAATCTGACTATATTTATTAATTTTCTTTGATTTCAATTTATTTTTCATATTTCATTAAATATAGTACCAAAAAAGCTTTTTTAATTTTTTTTTTAAACTTTTTTAGAATTTTTACATAGGCAGGCCTTAGGATAAGGAAATATTACAAATAATAAAAAAGTATTTAAATATAAATTTTACAAATTTATCTCGAAAGTTTTATTACTCTTTAATCTATCTTAAATTTCAAGATGAACCCCCAGCTTTGATATTCAGGTTTAATTTCAAAAACAAATAGTCTTTAGTTTAAATTAAAAAAAGTTTTAATTCAAAAGATCCTAATTTTGCTTATAGCTATATATTCTTTTAAATTTTAAAATTCATCTCCCGTGATATGGAAATTGGAAATATTTGAAATCTTACTTCAAGGGGAAATTGCATCTAAAAATCATACGGGAAGCTAGAGAACTGTATTAAACTAAAAATTTAAAAATTAAATTAAATTATCCTAACCACTGAATTTACGGCACAAAAAGAAAGGTTTTTTAGCAACATTGAAAACTTAATAAAAGTATTTATTTTTCATAAAAAACTTCTAATTATTAGAGATCTATTATGGATTTACAGAATTAAGTTTCTCTTTTAATTTATTATTTAATAAAACTAATCCTGCAAACTTTTAAAACATTCCAAATATTTTTTTTTGTTGATTAGGCCTTATGGTAATACTTAAATGAGATTTTATAAAAATTATTTATTTAATGATATTTCATATAAAAAGGCTTAATTTAAAGAAAAAGTTTTCTTAAAAGCATTTGACTTCCGATTATCTTTAATTTATATAAATGCAAATTAGAAAGGTGAAATTAGTTGGAATTGATATAATCATGTTAAACCTGATCCAAACCAACTTATGAAAAAAACTTATTGCTATTGCTGCAAAGGTGATTTCATACGGAAATGGATTAAGAAAGATAAATATGAATTTTACATTTGTGGTGATTGCGGATATGCAGGATTGAATGAAACTTTAGAAGAGAAAGAACTGAAACTTAATTATAATGAGACATATTATGATGAAAGATATTCAAATCAAGCTGAACTTACAATTTTGAGAGAAAGTCAGTATGCCTTAGATGTTGAATACCTAAATAAAATATGTAATTTTAAAGAATTAATAAATGTATTAGATTTTGGCTCGGGTACAGGAAAGTTTTTGAATAGACTTCCTGGTGTTTTAAAATATGGAGTTGAAGTAAATTCATCAGCCATTGAAAATGGTATCTATAGGAAAAATAACTTGAAGGTTGTATCTAATATTTTAGATTTACCTAATGAACTTAATTTTAATTTAATTACCATGAGAGGAGTGATTGAACATCTGAGCGACCCTATATCTATATTAAATAATTTGTCTAGAAAACTTAAGGATGGAGGCTATTTTTATATATGTGCTACTCCAGATAATGATAGTCCTTGTGCAATGATCTTTAGGGAGAAATGGAATCAGTTTAATCCACCAGTGCATATTCATTATTTTTCAAGAAGATCAATTGTTCACTTAGCTGCTCAGGCTGGTTTACAACTTATAAGTTATGAGTGTGGATATATCGATACACCATACGCAAATTTAAAAAATGATGGCAAAAAGTTTATAAGTGCTGCTAAGCAATATCCAAAACTTCCTCCTTATTGCTCTCCCGCATATCCTGGTACAATGATGTCATTAATTTTTAAAAAAAATATTTCCTAAATATTGCTAATTACATTATTTCTATATTTGTTTCTTTTTGAATACAACTCATTGTGTTACCGAAACCACAATCAAATTCAACAGAAGTTTTTATTTGATTTTGCTTTATGAAATGCGAAAGAAAGTACCAATTAATTTCGAAAAATTTTTTTATGAAATAAAGTCAGAATTTGAATTTCTGAACATTTGAAACAACCTCAATAAAACTTAAACGTGAAATATCCGGAGAGGGTGAAGTTATAGTCAATATATTATGAATAGACATGCAATGATATGAATAAGTAATTAAGCAGAAAAGTTATATTATCCCAAACACATCTTAAAAACTCTCCTGAAAAAAATAATTTACTAAACAGGTTTAATAAATATATATTTTTTTTGAAAATAATATGAAATCAATACAAGAAAAGGGATCGTAAATATTGCAGCTAAATTTTTATGGATTCCATTTTCATACATAAATCTAATTGATACATAATTCAGAGTCCAATTAAATGATGCTAATAAAATATACTTACTGAATTCTTTATAAGTTAGATTCTTCATCTTGAAAACTTTTTTACCATATAAGAAAAAACCTATTATTAAATTAGTGATTTGACTAGTTATAGTGGCTAAAAATATAGGTATTACTAAGAGTAATAAATGAAGAACTGAATTTGTTATTAAAAAATTTGTAATTCCGTAAAATAAAAATAATCTTTTTCTACCTTTTGGTAATAGTTTAAAGTATTTAAAATCTATTTTTAACATTACTGAATAACTTAATTAGTGATAAAGACAAGTGAAAATTTGAATATGAATTAATATGAACCACTCGTTAAATGTAAAACATAATTTAGTAAAAAAATATTATTTTTACAAACACATTATGGAGACATCCAAAAAACATCCCAAACACATTTGAAAAATTGTGATTAAATTTTAGACTTATATGAACATTATTTTTTGCTAAAAGTCTTCATCAAGTATCTTATATATTAACTTTATGGGCGTATGAATTCATAATTACTATGAACGAAAATATTTAATTAGTTAATATAACGGAGAGGGTGAAATTTTATCTCATTCCACCAAGGTAAATAGAGAACCATTATTAGGAAGCATTTTCGAGAAGAACTCATTTACCCCACACTACACCTCCCACTACAATTTATGGCATATAAAAGCACACTTCGCGCGATATAGGAAGGTCAATAAAAGTAGTGAATTTGTAAAAAAAAGACGCATGAAAGGGGTCTTTTTCTTTCTCTTGAATTCTTATTGTTTTAATAAATTTAGGCAAATTAATGCTTGTTGTACATTTTCCTGAGATCATCATACAATCTTTCTGTGGCTAATCTTCTGTTCTTCATCGCATCTCTAATCAAATCCATTTCATGGAATTTTTGATTGAGGATAGTGAATGGAGTAATGAGTTTCATAAAACCTCCTTGTTAATTGTTAATTACTAAACTTTGCAATGAGATCTAGTTGGATGATCTATACATTCTCTTTCCCAGTAATATTGCTTTTATTCTTCCGATAATTTGTAATTAAAATCATGCATTCTCCAAATATCTGAAGTCGCATTTCTAAGAGAGGTGAACGGAGTATTGAGTTTCATAATACCTCCTAAATCTATACCTATATTCTCCTCCATTTAACCTGAAATTCATAGAGTATTTTTACCCGAGTAGAAGTGCTTTGTGGTTGTCACGACTATCTTTTCCCCTTCAACAGGAGTAGAAATAAATCAGGAGTCAAAAGCACTCACCGACTTTTTAGATAATGAGTGTATAAGACTCGAAAGGGGCAAACAAATGCCCTTTATTTTATTTAATTTTGAGTATTCATTGCCAATAATTTATAAAAAAAGACCCCTATTTCTAGAGGTCTTTTTATGGTTTTACCGAATTAAGTGTTTCCTTGTTTCCACTGTTCCAGTAAAATCTCTCCTACACACATTTTCAGAATATGCCAAATATTTCCTTTCCGCGAAAGGGGGTGAGTAATATTACTTAATTGTCACATATACCAGATCCAACCTTAAAGACTTAATTGCATTAAAAAACACCCTAATTTTTAAGAATCGGGGCGTTTAGTATCAGAAATTAGTGTGTGAGGAGTTTCTAATGTTATTAATCTAATAGAAAAGATCTAAAATAAGTTTAGTCTTGACACTATTTCTTTTCCCAAAATAGGTAAAGATTTGAAAATTGGTTTTTAGTGTCCACAATTGCGGTGCTTGTTGAGATCAATTTCCATCCAGAAGCATTCCTTTTTTTGATAATTTTTGCAATTTCATTCTCTTGTCTTTGAGTATTTGCATTACCTACTGCGTAATATATATCAAGATCATTTTCTACGTGTGACATATTAAAATGTTCTGGTTTATTAAAAATTAATATTACTCAATCTTTCATCGAAACTGAAATGGATTCGATAGGGTTATTGGAAATAAGTATTGTATGGTTTTACCTTCACCTCAAATTGCAATTGGATTATTGCTTATAAGTATTGGAATCGTCGTCACCTTTGATATCAAAATTGATTTATTTAAAAGTAAAGAGTAAAAGACAAAAATTGACAGGTTCTTTAAAATTAAAAAAAATTTTAAATATGACTGAACAAAAGAAAATAGAGAAATTTGGAGTCGGGAATTTATATCCTGACATTCATCCGCCAGAATTTTCATTCTTTGAAAAAAAATGTATAGATGTAGCAATTGGATATGATGATGGTTTTACTTTCACTCCTAAATTTGGGAATTTTAAAGAAACTGAAGATATTTTTGATTACCTAAATCAATATCTTGAAGATAAAGAATTAGAAAAATTAGATATTCGTTTTGATACTTTAAAAACTTGTATATACCAAATAAACCCTGAGACATTAGAACTTGGAGAATTATTGGAATGTGAAGGAAGTTATGTTGAATATTTTGAATGGAATAAACAAACTAAAAGTTTTGATGAGGTTGATTCAAATTCACTAAGTGATGAAGAAGAAGAATATTTTCACTAAGTTATGATATTTCATATTTTCCTTTAATAGAAACAGAGCAAGTTGAGGCATTAATTAAATGAATACAAAACATAATTATAAAGGTGGGTTATTTAATTACATTGTTTTGAAGGAAGAGAAGGAAGTGATCTTTTATTTACATAATCCCTATCCAGATTGCTTAAACATCCCAGATATAATGAAACAAAGGTTTCCTAATGATTACAAGAGCATAGTTGTAAATTCTTTGGATGATTTCAAAAAGTATGGAGCGAAAGTATGAGCACTAAATGGGATGATACTTCTTGGCAGAAAGAGTTCTTGAACATGAAATCTCATTCGCCTTCAGATGCAAAACTCCTAATGGGTGGTGTAAAAGGATTTAAAAATGCTTGGCGTTTAGGTGTTCTGCACGTTGAATACGAAAGATTGAAGAAGATACAAGAGCAGCAGCAACAATGAAAGAAGAAATAGATTAGGAAAAAGAATTACTAGAAAGTGGAAAGTTAAACAATAAATTTTCGAAGAATATATTAGAAAAGGGTACCAAGAATTTAATACAAGGAATCTATCTTGGATATATCTATTCCAGATGGAGAAAAATTAGAGGTTTGGATAAAGATGATCCAAAAGAAAATACTGGTCAAATGCAATCATCATTCAAGGAGTTTGAGAAGAAAATCAAATAAAGATGATACCTACTTACCTCCAAAAGAATCTGAACAAACCATTTATTTACAAGCGATCTTGAGGAATCCACCAACACATACTTCGTGCATCAAATATCCACCAACACATCAAAAAATATCCACCAACACATCCACCAACACATCCACCAACACAATCAGGCATAAACTGGTAAATATTGGACTATATAGGACAAGCAACTTCTTTAAAAACCGATTTTGACTACATTATTGCCCACATAGCACTTTACAGGAAGATAATTAAACGGAGAGGGTGGGATTCGAACCCACGAATAGTTGCCTATTAAACGATTTCGAATCGTTCGCTTTCGACCACTCAGCCACCTCTCCGTAATAAAATAATATATAAAATTTATTAATTCGTTTTATTTTTTATATTTTTACTTATTAATTCCAACCTGCTTCTTTCATCATTTTGATTGCGAGAGAATTATTTTCACCTAGCTCATCTACAGTGACTTTATCAGAAGTAAACTCCCCAAAGTTTTTGACTATTTGATTTTGATTAACTTCTTTTAAAGGATGTTCAAAAGTAGGTGCTGCTAAGCCCTTACTTCCTTCCGGAGAGGCTAAGAATTCAAGCAATTTTACAGCTTCAGATTTGTTAGTTGCATATCTAGCAATACCTCCAGCACTAATGTTTACGTGTACAGGATTGGGTGTAATAACAGAAGTTTTTTTTGCATATAGCGAATCTCTTCTTCCATTAACGCCAGCAAGCATTCTTGCGACATAGTAGTGATTGACAATCCCGACCCCACATTTTTTCTTGGAAACTGCTCTTACTATTGCAATATCTCCGGGGAAGAAAGGTTTAGAAACATTAGAAATCATTCCACTTAACCAAGCTTTAGTTTCAGACTCACCTTTATTAACTATTTGATTAGCTACTAGAGATTGGTTGTAGGGACTTTTTCTATTTCTTAAACATACTTTCCCTTTTAAAGAGGGATCAGCTAGATCCGTATAGTCCCTTATTTTATTAATATCAACAACTTTTGGATTAGCAACCATGACCCTGACCCTTCTAGTTAGTGCATACCATTCCTTACCTGGATCTTTTAAACCATCAGGAACATCGTTCTCTAAATTTAATGAGTCAATTCTTTGAAGCAAACCTGCTTTTGCAGCATTTGTTATTCTTGCTGCATCAACTAGCAAAATTAAATCTGCTTGAGAATTCTTTCCTTCTCTTTTTAATCTTTCAATTAATGATATACCGGCAGCTTCAATAAGTCTTACTTTTATACCAGTTTCTTCAGCAAATTTCTTGTAAACTCCTCTATCAGTATTGTAATGCCTTCCTGAATAGACCTTCACTTCTTTTTCAGTTGAGTTAACAGGTATATTTGTATTAAATAAAAAAGTAAGAGTCAAAGCTGAAAAAAACAGTCTTTTTAGTTTTTGCAATTTTATCAAAGAGTATCTATGGTTACTTTATATACATACAACGAACAAGAATCCTAAAAGAAATTTTCTATACACGACCTTGTATCATTTTTTATACACAAAATGAATTATTTAACTCATCAGCTGCTCAATGAAGAGGAAATAGAAATATTAAATAACAATATAAATAAACAAAATAATCTTTGGGAAGATGGAAAAAAAACCGCTGGAAGCCATGCTTCAAAAGTTAAAAATAATTTGCAATTAAAAAGAAATTCGGAAGTTTCAAAAAAATATTCTCAATTAATTAATAAAAAGATTCTGGCTAACTCGCTAATTAAGAGTTTTTCTCTCCCAAAAATAATACATGGGACAATGTTCACAAAATCATCACAAAATATGGGTTATGGGAGACATATTGATAATCCATTTATGTCTTCAGGGAGATCAGATTTATCTTTTACTATTTCATTAACTAATAAAGATTGTTATGAAGGTGGAGAGTTAGTAATTGAAACGATTAACTCTGAGAAAGAATTTAAGCTAAAAGGCGGAGAGATAATTATTTATCCAAGTACTTATCTGCATTCAGTAAAAGAGATAAAAAATGGTGAAAGATTAGTATGCGTTGGATGGATTGAGAGTTATGTTAAGTCAATTGAAGAAAGAGAGTATTTATTTGATCTTGATGCAGGTGCTAGAGGAATACTGGCTAAGCATGGAAGATCTGATGAGCTTGATCTTGTTTTCAAATCCTATTCAAATTTGCTTAGATTGCTAGGTTACTAAAGAAACATTTTATACATGGTGTAGAAAATAGTTATTCAGTTATTTAATATATAAGTAGTTAAGTTTAAATTTTAAATGCCAAAAAGAAGTGCAATAGCATTATTTGTAGCAGCAACAAGTGCCCTTTCCATAGCCGCGACAGAGGATATTTCCTTAAAAGCAGGAGAAAATGATATGGGAGGTTTAAAGGAATGGAATACTGATATGCCTGTTAATTCAGATTTCATATTGGATGAAGCAGCCCAAAAATTAGCTGACGAAGCTGCTAAATCTAGTGTTTGTATTCCTATTGGAGAGGGAGAAAATTGTTGGTAACAAATTTAAGAATCCCACTTAAATTTTTTTTATAATTTATTAACAAAAAAGTCTTTAAAGGACTTTTTTTTTGGTCAAAATATAATCAAAAAAAAAACGCCCTTATTAGGGCGTTTTAATATATCTAAATTAAATTTAGAACTTGAAAGTTGTCTCAAGAACAGCACCGCTTACATCCGTATTGGCTGTACCGTTGACATCTGATCCACCGAAGATTGCCGGTGTCATAGTAACACTGTCATTAACTTTAAATGAGTAGTAAGCTTCCCACATGAAGGGATCAACTGTCTCATCTTCTCTTGTTTGTGGCTGACCAAAAGCTAATCCGATTCTATCATCAGCTCGGAACATATCATTCCATGTTAAACCCACAAAGTAAGCATCAGTTTCATCAACAGTGCTAGCTGCGCCATCAATAGTAGAGATGTCGTAACCAACAGATATCTCAGGAGTAGCTGTACCAGAATCATCTGGTCTCCAGTAACCTCTTAGTCCATAGTTACTGCTATTAACTCCTGTACCACGTGTAGAACCTTTTACAGTTGAGAAGTATTCGTCTTTCCAACCGTCATACTTTAATGCAACCATTAGAGATACATGGTAATTAGGTTTTGTATAAGCAATTTGAGTAGACCAGTTTTCGTCAACTTCATTACTTAAGAAACCAAAAGATGTACCATTTGTATCACTGACGATATTAGAGCTTACAGAGAATCCGTTATCAGCATTGTAGGCAATACCAATACCAGAATCTGTACTCGCACCGTAAGCAGCACCATTACCACCAAGTTTAAAACCTTTCAAAACTGGTTTGTAAATTGAAGGAGAAGCTCCATGCATGTAATAGTTTTCAATCTTAGGACCAACCCACGCAGTTACAGAATCCGAAACTGGAAAGGAGTACCAAATTTTGTCAACTTTTAATGTGTCACTATAAGTATTAGTGGAACTTAAATAAGTACCCATAAGCTTATTGTTAAACGGTGCAGTTGCATTACCGGTTTTAAGCCTTACATAAAGATCATCATCGCCAGTAAAACTAGTATTTAAGTTCATCTGGTACATGTACTGAGCTGTTGTACCTTCAGTTAAATCTCCAGAAGAATTTTCAACTCCTCCTACGGAGAAAGTTGCTTTACCTGTCAAAGAAGTTGTATCAGAGAAGCTTCCTGCTTCAATACCATTTTCTTGAGCTTCTAACTGATTAACGGTTGCAATATCGTCATTAACTTCGTTAATGAAAGTTTTGCTATTAATTTGTTGTTTTTTTGAAGATGACTTACTACTTGTGTAGTTATTCATACCTTCAATATTAATGTCGTTAGCTTGGACAGCTATCGGAGCAATTAAACCGACAGATGCACTAGCAACCAACATTTGTTGGAAGAGTTTCATTTTACCTCACACGGAAAAAACCCATACGAATGGGTAATTAAATTGTATCGAGCGTAACTTTATTAGGTAGGAAAAAAAGTTTCACTTATGTGTAGCAATTTATACATATTATGGGTCACTTTAATCCAGTACTTGGTTTTTTAAATTTTAGCCAATGGGAAGTTTAATAACTCTCTTTCCTTCACCCATGAAGAGGCAACTTCTCTTGCTAATTTTCTAATCTTTTCTATGTATTGAGCTCTATCTGTTACCGAGATAACTCCTCTAGCATCCAACAAATTAAAACAATGACTGCACTTTAAAACAAAGTCAAGAGCTGGATATGTAAGATTTTTTTC
>QCGL01000009.1 GCA_003279935.1 Prochlorococcus sp. AG-388-A04
ATAGCCATTGAATATTTAAAAAGAAAAACATAAACGACATAAACTAAGAAAGGAAACAAGCATGCTCTTTTAAAATTAATTTTTTGAGTTGAGTTCATTTTTTTCCAATTTAAATATTCTCTCCACTGGAATATTTTCTTCATTTTTCTTTCTTTATAATTTCGATCAAACATAATTTTTAAAATATAGTTTTTGTTTTATTTTTATTTAATATAAACCAACTTCATTAACAATATTTTTATTATAGATATACATATATACATTTCAAAATTTATAATATAAATGAAAAAAATTTGGAAAATTGAAAAGATAGTTTTACCACAACATTCAGATCATGCAGGGGTTATGTGGCATGGTACATATTTTGATTGGCTTGAAGAAGGAAGGATCAATGCACTTTCAAAAGCAGGTATAAATTATGTTGACCTTACAAAAAATGGTTTTGAGTTACCTTTAATAGATACCTCAATAAAATATATATCACCTTTATTTCTTGGAGATACTATAACAATCGAAACTATATTTGAAATAAGCAAAAGTCCAAAAATAAAAATCAATTCAAAATTTATTAACAAAAGCAAAACAGTTTTGACCATAGCTGAGGTTAATTTGGTTCTAATAAATAAAAAAAGTTTTTCTATAATAAGAAAAAGGCCTGATTTCATATCAAAAGCTTTTTTAAAATTAAACTGATAAGATTATGATTAGTTAATTTATTAATTATTTAGAGCAATTAAATTCTATTCACTAATGAAGGATATATTTCTTGTCTTGGATACATATCAATATCAAATGGAATCAAGTTATCAGGAAACATCTTCTCTAACTAATCTTTTTACTGAACATAAATTTATAGGATGGCTAGGTCTTTTTATTATATTTTTTTCAATCTTTGCAATTATTATTTTTCAGTTTCTTGAATGGGAAAGTAATGACAAAAATAAAGAATAAAAAAGACTTGACTTATAATAAATATAAATATTTTATAAAATGGCAATTTACTTAAAAATAACTAATCCGACTGAAGTTGTAAAAAAAAAGACCTCTAAATGGTTAACAGACATAACACCAGAAAGAATTGATCGAAAATTAGTTGAAGACGAAGTTATTAAAGGTATTATTGAACAATTAACATTGGAAGGTATTAAAGGCGAAATCTCAGCAATAAATGGTTTTGATGTAAAAGATTCTACATTAATTACAAAAAATGATTTTATAATCAGAAAAACAAAATCATTTTAACTAAAAAATAATGAATAATATTTTTATTATTTTAGTTTCTCTAATTTTGTTAATTTTGATAACTATTTTTAGAGCTTTTCTATTAAATAAAAGAAAAGATAAATTAAATAATGCCTTAAATGCAAATTACTTCCTTGAAACGATAAATAGACTTATTGAAGAAAATAAATACAACCTATTGGAGGAAAGAATTAGATTAAAAGTTATAGATGCTTACGGTAACGAAGACTTGAAAAAGTGGATTGGTAATCCACCACTTGATGAAAAATTAATAGAAAAAAGCATCAATAATGGTTCAAAAAGGTTAAAAGAAGGTATTCCATACTTTTGGGAAAAAGTCATTTTAAAAAGTTTTTCAGGTCAAGACATTTTTTTTGAAAAATGGAAAGCTTATCGCAAGATTAATCCAATCATTAATGATGAAATAATTGGTGCGAGTAGAATTTTGGAGAATGAAGACTGGTTTGTTTTCATAGCTAGTCAAATAGAAAAAACTTGTTTAAATTTAATAGAAAATAATTCATCGAAGAATAATAATCAAAACTATAAAAAAGGAATTATATTTGAAAATCATTGTATGGAAATTCTTAAAAAGAATGGGTGGAAAGTAAAAGAAACACCTATTACCGGAGACCAAGGAGTGGATTTGATTGCCTCTATCTATAATTTAAGGATTTGTATTCAATGTAAAAATCATAAAAAAGCAGTAGGAAACAATGCTGTTCAAGAAATCTCTGCTGGTAAATTATATTGGAAAGGAACTCATGCAGTATTAGTATCAAAATCTGGTTTTACTAAATCAGCACAAAAATTAGCTAGAGCTAATAAGGTGAAACTAATAAATGATTTTGAATTAAAAGATTTAGAAAATCTACTATTTTAATTAAATTAAATAAGTTGGGATATCCCTTCCTTATATAAAACAAGTGTCGTAAAAATTCCAGAAGCCCATATTAAACCTCTAGCAATAGGAATGTTTAAAACATAAGCGCCAATATACAAGAAACGTAAGAGAGGGTGCATCCAAGCAGCTATTAATGAGAGATTTGAATCAGGTAAAGTAATTAAACAAAGTATGCAGGCTGGAGCATGAATAGAAATGCTTTCCCAACAATTCTGATGACACCAAACTGCTCTTTTACCAAAGTCTGGCAATTGATCAAATAATGCTCTTGGTGCAGACATATTCTCCACAGAATAACCAGCTTTGATTCTTCCTAGAGTTAATGGAATTGTCGATAGCAATACAACTACAACGGAAAGGCAAAGGCTCCAAGCGAAAACTATTGGCATTATCTTAAATATTTAGTTTAGCTTAATAAATTACTACTAATTATCGCGGAATGATATTTTATTTTTAAATTTAAAAAATTAAAATTATAATTGTATTTATAAGCATTATTAAAAATATTCTAGTGGACATTTCCAAACTATTTATAATATTAATAGGCAGTATTTTTATTTATCTAACTTTTTTATTTTTAGGATTTAATTTAAGAAATAAAAATATCAAAGCACAAAATATTTCTAAAAAAGACAAATAATTGTTATTTATTAGAAAAAATTTTTTTTTGATCATATTTTGTTTAAATACAACAATTTACAAATAATATTTAATTAAGAAAAAATTTTTTATAAAAATCTATTCTGTTTTAGATAAAAAATTATGAAAAAGATCTATAAATTTATAAAAAGTTTCTTATTTATATCATTATGGCTAATCATATCTTCTTATCTACAAAAATATTGGAATACATTCCATTGGGAATATATCTACCTTAATTTAAGAACCATCTTTGATAATGAATTTTGGTTCGTTTTGGAAAGATACCTATTTGGAATTGACCTAGGTTATTGGTTAGAGGAATTATTAAAATTCTTGTCATATGAGATACCCAAAGAGTTCTTTAAATATGTGCCAATATTCTTTTTTTTGAAATATATTTGGATTAAAAGATAAATAATTTAGAGAGACTCAATAAATTCTTGAAACCTTTCAAATAAGACATTGTCTTTAATTCTTCTAAGAATAAATAAAGTTCCTTTATCACCCCTGCAAATTCTAAGATTTTTGCTTAAAAAAGTAATTTCTAACCATCCTTTTTGTTCTTTTTGAATCTTAGTTAAAGCGTTTATTTTCCTTATTCCAATATAAGGTCCAATTATTCCAGCATGAGTAAAACTAACACCAATTTTCTTTTCATTTAAAGAACTCAATTTTGCTACTATTCCTGTTCCAACAATTGAATTAATCCCTCTGGGCTTGAGTAAATTCAAACCATTTAGATTTAATGGATCAAGAATTTGAAGGTTATCAACTAGAGGAGAGTAATTTAGAAATGGAGCTTTTGAACTACTCCATCTAAGCTCCCATATTCCTTCTAACTTATTAATATCATTGCTAAGGGTAAATTTTGATTCGTTCTCTAGTTCTTCAGCCATATTTTTAATCTTTTTTGTTTTAGGACTTGAAAGGATTAAGCCCATTAATTGTTGTTCTAAATTCATTTAAAAAGATTTACAAAATAACTTAAGCAAAAATACTTACGTTGATGTGCTATATTCTACTGAAATTGTTTTGATTTCATGACAAAGAGTTACTGGCTTAAGAAAATATCTATTCCAAATGCTGATTTGTTTCTCGAATATATAAGGACAGTCTTGCCATGGATAAGATCTGTAGGTGGGGTTGTAGTAAAAAAAGATATTACCCAAGATTCCAACTCACACAAATGGGATGGAGGCCAACTAGGGATGGTAATTGAATTTGAATCTAAGATAGCTGCAAAAAGAGCTTTTTATTCAGATGTATTTCAAAACTATTTGAAATCGAGAGATTTAATGGAACTAGTGACAATAAGCACTCTTTAGTATTAAAAAAGTTAAATCTCTCAAAATAATATCTGCCGACTAAAAACATAAAAATCAATTTTCGAGACTAAGTATTTATTACTAGTAATCATTTTATGTAATGGTTATAACTTCATTACTTATGAAATATTTAGCAAAATCTAAGATAATTATAAAAATTAAATTAAATGAATTACTCTACGGAACAAGAAGACTATTTAATGACAACCCCATATACAAAAAAAATTCAAAAAAAATTTAAGGAAGTTAAAAATTATCTTGAGAAAAATGGATTTAACTCATCTTCCCAAGGACTAATGCAGGATATTATTAGTTCTCAAGAATATATTTCGAAAAATGATTTATGAAAAAATATTTTTTTCATAGCGTTTTAAAATAATAAATCCCACCTATTAAGAACGGTAATAATATCCCTAAGAATAATAGAAAAGATTTTTTAGATTCTCCCTGTGTTATTGGATTAATTTCTGGTTCAATTGCAAATCCATTTTGTCTTCCACCACTTTCAGTTGTATATCCTTTTTTATTCATAAAAAAAAAATTTCATATGATTATCGCATGTATTTTTTTTTATTTAAATAAATTTTACATTTAGAAAATTTTTTAATTTTCTATAAATTATAAGTTAATTTCAATTTTGGATTTTAATTTAGCAGCTTTTTTAAGTAAACCAACAATTTCTTTTCTACCATTGGCTTGTTCTGCTCTATCAATTAAGTCACAATATTTTTTTGTAATTTCTCTATGGTTCATTAATCTAAATTTATTATTTACATTATAAAAATAGAATTAATATTTTTTTGTATAAAAGATATCACAATCGTTTTTAAATTCTCTTAAATTGTCTACCTAAACCATCCTTTCTTTTTCGGTTCTTCTACAACTTTTACTGGTTCTACTTTATTACCAAATAATCCCTTTTTCTTTGGTTTCATATCCTCAGTTATCAGTTCTTTTTTTCTACCAAATAATCCTTGCTTCTTAGGTCTATCCTTTAAATCTTTTTTCTGATTTACTTTTTTAACAGGAGATTTAGATTTATTCTGTATTGATTTTTTACCATCTGATAAAAGCTGATAGACAAAATATCCAAAAACACCAAAAAATCCTATTGCTTGGACTAAGGCGGTACCGATATTATCAAACATTGGCGATTCTAGTTTTTTAATTAAGTAATCAATTAATTATGGAAAAATATTTTTATAAATGCGGAATAAAAGAATGCAGATTTATGAATTAAAAATTAAGATATGAAATTTTTTTTAAATAAAACTATTTATAGTAATTAATTAGATCGATTATTAATATCGTAAGGAGAGAAATTCCCAAGATATATGGAGCAAAAGGATATTTATTCAAGAATTGATTTAAATTACTTTTTGAATCCTTTTTTGTTACTTTCTTTTCTCTAGGCGGCAATCCTAATTCTTCTCTTCTTTTAGCTTCTCCCATTTTTTCAATTACCTACTTTAAAACAAATATAATCCATATACGTTCAAAGACAAAACTTAGATACTTCCAAAATCTGATTACAGATATGATTAAAAATTTAGTTAATATGAAAATATTAATTAAATCAAAATGATAGAAATTGTTTGGTCAGTAAATATTATGGTTGCAATTTTAATTGGTGGAGTTGGCTGGGTCTTATATTATATTTTTACTTACGACCAGAAATTTACATCTTAATATCAAAATGGCTGAAAAAGATTTAGTAAATTTCCTAAAAAAAATAGAACAATTAAACAAAATTTCAGAATTAATTAAAAATAATCCTATAAAAAAGAAAGAGTTGTCGGATTGTAAAAATCATGAAGAAGTAATTTGCTTAACATCCAAATGGGGTTTTGAAATTGGCAAAAGATGGGGAGAATATTAAACAAATTAATATCCAACCAAGAAAAAAACATTTAAGTAACACCAATACTCATAAAATAAATTAATATAAAGTTTGTAAAAATCTTATTATGACTGATATTGAGGAGATAAAAAAGAAGATATATCAAATAGCAGCTATTACTGACAGGGGGCAAAGACTGAACAAATTAATTGCACCTATGTATCAAGAAAAATCGAAAGAGATGGAAAAACTTATAAATAGTCTTGAGAATTTTAATATGGAAGTTTCTGAAGAAAAATTATCTGGAGAGTGGGAATTAATTTATTCAACAGTTGAATTATTTAGAAGTTCACCGTTCTTTTTAGCTATAGAAAAAGCGTTAAATGATGAATTTAAAAGTAATCTTTTTTTTAAACTACATCAATTACAAGTTGGATCATTTGGTCTTTCTACCATTGGAAGAATTGCTCAAAATATTGATTTTGATAAAAAAGAATTTTTATCAACATTTGATACCACAATATTTGGGCTTACAACAATTCCAATTCTTGGTTGGTTCAAGCTTCTTCCAACTTTTGGAGGAAAAGTAATAACGCTTGCTGATGATTTAAATTTAGAGGACAGGGTACTTAAAATGAATTTGCAGAAAACCAAAGTCTCTAAAGTAGATGGACTTAATAAAATCCCAATATTTAGCAAAATTCTTATGGATAGATGGTATCCAGTAAAAGAAGTTTGGGAGAAACTACCTTGGAATAAGGAAATCCCTTCATGTGAAGTTACAGTAATCTATTTAGATGATGAGATAAGAATAATGAAAGACCTCTATGGGGAAATTTTTATTTACATAAAACCAACAATATCTTTATTTAATTTTTAATTGAAAATTAAAAATTTAAAAAGTAGTAATTTGAGGTCGGAAAGGAGCGGAACCAAAAAATTCAATATCAGTATTATTTCCTCCAATTAAATATCCTCCTTGTTTAACAACTAGTTTAACTTCGATTCCACTTGTAGTATCAGAAATATTGATTTGACTAGTAGGCTCGAAAATTGCTAATAGTTTAGAGACGTTTGCTTGAGAAGTTGCTTTTGCTGAAGTTGTATTACTACAAGAATTTGCAACATGATTACAATCATTTAAGAGAATAGCTGACATTTTACCGTTATCCATTTGAAAAGCTGAACTCATTTCAGCACCATTGGCTACCGTCCAAGACCCTTCCCCCAGTCCTATATTGTCAACTTCTTCTCCATGCTCTTGGGCCGCTGAAAGTGTTTTATCAGCAGCGCCGAATGGACCAAGATCGTCGTTGCCTTGTTTTGAGTAATAGGTAGTTCCATCAGATAATGTATAACTACCCTTTAAATTAAAGGCTGAAGAAATCAAGATATAGGCATAATTATAATTACCGTTCGCTGGCCTATCTGGAGCCGATGATAATGCTGCTATTTTGGAGTCAGAACTACCTGGTGCAAGATCAACTTTTGTTCCATTAATATCAGAAATCATTGTTGCAATACAAGTAGATTTATCCCATATTTTTGAACCAGAAGAACCTGTTATCGGGTTTGAAGAAGAAGAACATAGGCCCATTTCATAAATAGTAATTTCATACTTTTCTGGAGTACCTAAACATTCGAACTCATCTGAAGGTTCGGCTAATGCAAGCAATTGCGAGTAGGTAGGAGGAGTGGTGGGACATTTCGGCATATCAAATTCTTCGGCTTTTGTTGATTGAATGGTAAAAACATAATTCAACGATAAGAATCCAGTAAGCATTAATTTTTTGAAATTTTTCATTATTAATTACTAATTAAAAGGTATTAAAAGTAGGAATAAAGTCTCCTGAATATGCCCAATTTGGTTGATAAGTTGAGTCTCCAGGTCCTCCTCCTTCAACATAAAGTCCTGAACCTGATACGACAAATTTTATTTCTAAACCATTTGTCTCTTCATTTATTTTAAGACTATTATTTGATTTGAAGACACCAACAACCCTTGCAATTGAGCTGCAGTTGGTAGCCGTTTCTAATGAACTATTAGTTACAACAGCTCTAACTACACCTTGATTAGTCCCGCTAGATACTGTCCTTTGGTAATCGAATCTGCAAGGACTATTAACGTTAAATCCGTATTCATCAAATTCATGTGTAAAAGATTGTGCGGCAGATAATGATTTATCAAACAGACCTGGTGAATTTGTGGACCCAGGATTATCAGATGGCTTCGTATAAAAAGTCCCGCCATTGGTCTCATCAGTAGTAGTATAAGAGCCTTTAATCTTAATATTATTAGCCATAACCATAACGAAATGAGTATATGTTCCGTTTGGTGGTCTCGTAGATGCGCTTGGTAAAGCTAAAGATTGGTTTAAGGAGGCAGCAAGATCTACGGTAACACCATTATCTGATTCCATTGACCAGGTACAGTTAGTATCTGAAAAATTAATATCTGCATCTGTAGAGTGAAAAGGATCATCTGTACACATCCCAATTTTATATAAAGTTATTTCGTATCCATCTGGGGTAGCATAACATGCAGAATGTGGCGGTGTTGCATTAGATGAATATGTGAATGGTTTACTATGTGAAGTCCCTATTGCTGCATCACTCATATTTTGTTGATTAGATTGACAACTTACAGCGGTATTACTTTCTGACCAATCTGTTGCTTTAGATGGCTCTGTATTTAGCAATATACCTGAAATACTTAAAGGTAGTAATACTATTTTTGTTAATTGTGAGTAGTTCATAAAAAATTTTAAACTCCTTTAGCTCTGTTTTGGAAAGTACCCGCGGATCTCTCTAGGAGAACATCATATTTGCGTTTAACTGGTTGTATCATTTGTGTAATCATATTTTTCTTGTAGTTTTTCTTAGAAAAAATTACTGGGCTTCCTGTCAAATTCATCCTCAAACCGAAAAAGGTCTCATCTGTTCCAGGAAGTTTTGAATTAAGGTTGGTCGAAGCTGCTGATATCTCATTAGAAACCCAAGCTTCAAGACCAATATGTGGACTAGCTTGCCAACTAACTGCACCTTCTAATCCAGAATTATCCTGTGTATATTTATAGTCCCAATTAAAACCTCTTACAAAAAAAGCAAGTTCAGGATTATTAGGAAGTCTGTAGCCAAGTTCTACATCCCATCCATCAACTACTCTTTCTTTATATGATGTACCATTTACAGTTACATCTTTTTCATCAGTAATTGCTATGTACCAGTTGTTTCTTAATTCAAAATCTTTCCAAAGATATTCTCCTCCAAGACCAAGTCTGCTATGAGCATCACTATATTCAGTCATTCTGTAGTCCCAGAAAGCATTAGCTCCAAGCATTGATACATCATTAGGACGATGTCTAATACCAAGACCTAAATTTGTAGTTGAACCATCTGCATTTGTGGCTGTAGCAAATCTTGCTTGAGAAAAAGCAAGGGTCTTAACATCACCCTCATCATCTTGAGCTAGTTCTCCTAGTTTCATCAAACTATTAATAGAGAAACTCGTATCTGATTCTGTTCCTCCAGAAATATTAACTGTTGTTTGAGCAAAGAAAGGAATACTTTTAATTGAGCTATTAGCTGTGGAATTTATGAAATCGAATCCAGCATCAACTAATAACCTTTTACCATCATTGATCATTAAATTAGAATATTCACTACCTTCTGCACCCTCATTCATTAAAGGAACAAACTTAGTTGAATAAGTTGCTCCATTGATTATGTATTTATCTAATTTGTTTTTGGGAATATAAATATCTGAATTATTATTTTTGGTCAGTTTATCTAGATTGTTTATGTAGTTAGACTCACTATCAAAATTTGGGGTTGAATAAGAAGAAGGGATAAATATTCCTAAAAAGGCTGTTGATAAAAAAGCTAAGAATAATTTTGTTCTAATCAACATCAAAAATTTTTAAAGTTATTACATTTATAAAAGATTTTTTTTGATTTAATGCTGTTTATAACAAAACTCATAGAAATCTAGTTAAATTAAGTAGTTCTACCTAGAAGTAATGTCGCGAGATCTTAATAAATAAGTTATGTTCATAGTGAACATTTTAAAAATTATGCTTAAAAATAAAGAAAAAAATTCTGTAGTAAGAGGAATCTTTTTAATTGGTGGTTGGGGTTTAGGTTTAGATAGATTTTACGAAGGAGATAAAAAAGGTGGAGTATTATCGATTATTGGATGGAGTATTACATTTTTTACTTTCCTCTACCTTAAATGTTCTGGATATGAATATGTTGATGGTGTAAAAAATTATTCAGATTACTCCCCAAATCCTTTAATTGTTTTACCTTTGATAGCTGGAGCTTATGGAGGGTTTCTCATAATTAAAAAGGCTTTCAGGTTAGCGAAACAATTTGAAAACGCTGAGTAATAACCTCAAACACATTCAAGATAATAGACCTGATCCTTTCAAATAAAATTTAAATAAAAGAATAACTAGTAAATTAACAATTGCTAATGCCACTAGACCATTTCTATTTTTAACATCTAATCTTTTAATTAAATTAGAAAGATAAACGACAGGGTTTTCGGGTTCTTTATTGTCCAATATTAATAAAATAAAATTTAGATCAAATTATCATGGATTTTTTTTAAAACCCAAGAATGTAAAGTTCAAATTTCAAACAGATACCGCTAGGTCATTACATTATTCCTGCATTTCTCAAGAAAGCCTTACCTATATTTCCAATAACAAAAAATAAAGACAAATTAATCAAAAGAATGATTAATAATGCCAACATTTTATAGTTAGGATTTGATGAAATTCCATCAAATCCATCGTTTAGAAATCTTTTAAAAAGTGAATTGTCTTTAGTTACTGTTTTATCCCCTTCTAAATCAGATTTACCTTTTTCAGCCTCAATCACTTGATTACTTGCATTTTCAAGAAATTCAGTAAATGCTTTAACATTCTCCTCTTTATTACTTTCTTTATTTATTTCGGAAGATGATTCAATTGAATTTTTCTCTTCAGGGATTTGCTTTGACTCTTCCAAATTTTAAATTCACGCTAGGGGTATATTACACCATAAAAAAAAACCCACTCGATCAAATGAAGAGAAGGTTAGTTAAGATTAAAGTTCTTAATCTAATAATAATTAATTTTGATGAGTTTTGCGATTAGAAATTTATTTACTAAACAAAAAGAATTTTTAAAGTAATTATTAGTATAAACTATGCTTGATTCACAAACAATAAAAAACTGCAAGGAGAATCCAACAATAAGAGACCTTAAGATAAAAAATATTGAGCATGCTATTGATCAAGCAGAAATGATGATCAAAGAATCAAAAATGAATCAAGAAGATTTAAGTTTTTTGAAAAGGAAAATATCTGATTCAAGGCAGGATCTGGAGATTCTTTATTTGATGAAAATTTAAATAAATAAATGCTTTTCAAAATTAAGTTTTAGTATATTTGGAGACTTAATAATGTATAGAATAATGATTATATTTTAAAAAAAATAACATTATGTCAAAGAAAAGTTTTTATATACCGATAAAAGTAGTTCCATATATATTTGTCTCAATTGCTGCTATTACTATTGCTGCTACTACAAATATAATTATTTAGTACTTAACTACATTGTTTATGAATAATATATATAAAGTAATTCAATAGGATATATTAATTAATCAAAAAAATTAGATTAGAACAATAAATACATGAACAATTTAAGGAGAAATATCTTAGTGATTTTTTTATCTATGATCTTCTTGATTAGTTTAAAAACATATCGTGATTTTATTATTTCTAGTGATTTAAAAAATGAAGAAAAAAATAAATTGAAAAAATCAGCTGAAATCTTGAATGAATGTTTTGATCTTAAAAACAAGAGTAAGAGAACTATAAATGACTCAATGAATTTGATTGAATATTGTTTAGAAGAGTTTGGATCTGAAAAATAATTTAATTAGCATATGCTCAACTACTTATATCTTTTTAAATAACTCATCTAGAATTTATAAAAATGTTTATGGATAAAAATAATATTAATAGATGGGAACCAACAAAACTGCAAATCGATAATATCATTCTTCCTGCCTATACCGATCTTTCTAAGAGATGTGTTGCTTATATCAATGAACTTGAATGCCCACCACAATACATAGCTGATATGTTGAGAGATTTAGCTGATTCAATAATGACTTCATATCCTGAAGTTAAAAACAATAGTTCTAGTTTATAGTTTTTAAATGAGTAAAATTACATGTTCTTATTTAGGGGACTTAAAATGCGAAGCTAAACATCTCCAATCTGGGAATCTAATCACAACTGATGCACCTATAGATCATTGCGGGAAAGGTGAAAACTTCTCACCAACTGATTTACTCGCAACCTCCCTAGGCTCTTGCCTTCTAACGATAATGTCTATCAAAGCAAGATCAAATGGTTGGGAATTAAAAAATATTTATTTAGATATTGAGAAAATAATGACTAAGAATAAAGAAAGGAAAATAGCAAAACTAAAAATAGATATTTATATTCCTGATGACTTATCAAAAGAAAAAATTGATTTTGTAAAAAATGCTTCTAAAGATTGTCCTGTCACTCGAAATCTTTCTGAATCGCTCGATATTGAAATAAATTGGCATAGCCAATAAATTGTACAAAAATAATTTTTAATAATAGGATTATATGAAATACTTCATAGGAATAATTATTCTTTTACTTGGAATATTTATAATTGCTGATTTAGCATTTAAAACTAGATATACCAGAAAAAGACTGTCAAATAAGAATAAAAATGAATAAGATTCTTGGTCTTATAAATCCATATATTAGAAATTATTTAGGATACTTTTCTGGACTTTCTATTATTTTTTTCAACCCATGATTTTTGCCTTTTGTTTAAATCTGAGATGTATGCTCGAGATTTTCTCGCTAATTGAATTTTTTTCTCTCTTTGCCTAAGTTGATTTAACTCTTGAATAGAATAGATTTTAGTATCTTTTTTATCCTTAAAAATACTTAAAAAATTAAGAAAATATTTTTTCATAAACTTAATCTACTGTCTTTTGTCATTTTGCCAATAGAGAAAAATTACTTTTATTAAATAATAAATTTAAAATAATTTTTGAATTATTTATATTTATCAATTTTTTTATCAATTAAATCGATTAAAGGAATCATGAAATTAACATTTATGCCTACAGTGCACCATATGTATGTTAGACAAAATATCAACTTTATATATAAGTTAGAGGGTAAAGTAAGAAACAATTTAAAAAAGCTACCAATAAATAATATTAGTATTCCAATTTGCAATAATCCCTTAAATATCCAAATAAAACCTCGTTTCCTTATGTTCTTGTAGAACCAAAAAAAAATAGCTCCAAAAATAAATAATAAAATTAAATTTATTATCATTTAAATTCTTTAATAAGACATGTTAATAATAATGCTTTGGTTAAAGGAGATGATAAATATAACATTTTTAAAATCAATTAATATTAAAGATATTAATTGATTATCTATAAATATTTTTGAAAACTATGGATCTAAATTAATTTAAAACAACTTCGATTTTAATAAATCAACCCTCTTTTGATTCACACCTAGGTCACTTTCACCGACTCTAGATTCAGACCTAACGAGTAATTTACGAGATTCAGGAACAAAAGATACTTCTAAATCATCAATGTATTTCATCCATTTACTTGTTACTTCAGCATGAAGATAATCTCCGTCAAGATCAACTATTACTGATCTTGGGGTATTCTCGATAATTTCTTTAACTTCCTTAAAAGGTTGTTCGATTGAGTTAACTTCCCATTCTTCTCTGACACAATGTGCTATTTCAACACACTCACTCAATTCAATGTGAGAAGCAAATGAAGCCGAGGGAAATATAAATCCTATGAATATAAACAAACTTACAAAAAAGATTTTCATTAAAACAAGCATGAACTTTTCTTAATCTAACCAACAAAAATAAAAATTTGGTGGAATAATGTTAAGTAAAATTTATGTCTTATAGAAGAGCTAAAAACTTCTAAGATTTAGAATTAAGTTTCTATAAATCAACATATTGTGGAATTAACTGAACTAATAAAAGATTATATAGCCACAGAATTATTATCTAATGTTGAACTTGACTTTCTAGAAGGAGAATTATGGGAAACCATTCAACACATTTCAGAGATAAATACATTAACAATGGCTCCAAAGGATATATGCAATAAATTGAGACTTAAGGAAAAATCCTGTTGGCAATTATGTTGTGCTGCAGTACTTGATTTTTCAAGACCTTTAAAGGAGGAAAACGAGAGAGTTGTGAATTTCAACAAATTAATTAATCAATATAACCTTTGCAGCAAATAAAAAAGACC
The DNA here is from genome assembly GCA_003279935.1 of Prochlorococcus sp. AG-388-A04. GTDB lineage: Bacteria > Cyanobacteriota > Cyanobacteriia > PCC-6307 > Cyanobiaceae > Prochlorococcus_A. The sequence continues at coordinate 14,303 of QCGL01000009.1, forward strand.
CCTTAAGGGGTCTAAATTGGTTCTAAAAAATCAAGTGTTTCCTTGTTTCCACTTATTTAATAAAACCACTCCTACACACAAACTAAATATCACATGATTTTTAGAGTGAGGAAATACTTATTAGGCATCTATGATAACTGTCACAATGCTAAAAACAAAAAAGTACTAAGACTATAGTTCTATTATTTTGCACTATCCGAAAAATGTGTGTGAGGAGTTTTTATTCAATCTATACTTCTTCGAATTAAAAAAGCTACGGTATTAATCCCTATTTATATTTATTTACTTATTAAAAAATAAAACTAGAATACTTGGGTTGGTTCAACATATTTTCAAATGAGAAAAAGTTACAATAAAGTAATTTACATTTTTCTCACAATCATCCTTATTTCAATTATTGGAGGAGTTGTAAAATATTCATTTAAATACATCGACGAAAATCCTGATAAATATATTCCTAAAACAAAGCAAATAATAATTTAAATCTTTTTTGAATAAATTTATTCAAATATATTTTAAAATTCCTTATTTCTTTTGACAAACATAGATTCTGAATACTTAAAAAAATAACTAAGCATAAAAAGAAATTATTTGAGTATAAATCCACTTTCCAAAATAATAAATCTGTCTTATAAACTTCTCAATAATTGGAGGACTTTATGAAAAGAAAAAACACATTTTTTATAAATAAAGAAAATAATCTAGAAGACTTTAAAATAAAACATAATTATCAAATAGTTGAAGAATACTGGAGGAAAAGAAAAAAAGAATGTGAAAAAAATCTTTCAAAATTTTGCTAGTCAAAAATTATGAATTTTATAATTTCTATTTTTCTAGCATCTGTTATGTGGGTTCAAGTTCCTCAATGGGAGGCTGACTGGTCAAAGTGTGCAGTAGATGTTCCTGATACATCATGTCATTGGTATGTAGCTGCACCCGATAATACCTTTGGAGAAGGATTTGATTGGGAAAGTGCTCCTTGGTTTGATGCTAACGGACTTCAAGATGTCGCAAAAATTGAAAAAGAAAGTGTAGTAGAAAAGCTTCAAAAAAATTAGATAATATTCAATTAATAAATTACATTTTTTAGCAATAAAGTATTTATTTTCTTTCTAATAATATTTAACATAGAAATGACTTTATAAGATTTCAATGCGCTTCAAAGTAAGTTTAAAAAAAGACGGCAAAGAGTTTGATGAGGTTGTGATAGCAAACAATAAGAAACATGCTATTGAAGTGGCTTTAAGAAACAATCCAGAAGCTGAGGTCCTTAAATCTGATTGGACATTTAAACTTTGAAAAAAGTTTTAAAATTTATTTCCAATTTTTGGAATTATTAACGAAGCCACGCAAATAACACTTATTGCAGGACCAGGAGATAAGTTAAAAACAATTGAAAGAATAAAACCCATTAGAGAAATACAAAGTCCAAAGAATGAAGATCTCATCATTGCAATCCTAAGACTTTGTGCTTTATCAAGTCCTAATAAAGTAGGTGTTGAGACTAATGCAATTACTAAAATTACTCCAACAGCTGACATTGAACTAACGATAACTAGTGCCGTCGTGAAACTTAGAGCTAGGTTTAACAAAGACACATTTATTCCACTAGCTGAGGCGCCCTCTGGATCTAATCCGACATATACAACTTTTTCATATCCGAACGTTACTAATAAAATGAATGTAAGAAAAGCAATAATTGTTCTTAACAAATCGCCAAGGTTTGCGGTTAATAAATCTCCAAATAATACTGCCTCTAAGTCAATTCTTATCCCAAGAAGTGGAATTAGTAAAACCCCAAAACCAAGCATGCCAGCAAGAATTGTATTCATAACTGCTTCATAATTTTCACTTTTTTTATTAGTTAAACTCTCCGCAATAATTGCACCAACAAGACCACTTATAACTCCTCCAATTGAGGGTTGAATACCTAGAGCTAGAGCTAGAGCTAGTCCCGGTAAAACACAATGAGAAATTAAATTTACTTGTAATAGTCTTCTATGAGTAATCAATACTGTTCCCATAGCTGGGCATAAGATTCCAGAGAAAATAGTAATTATTAAAGGAATTAACCACCAGTTGTTTAAAAAAGACATTAATCGTATGATTCGTTATGATCTAAAAAACGGGACATTAAAAGATCTTGAAAATGATGGTAACCAAGCCTGACATTACCAAAAGACAAGAGCAACTTCTTGAAGAACTTAAAAAATGTGATGATGAATTGAGTGGTCAAGAATTGCATAGGCAATTGATTATCGAAGGAAAATCTATGGGATTGACAACAGTTTATAGAAATCTTCAAGCTCTTATAAAACATGGATTGATTCGATCTAGACATCTTCCAACAGGTGAAGTACTTTACACTCCTGTTGATAGAGATATTCACCATGTGACATGTGTTCAATGTGGAGAAACCTCCAAAATGGAAGGTTGTCCGGTAAAAGATATTCATAGTCCTAAGAAAAACCCAAAAAAATTTCAACTTTTGTTTCATACACTTGAATATTTCGGCCTTTGCCAAAACTGTTATCAAGCTCAGAGTTAAATTTAAAAATATCTCTAATCACAAGAATTATTCTCTTTTAAAGAACTAATATTAAGATCATCTAATTTGCTTTGTATTGAATTGGGAGTTCCTGATGCTAATACTTTTTTATCTAAAACAACTACATGATCATAACTATTGAGAGACGAGCCCCAATCATGACTACTTATAAACAAAGCTAAGCCTGCATCTGCAAGTTGACGGACTATCTTAAGAAAATCCTCCTTTGCGGGAGGATCTAATGCAGCACATGGTTCATCTAGCAGAAGAATTCTTGCAGGAGACATTAAAGTTTTAGCCAAAAGTGCTCTTTGTTGTTGTCCACCTGAAAGAGAATCAAGTCTTCTATTTGCAAGATTTGAAATGCCAACTCTTTGCATTGTTGCTTCCAATTCGCAACATTTATTAACCCAAGACTTTGGATTTGCGAGAAGAGCCTTAATTTGGAATGGATTAGTATTTTTTGATTTTGAATATTTTATTTGACCTAAAGAGACTAATTTTTCAACAGTAATAGGAAATTTCCAATTCATTGAGCTTCTTTGTGGCATAAGTGCAATCTTGGATCTAGTTCTAACTAAACTTTCACCATCAATAGTTATATCTCCAATATCAGGATTATTTTGTCCTTGCAATAATTTCAAAAGAGTTGATTTACCAGCTCCATTTGGTCCAACAAGAGCAGTCAATGTTCCTGGTTTTATTTGAACTGAAACCTTATTTAAAGCTGGTTTGCTTTGTTTTGAATAAGAATAAGTTAAGTTATCTGCAATTAAAGTAGCCATTAAAAAATATATTTAAATCAGTTAGACCTTTATTTTATCAATATTAAGGAATCCATACTTATTTCATAACAATTGATACCAAATATTGCAATTAATAGTGAAAATGATTATCATTTTTAAGTATTTAAAAAGTTTATTTAATGTCAATTTTTAAAAAAGTAATTTTTAGTAATAAGAGATCTAATCATTCTGTTATCAAAAACTATTTATTAGCTGGAACCGTATTATTATCAATAGTTGGTCAAGATGTTTTAGCGAAAGAAAAATCATATGTAGCTGTAGAGCCACTCACTTGCGATTTAGTAAAATCTATTGCCTTACCTTCTGATGAGGTAACCTGTTTGGTTGATAGAAAACAAGATGTACATGACTTAAAAATAACTCCAAGACAAGCTCAATTACTTAACAGTGCGGATAAAGTTTTTACTCTAGGGAAAGAGATGACCCCAAGCATGAAAAATTGGGAGGGTAAGCCTCAAACAGTTGTAATTGGTGTAAGTGCTATAGATGTTGATGACCACTCTGACCATGGTGGGCATGATGACCATGATGATCACTCTGCCGCAAAAGTAGATGATCATGGTGGACATGACGACCATGATGATCACGCTGGACATGATGACCATGCAGAAGGTTCATTTGAATGGGCAGGCAAATTTCAACTCTCTAAAGGTTCCTACAAATGGTCATTCGCAAAGGTAGGTGGGGAATATGCAGATCCAGCTATGAAAATGGTGATTCTAGAATCAAATGATATTGAATCTTCTGAAGAACTAGCTAAAGAGCTATTAGGATCTAAAGATTCAATAAACAAAAAAAATAATGGAATTCTCTTAGCGAGTAATAAAGCCTATGTTCTTAATTTTGATCAAGGGAAGGACAGTACAGTATTTAATGTAGAAATTCAAGAAGATGGCCAATATACATTCTTCACTGAACATATGCCTTTTGAGTTTGAAGCCGAAGAACACTTCTTTAAAGATTTATCTAATAGCGATGTTGAACCAATTGCACAAGTTCCAGATGAAGGAGAGGGACATCACCACCATGATCACGGAGGATTAGATCCTCATGTTTGGCATGATCCTCATAACATCATAAAAATGGGAGAAGTTGTAAGTAAAAGTTTAAAGAAAGATATATCTGTTTTTAATAGACCTGACAGGAAATCAATCAATGCGAGCTTTGCTTCAGTAAATTCAACACTAGATAAACTCGATAGCTGGATTGTTGCACAGGTCTCAACAATTCCTGAATCTAACAGAGTTATTGTATCTAAACATAAAGCACTGGAATATTACGGCGATGCTTTTGGATTTGAGACTATTAGCTTACTAGATTTTCTTGGTGACTCATCAAGTCTAAGACCTGACAATATTCAATCAACGTTGAAGATGCTTGATGAAGAAAATGTTAAGGCAATATTTCCTGAACAAATACCTGCATCAAAGTTGTTAAAAAACTTAAGTAGGCAAAGTTCAGTTCCATTAGCTAATAGTCAAATATTTGTAGATGGATTAATGATGACAGGTAATACAGTTTCAGTTGCTGTCCACAATACATGTACTATTGTTGATTCATTGGGTGGATCATGTGATAAAGAAGCAGGCTCCAACCTTGAAGGCACCTGGAATTCTCTTCAAAATTAAACTTTTCTTTAGATAACGGTTTTCATTATCAATCAATGTCTAATATATTATCTATTAGACATTATTTTATTTAGGTTAATTGGTTAATGAGTATTAACGAAAAAGTGCCTGTGACAATACTCACTGGTTTTCTTGGTTCTGGTAAAACAACTCTTCTTAATAGAATATTGAGCGAAGAACATGGTAAGCGAATCGCTGTAATTGAGAACGAATATGGAGAAGTTGGAATTGATCAAGGATTGGTTATAAACGCCGATGAAGAAGTATTTGAAATGTCTAATGGTTGCATTTGTTGTACTGTTCGCGGAGATCTTATTAGAGTCCTTGGTAATTTAATGAAAAGAAGGGATAAATTTGACTACGTTTTAGTTGAAACAACTGGGTTAGCTGATCCTGGTCCCGTTGCTCAAACATTTTTTATGGATGAAGAAATTAGTTCTGAATTCACACTTGATGGAATAGTTACATTAGTTGATGCAGCTCATATTGATCAACAACTTGGGCGTAGTGATGAGAGTTCTGAGCAAGTGGCATTTGCAGATGTCTTAGTCCTTAATAAAACTGATTTAGTCTCAGATGATGATCTTGATAACCTTGAATCAAGATTAAGAGATATGAATCGAATGACTCGTATTATTCGAGCAGAGAAAGCAGAGGTTCCTATTGAGACAGTTTTAAATTTGAGTGCATTCGATCTTGACCAAATTTTAAAGCGTAGACCAACTTTCTTAGAACCTGAATATCCTTTTGAATGGTCAGGAGTTTATGAGCTTGAACCTGGAAAATATGAATTAAAACTTGAAGAAGGGCCTGATCCTGAAATGTCCTTAGTAGCTTTTGCTAATCAAGGATTGAGTGAAGAAGAATTAAAAGAGGGTGCAGAAGCCTCTGTAAGACTTTATGCAGAAAAAGCTAAAAACTTAGAACCTGGAAATAATATTCCATATGAAGAGCATGTAAGTCTTAAATTACAAAACAAAGGATCTAAATCTTTTATTTTGGATGTTGAAAAAGCGTCAAAAGTTGGATTGTTCACACAACATACTGCTGAAGAATTCAATATGAAAGTGCTAAAAATAGATTCCCAAAATAATGTTAAGGAAATTCCTTTTAAAACTGAAAGAAACTGGGTCGCAGAACATGAACATGATGATGAAGTTGGATCAATTGCAATAGAGCGTTTTGGAGATGTTGATCCTGAAAAGTTGAATACCTGGATGGGAAGACTTCTTTCCGAGAAAGGAGTTGATATATTCAGAACAAAAGGGTTTATTAGTTATTCTGGCAACCCACGTCGAATAGTATTTCAAGGAGTTCATATGTTATTTACTGCACAACCAGATAAAGAATGGGGAAATGAACCACGAAGAAATCAACTCGTGTTTATTGGAAGAAATTTAAATGAAAAAGAAATGCAAGAGGGATTTGATAAGTGCCTGATATAGAACCTTTTAGCCCCAGAGGCATGTTTCATGAAGGATGGTCTGCTGAAGTTGATGATTATGCAATAGTTTGCGGTTGGGCTTTAAAAGGGAAACTCTTTGTCGTTGGAGACGTAATAGGAGGGCTTTATGGGTTCGAAGGAGATACAGGAAAGCTTATTTGGAAAAAGGATGAAGCCCATTCCGGAGGTCTTCTTGCAATGTCTATCCATCCAAATGGAGAGATTTTTGCAACTTCAGGGCAAGACGGAATAGTTCGAATATTAAATTGCAATAATGGGGAGGAAATTAAAGCCATTAAACTTGGTAAAGGTTGGGTAGAACATTTAAGTTGGTCAAATGGAGGTTTATATTTAGCCGTAGCTTTTTCCAAAAAAGTATATGTTTTTAATCAAGATGGCAATGAACAATGGGTTTCAGAAGAACATCCGAGTACAGTAAGTGCCATATCGTGGTCGAATAAGAATGAATTAGCAACTGCATGCTACGGACGCGTAACTTTCTTTGATGTAGCAAATAAAAAGACTAATCAGAAACTTGAATGGCAAGGTTCACTAGTTTCGATGCAGTTAAGCCCTGATGGAGATATTGTCGCCTGTGGGAGTCAAGATAATTCGGTACATTTCTGGCGTAGATCAACTGGACTTGATGCTGAAATGACAGGTTATCCAGGAAAGCCTTCTCACCTTTCTTTCGATGATAGTGGCATGCTATTAGCAACTAGTGGTAGCGAAAGAATTACAGTATGGAGTTTTTCAGGAAATGGCCCTGAAGGAACAATGCCTGGAGAATTATGTCATCATACTGAACCAATTTCTAGCCTAGCTTTTTCTAACAAAGGTTTGCTAGTTGCTTCAGGTTCAAGAGATGGTTCAGTAGTAGCTAGTTTTCTAAAAAACGACGGTAATGGAGATCCTGTAGGAGCTGCTTTTGCTGGAGATTTAGTTGGAGATATTGCTTGGAGACCCGATGACTGCGCTTTAGCTGCAGTTAATGCGAAAGGTGTTGTAACCGTTTGGAATTTTAAAGTCCGTACAAGTTCTTCTTCAAAAGGGTTCAAGTAATTTCTAGCTTATATATTTACCAATAATTAGTTTTCAAATGTCTCTCAATACAAATCAATTCGCAATCATTATCAATACCTTTTGGATGAATATCGCAATATGAAAGACATTGTAAATATTCATCTACGGGATTATTATTATTATTAATATCATAATTGTGATTATTTTGAATTTTTGAATTAGTCATAAATAGATTTCCTCAATTCATTTAGGGTTAACATAAACGAGAGAGATAAGAAAATAAATAAGCAAAACTTACTAAAAAACTAAACAAGAAATATATAAAATTTAACGCGGAAAATAAACAAATTGATTATAACTATCGGACGTTTTGGATTAAAAAGCAATGCGTATAAAAACGGATTGTTTTTTTAAAAGTTTTTAATTAATTTGTAATTGTTGAGTTTTAGGAGGTCTTTCAAAATGATCGATAGCCTGCCTGCAATTTCGGAATAATTCCGAACTAATTTAATTAACTGCTCCAATTATTTTTTATTAATGTCTGAACTTACTTCTTTCGCATCGTTTAGGTGCCCTACAGGAAAAAGTTCAATTCTAGAGTCTTTGCCCCAGTTAAAAACTATTAGTTTTTTAAGGTTATTTTTAGCTGAAAAATAATTAACAACAAGGATCAATGATTTAGGCTAGTTGTTAATTCTGATAGATAAAATAAGTAAGAGAATAAAAGGAGAGCTTTTAAAAGCTCTCCTTTTTTATTTGTGTTAAAAAAACAAACTTTTGCATTATTATACTTTTTTAGCTATTTATTGTAATAAGAAACTTTATTTGGATAGAGATAAAATAATGTCAAAAAAACTTAGATTTTTTTCTGATTTATTAGCTAGAGCTGTTAATGAAATCGAATACAAAAATGTTCTTAAAAAATTAAAGAATCATGATCTTATAGCAGATGTAGATGATCAGAGATCACACCATTTCTATTCATAGAGAAGGGGACTAAATTGAACTATTGTTATAAATCTTTTACTTCAAAAATCTTACTTTGGCTAGAAGTCTCATTACAAATTAAATTTTTTATATTTCTAATAATTCGAGAAAAAGTTTTGTTTTAATCCATGAATAATTACTATTGTCCATACTGTAATCCCAAATATCAATTTCAAAAAAAATTAACGTCAGGAGAATTAATATGTGGGTTATGTGGTGACCCTCTAGTAAAAAAGCCATTGATTAAAATCAATCAAATAATTGCTATTATTGCCTCCTTATCGCTAGTCCTTCCATTGATTTACACGTTTATTATTTTAATTAAAAACCAAATAAATACTCCTAGTAGAAATTACAATGCAAGTGCAGATTTTATCGAGAAAAATTCAAACACAAGATTTTATCAACCTCTGCAAAGTGATTTACTTAAACAAGAATCATCATCTTCAATTTGATTTTTATAACTAGAATTATTTAACTCTTTATTCATAATTAATGGTTTATCAGAATCTTTACAATGATTTTTACATCCTCCATTAAATGAATCGTGGGCCTGTAAAAAGTGAGTATTTATTAAAAAGATAAATAAGATTAATTTAAAAGTTTGTTTTATTTTGGATTTCATTTTTAGTAAATTATTTACCAAGCCTGGATTGATATTATCAACTAATTCCAAGGAGTGTTAATCAATCCCCAAATATCAAAAAAGAAAAATAAAATTGCGATAACAACTAAATCCCAGGCCCTTTCCCTAAAAGCCCAAGGAGCTATAAAAACTTCTCCCAAACCATGAAGTGCAGCTCCAGTAGGTAGATGATCTAAAACAAGTAAACTATGAGAGAGAATAAAAAGTAAACTCGCAAAATATCTAAAAAAAACAAATTGCCAATTGCCAGAATTCATATTTTTTATATTTTTAAGAAATATAGTTCAATGGATAAAATATTGAAATAGATTTAGTTTATGGATATTTCTTTTTGTAGTTTTAAATACTAAATATCGTCCCAAGCTAAAGTAAAAAGTTAACAAATGAAGAGATATATGTTTTCAAATTATCGTCCTAAAAATAATTATGATGAATACTTTAAAGATAATTTAAATTCTTCCAGAGAAATTTTAACCCCCTTATTATCTTCCTTAGATAACATGGGTTTAGAAGAACTAAACAGAAATCATTCGGCGGCCAAGAAGTTATTATTAAGACATGGCGCAACTTTTAGGTTAAACGACACAGGCATTAAAGGTACAGAAAGAATATTACCTTTTGACCCTTTACCAAGAATAATAAGTAAGCACGACTGGATAACCTTGGAAGAAGGCTTAAAACAGAGACTTGAGGCAATAGATCATTTCTTAGATGATATATATAATTCTCAAAATATAATTAATGATGGAATAATTCCAAGGGAACTAATTGAGAGTTCAGAAGGATGGAGGCCTCAAATGTTAGGTTTTAAGCCTCCATTAAACAAATGGTGTCAAATATCAGGACTTGATTTAATAAGAGATGGTCAAGGTACTTGGCATGTTCTAGAAGACAACTTAAGATGTCCTTCTGGTGTGGCTTATTTTTTAGAGAATAGATTAGTGATGAAGAATATCTTCCCTAATCTTTTCTCAGGCAGGATAGTTAAACCTATTGATGAATACCCATCATTTTTATTAAAGACTCTCAAAGAACTAGCTATTTGGACTGATACACCAAAAATAGTTTTATTAACACCTGGGATTTTTAATAGTGCATATTTTGAACATAGTTATTTAGCTCAAGAAATGGGTATTCAATTAGTTCAAGGTCATGATTTAATTTGTAACGATGAATATGTTTACTTAAAGACTACTTCTGGATTAAAAAGAGTAGATGTAATTTATAGAAGGATTGATGATGATTTTTTAGATCCTATACATTTTAGAAAAGATTCATATTTAGGCGTTAGTGGTTTACTAGATGTCATGAAGGCAGGTCATGTTGCTGTTGCGAATGTCCCCGGGACAGGAATAGCAGATGACAAAATGATTTATTCTTTTGTTCCTAAAATGATCAAATATTTTCTTGATGAAGAACCAATAATAAAAAATGTTGAAACCTATATTTGTTATTACGAAAAGGATAGAGAATATGTCTTAAAGAACCTTCCAAAACTTGTTGTAAAATCAGTCTCTGAAGCTGGTGGTTATGGTATGTTAATTGGTCCTCAATCAACTACAACTGAGATAAATGAATTCTCAGATAAAATTAAAAATAACCCTAGAAATTTTATAGCTCAACCCACTCTAGAACTTTCTACAGTTCCCTCATTATGCGATGGTGAACTTTATCCATGTCACGTTGATTTAAGACCTTACATTTTAAGGGGAAAGGATTCATGGGTAAGTCCAGGAGGTCTAACTAGAGTTGCTTTAAAAAAAGGTTCATTAGTAGTCAATTCTTCTCAAGGAGGGGGTTGCAAAGATACATGGGTTGTAGGAAATTAGAATGCTTTTAAGTCGGGTAGCTGAATCTCTTTATTGGATTAATCGTTATTTAGAACGTGCGGAAAATATATCTCGTTTCGTAGAGGTTAGTGAAGCAATGTCTTTAGATTGTCCACCAGGCAGTGCTGAACCATGGCTGCCTCTAATTGATGCTTCAAGTGATAGAGAAACATTTGACTCTAGATTTCCTGAGAAAAAACAGGATGATGTTATTAATTTTTTAATTAGGGATCGAATAAATCCCAACAGCATAATCTCTTGTATCCAATTAGCTAGAGAAAACGCTAGGCAAATAAGGGATGTAATGACATCTGAAATGTGGGAACAAATAAATATTTTATATTGGAATTTACAAGAAGGGGAAACTATATGGGACCTTCCAAGGCAGGAGCAATTAAGCGAAATAAGAAGAGGATGTCAGTTATTTTATGGCATTACAGACGCCACTCTTAGCAAAGATCTTGCATGTCAATTTAGTATTTTAGGTAGATTAATAGAAAGAGCTGATAAGACATCTAGAATCTTAGATGTAAAATATTACTTATTACTTCCAAGCTTAGACGAGCTTGGAGGAGTCCTGGATGAGTTGCAGTGGATAGCTCTTCTGCGTTCGGCAGGTGCTTATCAAATGTTCAGGAAAGCAGAACAAAATTCTATCCAGCCGAATTCAGTAGCACGATTTCTATTACTAGATAATAATTTCCCAAGATCTGTTAGATACTGTTTGGATGGTATAAGTAATACCCTAAAAATGATAAATACCTCTCCAAGTTCAGATAATCCCTCAAAACTTGAGTGCATGAGGGGTCTACTTAAAGCAAAGTGGAGTTATATCAGAATTGAAGATATAATTAATGATGGACTACATGAGGCTATTGATTCCTTACAAATTGATTTAAACAAACTGCATAATCTCATAGAAGATAAATATTTTATAAATAAAGAATTTGATCAATGAAAATTAAATATATTCATAACCTTAAATATTCCTATGAAGAATCAGTTCAATTGGGGGAACATCGATTATGTATCAAGCCAAGATCGCATGGATTTCAAAGGCTAATAAACTTTAATTTAAATATTTCTCCAAATCCTAAAATTCTTTATCCTTTGCTTGCTGCCAGTGGTGAAGAGATTAACAGAATTACCTTTGAGGGATATACCGATTCATTATCTATCAAAGCAATAAGTGAGGTTGAGACACTTAAACATCCTTGCATTCTTGATGGTGTAAAAGAAAGGGACCTTACGTTACCCTTTTGTAGAAGTATCATTAATAGAGATCTTCAGGGCGCTTTGGAAGGATGGATGCCAAATGGACAGCATGATCCTTCTGCTGTTGAATTAGCGCAAGAGTCATTAGCAGGAAGTAGCAATAATGCCTTATCTTTTACATTTCAACTTATAGAAATTATTCAGGATCGAGTTAAGTATACGAAAAGACATACTGGCCCAGCATGGCCAGCGAGCAGGACTCTTAGAGAAAGGGTTGGGTCATGCAGAGACTTAGCAATGCTAATGGTTGAGTCATGCAGGTCAGTCGGAATACCAAGCAGATTTGTTAGTGGTTATCATTTTGAAGATCCTTTACCAAAAGAATTTGAATTACATGCATGGGCTGAATTATATATCCCAGGAGCAGGATGGAGAGGTTTTGATCCAAGCGGTAAAGGATTAATAGACGAAAGGTATTTAACATTAGTATCTTCTTCAAAATCGAACCTAACAGCAGTGATTACTGGAAACTTTAGAGGCAAAACAAACCTTAAGAATAATTTGACATGGGAAATAAAGCCTTTAGAAATTTGTAATTAATAAAGCCTTTTAATCTTTACAGTTATTTTGAAGGATATTTAAAAAATAATCTTAATTATTAATTTAATAGAGGTGTTCCTTAATTGGTGTTAACTGATACGTTATCTTCAAAATTTATCTGTTTTCATTTAATTAATATTTCAAATAAATTGAACTCAACTTTAAAAATTGAACTTTCCAAGCCAAACAAATCTGAAATGTTTGAATTGAAAAGTTACGAAAAATTTCGTGATACGGAAGATGTCAGATTTTTCGATATAAGTATTAATAACTCAAATTTTAGAGACTTAGTAATTCATAATGGGCCAGCTGTGAGTCCACCTAATGATAAAGAATTAGGTAATTGGCAGTTTTATATTCATCATAAACAAGAGGATAACCTTTTAGCTATTTCAGGAGGAAGAACTTTTTATCTCGTAAACTTAGGCTGGGAGTATCCTTTCTACAAAGTAAGATTAGAATCATGTGGATTAATCTTAAAAATCCCTAGAGGAACTTTTCATAGATCTGTTTCTGATGAAAATGGTTCTGTTGTTTTAAATCAAGCTATAAGAGATAAGGGAGGAAGTGTTGAATCTGAATTCAAAGTTACCAATAGCAAAGATAATAAAAAACTTCACGATTGCATAACAAATTTACAACCTAAATTTAAAATTTATAGTGTTAAATAACTTTAAAAACTTTATTCAAATTTTAAAAACAATTTAAATCATTATCTTATTGAGATAAGATAAAAGCACTGTAAAATTTCAACATGAATCGATTTAGCTTTTTGAAATACTTTTTATGTCTGACTTTTTCTTTTCTGATTTTTACCTCTCCTGTCTTTGCAGGTGCAAATGTGGCCGTTAAAGGAGAGGGAGATGAGGTTCCTAGCTACGTAAGATCTAATATTACTGGTTTTGATTTTCATGGAGAGGATCTTCATTTATCCTCAATAGCAGGAGCAGTAGCAAGAGATGCTGACTTTAGTGAAGTCGATCTTCATGGAACAACATTAACTTTATCTGACTTAAAAGGTTCTAATCTTAATGGAATAGATTTAACTGATACTCTCGCAGATAGAGTGAATTTCCAAAAAACAGATTTAAGGAATTCCATTTTGATAAACATGATAGCTTCTGGGAGTAGCTTTGCTGGTGCTCAAATAGAAGGAGCAGATTTTTCTTACGCGATTCTGGATAGTGAAGACCAGAGAAATCTTTGCAAAATTGCTGAAGGAGTTAATCCAACTACAGGAGTTTCTACTAGAGATAGTCTTGAATGTAATTAAGTAGTTTTATATTAGATAAATTTTTTCTTCCCATTAATATATTTATAGATCTTTTGATCTGGATCTATAAATATAGTTTCTCCATTTAATTTTGACTTCTTAAATTTTGAGAGTCTTGCTCTATGAATATTAGATTTTCTATTTGTAATATCTTCATTATCATAAATTCCTATATTGATATTAATATCCGGATCTGAAAATGTTTTTTCATCATCTCGTGAAAAAATTTTTTCAATATTTGACTCTTTACTAAGAAGTTTCTTTTTAAATTTAGATAACTTATTATTCTTATTTTTTTTTATATTTGTAATTTTTTTGATTAGTAAAATTAAAACTAAAGCACAAGCAAAGCCAATTAAATATATATTCATTTAATTTTAATTTTGAAATCAAATCCTAAATTGCTTTTAGTGGTTAATATTTCCTTTTTAAAAATGCCATAGGTAAAAATCCCAGATAAAGTTTTTAGAGATTCAAAAACCAAAAAAGAGATTAATAAGAAGAAAATCATAATTGAATCAACAAGATAACTTCTTTTTTTATTTAACAAATTATTCATCAAAAATTCACTTAACTATAGTTGTTAACATTTTTATATGGTCCAAAATGTTCACTGCAATTTCTACCCATTATTTTAGCAAGATTTAAACTTTCTTCTATATTCCAATCTGAGGTAAGTCCATAAAGAATTCCTGCCGCGAAAGAATCTCCGCATCCATATGAATCAATTTTATTTTTTTTATTTTTAATAGCTTTATATCTACCTCCTGGGAATACTATCCCGCCATTCTCACCTTCTGTTTTGATAACATATTTTGGGTTTAATATTAATTCATTTAAAGAAAAAACTTCTCCGGGATCAAGATTACTTCCAATTAATCCATCTAAAAATATCCCGGATTCGTTAATGATATTTAATCCTACTCTGGGTGTGGCACATAATGTTTTAGCTATCCTCGATTTTTTAAATAATTCTTTATCGCCTGCTGTTATAAATACTCCATCCATATCATTAAGTGTAGCCCAATCTAAATCATCATTATGATTAGGAGACAATCTATCTCCAATAATAGTGATAGATCTTTCGCCATCAGAATCAATTACACTGAAACCTTTTCTTGTTGGTTTATCTCGCCATGCTACATGTAATTTAATACCCATATTTTCAAGAATATTTAAACATTGTTTGCCATAAAAATCATTACCCAAAGCTGTAAAGAAATGGACTTCGCTATTAGTTAATTCCCGTAGTCTTTTAGCTATGACTGATCCTCCTCCAGCAGGATATTCTAAAGATTTTTTAGAATGAGAGATTAAACCTGGTTTAGGTAATTGATCTACTTCAATAAAATTTATCCACTCAATATGTCCAATAACAGCAAACTTTAGGTTTCCTTTTATAAATTGATATTCCTGAAAATTATAATTTTTTTCTTCAATCATAAGTTTATTAATACTATTATTAGGGTATATATCATTTGCATATGAATTCACTAAACATACTAAAAGATAATAAACAAAAACTATCGTATCTTTACCTTTTTCTATCATTCCTTGGAGCAGTACTTCCAATGATGGCAAATTTTGATTTTGCTATTGAATATGGAAATAGTTTTGACATTAAAAATTTTATTTCATTAGCAAATGCTAATCCAGCAGCTCAATCCATTTCAAGAGATTTATTGGTGGGTGCTACTGCAGTTTTTATTTGGATAGTAAATGAATCTAAAAAATTGAATATAAAAAATATGTGGGTTGTTTATATTGGAACCTTTTTAATAGCATTTGCTTTCTCTGCTCCTTTTTTCTTATTTCTTAGAGAAAGAAGAATAATTGAAATAGAAAAAAAATAAATATTATTTATATAAAACTTTTAAAATGATTTCTTAAATATCATCGAAAACATTAAAAAACAAAAAGATGAAATAGCTACCCACATAATCGATGCATACCCAAAAAGATCTAGTACCCTCCCAGAAATAAATGGTCCAAAGAAATATCCCATTGCAAAACATTGTGATAACAGTGCTAGTGCATAACCTTTTTTATTTGTAGGGGCAATACTGAAAACAACATCTGTAGATGTTGGTAGGAAGGAAGATGTGCCTAAACTTATTAAGACGATTGCAAAAAACACGAAATAAAAAGCTGCAATATTTAAATAACTAGAAATAAATAACAAAAGTGAGGCGAAAGAAAAGTTGATTAAGCTAAATTTCAATCCAAATAATTTTCCTTTTTTTGATATCCATGAACCAATTGGCCATTGTAAAATTAATAATAAAATTAACTGAAAAGAAATTATAATACTAATAACTTGTTCATTTAAGACATCTCTAGTAACGCCACCCTTAACAAGATCAAGTGGTAATGTCACCTGAATTAAAGCAAGAGATGTAGTTATCAATATCACAGATAAAACTATTATGGTTGTATTTTTATTCCATCTCTTTTGATAAATTCTAACTTCATCTAAAGCCTTTTTTTGAGAGTTCTCTAAAGTTTTTTTTATAGACTTTTTATTTCTTAAAATCAAAAAAATAATAGAAAGCATACAAAATATATCATTAAAAAAAATCGATTTGAGATAAATAAAATTATTCATAAATCCACCAATAAATACTCCTAAAAATATCCCTAAAGCCTCAGAAGTTCTTACGAGGGCATAAGCTTTTCTTGTATCAATAGGTTGACAAAAATATGGGACTACAAATTCTGCAGTAGGCCAATATATCCCAGCGGCTGCTCCAATAAAAGCTTGACCAAGGATGTAAAAGTAAATATCTTTTGAAATAATTAAACAAAACCCTGCAGTAATATTTATGAATGAAGATATAACTAAAGGATTTTGAATTTTGCCTGTTTTATTTAGGTAATTTCCAGTAACGATTCTTGTTAAAGTACCTATGATTGCTGATATCGTGAAACCTAGACCAATTTCTGTTGCTGACAATCCAATATTATTGAAAATAAGGGATGTTAAATAAATTACTCCTCCTGCTCCAAATGAAGCAAAGAATCTTATTTTAGTAATTAACCTTAAATGAAAGGGAAATTGACTCCACCAAAGTTTACCTGTAAGTAATTTATTCGGAATAACCACAATTGAAATTCATTTTTATACTTTTTTTAAGTTTCTTTAGTTTTTGTTCAGCAAAAGATGTAATGGCGGCTGAAAAGATAAATATCAAGTTCGAAGAGATGTCAATCCCTTTAACTATAGATCAATTATTAAACTTAGAGAATGATAAGTATGATTCTACAGAAGTAATAGACTGGTTTAAGCAGAATGGTTTTTTAAAAGTATTTGAGATATCAAGATTTTTAAAATACCCAGTTTTTAAAGAAGAAAGTTTAAACAGGAAAGTATTAAGAAGTTGGGTAGGTAACAAGATTCTTTCAGAGTTAAGTAATACTATTTTGGTTCCCGATGACAAAGATGGTATTAAGGTTTTTAATACCATAGAAAGTTTGTTGGAAGTCAAAAATGAAGTTTCGACTTTGGACATTCTAAAGGGTTTACCTTCTGAAGAAATTTCATTAGATATTGATAATTTAATTTTAGTAATTTCTTCATGGAAAAAGGAATTAGCAAAACAACAAAGTCTAAACCTTAAATTAAAATCATTAGAAAAAACCAATAACTCTTTTTCCAATAAAAAAATATATAAAGGGGATTCAGATCTTATAAAAATTAATAAGAAAATTTACTCGTCTCATAGAGGTGAGCCTTTAAAAATTGAATTATGGAAAAATAAGAAAACCAAATCAAATAAAGATCTAATTATATTTATGCCAGGACTTGGAGGAAATATTGATAATTTCAGATGGATTGGCATTGAATTAGGTAAGAGAGGTTGGCCCGTATTATTTATAGACCATGAAGGCAGTAATTCAGATGCTTTTTTGGAAGTTATCGAAGGTACTAATTCAATTCCAACTAGTGCTGACTTTTTCTTATACCGTATCAAAGATTTAGATGCCGTAATAAAAGCGCATAATAATGGGAAATTAGGATTAGCCAATGATTCATATATTTTAATGGGACATTCATTAGGAGCTTTAATAGCTTTTTTGTATGAAGGTGATTTACCCAAAGATGACTTTGAAAATAGATGTGATTTAGCTTTAAAAGATTTTGCAATAACAAATTTATCAAAATTACTTCAATGTCAATTAAACGAAATTCCATTACCCGAAATAATCAATTCAAAGAAAGCAAATGGAATTATAGGATTTAATTCATTTGGAAGTTTAATCTGGCCAAATGAAAAAAATTCTGGGATTGAGATTCCAGTACTGTTAATTGGAGGGACTTATGATCTTATAACTCCCTTAATAAGTGAGCAATTCAAAGTGTTTTTATCTACGACTAATAATCCTTTAAATAGATTCTTGATTATTGAGGGATCAAGTCATTTTTCACCAATAAGAATCAATGATAAGTATTCAGAAAATATCGAAAATAATGATATTTTTAAAATCAATAAATCTTTTATTGGATCTAATCCTTACTCTTTTCAAAATTTATCTTTAAAAGTTATCGTAGAGTTTTTAGATAATATAAAAAATAATGAAAGCATTAAAATTATAAAAAATCAAACTGAAAGCAATCTTGATTTTCATCTTTTAGATAGAAAGACTTTAAAAGCAATAATCAAAAATTAGTATTCAATTCGAGGATCTAATATAGCAATTAAAATATCCACAAAAAGATTTAATGAGACTATTAGTAAAGAGGTGACAATTACAATTCCTTGAACAACAGTATAATCCCTTTGTGAAATAGCTTCATGCAACCTTAAAGCTATCCCTGGCCATGAAAAAGTAACTTCAAAAAGAAGCGCTCCTCCTGCTAAAGAAGCTATTGTTAAGCCTGAAATAGTAACAATAGGCAAAAGTGCATTAGGTAAAGAGTGATTTAAGATAATTTTCCTTCTTGAAATTCCTCTGCATAAAGCTGCATTTACATAATCACTTTTTAGTGTCTTGTCTAAATTTATTCTTAAAGATCTACTAAAAATTCCGCTCAAAAGAAACCCAAGAGTTATTGAAGGAAGCGCAAGATGATATAAGCTTTCTCTTAAAAAGATAAGATTATTATTTAGAAGACTATCTAAAACTAGAAAGCCTGTATTTTTAGGTTGGCTATAAGTGATTGGGAACCTCCCACCAATTGGAAAGATTCTAAAATATACCGAAAAAATTAATTGAGCTAAAATTGCCCCCCAGAAAGGTGGAATTGCATATGAAGAGATTCCTATTACTCTAGCAATGTAGTCTCCTTTTTTTCCTTTATTTTTTAAACCAAAAAAACCAAGCGGAAAGCCTATAAAGATTGCAAAGAATATTGAAAAGATACCTAGTTCTACACTCGCTGGTAATGATTTAAGAATAATATCAAGAACCGGTTCTTGAGTACTTAAAGATTCTCCAAAATTTAAGTGCAAAATATTATTAATGTAAGAAAGATATTGATTAAGAAGAGATTCATTTAAACCTAATTTATTTCTAAGAATTTCTCTTGTAGCTTCATTAGCTCCAGATCCTAAAATTGCGTCAACTGGGTCTCCTGGCGCAACTCTCAACAAAATAAAAACTAATGTAGATATAATCCACAACATTAAAGGTATTAAAGAAATCTTTAATAAAGAATAATTTAAAAGTTTATTAAGATCTCTACTCATTAATGAATTTGAGATCACTCATTAAAATAATTCCTGCACCATTAAAAATAGGTTTTGAAATTTCATTTTGCGACCAAGCTTTTTGAGATGAAATCCATATTGGAATATAAGGTATTGATTCTGAAGCTATTTTCTCTATTTCAATTAATTTCGCTAATCTTTCTTTACCGTTTAAATTTTCGCTATCAAGAAATAAATCTTCTACAGTATTCGATCCCCAAAAACTTCCACTGTAAACAGATTCTCCTTTTTTACAGTTTTTACCATCTATTTCACTGCAACTTAGAAGGGGTGTTAAATATGCCTCGGGGTCAGAATAAGCGCCTGTCCAATCAAGAATAACTGCTGTATATATCCCTAAATTTAGGTTCTTATAAATAGTTGTGGACTCTACTCCATTAAGTTGAATATTAATACATTCATTCAAAATGTTTTTTATTTGTTCTTGCCAAGAAAGAGCAATAAGTTTATCAGCAGGTACGTTAGATCTATAAGTAAGAGGTAGATCTAAAATATTACCATTACAGTAACCTTCTTTTTGTAGTAACACTTTTGATTCTAAGGGATCATATTTTGGCCATAGTTCTTTCTTATTTTTTTTATAAATTGGTGGAACAAGTGATCTTGATGGTTGCCTTAATCCATAACTAACCTTTTCGCTAATAAAGTCCCTATTAAGACTTTTAGCTATAGCCAACCTTACATTAAGATTATTTAAGGGATAAGAATTTGTTCTTAAACTAATAAAACTTATTTCTGTAGCAGGACTATTTCCTTCTTTAATTTCTTTGTTATTGCTTAATAAATTTAAATTATTTCTTTGAATATCATCGATTGAATTTGATAAAAGAACATCAATTTGTTTACTTTTTAGAGCTCCGAAAAGAGAAGAAGAGTTGGAATATCCAATAAAACTAATACCTTGATTATTAGGTTTATCACTCCAATAATTTAAATTTGGATCAATTATTTGAATTTCATTCGAAAATCTCTTCAATATATATTTACCTGTACCAACAAATTTATCATTTAAAAATTTATCAGAATAATCTTTATAAAAAGTAGGTGAAATAGGTGTCAAATTTATAGATGTAAGTAAACCATTAACAGAGCTTGATGGTTTGTTTAGATTAATGATTACCTTATATTCACTTGGAGTTTCTATAGATTTAATTTTATTCCCCAAGATATAATTCATTGTTCCGATTCTTTTAAATCTATCAAAAGAAAACTTTATAGCATTTGAATTAAATAAAGTTCCATCATGAAAAAGAACATTTTCTTTTAAATTAATTATTATTTGTAATTTATCTTTTGAAAAAATTGGCATTCCTGATGCTAATTCAGGAATCAATTCTCCTTCAGAATTTAATTCATATAAAGTATCTCCAAGCGAACTTAATAGTTGTATTGATTTAAGAGTACTTGCCCTAGCCGGATCTAAGGATTCAATTTTACCTGAACTTGCAACTATTATTCTTTTGGATTTATTATTAGAAACACAAGAATATTGCGATAAAGAAATTAAAAAAACGAATAAAGCTATTAAAAAATTATTTTGCATAACATTTGATTTTTCAGAAATTTAATTTTTATTAGAAGTTTCAGAGCAATAGGTTTGTAGTGTAATTTGATTAATTTCCAAGGAGAATGTCTTATTAACTTCCAAAGCAAAGGGCCACTCTCTTATCCAACAAACTTTACTCTCTGGATTAATTCCTACAACCTGAAATGTCTTTTGACTATTTTTAATTTTCACGCAAGCTCCTTTATAGAGGTTATTACAACTGTTATTAGGATTAAATATAAAGTTATTTTTATTTTCTTCTAATTTTGAAAAACTCATTACATAAATTCATTTCCTCTCTTTGGTTTAACAAGCTAAAGAGAGATATGCAAATGTTTTTCTTCAAATACAACTTAATTGGCTAGCAATTAATTCAACTTCAGAAAGAGCATTTATTTCCTTCTTTGATTTTTCAAATTTACCATTTGAGACTTCGTGAGTGATAACAACTATTTCTGCTTTATTTTCACTTGCGTCTAATTGGACAATTGATTCTATTGATACTTCATTCTTACCAAAAAGATCTCCAATCTTTCCAATTACTCCTGGACTATCTAAACAAATAATTCTGAGATAATTCTTTTTTGATATTTGATTAAAATCAATGATATGAGAGTCTCTCCAAAAATTAAAAGATAATAATGGATCAATGGATTTCGTATCTTTTGTTAATGCAGACTGAAGATTTAAAATATCAGAAACAACAGAAGCAGCCGTTGGTCCACCTCCCGCACCTGGTCCATACAACATTATTTCCCCTAGTGGATCAGCATCTATAAGGATGGCATTATTCACACCATCAACCGTTGCCAGAGGATGAGCTTTGGGGATTAAAGAAGGACCTACCCAAATATTTAGAGAGAGAGAATCATTAATGTTGATAGCATTTCTCTCCGAAAAGGCTAAAAGTTTTATTTCAAAACCTAGTTTATTCGCATATTCAATATCTTTAATATCTATTTGATTTATACCCTCTGTACTAATTGAATCTCTATTAATTTCACCTCCAAATGCGAGTTCAGAAAGAATTGAAATCTTATCAGCCGCATCGTGTCCTTCAACATCAGCAGTTGGATCAAATTCCGCGAAACCAAGTTTCTGAGCTAATTGTAATGTTGCCTTATAATCAGCTTTTTCATTTGACATTTTTGTAAGTATAAAATTTGTTGTACCGTTTATAATCCCAACCATTTTATTTATTTGATTACTTTTAAGAGATCTTTTTAAAGGTTCAATTATTGGAATCCCTCCACATACTGCTGCTTCTGTTAAAACATAGGTTCCATTCTTAGCCGCCGTGGAATATATTTCACTCCCATATCTTGCAATTACCGCTTTATTAGCTGTGACTACTGATTTTCGAGCCTTTAGAGATTTAAGAATAATATCCTTGGCTATATCTGTCCCTCCCATTACTTCTACAATCACATCAACATTTGGATCTTTAATTAATTCATAAGGATCATTGATTAATAGATTATTCTCTAATTCAATGTCCCTTTTTTTGTTGATATTTTTAACAGCTATTCCTATGATTTCTATATCTTTTAAAATTGGATGTAGGTCATTTTTCGATTTTAGGATTTTATAAATACCTTTTCCTACAGTTCCAAAACCAATAATTCCAATTTTACATTTTTGCATTAGTTATCTTTTATTATAATTTCAATTTTATAATATTATTTCGACAAAAAATAGTTTGCTTGAGACTGCATTTTTAAGAGAATATTTAAAAAACCATTTGATCTTGATGGGGTTAGACTTGCCTTAAGACCAGTATCTTCTATAAATTTATTGTTTATATTAACGACTTCTTGTGGCGTTAATTCATTCATTCCATTAATAAGAAATGCAAGCAACCCCTTTGTTATCAAAGCATCAGAATAGCCTTCCCAATAAAGTTTACCCTCTTGAAAACTTGCTTTAACAAAGACTTCAGAAACACAACCTTGGACTTTATTTTCAGGAATTAAGATATTATTATCTGGAACTTTCAATTTTTTACCTAACCATAAAATAAATTCATATTTTCTCTTAGGGTCTTCTGCATTTTTCAGCTTCTCAACTAATTTAAATAATTTAGTATAAGTTTCTTTTTTTTCCATTCTTATACAACCATTAAAAAACTAAATACACACTATACTAATATTTCTTTTTCCGTAATAAAACCTGATAGAGGGATATCCCAATCAGCTCTAGTCAATAATTTATGGCTTACACAATTAGAAGTTAAGATACCAATGCAAGGAATAGCTCTCCAATTCTTATCTTCCCTTAATTTATCAAAATATCCCCCACCGTAACCTAATCTTATTAAGTTTTTATCAACGGATAGACACGGGATAAACATCATACTAATTTCTTCAAAACTTAATTTATTTGAAGAATCAGGAGCTAATATTCCATGTGAATCTTCAGATAATTGTTTCTTATCCCAGAGACAAAATGATAGTTTTTTATATTTTTCACATCTTGGCAAAGCTAATAAATAGTCATTTCCAAGACTTCTTAAATCAACTTCGTTTTCAAGAGGCCAATAAATTCCAATATATTTTTTTTTTAAATCTTCACTAAAAATTGAATCAACATATTTTTTTACATTAATTTCAACATTTCTCATTTCAACAGCTGTACTTTTATTTCTCAAATTTTTAAAGAATTTCCTCTCAAAGTTCTTTTTTTCTGAGATGATCATAATTTATATTTAATTAAATCCTTCTTCATTTAATTTTGTTAGTGCTATGGCTAGTGCATCTGCAGAGTCATCTGGTTTAGGCGCATTAGTCAAATTTAGGTTATACATTACCGCTTCAATAACATCCTTCTTTGATGCTTTGCCAGAGCCTGCAATAGTAAGCTTGACTTGAGATGGTGCGTACTCACTAACTTTGATGCTCTTGGCCGCAAAAACCATCATGATTACGCCCCGAGCCTGAACGACACTAATCGTAGTGCTAGATCTATAAAAGAAAAACTTCTCTACCGCAGCAATATCAGGTTTCCACTTATCAATTAATGTATTGAGATCAATAAAAATTTCATAAAGTCTATCTCCTTCTTCTTTATTTTTATTGGTTTCAATTACACCACAATCAAGAAATATCTTCCTGTCTTTTTTAATCTCAATAATTCCATATCCTACTCTTCCTAATCCAGGATCAATGCCAATAATCCTCACTTTATTATTCTTGTGTTGATAATTGAAATTTGGAAAGGTCATCTTTTTCATTTAAATCGAAGACCTTACAGAAGGCTTGAATAACTCGTTCTCCTGAATCGACTTGTTCTAAGGGATCTTTTCTTAATCGATGTCTTAAAGAACACGTAATTACTCTAGCGATATCTTCTTCTTGCACTTCAGTTCTTCCCTCAAATGCAGCAATTGCCCTAGCAGATCGATTAGTTACAATATCCCCTCTTAGGCCATCAACATCAAGTTCTCCACATATAGCAGATATATTTAATCTAAGATCATCGTCCAATTGAACTGAATTTAATATCTCTTGAGCTTTAATAACTTTTTGCTGAAGGTCATCTTGCTGTTTCTCAACACTTATTGAAAATTCATCAGGATTATCATCAAATGAAGTTCGCTGATCAACAACTTTAACCCTTAATTCTGCATCTCTTACTGTCTTAACCTCAACACTCATACCAAACCTATCTAATAACTGAGGTCTAAGTTCTCCTTCTTCTGGATTGCCAGAGCCAATTAAAACAAACCTTGCAGGATGTCTAACTGAAACTCCCTCTCTCTCAACTGTATTCCATCCAGATGCGGCGGAATCTAAAAGAACATCAACTAAATGATCATCTAGTAGATTAACTTCGTCGACGTATAACAAGCCTCTATTAGCTTTTGCTAATAAGCCTGGTTCAAAGGCCTTAATTCCTTCGCTTAAAGCCTTTTCTATATCAATAGTTCCGCACAGTCTGTCTTCTGTTGCCCCCAATGGCAAATCAACCATTGGGACTTGTTTTTTATCTTTCTCCAAACTTTCACCTTGTACAATTTTCTCCAAAACTTCTTTACTCTGTAAATCAGGATCTATAAGTGAACTATTATACGGATCATCTTTAACAACATCTATAGCTGGTAACAAGTCTGCTAGAGCTCTTATAGTAGTAGATTTACCAGTTCCTCTGTCACCCATAATCATTACTCCTCCAATTCTTGGATCTATAACATTTAATAAAAGAGCTAATTTCATTTCTTCTTGACCAATTACAGCAGTAAAAGGAAAAACTCTTCTTTTCTTTGTTGTATTCACAGCTTTAGTTTTACTTTATTTTCGAATGATCAATAGATGATACTTCAGAAAATGTTATTAGTAAATATCCAAATTAAATTGAACATTTTGACTATATCTGAGCTTACTTTATATACAAATTCATTTCTTAATCCAATTTTATTGTTTAGAGTTTATTTTTTAAGTAAAATCTTATCTTTTGAATATATTCAAAAAGTCAACCTTAAAAAGTTTTAACTAAGGGGTATAAATTTTTACTCGATTTTAATTTAACTTTATAAATTTACTTGCCTTTTGAACTATTTAAAAACCAGTTAATTTGATGAACGATTCCTCTCAAAACATTAATATCATGACTTGAAGTCTTCGCTTTTAATAAAAATTTTTTAAATTTACTGATTTTTGAATTAGCTGTATGTTCTAAAAGATACCCAGTTTTAATAAGCATTTCTTCTATTTCTTTAAAAGATTCATAAATTTGTTTTGATGATGCAAGGTCAAAAACTTGTAAATCTCTCTCTAAATTATTTGTTGAAGATTTATTTAATTCATACAAGATTATTGATACTGCATGAGATAGGTTTAAAGAAGGATAATTTTGAGAAGTGTTTATATTAAGAATCTTATGTGCAAAAAGTAATTCATTATTACTTAATCCTCTATCCTCTCTTCCAAATAAAATTCCTAAATTATTAATCTCAACAAAAGATGAAATCCATTTAGAAATATCCTCAGGAGATTCACATTCAATATCATTACTTAAATCAATCCTTCCACAAGTAGCAAGGACCAAGTCACAATCAAAAATTGCATGCTCAATAGTATTAAAAATTTTACAACTATCAATATATCTATTTCCTTTAAGAGCCATTTTTTTTGCCTCTAAGGAAAAAATATCACATTTTGGAGAAACAATCCTTAATTCATTAACATCAAAATTAGAACATAATCTTGCGATGCTTCCAACATTTATAGGTCCATTTGGTTCGACCAATACAACATTCAAATTAAGACTTTTTTTCTTCAAATTTATTACAAGCTATGTAAATACGTTAATAAATTAGACATATTTTGAGGATCAATTTCAAAACTTGGCATAGGAGGAGTAACTCCCTCAATAACTTGTTTTATGATTTCTGAATCATTTAAACGCAGAGTTATTGAATGTAAATCTGGTCCAACTAATCCTCTCGCAGTAATACCATGGCATCCAACACAATTCATTTTAAAGAGAGTATCTCCATCTATAACAGAACCCTTGAGTTCAAGAGTTTTAAGAATATATGTATTATTTTCTTCATGATTAAAATAAAAGTAAGAGCTACTAATTAATAAAATCACACAAACAATAAAAAACCATTTCCAGATTTTCGTTTTCAAAGTTTTTTCTGCTGCAGATGATGAAGATGTTGTCACAAAAAAATGTCTCTGTGTAACAATTGTGAATGAGAAATGAAAAAAATGCCAGAAAATGATTGAACCTCTTTTATGTGGAATAGTTTTAGGATTAGTTCCAATAACCCTTCTAGGATTATTTGTTAGCGCGTGGAATCAATATAGGAGAGGCTCAGGAATGTTAGATATGGATTAAAAAAGTCAATTTTGATTGACCATAAGTCCTAACATCATAAATCTTCCAGAGAATATTCGACTTAATATCCATATCTAATGAATGTTCGCAAATTACAATAGTATCTTTCTTTATAAAATTACAATTAAATATTTGATTTAAAACTAATTCATGGTAATTAGCTTTGTATGGCGGATCTAAATAGATAAAGTCAAATTTTATTTTATCAAAATCATTTGAAGAGGAGATATTCCTCTCAGTGTTTGGCTTGGTCCAAATTAATACATCTTTGCAAATAACTTCAATATCTTTTTTTCGATTATCTATATTTTGCAATGAGTGAAGATTATTTAAACATATTTTTGAATTGTTTTTATTTTTTTCAATAGCAACTATTTTTTTTGCTCCATGATTATAGGCTTCACAGGACACAGCACCTGTTCCACTAAATAAATCTAACCAATTAGAATTTTTTACAGTATTTTTCAAAATATTAAAAATTGCTTCTCTAACCATTAAGGTTGTTGGCCTAGTATCAATACTTCTTGGGCTTTCAAGCCTTCGTCCTCCTATTAACCTCAAATTTGTTTTCATATATCACAAATCAAATTATTGAATACTTTTAACCCATCGACGTAAAAGTTTTTCTCCGGTTTTCCCTGATTTTTCAGGATGAAACTGGCAAGCCAGTAAATTATCTCGTTCTATCATTGCTGTTAATTTTTCAGAACCATAACTAACATTAGCAGTTATTAAATTAGTATTTGAGGGCACTGCATGATAAGAATGAACAAAATATACCCAATTATTTAATTCATCCTCTTTTAATAAGCTATTAGTACTTGTTGGTATAAGTTCGCACCATCCAACATGAGGGGTTCTTTGATCAGATAATTCAGGGATTTTTTTTATTTTGCCTTTTACTATTCCAAGTCCATTAGTTGATCCTTCCTCACTTGATTCAAAAAGTAGTTGCAATCCAAGACAAATACCTAAAAATGATTTACCACTTTTAATCCAAATTTTAATATCGTTTATTAGATCTGTATTTTTGAGATTTTTGATTGCAGGGTCAAACGAACCCACCCCAGGAAATATAAGAGCTTTACAGTCTTTTGTTTGATCTTTATTTTTAATTAAAATTATCTCTTGTTCAAGACTCTCTAAGGCTTTCGTTACTGAATGAATATTACCCATCCCATAATCTATGAGTCCTATTTTAGACAATGCCTTATTTTATAAGTGTTTAGATAAGGTACTTGAAAGAGTCGCTTTTGGTACTGCTCCAACAACAGTGTCAACTTTTTGACCACCTTTGAAGATCATTAAGGTCGGGATACTTCTGATTCCGTATTGACTTGCAACATTTGGATTTTCATCTGTATTTAATTTAAATACTTTGATTTTACCTTCAAAGTCTTTCGAAATCTCCTCTACAACTGGTGCGACCATCCTGCAGGGTCCGCACCACGGAGCCCAAAAATCAACTAAGACTGGCAGATCACTTTGCAAAACTTCTTTGTCGAATGAAGAATCAGTTACGGCGGCGGCTGATGACATAATTTAGATATTCCTTTAGGAAAATTTAGCAAGCTATTTTTTTAATTGATGATTTCATTACAGATAAAAACATATAAGTAACAAAACAAACTTAAAAAAGCCCGATAAATCGGGCGATTTGGTGTGTGAGGAGTATGGGGTTTCCCCCATAACTTAATAATAACTCCTAAAGAGAAATTTTTTCCATACTAAGATATAAGATTTTATGTTATTTACCCATTCCAAGTCGTTGGGCTTTTTGATAAACCTTGCCCTCTGTCAAGAGAGATGGTGCAATAACAATCTCAACTTTTTGCATTTCTTTAATATTTTTAGCTCCAAGAGTACTCATTGATGTCCGTATAGCTCCAAGTAAATTATGTGTCCCGTCATCAAGTAATGCTGGTCCTTTTATGATTCTTTCTAAAGAACCTGTAGAACCTACCTCAATTCTTGTACCTCTCGGTAAAATTGGACTAGGGGTAGCCATTCCCCAATGAAATCCATTACCTGGGGCACTTGATGATTTAGCTATGGGGGAACCAATCATTACAGCATCAGAACCACAAGCAAAACATTTACAAATATCTCCACCAGTAATAATTCCTCCATCTGCAATTATGGGAACATAACGACCAGTTTCTTCAAAATAATCATCTCTTGCTGAACTGCAGTCAGATATTGCTGTTGCCTGAGGGATTCCGATTCCTAAAACCCCTCTAGAAGTACATGCAGCGCCAGGACCGATTCCCACCATAAGTCCTGCCACACCTGCTTTCATAAGCAGATTTGCGACTTCGTAAGTTACACAATTTCCAGCGACAACGGGAATTTTTAAAGATTTACAGAGACTTTTAATATTTAATGTCTCCTTTCCGTCCATACCTAAATGCTCAGTTGAAACTACTGTTCCCTGCAGAAAAAATAAATCTATTTTTGATTTGACAAGTGTTTCTTTAAATTTAATGGCAGCTTGAGGTGTCCCACTTAAAGCGGCTATCCCTCCTTTTTCTTTAATTTCATTAATTCTTTGTATTATTAGATCTTCTTTTATAGGTTCACTATATATTTTTTGCATTAGAGGAACGAATTCACTTTTCCCAACAGATGAGATTTGACTCAATATCTCTTTTGGATTTTCATATCTAGTTTGAATACCCTCCATATTAAGAACACCAAGAGCTCCTAACTTAGAAAGCTCTACAGCTGTATCTACATCAACCACACTATCCATTGCACTCGCAATAATAGGAATTTGTCTTTTAATATTTCCAATTGACCAAGAAGGATTAGTTAAATCATAATCAAGAGTTCGAGTTCCAGGCACTAACGCTATTTCATCAATACCATAAGCTCTTCTAACTTTTTTGTTTAAACCAATTTCAATATTCACGATTTTTTTATTTATTCTGATTAAATTAACAACTAAAGGTGTAATAAGACAATAATTATTGAAAAACAAAAGAGTTTTTTTATTATTTGTGTATAAATGTGAGTATTTGAAAATTAATTATTAGCTTTTTTTTATTCATTCTGACAATCAGGGATTATTATTAAATAAAGGTTTTTTATATGTCTGATATTGTTGATTCTGAGAATTCTGGTTTGAGTGAAAATAACGATCGAATCATTCAGACTGATTTAAGAAATGAGATGTCGCGCTCTTACCTAGAGTATGCGATGAGTGTTATCGTCGGACGTGCTCTCCCTGATGCAAGAGATGGATTAAAGCCAGTTCATAGAAGGATTTTATATGCGATGTATGAGCTTGGTTTAACAAGCGGTAGGCCATATAGAAAATGTGCGAGGGTCGTCGGAGAGGTTTTAGGAAAGTACCATCCTCATGGAGATACTGCTGTTTACGATGCATTAGTACGGATGGCACAGGATTTCTCTATGAGAATGCCACTAATAGATGGACATGGGAACTTTGGTTCCGTAGATAATGATCCCCCTGCCGCGATGAGATATACAGAATCACGTCTTCAATCCCTAACAGATGAAAGTTTGCTCGAGGATATTGAATCTGAAACTGTGGATTTTTCTGATAATTTTGATGGTTCACAACAAGAACCAACTGTTTTACCAGCCAGGATCCCCCAACTCCTATTAAATGGATCATCAGGTATTGCTGTTGGAATGGCAACTAATATACCTCCGCATAATTTAGGAGAATTAATTGATGGTCTTAAAGCTATAATCAAAAATCCCTCAACAGAAGATAAAGAACTTTTTGAATTAATTAAAGGACCCGATTTTCCAACTGGAGGCCAGATTTTAGGAAGAGATGGTATCAGAGAGACCTTCAAATTTGGCAAAGGGTCAATAACGATGAGAGGGGTTGCAGATATTGAACAAATCAAATCTCCTGGAAGAGCAGAAAAAGATGCTGTAATAATCACTGAGCTTCCATTTCAAACTAATAAAGCATCTCTTATAGAAAGAATCGCAGATCTAGTAAATGAGAAAAGATTAGAGGGTATATCAGATATTAGAGATGAAAGTGATAGAGATGGTATGAGAATTGTAATTGAGCTTAAAAGAGATGCCTATCCTCAAGTTGTTCTAAATAATTTATTTAAAATAACACCTCTACAAAATAACTTTAGTGCAAATATTCTAGCTCTTGTCAAAGGAGAACCCACAACCCTTTCTCTTAGAAAAATGCTAGATGTATTTTTAGAATTTAGAATTGAAACAATAAAAAGGAGAACAAGTTTTTTATTAAAAAAAGCAGAGGAGAGAGATCATATTATCAAGGGTCTTCTTTTAGCTCTTGACGCTATGGACAACATTATAAATTTAATAAGATCTGCAAAAGATACGAATTCAGCGAGAGAACAACTGCAAAATGATCATGAATTATCTGTAATCCAAGCAGATGCAATTTTACAAATGCAATTAAGAAGATTAACAGCTTTAGAGGCCGATAAAATTAAAGCAGAACATGATGAGCTTACAAGAAAAATTACAGATTACAAAAATATATTGAATGATAAAGAGAGAATAAATGAAATTATTCTTGAAGAGCTTAGTAAAATAGATGAAAGATTTTCATCTCCGAGAAAAACAGAAATTCTCAATTTAGGCGGGGGGCTAGATGATATCGACTTAATAGCTAACGAAAGATCCGTTGTTTTATTAACGACTGCAGGATACTTAAAAAGAATGCCTGTAAGTGAATTCGAATCTACAAGCAGGGGGTCTAGAGGTAAAGCTGGAACAAAGAATCAACAAGATGATGAAGTTAAATTATTCATAAGCTGCAATGATCATGATAATCTTTTACTTTTCAGTGACAGAGGGGTAGCTTATGCACTCCCAGCTTATCGAGTACCTATGAGTAGCAGAACAGCTAAAGGGACTCCCTCTGTTCAACTGCTCCCAATACCAAGAGAAGAACAAATTACTTCTCTTGTTTCAGTAGATTCTTTTGATAACGAGTGTTATTTATTAATGCTCACCAAAGCTGGATTTATAAAAAGAACTCCATTATCCGCTTTTTCAAAAGTACGATCAAATGGTCTTATAGCCATTAACCTAGAAGAAGGAGATGCTTTAACTTGGGTTAGATTATCAACAGAAGGAGATAGTGTCTTAATTGGGTCGAGCAAAGGAATGACAATTCATTTTAGGTTAGATATTCATGAATTAAGACCTCTTGGAAGAACTGCTAGAGGTGTTAAATCAATGAACTTAAAAGAAGGAGATGAACTTGTATCAATGGATGTTTTAAGTTGTACAATGGTTGATCAATTAGCAAATATTGAAGAGGAAGATATTGAGAATGACAATGAGGAAGATCTTGAAAGTAAGTCTTTAAAAGGACCTTGGGTTCTAGTGGCCAGTGCTTTTGGTCTTGGAAAAAGAGTTCCAGTTACAAAATTTAGATTACAAAAACGTGCGGGTATGGGACTAAGAGCAATAAAATTCAGAATCAAAAATGATTCACTCGTCGGCCTTAAGGTTCTCGGAGAAGGTGAAGAAATACTTTTAGTTACCGAAAAAGGTGTAATTGTAAGAACTAATGCCGATAAAATCTCTCAACAATCAAGAGCTGCTACAGGTGTAAAGTTACAACGACTAGATGATGGAGATCATTTATCCGAGGTTGTTTTGGTTCCTCATGAACAAATTGATGAAGAAGATCAAATAATTTCCAATGAGTGAAGAAACTTAACAACCTTTAGATTAGAAAGTTCTTATGGAAATTCTTGATATTTTAATATTAGGTTCTGGGCCTGCTGCATTATGTTTAGCTTCAGAATTAGCCAAACAAAATCTTAATATCAAGGGGATATCAACAAAATCTCCTTATGAAAAATGGGAAAACACTTATGGTATTTGGGCTTCTGAGTTAGAAGAATTTGGTTTGGCGTCTTTGTTATCTCATAGATGGTCAAATACTATAAGCTATTTTGGAGATGGAAAAAAGAAAAAAGGGAATTATCCCACAAAACATTCTTATGATTACGGTTTAATTAATCAGGAAGCTTTTCAAAATGAACTTTTGAAGACCTGCAAAGGTATTCAGTGGTTGAATGAAACTGCAAAATTAATTAAATCGGAAAACAAGATTTCTGAAGTGATTTGTTCATCAGGGTTAAAACTAAAGGCAAGATTAGTTATTGATGCAAGCGGACATAAGAGTAAATTTATAAAAAGACCATTTTTAAAAGAAGTCGCACAGCAAGCCGCTTACGGAATAGTTGGTAAATTTTCTACTCCTCCTGTAGAAAAAGAGCAATTTGTTTTAATGGATTTTCGTTCTGACCATTTAGAGGATGAAGAGTTGTTAAAATCACCCTCTTTTCTTTACGCAATGGATTTAGGGAGTGAAACTTATTTTCTTGAAGAGACATCACTAGCTAGTTATCCTTCTTTTTCAAAAGACCATCTAAAAAAAAGACTTTTAAGTAGATTAAATAATAAAGGTATAAAAGTATTAGAAATTTTTCATGAAGAAAATTGCTTATTTCCTATGAATTTACCTCTACCATATAAGAACCAATCAGTTCTTGGTTTTGGAGGTGCCGCAAGTATGGTTCATCCCGCATCTGGATATATGATTGGATCTCTATTAAGAAGAGCTCCACTTCTCGCTAAAAAATTAGCAATCTTTTTGAAAGAACCAAACTATAGTTCACTAGAATTAGCCACTAAAGGATGGTCAGTCTTATGGCCATATGAATTAATTCAAAGACATAGGCTCTATCAATACGGACTCAGGAGATTAATGAGCTTTGATGAAAGTAGATTAAGATGTTTCTTTTCTAATTTTTTCAAATTATCAACGGAAGAATGGGTAGGTTTTCTAACCAATACTCTTCCATTACCTAAATTGATTTATGTAATGAGTAAAATGTTTATAAATTCACCATTAAAAGTTAAGCTTGGGATGTTAAAGATAAAATGAGATTCTTATAATTGCCAATCTTTAATTCTTATATCAGGAAATATTTTATCTTCTTCTTCAATATTTTTGAGAAATTTATAATCAATAAAAGATTTATTTTCTAACATCTCAATTAATCTCCAGAATCTAAAAAGATGTCTATCAATCCTTTCTTTAGCAAGTTCAGTTGTAGTTCCCGCCTTTAAAATAAAACTCCAATCAGAGGATTCAGAAAGAAGTAACTCTCTTGCTGCTTGCTTTAATAATCTTATAGATAAATCATCATTAAAATTCTTACTCGATAATTCAACAAAAACAGAACCTGCTTTTGTGATTTCTGGAACTATCCATGCATTTTTATCATTAAGCCAGTATTTATGAAATCCGCCTTGACCCCAGCTTGAAGGAGATGGATCACAAATTTGAAGGTTAGGATTTTGTATGAGAATTTCCCTTAGGTTTGTAAGCTTAATGAAATATTTTGTAGATTTTTTTAGTATATTTTCAATAAATCTTGGTCCTTCATACCACCAATGTCCAAATAGTTCAGCATCAAATGGAGCAATTAATAGAGGTTCGAATGATGCGGATAAAGAAAGGTTCTTTAATTGTTTAGATCTTGATAAAAGATAATTATCAGCATGTTCTTCAACTTTTTTTATAGCTTCATCTTCTATATAAAATTCTTTTTTGCCTAATGAACACTCATTATTTGTAATTCTATGAAATTTCAATCCTAAAGGCCTGCTTGTTGGAATTCCTTTTTTTTGTAGTTCTGTGGAAGACAATTCCCACCCTAAGTCTTTATGGAATTCCCTATAAACTGGATTTCCTGGGTATCCCTCTCTTGAGGACCAAACTGGCAATGTTGATTCACCATCTCTTCCAAAAAAAGCTACCCCTTTATTTGAACAAATGGGTGCATATACACCATACCTTGGCCTTGGTGATCCATTTAAAATTCCATGACCATCTAAAACTGCATATCTAATTCCGCAATTAAGTAATATGTCATCAAGATTTTCATAATAAGCACACTCAGGTAACCAAATCCCTAAGGGTCTTGTTCCAAAAATAACTTCATGACTTCTTATTGCAGTATTTATTTGACCCAAGACTGTTTCAGGGTTTTCTCTAAGGATTGGTAAATATCCATGTGTTGCCGCACAAGTAAGGATATCTAAATTTCCAGTCAAATTTAAATTTTTAAATCTTTCAATTAAATCTCCAGAACATTTTTCCCAATATAAATAATTATTTTTAATATTTCTCAGAAGAAATTCAGATGCAGCTTGTTCTTTTGTAGGTAAATCATTCAAAAATTCTATTCTTGTTTTAATCCAAGATGAGTATTTCTTTTGAATTTGTTTATTTTGAAGAAGTGACAATAAGGTTGGAGATAAACTAAGCGTTAATTTTGTATTGCTAGTATTTTGCTTTTTGCTTGATTCCATTACTTGAAGTAATGGAATATAACATTCGAGTATTGCTTGGAATAACCAATCTTCTTCTAAGGAATTTTTTTCATTTTTTCTAACATAAGGCAGATGAGCATGTAGAACTATTGCCAATCTGCCTAAGTAATTTTTATTAGGGAGAGGCCCATTCATAGTTTTTTTAAGATTATGATTAAAATTTCGTTTAAAATGTCAAAATTTACTTTTAGGCAAATATTTAATTATTTAATTTTTTTAAATAATACTTTATTAAACAAATATAAAAACTTTTTATTTATAATAAGTTAATCAATAATTAATAAGATATTGATTCATATAGAATAGATTTATTTATCCGTGTCTAGTAATTTTTTTTTAATTAGCTTAATATAGAAGTAATCGTAATAAATTAATGTCCAGAGATCCTGGCAGAATATTGATCTTTGATACAACATTGAGAGATGGTGAGCAATCTCCTGGTGCGAGTTTAAATCTTGAGGAAAAGCTTGCAATTGCACATCAACTTGCAAGATTAGGAGTAGATGTTATTGAAGCAGGATTTCCATTTGCTAGTCCTGGAGATTTTAAGGCAGTAAATAAAATTGCTGAAGTAGTTGGTGGAGAAAATGGTCCAATAATTTGTGGTTTGGCTAGGGCTTCTACAAATGATATAAAAGCTTGTTACGAAGCTATAAGCCCAGCCCCTAAAAAAAGAATTCATACCTTTATAGCCACTAGTGATATCCACCTAAAACATAAACTTAGAAAAACACGAGCAGATGTTCTTTGTATAGTTCCTGAAATGGTTAGTTACGCTAAATCATTAGTTGATGATGTTGAATTCTCTTGTGAAGATGCCTCAAGGAGTGATCCTGAATTTCTTTATGAAGTAATTCAACTAGCGATAACATCAGGAGCTACAACAATTAACATTCCAGATACAGTTGGTTTCACAACTCCAAGTGAATTTGGGAAGCTTATTTTTGATATTAATAAAAATGTTCCAAATATTGATGAAGCTATAATTTCAGTTCATGGTCATAATGATTTAGGATTAGCTGTTGCCAATTTTCTAGAAGCAGCAAAGAACGGAGCGAGGCAATTAGAGTGCACAATAAATGGAATAGGTGAAAGAGCTGGGAATGCCTCCCTAGAAGAATTAGTTATGGCGTTACACGTGAGGAAAAGTTTTTTTAATAGTTTCTTTGGAAGAAGTTCAGATTCCCCTACTCCACTAACAGCCATAAGAACAGAAGAAATCACAAAAACTTCAAGATTAGTATCTAACTTAACTGGAATGAATGTTCAGCCTAATAAGGCAATTGTTGGTGCAAATGCTTTTGCTCATGAGTCGGGAATCCATCAGGATGGTGTACTTAAAAATAGACTCACATATGAAATTATTGATGCAAAAACTGTTGGTTTGAATGATAATAAAATTTCATTAGGGAAACTTAGTGGAAGAAGTGCCGTAAGAGCAAGATTGGAAGAGTTGGGATACGATTTAAGTAGAGAAGACCTGAATGATGCTTTTGCTCGTTTCAAAGATCTCGCTGATAGAAAACGAGAAATTACTGATAGAGATTTAGAGGCTATTGTTAGTGAACAGGTTCAACTTCCGGAATCTAAATTTCAACTAAGTCATGTTCAAGTTAGTTGCGGCAGTACATCCAAGCCTACAGCGACAGTAACTCTTATAAATACAGAAGATCATACTGAAGATACTGCTGTCGCAATAGGTACTGGGCCTGTAGATGCGGTTTGCGAAGCACTAAATGCATTAACTAAAGTTCCCAATGAACTAATAGAGTTTTCAGTAAAATCTGTAACCGAAGGGATAGATGCCTTAGGGGAAGTTACTATAAGAATAAGGAACAAGAACAAAATATATTCAGGCCATTCTGCGGATACAGACGTAGTTGTTGCTGCTGCGAATGCTTTTGTAAATGCTTTAAACAGGCTTGTCTTTTCAGAGAAGAAAAACTCTATTCACCCCCAATTTGATAATTTAGAAAATCCAAAAAAAAAGATATTATCAAATCCTAAAAAATAATTTAGTTTTGGGATTATTAAGTTAAGCCGAAAACTAGTCGCCTAATAATGTAGATTAAAGCTTTAATTTTATATTTAATCAACTAAGTTAATGAGAGATAGGGTATTAGGATATTGGACTCTTGCATGGGTTGGTTTAATAGGTAATATCATTGCTTTACCCATAATCGCTTTAATAGTTAGTTATGGGCCTCCATTAAAAGTGGCTAATATTACTCTAGCTATAAGTATTGGTTGGCCTGCTGCAATAGTTGGAATAGTATCTGCTTCTGCTCTTTTAGCGGAGAAGAAATGGGGTATTACCTTAACTCAAGTATCTCTTTCAATGATAATTTCTGGAACAGCTCCATATTCTATTTTTCGATTAGTCGCCCTTAAAGATATTTTTGGAATTGGAGGTATTACACTTTTGTCCACGTTATTTGGTATCTTAGCTTTAATATATTGGTGTAATCCGAGACATCGAAGAAATATTAGATTATAAAAAATATTAAATTAAGAAAAAGTATTATTTTTTGTTGTTGGGTATTGAATTCGTCTATGTCTAATTCTTTTCCAAACATTTAAAAAAGATTTTTTTATTAGAAAAATTTCTCCTTTGGAGAGATTACTATCATTTAACTGGCCATCAGTTTCCCTTGAATTAACTATTTTAGATATTGTTACTAGTGCTTCAGAATCAGAAGCATTGATATCCATTGCTCTTAATGCAGCTTCACATCCATCGGCAAGCATCAAGATAGCCGTTTCTTTAGATTGAGGGATAGGTCCTTTATATCTAAAATCGCTCTCATTAAAATTTAATTTTTTCTCTTCAGCTTTATTAAGAAAATATCCCATTTTTAGAGTTCCTTGATGTTCTGGGATGAAATTAGCTATTGGTTTTGGTAATCTATTTTTTCTTGCAAATTTCAGGCCTTCGTCTACGTGGGCCTGTAAAACCTCTGCGCTTTTTAAAGGATCATCTATTTCATCATGTGGATTTTTCGCGCCATCTTGATTCTCAATGAACCAATTTGGGGCATGTAATTTACCAACATCATGATACAAAGAGCCCGTTTTAATAAGATCAATATCTCCTCCTATCATTCTTGTCGCCTCTTCAGCAAGACCACATATCAATAAAGTATGTTCGAAAGTCCCTGGAGCTTCAATAGAGAGTCTTCTAATAAGAGGTTTTTCTTTATCAGCCAATTCCAATAATCTTGCCTTTGTTAACAATCCAAATATTGACTCAAAAATGGGAATAAATAATATTGTAATGAGCATTATTATTGCTAATAGCAGAGAATCAGAAAATATTTTGCCATTTAAAGTGAAAAATTCTTGGTTATCCAATAATGAATATTCCTCATTGCCAATTAGTAGCCATTGAGAAAACATTGCCCCAATGGGAACAAATATTGAAAGTTGAAGTAACTGAGCTCGACTTCTTATTCTTCCTCCAAGAACTGAAACGACACATGCGCAAATCAAGGTTATGAATAGTAGATTACTATTAATATTTGTCAATGAATCTGGCCAACTTAGACTTGCTATTGAGACCCAAGCTAAGGCAGTTATGGTTCCCATACCTTGAGAAATAATTAACGCAGGAGGTATGATGATAGATAAAGGACTTAATCCTGGTTCAAATATATTTTTTATCATCTGAACGACTAACAGCAGTGAAATAATTAACAAGATTTGTCTTGAATTAATGTTTGGATTTTCTTTTCTAGAAACTAGTATTAAAAATCCACACGTGAATAAGACTTCAGCAAAATTCAAGCCCCAAGAAAAAACATCTGAAACTCCTAACGTTGGAGCAATAAGAATTTTATAGGAAGATATTATGGATATAACAATACATATAAGGAAGATAATTAATTTATCTATTGTTGAAATTTGAATAGGATTCTGTGCAGGGAATTGACTTCTTTTCCATAATTTATTTAATTTTTTTATAATTCTTGTAGTAGTTTCCACAGAATACAATTAGATATAATTGATTAATCTAAAATTATAGGCATGCTAGAAGTAAAAAGGAGAAGTTTTTCTAAATGTCATTAAAACTAGATGGTAAAAAATTATCTTTAGAAATCGAAGAAAGGTTAAAAAACTATATTCAAATTAATAAAACAATTGCAAAAAGAAATCCAGGTTTGGCTGTAATAAGAATTGGCGAAGATCCCGCAAGCGGAGTTTATGTAGGGAATAAAGAAAAAGCTTGTTCGCGAGTAGGAATAAAGAGTTATATTTTTCATCTAAAAGATTCAGTAGAGCAAAAAGAAGTTGAACAATTATTAAATAAATTAAACCTTGATAATGATATTGATGGAATGTTATTACAACTACCCATATCAAAGAAATTTGATGAACAAAGATTGATAAGTTTCATTAATCCAGGTAAAGATGTAGATGGATTAAATGAGCAAAATATTGGGAAGTTAGTAAAAAATGAACCTGCGATGAGATCCTGCACACCAGCTGGGATAATTAATTTACTAAGATCCCAAAATATTGAAATTGAAGGAAAGAAAATTGTTGTTATTGGAAGAAGTTTGTTGGTTGGAAAACCACTATCCCTTATGTTGCTGAATCTTAATGCGACGGTAACAATGACTCATTCGAAAACTATAAATTTAAATAAAATATGCAAGGAAGCGGATATATTAATTGCTGCTGCAGGAAAACCTAACCTAATAGATTCGAGTTTTATTAAAGAGGGTGCTGTAATTATTGATGTTGGAATTCATCGATTAAAAAGTTCCGACAAAAGCAAAAACAGATTATGTGGAGATGTATTATTAGAAGATGTAATTCCCAAAGTATTTGCATACACTCCCGTCCCTGGTGGTGTTGGACCAATGACAGTAACAATGTTACTAGTAAATACTATTTCCAGCTGGCAAAAACAATTTGGTTTATCATCAACTCTTAATGACCTGCAGCCATAAAGCCAATGATGCAGAAAAAAATTACTCAACGTAAAAATGACAGAAGTTATAGATAATATTCAAGATTTTGAAAAATATCTAACAGACACAAGAAGTGTCGTCGAAGAAGCTCTTAATTTATCATTAGGCCCAGAGAATCCAGAAGTACTTAGGGAATCAATGAGATATTCTCTACTGGCTGGAGGTAAAAGGATACGTCCTATTTTGTGTCTAGCATCTTGTTCTCTAGCCGGAGGTGATCCCTCTCTAGCTGTTCCTACAGCGGTTGCCATAGAAATGATTCATACCATGTCCTTAATTCATGATGATTTACCTGCGATGGACAATGACGACTTAAGGAGAGGAAGACCTACTAACCATAAAGTTTATGGAGATGCATTAGCTATTTTGGCTGGCGATGCATTATTAACTAGAGCCTTTGAAATGGTCTCATTAAGAAGCCCTGGCGTTGATCCCAATAGATTATTAAATGTAGTTGGAGAACTTTCCCTTGTAGCAGGAGCACCTGGACTAGTTGGAGGTCAAGTTGTTGATTTGGAATGTGAAGGGAAAGAGGTTGATCTCGAAACCCTTGAGTACATTCATCTTCATAAGACCGGTGCATTATTAAAAGCTTGCGTAAGAACTGGAGCAATGATTGCCGGAGCTAATGAAGAATTATTAAAGGCCCTAACTACATATGCAGAAGGAATAGGTTTAGCATTCCAAATAATAGATGACATCCTTGATTTAACTTCAAGCAGTGAGAAGCTTGGCAAAACAGCAGGTAAAGATCTTTTGGCAGATAAAACTACGTATCCTAAATTACTTGGAATGGAGGAATCAAAGAAAAGAGCTTTCGATTTAGTGGACAAAGCTAAGAAAGCAATTGAGCCTTGGGGTTTAAATGCAAAACATTTAATCTCCTTAGCTGATTTCATTACAAATAGAGATAGGTAAAGAGTATTTAACTTATGTCAGAATTTTCAGCTTTCTTTGATAATTCAGTTCTTTTCTGGAGTTTATTATCTTGTTTAATAGCTCAATTTTTCAAAATTATATTTAATTTCTTTTCAACAGGAAAGATTAGATTTGGAATTATGTTTGAAACAGGAGGGATGCCCTCAAGCCATTCTGCTTTAATAACTGGAACTACTTCAGGAATAGGTTTTCAATTAGGCTTTGATAACCCAATATTTGCATTAGCGATTGCACTTTCACTAATTGTTATGTACGACGCCAGTGGGGTTAGAAAATCAGCCGGTATTCAGGCTGCAGAAATAAACAAACTCGCAAAGAAATTAGATCCTGAGTCTCAATTGGCTTTAAAAGAAACTCTTGGTCATACAAAATTTGAAGTTATTGTAGGAAGTCTTTTAGGTCCACTAATTACATTACCAGGAATAGTTTTTATAGGTTCACCTCTAAACATAATTAATTTGATAATAAATTAAGAATTTTGAGAATAATTAACTTGTGTAGCATTTATAAAGTTTTTTGCAGCTTCTGGGCAACTTGGTAAATGTAAATGAATCCAACTTGCATGTAATTTGTTATCTGACCACCCTTCATTTTTAAACTTAGTCTCCCACGATTTAATTTCCCATGGAAAAGATAATTGGCTATTATATTCATTTTTCTTTAACTCAAATTCTGAGGAAGAACGTTCAACTTCCCAATAATGAAATTCATGTCCTCTTATTAATTGATTTTGTTTAATTATTGGAGTGTCTTTAAGACCCTTTATATATCTATAACCTACCGACAAATTACTTTTTATTGATTTAAAAGGTAATATTCCACTCATTTTATGGTTGTTACCATTTTCATCTTTTATTAAATCTCCTAAGATCATCATCCCACCACACTCTGCATAAATAAATCCTTTTTTACGGAATTCTCTTAATGACTTTAAGCTTTTATCTGAATTACTTATATGACTAGCATATTTTTCAGGAAAACCTCCTGGAATAATTAAAGATGAAGCCTCATTTGGAATTTCTTCATTATTAAAAATGCTCCATGAAATTAGAGGAATTCCTATTTCATCAAGAAACTCCTTCGTTTCAGGATATTGGAAATGAAAGATTTTATCTTCTGCAATTGCGATAGGTTTATTTTTATCTATTTTAAAATCATTACTAATAGTGGTATTTAATATATTTTTTTTTGGAGGGGATTTCAGGAATTTGCTTAGAGAAACAACATCAAGATTTTTTTCAGCAAAACTTGCAAAATAATCAACATCAATTTTTCTATCACTATCAAATGGAGAAATTAAACCTAAATTAGCTTTATTAACAGTTATTTTAGAATCAGAAGGTAAAAAACCAAGAATTTCGATATCTTCATTTTTAAAAACTTCTCTAATTAATCTTTTATGTCTATCTGAATTGACATTGTTAAATATAATTCCTTTTATTGATAATTCATTATCAAAATCTCTAAAACCTCTAACTGTTGGGAGAAGAGAGGTTACTTGACCTTTAGCATTAACAATAAAAATTATTGGAGTATCAAGTAGTTTTGCAACATTTGCAGTGCTTGAATAAGCAGTTGCACCTAATCCATCAAAAAGACCCATGGCTCCTTCTATCAATGAGAGCTCATACTTCAAAGAATGCTTTAAAAAATTTTTCTGAACCCATTCTTCACCACTTAAAAAAATATCTAAATTTCGACAAATAGGTTGGCCAATTGAACTAAGTTGTTGTTGATCAAGATAATCTGGTCCAACCTTGAAAGTTTGTATTTTTATGCCTTTTGAAAAAGCCCAACAAGAAATCAACAGAGCTAAAGTAGTTTTCCCAGTATCAGTTGAAGGAGAAGATATTACACAAGGCATTTAATTAGTTTTATTTATTAAAACCATTAAATATTTGTACTGCGACCTTGATAGCATTCTCAAAAAGTGGACTGGTATTTCCTCTACTACTTCCCAATAACTTACTTACATCTGATTCTGAGGAAGCAAAAGCATTGGGAACGACTTGCTCTATTAATTGCATATCAGCCATACCTCCTGCTTCAAGTCTCATACATTCAACAGATTCACAGCCAAGTATTACACAAGTATTGTTTTTACGAACCTCACTAATTTTGGAAATCAACCTTAATCCAATAACTTGGCCAGAATGAATACTTGGATTTCCCAAAGGCACAGGATTTATACATGTAGAAATTTTCTCGCCATTATTTCTTTCGAATTCAATTTTTATTAATTCTCCATGATTATCTATTTTTGAAAATACCCATTCTAGTTTGTCACTAATCCACGAAATTAAAAGTAACGCTTGAAGAAAATTACCTTCTGCTATATCTATATCTATATCTGAGATATGATCTAAAATAGGTCTCCTGGATGGAGGATCAAAAATCATTGCTAATGATTCACGCCAACTTTTAAGTCTTACCCAATTTAAATCGTTAATAGCCTTGTTTGATTTTATTGATTGATAGAGGATTTTTAAGCATCTTTTGGGCGACCCATTTGCAGTATCAATAATTAATCTAATACCTTGATCAGTAAGATAATTAAAAATATCTTGAGATTCATCAAGGCTGCCATTCCACCATAACCATGTAGGTAAATCTTTTATAGATAGGTCATCAATAATTTTCAATCCTTTTTTATTAATAGAATTAGAGTCACCCCTTATGACAACTAAATCGCCACAAATAGGTTGAGTTATAGTGTTGTCACTAAGTGGGCAATAGGCGGATACAAAAGTTTTTATCTCTGATTCTTTATTTAAAGTTGGTGCTAAAGTAATCAATCTTCTAGGATTTAAGGTACTTATTGAAGATTCAAAGAATTGCCCTCTTAAGTCTTCTTGATCTTTATTTGTTAAATTTTCCTTCAATAAAGTCAATAACTCTTCACTATATATTGAGGTAGTATGTGATAATCCTTTATCTATAATTAAATTTTTAGCAACTTTAATTATCTCTGGACTTAATGTCCCAGTAATTGGTCCACTTATTAAGCCTGATTTAACTAAACATTGTTCAAGCCATGCAGGCTGCCAGACCATCAAAGTAAAAGTATTTGCTCCAGAACTATCTTCATCTTCAGAAATCCATAATTGATTTAAATAATTAGATATTTCTTGATGAGGCAACTCTAATGGGGTTTGAAGTGTTAATTGAGGTTTCATTATAAAGTTAAGGTCTGCGCCAGAAAATATTGTCTTTGGAAAGTAATTGATCTGATTCAGGAGGTCCCCAAGTCATTGATTCGTATTTGTGTATAGGTAACTTCCAAGGAGCATCTTCCATTAATTCTATTAATGGTGTATAAAGTTTCCAAGCAGCTTCAA
Organism: Prochlorococcus sp. AG-388-A04; assembly: GCA_003279935.1. GTDB lineage: Bacteria > Cyanobacteriota > Cyanobacteriia > PCC-6307 > Cyanobiaceae > Prochlorococcus_A. Next base: position 59,035 of record QCGL01000009.1, read on the forward strand.
CCTCATCACTTCTTGTGAACAAGGTAGGGTCAGAAAGCATGGCATCAGCCAACAACCTTACATAACCTTCATCAGAAGGTTCTCCAAAAGATTCATCATAAGAAAATTCCATCTCAACTGGTCTTGATTTCATCCCAGACCCAGGTGATTTGACTTCAAATTTAAAAGTAGCTCCTTCATTAGGCTGAATCCTAAGAATAAGCTGATTTGGCGCGGGATTAATTATTGTTGATTCAAACAAATGTACTGGTACATCTTTAAATGTCAATACAATTTCCCCAAGTCTTTTTGGCAGTCTTTTACCTGTTCTTAAGTAGAAAGGAACTCCTTGCCATCTCCAATTATCAATAAATACTTTTGTAGCGATATAAGTTTCTGTTGTACTGTTCAAATTTACTCCGTCTTCATCTCTATAACCTTGAAGTCTTTTTAGGCTATTTCCTCCTTTTGCATACTGTCCTCTGATACAACAATTCCAAGGTTCATCCTCATCGGCAAGTTTTGAAGCTTGAAGAACTTTTGCTTTTTCATTTCTTATTGCCTCAGGTTCAAATTTACCAGGAGGCTCCATTGCAGTAACAGCAAGCATTTGAGTTAAATGATTTTGGAGCATATCTCTTAAAGCTCCAGAGCTTTCATAATAACCAGCTCTATCTTCAACCCCAACTGTTTCCGATGATGTTATTTGAACACTTGAAATATAATTTCTATTCCATATAGGTTCAAAAATAGTATTAGCAAACCTCATAACTAGTATGTTTTGAACAGTCTCTTTCCCTAAATAATGATCTATTCGATATATTTGACTTTCATCTGCACAACTTTGAACGATCTTATTTAATTTCTTAGCACTTGAATAGTCTCTTCCAAAGGGTTTTTCAATAACAATTCGACTTTTCTTAGGATCATCTAGTAATCCAGCAGCCTTTAGAGCCTTACATCCACTTCCATAGAAGTTTGGAGATACTGATAAGTAGAAGGTCTTATTACCATGTGTAGCCTGTAATTTATCAATTTCATTTAATCTTTTGGAAAGTCTTACAACATGATCTTCTTGCTGCAAATCAACTGGCTCATAGAATAGATAATTTGAAAACTGTTCCCATTCCTTTTCATTTTCAGATATTTGATCAGCTAGCTTAGCTTGCATTTTTTCCTTAAAATCTTGATCACTCCACGGCCTTCTTGCACATCCAACTATAGCGAATTCACTAGGTATCCTTCTTTGCAAATAGAGTTCAAATAAGGCAGGTATAAGCTTCCTGTGGGTAAGATCTCCACTAGCTCCGAATATTATTAGGCATTGTGGAGATATTACTCTTTCTTGTCGCAAACCTAATCTAAGAGGATTACTTAAGGTTGGGGGCATATTTTTTTATAAGTCTCTTATAGATAAAATCGTCTTTTTTTAGCTAATTAGCTACATTTTGTGTCTAAACCAAAAAAGTCTTTTAGTTATTTAAAAAAACTGTTTAGAAAAATTTAATAAGTTTCTACGTGCCACCTACCAGCTTTTTTTAATTGTGGTCTTAACTCTGACCAATTTAATCCCTTTTCTTCAGCTGCTTTTGTCATAGCTTCATCTATTCCAGGTTCCATACCTTTTAAACCACAAAGATAAATATGAGTTTTTTCATCTTCGATCATATTGAAGATTTCATTTGCAGATTCTAGAACTCTGTCTTGAATATACATTCTTCCGCCTTTTGTATTTTGTTGTTCACGACTAATGGCTTTAGTATATTTAAAGTTATCTGGATAGTTTTCAAGATATCTCTGTAGATCTTCCTCATATAACAAGTTAGCTGATTTAGGAGCACCCATAAATAACCAAGCTTTGCCTTTAAAGTTCCATTTATTTTTTTCCTTCTCGGTAGCTTCAAACATTCTCCTTAGATAAGCCCTCATAGGAGCTATACCCGTACCAGTAGCTAACATTACTATATTTGCATCCTCTTCGTCAGGAAGAAGCATTTCTTTTCCTACAGGACCAGTAATCTTTACCTTATCTCCTGGCTTAATATCACATAAGTAAGTTGAGCAAACACCATTTATAGTTTCACCATCTTTTTCATATTGAAGTTGCCTGACACAAAGAGAAACGGTATTACCTTCGAAATCATCCCCATGTCTTGTACTAGCTATTGAATATAGTCTCAGCTTATGGGGCTTACCATTGGCATCTTCACCTACAGGCATAATACCTATACTTTGTCCTTCGACATAATTTAAAAAAGGATCACTCTCCTTAAGGTCAAAAGTTATGTGATTTACCCTTCCAATAGCCCCTTCTTTAAGGAGGCTGTAGTTCCCAGTCACAGTTCCTTCAAATGGAGTCTTTGGCCTATAGATATTTACTGGTACATCAGCATGTTTTTTCTTCATAGGCTTTGGGGCTTCCGCCTTCACAGCAGCTACTGGTTTTGGTTCAGTCTTAGGTTTCACAACTTTTGCCTCAGTTTTTTTCGATTTATTTGCTTCTTCAAATTTTATAGCCCTTTTATTAAAAAAAGTCATTATGAGATAAAAAACTGATATAACGATTGGGATATGAGCTAATCCACCTGCTATAACTTTTGCTTGTGAGTAAACCATTTTTGAACTTATTTATATTAAAAGTTTATATTAAAAGATTATCAATTTGTATCTTAAATTGTATGTGTTTTATAAAAATAGTTACGTTTTGAGATCGGAATATTTAATTATAAATCTTTCCATTTCAAAATTTTTATAAATTTTGTCGGTATAGTTACACAGGAATAATTTTTTATTTAATAAAAAATTCATCTATGAATAATTCTCAAAGATCAGTAACTCATTCTCAGGAAAATGATTATAGAACAATTGAGCAGACCATGGAAAAGCTTTCTGGAGGAACAAGAAGGCTTGCTGCTCAGTTAACTACTTCTGCGACTTTCGAGTCTTTATGGAATGTACTAACTGATTATGACCGCCTAAATCTCTATATCCCAAATTTGTTATCTAGTAGAAAAATTTATAAAAATAATAATAATGTTCATCTAAAACAAGTTGGGGCTCAAGATTTCCTTGGAATGAAATTTTCAGCGGAAGTTACTATTGATTTATTCGAAGAGAAAGAACTTGGTTTATTAAAATTTAGTTTAATTAAAGGAGATTTCAGAAGATTTGAAGGGAGCTGGAAAATTAAAAAAATTAAAGACACTTCAAAAAACTCATTAATTTATGATCTGACTGTACAGGGTTGTCAATGGATGCCGATAGGAATGATAGAAAAAAGGTTAAAAAAAGACCTTTCTGAAAATTTGATTGCAGTAGATAAGCAAGCAAAAACCTCAATAAAATAAATAATTAAAATTTTGAAAATTAATTTATAGCCCCAAGGGGATTCGAACCCCTGTCGCCTCCGTGAAAGGGAGGTGTCCTAGGCCTCTAGACGATGGGGCCAAGGAAATAGCTTAATAGCTAATAAAAAATTAGGAGTAAAGCTATCCTTTCGTCAAGTGTTGTTGATCTTTGTTTTGGCCTTGCCACACTGGAACAGTAAAATGAAAGCATGAACCTTCACCAACTTCTGATACAACCCATATTCTCCCTCCATGAACTTCAACAATTCTTCTGCAAACAGATAGGCCAATACCGAATCCTGATGTTCCCTCAGATGTCTGTGGTAGTCTAACTCTATCGAGAAATATTCTTTTTTGCTCACTTACTGGAATTCCAGCACCTTTGTCACAAATCGTTATTTCTACCCATTGATTTGTTTTATGAATCAATGTAATTTTAATTCTTCCAGAATCTTCTGAAAATTTAAGGGCATTTTCAATTAAGTTTAAAAATACCTGTCTCATTCTTCTTTGATCTGCATATACGCTTGGGAGATCAGATGGTATGTCAGTATCAATTTCTATCTTCCTTAATCTCCAAAACTTTTCTAATTCAAGAATTGCCTCAGCACTTATGTTTCCTAAATCAATTTTTTGAGGATTAAAAAGAGCTTCCCATTTAGTTGTTCCAACCTCAAGAAGATCTTGAGATAAAAGTTCAATTTCTTCTAAACGTCGTTTAATTACGTCTTGCAATTTTTTTATATCAATTTGTCCTAGTTTTTGACTTTGAATAGCAAGAGTTGCTGCCGTCAGTGGCGTTCTCAATTCATGTGCAACCATTCTTAACAGTCTTTCTTGTGATTCAATTCTTTTTGTAAGTGTTTCGTTTTCTTGTCTAAGGACCAATAATTCTTCCTCAAGGAGAAACTCTTTTTGGGTTCTAATTGAATCTATTTTAGAAGGTTGAAGATTAATACCTAAATTTTGTGTAACTCCTTCTTGTTTCCATCTAGGCAACCAAGTCTGCAACTGAACAAAAATATTACTACCTGCAAATATTTGCTTTGGAGCTGGTGAAACTTTAATAAGAGCAGGAATAGCAACCAATCTATGCAATTCAAGTAGTTCAGGTTGTTCCGTTGGTTCAGAAATCTGAAGAGAAATCTCAAACTCGCAGTCATCAGACTCTAAATAAGATAGTAATGATTTAAGATCGCCCCTAGAAAGATGATTTCTAGCAGCTACTAATATTAATTTTAATTCTTTTTTTTCATTCAAATCGTTTGCCCAGAATATTTCATAAGCTGTTTTTGCTTATAAACACATTAAGATATTTATACATATTTTACAGTTAAGCTATCAAATAAATAGACGATATTTAGAAATGGTTGCTAATATTCAAAGCAATAATACTAATTATGGTGGATATAATTCCCCTGAAGTGAGCATAGATAGTAATTTAAAAAGATGGTTTTCTCGTAATATTGGACTTTGGAAATCAAATAGGACATATTTTCTCGAAGAAGAAAGGAAAACTTACAACCTGTGCATGTTCATAAATATTGAGTCTCTTGAAAATAAAAAAGAATGGGAATCTCATTATAAATTCACTTGGTATCCAGAAAAGAAATATAGTTTTTTTGATGAACATCCCAAATATAAAGAAAAAGGCGAAATGCAAGCATTTATAAAGGATCACCAATTAATAAGAGAAAAATTTTATTTAAGTGATATTGATGGAATATCCAATATTAAACAAGTTGATGAACATGAGATGATTTTCGAATCGTCTTATGAAGACTGGTATATACTTGAACATACAAGGCTTATTGACGGAGATAATTATAGATATAGGGTTATATATTCATGGCATAAAGATAAACTTAAAATAGTAGAGAATCATCATGAAATAAAAATTATTACATAAATTTTATTTCCTAATTTAGTTTAAAAATAAAAAATGTTATCTTTAAAAAGTAAATAAAAAAAAATTGATTAATGTTTATAAATTTGTCTTCAAATAAATTTTTTAAAATTTTAAGTCTTCCTATATTTTTATATTTAATTTTTTTTGACATAACAATACTAAATAAAGAAATAAAAGCCAACAAGAAATTAAAACCGGCTACGGAACAAGATTTATATTTATATAAAGGTATGGGGGCTTCATATCTTTGCATAGCTTCAAAAGCTGGTATAGAATTTCCAAAAGCGTTAGGAGTTGCTACTGCCACCTATGTACAAGTAGTTGAGGGTAAACATGGAGGAGCAGTAAAAGAGTTAGGAGATGACAAATTAGAAAGAGAAAAATTATTTGCCGGTGCAGAATTTCAAATAGTTACTACAGCTATACAATATTGCCCTGATAGCGTTCCAAAAGAAGTGTCTAAAAAAGTTACAAAAATACTAAAAGAAAATAAAAAATAAATTTATTATCTAAACATAGAGCTAACCGAACTTTCTTCATGAATTCTCCATATTGCCTCTCCTAACATATTTGCTACAGAAAGTACTTTTAACTGAGGGAATTCGCCATTATCAATGACTGGAATACTGTTAGTAACAATAACTTGTTCAAATAAATCTTTTGAACTTAATCTTTCATAAGATGGTGGAGAGAAAACTGCATGAGAAGCACATGCGAAAATTCTCTTTGCACCTTCTTTTTTTAATAAATTTGCACCTGAACAAATAGTACCGCCAGTATCAATCATGTCATCTATTAGAATAGCCGTTTTCCCCTTGACTTCTCCAATAACAGTCAAACTCTCTGCGATATTATGAGCAGATCTTCTTTTATCAATAATCGCTAATGGAGCATCATTCATTAATTTGGCAAATGCTCTGGCTCTGGCTACTCCACCCACATCAGGAGATACAACAACAACTTCCTCCAACTTTAGAGATTCAAGATAATCAATTAAGACAGGAGATCCATATATATGATCGCAAGGAATATCAAAATATCCTTGTATTTGGGCTGAATGTAAATCCATGGCAAGAACTCTATCCACTCCTGACTTCTCAAGTAAATTCGCTGTAAGCTTTGCTGTAATTGACTCTCTTCCTGAAGTTTTTCTATCCGCCCTTGCATATCCAAAATATGGAATGACCGCTGTAATCTGTCTGGCTGAAGCTCTTTTACAAGCATCAACCATAATCATCAACTCCATTAAACTATCATTCACTGGAGCGCATGTAGGTTGAATAAGGAATACATCACAACCTCTTATAGATTGTTGAATTTGAACATAAAGTTCCCCATCAGCAAATCTTTTAGATACTAAGGGAACATTTTCAATCCCTAAATATGATGCAATTTCTTCAGCTAATTTAGGATTAGAAGTTCCACTAACTAACCTAAGTCGACTATTAGTTAGATTAAAAGTTGGCTCTTCATTTTCTACTGCCGTGATAAAACTTGTCACGAAATTTAGCTTTTAAAATCTATTCATATCGTAGTACCTTATATTAATTTCGCAAAAATTAATTAACTTATTTATCTTTCATAGTTATAAGTACTAAGTTTGAATATTAAATATTCTGAACTATATAATTTTAAAATTTATCGGCAAATATAAGAAACATCTAAATTTATTTGTTAAGTGATAAATATTTAATTATTCTTAATCTTAGATAATAATTGATAAAAGAATTAAAAAAATCACTTTATATTAATGAGTTTAAAATCAGTTCTTAAAAGAAAATCGTTAGGTATACTTGTTCATCCTTCAAGTCTCCCCGGAGGTAGTTACTGTGGGACCTTTGGAGAAGGCGCTAAAGATTGGATTGAGAAGCTTTGTAAGTATAGGATTAATCACTGGCAATTCTTACCTCTTACTCCAACAGATGCAACTGGATCTCCATATAGTTCGCCCTCCAGTTTTGCTTTAAATCCTTGGTTGCTTGATATCAATAAATTAATTGAAGAAAACTTTATCATTTCATTAAATAAGAAGGATTTACAATCAAGCAATCAGACCGAAGATCATTTTGATTTTGATTTTGCAAATAATTTATCGAAAAAATTAGGAGAATATCTTTTATTTGATTGGGAATCTCAATCTGAAATGAGGAAAACTGATTTTTATTTATGGAATAAAAAAAATACTTGGGTTGAAGATTATTCAATATTTATGGTCTTAAGAGAGAAATTCAATATGTTACCTTGGTGGGAATGGCCATTGGAGTTTAAACAAAAGGAAAATGAATTTATAAAAACATGGATAAAAGACAAAAAAAATGAAATACTTAAAAAAAAATTAATACAATGGCATCTTGATAAACAGTGGAAGGAGATCAAAGTCTTTGCCAAAACTAAAGGAATTACACTCATAGGAGATTTGCCTTTTTATGTTTCAAGAGACAGTGCCGATGTATGGAGTAATAAATCACTATTTTCAATATCACAAAATGGAGATTTACTTTTTCAAAGTGGGGTTCCTCCTGATTATTTCTCATCTTCGGGACAACTATGGGGTACTCCCACCTACTATTGGACTAAGCACAAAAGTACAGCATTTAGTTGGTGGAGAAAAAGATTTAAAAGACAATTTGAACTTGTTGACATATTAAGACTTGATCATTTCAGAGCGTTGGCTGGATATTGGAGAGTTGAGGGTAATGCCAAAAATGCTATTAATGGGACTTGGATTAATTCTCCTGGTAAAGAGCTATTAAATATTTTAAAAAAAGATTTAAAATCTGATTATCTACCTATCATTGCTGAGGATTTAGGAGTAATAACTAAAGACGTAGAGATTTTAAGGGATAATTTTGAATTACCTGGTATGAAGATTTTACAATTTGCATTTGATGGGAATGAAAATAACCCTTATCTTCCTAAAAATATCGAAAAAGAGAACTGGGTTGTTTATACAGGAACTCATGATAACGCTACTTCCACCTCGTGGTGGGACTATCTAGATATTAAAATTAAAAACTATATTAAAGATAAATATAAATACTCAAATGATCCCTCTTGGAACTTAATGGAAATTGGCATGAGTACAAAAGCAAACCTTTTTATCTCTCCAATTCAAGATATCTTATCTTTGGATGACTCAAGTAGATTAAATACTCCTGGAACAATTACGAACAATTGGAGATGGAAATTAAATCAAACACTTGATGAGATAGATATGAATTTAAAAAGATATAGTGACCTTGGAAATAATTATGG
>QCGL01000010.1 GCA_003279935.1 Prochlorococcus sp. AG-388-A04
GAACGTGGCAACAAAAATTTTGCCTATTTCAGTTTTAGGACCATTAATCCTCTTGTTTGGTCTTCTCTTGATTGGAATTGGGCAAAATAGAAGTATTAATTCTATACAAAAAGCTCTTGTTCCAGAAAAAAATACATTTTTAATAGATGCACTAAGAGTAAAAAGTAAATTAAATAGAGGCCCAAATATTGTTGCTATTGGGGGAGGTACAGGCTTGTCAACATTATTGAAAGGCCTAAAAAACTACAGCAGTAATATAACTGCAATAGTTACAGTTTCAGATGATGGAGGTAGTAGCGGGGTTTTAAGAAGACAATTAGGAGTTCAACCACCTGGAGATATTAGAAATTGTTTGGCAGCCTTATCAAATGAAGAACCAATATTAACAAGATTGTTTCAATACAGATTTTCTGGAGGTAGTGGATTAGAGGGACATAGTTTTGGCAATTTATTCTTATCTGCTTTAACAACAATTACGGGGAGTTTAGAAAAGGCGGTTCAGGCTTCCAGTAAAGTTTTGTCAGTACAAGGGCAAGTATTGCCTGCAACAAATACTGATGTAATGCTTTGGGCAGAACTTGAAGACGGTGAGAAAATATTTGGTGAAAGTAAAATAAGTCAATCAAAAAAGGTGATTTCCAGGATTGGTTATCTGCCTGAAAATCCATCAGCTCTTCCTAGTGCTCTTGAATCTATTAAAGAAGCAAACCTAATAATACTTGGTCCAGGAAGTCTTTATACTTCTTTGCTACCTAACTTACTGGTCCCCGAAATTGTAGATGCTCTTCTGAAAAGTAATGCTCCTAAAATCTATATAAGTAATTTGATGACTCAACCAGGGGAAACGGATAATCTTGACGTATATCAACACATCAAAGCAATCGAAAAGCAATTATCAAATTTTGGTGTAAAAAATCGAATATTTAATGCAATACTTTCTCAAATTCAATTTGAAAAGTCACCTCTGATTGATTATTACCGAAGTAGAGGTGCCATGCCAGTGATTTGTAATAAAGAAGAATTAATTTCAGAAGGATATTACGTCTTGCAAGCTCCTCTTTATTCAAGAAAGATAACTCCAACACTGAGACATGACCCCCGAAGACTCGCAAGGGCAGTAATGTTTATTAATAAAAAATTGAAGAAATTAAATTAATAAATTTTTCTAATAAGCATCTTGTAATTCATAGAAGTCAGGTTGGATATAATCTTTTCTTAATGGCCATCCTCTCCAGTCTTCTGGCATTAGGAGTCTTGTTGGATTTGGATGGTCAGCAAAATTGATTCCAAACATATCATAGGTTTCCCTTTCTTGCCAATCACTGCCCTTAAAAATTTTATAAAGGCTAGGTACAGATAAGTCTGAGTCTCTATTTAAAAAAACTTTTACTCTTATTTCTTTAATCTCTTTTATATCTTCAATATTCTCAAGTGAGATTAGATGGTAAAAACTTACAAGACATTTTCCTGGCCCTTCATCGTAACCTCCTTGACACTGTAGGTAGTTAAAGCCATATCCTTTTAAAGTAGATATTGCTTCGTATAATTTTTCTGGTTTTACTGAAAGTATCTCAACACCTATATGATCATTACCTAAAGATTCATTTGTAATTCCATCCTCAGAAAGCTTATTACTTACTGCTCCACTTTGTTTTACAATTTTTTCTGAAGATTCAGGTGAAATATTCTTTTCCATTATTTTATTTCTTTATCTATAAAATTTGTTTGATATATATTTTCACTACTTTCTTCTATCTGATTAAGGTTAGAAGATTCAATTGACTTTTCAGATTTTTTATTTAAATACTCACCAGTATTTTCTGAAAAAACAAGATTCATTTTATGATCTACAGTTAAATATCTATGAGTTTGTTCAGCTTTACTCCTCTCAACAATACTCTCATTAGCAACTTTTTTTCTTAATTTTATAACAGCATCAAAAATAGCTTCTGGTCTAGGGGGACATCCAGGAAGGTACAAATCAACTGGGATTAATTTATCAACTCCTCTAACTGCTGTTGTTGAGTCTGCACTAAACATTCCACCAGTTATGGTACAAGCTCCCATGGCTATGACATATTTTGGTTCTGGCATTTGCTCATATAATCTTACTAATGCTGGTGCCATTTTCATTGTGACTGTCCCAGCAACAATTAGTAAGTCTGCTTGTCTTGGGGAGCTTCTAGGGACTAAGCCAAATCTATCAAAGTCAAATCGAGACCCTATGAGTGCTGCAAATTCTATAAAACAGCATGCAGTCCCATATAAAAGTGGCCATAGACTACTTAATCTAGCCCAGTTGTGAAGGTCATCTAAACTTGTCATTATAATATTTTCGCTTAAGTCAGTCGTGACCTGGGGAGCACCGAGAGGATTACAAGTTTCTTCTCTAAGTTCTCTTATTGCTTTTGGTGAAAGTGAATTGTTCAATTTTTTAACTCCATTCTAAAGCTCCTTTTCTCCAGGCGTATGCAAGAGCAATTACTAATATTGCAATAAATATCAGAGCTTCAATAAATGCTAGTAAACCTAGTCTATTGAAAGCAACCGCCCAAGGATAGAGAAATACAGTCTCTACATCAAATATAACGAAAACTAATGCAAACATGTAATATCTAATATTAAATTGAATCCAAGCTCCCCCAATTGGCTCCATCCCTGATTCGTAGGTAAGTTTTCTCTCGCCGGTTCTTCCTTTAGGAGAAACTATAAGGTTAGTAACTAAAGCTAAAATAGGAACTGCCGCTGCAATTATTAAAAAACCTAAAAAATATTCGTAGCCGGGTAATGAAAACATTTAAAAAAAATTGTTGGAAAATTCGCTTAATTCAGCAAAATCTTTTAGAGTCTCTAAAGTTAAATACTAAATCGTGAGTGAAAACATTCAACCATCTTCTGAGGATAACCAAATAGTTGAAGATTTAGCAAATGAAGAATCTTCTGAAACACTTCTAGAGTTTAAAGAAAAAGAACTTATAACTAATTTAGAACAAAATAGATTCGAATGTAGAAGTTGTGGATATATTTATGATCCTATTGAAGGAAACAAGAAACTTAACATTCCTAAAAATACCTCTTTCTTAGCAATAGATGGAAACACTTTTGCTTGCCCAGTCTGTAGAGCAGGTAAAAATTTATATAAAGATATAGGCCCTAGAGAAAAACCTAGTGGTTTTGAAGAGAATTTAACTTATGGCTTTGGATTCAATAGTTTGCCACCTGGTCAGAAAAACATTTTAATATTTGGTGGTTTAGCATTTGCAGCTGCATGTTTCCTTTCTTTGTACTCTTTGCATTAAAATACATTCATGAAAACATTTTTAACTATTTTTCCAAATCTTCTTTTGACATTATCACTTTGCTTTATTTTAAGTAGTTGTTCTTCAACAGGTGTAAAAATGAGCGAGAGTAGTCCCTGGGAAACAATACAATTTGAAGATCAGTCAAATGCATTAGATATAGATTTTATAGATAATAAACATGGATTTTTAGTTGGATCAAATAGGCTAATTATGGAATCTAATGATGGAGGTAAATCATGGGAAAAAAGATCGTTAGATATTGCTGCAGAGGAGAATTTCCGGTTACTTGATATAGATTTTAGGGGTTCTGAGGGATGGTTGATAGGACAACCTTCTTTAATTATGCATACGATTGATGAAGGCAAAAACTGGACAAGATTATCTCTTGGTAAGTTGCCTGGCCAGCCTTTTTTAGTTTCAACTATTGATGATGGGGTAGCTGAATTGGCAACAACTTCAGCCGCTATTTATGTAACCTCCAATAGTGGTGAAACATGGGACGCAAAAGTATCAGACCCTTCAGAGCAGGGGGGCATCAGGGATTTAAGAAGAACATCTAATGGAGATTATGTAAGTGTAAGTAGTCTTGGTAATTTTTTCTCTACTCTTGAAAATGAAAGTGATACTTGGATAGCTCATCAAAGAGCGAGTAGTAAGAGAGTACAAAGCATAGGATTTAATCCCAACGGTAATTTATGGATGTTATCACGGGGAGCTGAAATAAGATTTAATGAAGATAGTAATGACTTAGAAAGTTGGACTAAACCAATAGTTCCAATTCTAAATGGCTACAATTACCTCGATATGGGATGGGACCCTGAGGGAAATATCTGGGCTGGCGGTGGTAATGGGACTTTAATAGTTAGTAAAGATGATGGTAAAACATGGGATTCTGATCCCGTTGCCTCAAATCTGCCAACTAACTACATCAAGATTCAATTCTTGGAAAAAGATGAATTAGATGATAAAAAAGGCTTTATTTTAGGCGAAAGGGGTTATATCCTGAGGTGGAACGGTTGAGTTTAAATAAATAAAAAAATCCTTAAATTTCTTGTGATTTAACAACTGTCTGTAACCAAGCTGTAAATTTCTCCACAAACTTATGATTTTTCCTAGTAAGATCATAGAGTAAATAATTGTGATTATGGCCGCAGGTTCAACGGGTGAACGCCCATTCTTTGAAATAATTACCAGTATCAGATACTGGATTATTCATGCAGTAACACTTCCAGCTATCTTTATAGCAGGTTTCTTATTCGTTTATACAGGTTTAGCCTATGATGCTTTTGGTACTCCACGTCCAGATAGTTATTTTCAGGCGTCTGAATCAAAGGCACCTGTGGTAACGCAAAGATATGAAGCTAAATCTCAATTAGATTTAAGAACAAAATAACTATGTCAAATTCTCAAGCTCCAATGCAGGCTGTTGAAGTCCGCGTTTATCCTATCTTTACTATTCGTTGGCTCGCAGTTCATGCTCTCGCGATTCCTTCAGTATTTTTCTTAGGTGCTATAGCAGCTATGCAATTTTTAAGATAACTTTATTAATCATGCAAGTAAACGAAAATCCGAATAAAGTTCCAGTAGAACTTAATCGTACCAGCCTTTATTTAGGCTTATTATCAGTATTTGTTTTAGGAATTTTATTTTCCAGTTACTTTTTCAACTAAATTAAAATTATGAGTAAATTAAAAGGGCCTGATGGCAGAATTCCCGATAGGTTACCCGATGGTAGACCAGCTGTAGCATGGGAAAGAAGGTGGACCGAAGGAACCCTTCCTCTTTGGCTAGTTGCTACAGCGGGAGGAATAGCGGTTATTTTTGTATTAGGTATATTTTTCTACGGTTCATATCAAGGAGTAGGTGCAGGCTAAAGCACCTATTACTTATAACCATTTAGTAGTATTTACTTCCAATAAGAATCTGTAAATATCTTTAGTTTTTCTTTTGTAAGACTAGGGATATTTTCTTTTTGAGTTATTAAACCATCCTTTAAAGAATAATGCGATTTGCTTTGCGGTCTCTTTATATCGATAACTTTCGCGATTTCAAAGACAATCTTGTTAGCAACTTCAGTATTCGCTCGGAGATTTTTCAACACCATCTCTACTGATACTTCCTGATGAGTTTGATGCCAGCAATCATAATCAGTAACCATAGAAAGAGAAGAATAAGCTATCTCAGCTTCTTTTGCTAATCTTGCTTCAGTGTGATTAGTCATACCTATTATCGAACAACCCCAACTTCTATATAAATTAGATTCTGCTCGGGTAGAGAAGGCGGGCCCCTCCATCGCTAGATATGTTCCTTCTCTATGTAATTGTCTGCCTCCCGGAATATTGTTTTCGCTAACATTGCCTAAAATTCTTGATAAGTTTATACAGAAAGGATCCCCCATAGTTATATGAGCTACTGCTCCTTCATTAAAAAATGTTGCGGGTCTTTGATGAGTTCGATCAATAAATTGATCCGGAATAACAATATCAAGGGGTCTGATTTGTTCTTGAAGGGAGCCAACTGCTGATGGAGCGATTATCCACCTAACACCAATTGATCGGAGAGCCCAAATGTTAGCTTTGTATGGTATTTCTGTCGGATTCAGCTTATGTGTTCTACCATGCCTCGCTATAAAAGCAATTTCTAAATTACCAATTTTAAAGAGCCTAATTGAATCAGAAGGTTTACCATAAGGTGTATTGACCTCGATTTCTTCATGACATTCTATTTTGTCAATCGAATAGAAACCACTCCCACCAATTACTCCTAATCTTGATTCTTTAATTGGTAATAAATGCTGTTTATTCACGGTAATGAAATGACTATTAATCATCTAGTACTAATTGGAGGCGGACATACAAATGTTCTTTTGATGAGAAAATGGTTGATGTATCCGAAATTAATGCCAGAAATTCCTATCTCAATTATATCTAGAGATACTCATTTAGTTTATTCGGCGATGTTCCCTTCTGTTATTTCTAAATCTATTTCTTTAGATGAAAGCTTAATAGATATTAGATCTTTAGCTAAAAAGTCAAGAGTTTCTTTCATAAAAGAAGAGGTAATAAATATTGATTTTCAGTTCAAAAAGATTTTCTTAAAAAATAGACCATCAATTGGGTACTCAAAATTAGTACTTAACTATGGAAGTCAAACCAAAATTTCAGGAGAATTTGAGGATTTAGTCAATAATCAAATTGCTTTCCCAATTAAACCTTTTTTTAAGGCTTATGAGTTAATTAAAAACGAAGATCAGCTTGATTCTGAAACTGAACAATCTTTTGTAATTGTAGGAAGTGGACTCGCGGCAATTGAAGTTGCTTTTGCCTTGAGAAAAAGATGGAAAAAAAGATCTTTAAAAATTCTATGCAAATTAAATAAGGTAGATGATAAAATCTTAAAAACCTTTTACAGATCTAATATAGAAGTAGTTGGCAAACTTCCTGTTGATTATGGAAAGATTCTCTTATGTACAGGAAATTCATCACCATATTGGGTACAAAAATATAATTCAGAATTGGATTCAAAAGGACGATTTTTTACAGATCAGAAATTAAGGTTGAAAAATTTTTTTGGAACTTTTGCAACTGGTGATTGCGCAGTTATAAAAACCTCTAAGAGACCTTCTTCTGGAATATTTGCAGTAAAAGTGTTAAACATATTGGCAACTAATATTCAGAAGGAAATAAAAGGTGAGTCATTAAGAAAATGGTCTCCTCAAAAATTTGGATTGCAAATAGTAAATTCTTATCCTAGAAAGCTTCCGAAAGCTTTTGCTTTATATGGCAATGTTGTTATTGGGCCTTCTTTTCTTATTTGGTACCTTAAAAATAAAATTGATGAAGGTTTCATAAAGAAATTTCGTATTTTAGATTCGAATATGAATCAAAAAGTCAAAGAAGGCGGGATGGAAGAATGTAGAGGATGTGCCGCTAAAATTCCTCAGAGCACTTTAAATAAATCCTTAAGAAGTGCGCAACTTGAAAATTTTGCAACTTCTCCTGAGGATTCTGTTGAAATTTATAAAAATAATCAAGATATTATTCTTCAAAGTGTTGATGGTTTTCCGGCATTGATAAGTGATCCTTGGCTAAATGCAAAAATTACTGTGTTGCATGCTTGCTCAGATTTATGGGCTTGTGGTGTAAAACTTTCATCTGTGCAGGCTTTAATATCTCTTCCAAAAGTAGAAAAAGATTTTCAAAGCTACCTTTTTTCTCATTGTCTAAAAGGGATAAAAACAACAGTTGAAGAACAAGGGGGTAAGTTAATTGGAGGGCATACTTTTGAGTCAAGAAGTTTTGTTGATCAACCTTATTCTTTAGGAATCGATATTTCTTTAACTGTTCAAGGAGTTTTGAAAAATGGAGCAAAACCATGGTTAAAATCCGGTATGAAAAAAGGAGATATTATCCTCATGTCAAGGCCTCTAGGCGTTGGAGTTTTTTTTGCTGCTCAAAGGCAAAATATTAATTTGAAAGATAGTTCAGAGGAGATAATGAGAAATTTAGTTACAAGTCAGCAACCATTAATTGAAAAAATTTATTTGCTTCAAGATAAGTTTGAAGAAACATTTATAAATGCAGCTACTGATGTAACTGGCTATGGATTTATAGGACACCTTAAAGAGATGATCGATTCATCTAATTTATTAAGGAAAGATAATAAGCTTGAGCCTATTAGGGTCTTATTAGATTTATTTGCATTTAAGGCTTATCCAGGAGTATTTGATTTAATACAAAAAGGAATCAAAAGTTCTCTGTTCGAATCAAATAAAGAAATATTTGATCAAATTATTGCAGAAAAAAGTAATAAAAGAATTATCTCATTTTCAAAAAAAAATAAAGTAAATAGTGACGGCTATAAAGAAAAAATCTCATTATTATTAGATCCACAAACTTGTGGACCGATTTTGATATGTTGTGATCCTAAGTATGAAAAATTTTTAAAGGATGAATGGTATAAGGTTGGAAAAGTAATAAATTGATAGTTATTTCTTTTTAATCTTATCGATCTCTATATATCTCAACCTTTTAATTTCATCCCCCATTTCTTTCCCCGGTTGCCATCCTTCACTTTTTAAAAATTCCCCACTTTTTTTTGACTTAATAAATTTATAAATAAATAGCCATTTAAAAAATGATTTCCAAAATAAACCCCCATTGCAAATTAATAATTTCACTGTCTCTTCATCTAAATTTTTTGTTTCAATAAACTCAGTCCATTGAGAGGGGGTTAGATAAAGAAATTTTTCTTTTTCATTTTCTAATTGATTTGTGGTATTTAAGTAATCCTTGAGAATCTTCTTTTCCTTGCTATTAATAAAAAATCTTTGACAAGTAAGCTCTAAATTTTCTGAATTTTTTAATAGGTAGAGAATATAATTACCTTTTAGTTTTTTAATCCATTTTAAACCCCTTAAAAATTTACTATTAATACTAATATTTTTATTTAAAATAGAAATAATTCCCCAATCGTTTAATAAAGCAACTATTTTTGCGAGATTATCGTATTTGTATATTTCTGCCAATTCCATCCTGATTCTTATACTTATTCCAGGTGGAAATTTAGATTTATCATTATCCTTCATAATATTCCAGGGCCATCTTTGGATAATCTTTTGAGATTGTTGAAGTGATTTATTTGAAATTTTGAAATGTAATCTTGAAGCATATCTTGCGCATCTTATTAATCTACTAGGATCATCTTGAATACTATTTTTATGCAGCAAATGTAATTCTTTTTCTTTTATATGTTTTATACCATCAAAGAAATCATAAATTTCTTGCTTTGAGAATTCAAAAGCTATTGCATTTATACTAAAATCTCTCCTTTTTAAATCCTCTTTAATATTTGCATGTTTTACGATTGGATTTAATCCTGGAGCCTCGTACTTCTCTTTTCTTGCAGAAGCTATATCAATTTTTAAATTATTAATATTTAGTTCTACAGTGTCGTATATTTCAAATTCTTTTATCAAACAAAGTTCAACATTTGAGATATTTTTTTTTATGAATTTTGCTAAATCAACTGAAGATCCTTCTGTAACTATATCAATATCAAGTGGATTGAAAAAAGTCTTTTTATGAATTTTAGTGATTAATAAATCTCTTATATAGCCACCAACAATTGCAACTTTAACACTACTATTCAATTCAATATACTGAGAAATTATATTAAATAAATTAAAAGGAATTTTTAATATTGCTGAATTTATATAAGCAGAAATATCATTCATGCCAATTTCATTTTATTGCTCTTATTGGAGCTAATCTTGGGTCTAGAATTTTGCTCCCTTTATCACCAAACTTTACTGCTAAAGATATTTTTTCGCCACTGCCAAAAATATGTATGATTTCACCTTTGCCAAATTTGGAGTGAATTACTTTATCTCCAATCAACCAACTTTTTCCTTTACTTGGTCCTGAATATAGTTTTCTTACTGCATTTATAGGTCTATTAATAAACTCATTTGAATCGTTTCTATCCACTCTTGTTAAACGGTCAAGATGACGATCCCTTCTGATAGAAGCACCACTTGATTGAGGTAATTCCCCATCAATTAGTTCTTCTGGTATTTCTGAGAGAAAGATTGAAGGAATTGTTGCTTCTCGCATGCCTCCCCACAATCTTCTCTCTCTTGCATGTGATAAGAAAACTCTCTCTTTAGCTCTTGTTATACCCACATAGCATAATCTTCTTTCTTCTTCTAGAAGAGAGGGAGTATCAATTGACCTGTGGCTTGGAAATAAACCTTGTTCTAGTCCTGTTATAAATACATTTTGAAATTCTAATCCTTTACTGTTATGGAGAGTCATTAAAGTGACAGAGTTAGGATGATTTTTTTTTGTATCATTATCTGTTGTTAAAGCGGCTGTTGATAAGAATCCCTCTACATCTGGGTTCTCGGTCTCTTCTTCAAATTGCGTAGCAGCATTTATTAATTCCTGAAGATTATTTCTTCTATCTTCAGATTCCTCTGAACCACTTGTTAATAAATCACTTAAGTAACCGCTTTTTTCTAGAATTAATTGAAGAATTTGAGCAGGCCCCGAGTTCTCTATATAGCAAAGAAGGTCATTCATAAGCTCTGTGAATTTATTAATGCCCTTTGATGATCTGCCTATAGTCTCGTTTAAGCTTTGTTTGTCATTTATGACCTCCCATAAAGGAATGTTCAAATTATTTGATAGCTCATTAAGCTTTTGAATAGTTGTTTTTCCTATTCCCCTTCTCGGGACATTTATTATTCTTAAAAGACTTACATTATCTGAAGAATTTACTAAGACTTTTAAATAGGCGACAGCATCTTTGACTTCTCTTCTGTCATAAAAACGTAATCCGCCAAAGATTGTATATGGAATTCTCCATCTTACTAGAGATTCTTCTAATACTCTAGATTGAGCTCTAGTTCTATAAAGGATTGCAAAATTTTTCCAGATTGGTTGATTATTGTAATTATTTAGAGACCTTAATTTTGTTGTTATTGCCTCAGCTTCAGATATCTCATCATCGCAGCTAAGTAACTTTAAAAGTTCTCCTTCTTCCCTTGTAGGCCTTAAAACTTTATCAATTCTTTCAGTATTATTTTCAATCAAAGAGTTTGCAGCGGTAAGAATATTTGATGAAGATCTGTAGTTTTCTTCTAATTTAACCAGAGAGGCTTTCTGATCGTTATTAGATGAATTTTTAAAGTCTTCTTGAAATCCTATTAATATTCTGAAATCTGCTGCCCTAAAACTATAAATACTTTGATCTGCATCTCCGACAACAAAAATTGATCTATCATTCCATTCGCAAAATTTTTTTGGTTCAGTATTCCCAGCCGTAATTAATTTAATCAGTTCATATTGTGTTCTATTTGTATCTTGATATTCATCAACTAATACATGCTGGAATCTTTTATGCCAGTAATCCCTAACTAAATCATTTTGCCTTAATAAAAACACTGGAAGTAGTAGAAGATCATCAAAGTCCAAAGCATTATTTTTTGAGAGAGATATCCTATATCTTCCGTAAGCATCTGCAATTATTTTATCAAAATGATTTTCAGCTTTTTCTGCAAGGTCATTAGCAGTAAAACATTGATTTTTTGCGTTACTAATAGCCCTCTTAATTTTCTTAGGATCAAATCTTTTTGGATCGAGATTCATATCTTGACCAACAATTTCTTTTACTAGGGTCTGAGAATCTGACTCGTCATAAATTGAAAATTGCCGTGTCCAGGTTAAACCTTCAGGATCTTGATATTTTTCTATATCATATCTTAAAAGTCTTGAAAATAACGCATGAAAAGTTCCTATCCATAGGTCCCTTAGTCTCTCTTGATCAATATTTGTTCTTAATTGATTCTGATCAAATTCCTTGAGGGTTGACCAAGGCTGCCCAAATTGATTTAAAGCTATTTCTTGTGCGAGTAGTACTTGAAGTCTTGCTTTCATTTCTTTAGCAGCTTTATTTGTAAAAGTTACTGCGAGAATGTTATAGGGATCTACAGAGTTATTCTCAATTAAATTAGCAATTCTATGAGTAAGAGCCTTGGTTTTTCCACTACCTGCACCTGCTACAACTAGTAGTGGCCCATTGATATGATTTACAGCTTTTTGTTGTGCATTATTTAAGGATTTAAAAAGGAAGTTGTTAGTTTGATCCACTTTTTATAGGTTGTATTAATAAAATTTTTTACCTTACTTTAATTTGAAGATTGAGGGTTAGCTTCTAATTCTTTTAATGCTTTTTTTAGATTTATTAGTTCATTATTATTATTGATAATTTCTTCGAACTTGTTCTGAGGCATTTTTAATTTAATACTTCTCTCAAAAATTTCTTTTTCTAATCTTTTTTTATAAGAAGAAACAAGTTTTTTTGATAATTTTAATTCTTGTTTATCCAAAATTTTTTAGAAATTATATTTATATCTTAGCGAAAAAATTTGTTTATTTACAGTTATTTGAATATCACTTCAAAATGTAGTTTTTGATTAAGAACCATTTCGTTTATTTTAAGATTTAATTATATTAATTTGCTCTGATCTATTATAAATAGATAGAAATTTCAAGTTTTTAAATTTAAGAATGACAGTTTCAAATAGTAATCAAACTTTATCAAATGATAGAGATTTAGAAAATATAAGTAATAAAAATATTGAAGACATAAAAGAATTTATTAATACTGCAAACTCAAGATTAGATGCAATAAATTCAATAACAAATAATTCTCACGCTATTGCTGCTGATGCTGTAACTGCAATGATTTGTGAAAATCAAGATTCAGTTAATACAAAAATATCCATAGATTCCACCAATAAGATGTCTGTTTGTCTAAGAGATGGAGAAATAATTTTAAGGATTGTTTCTTACCTTTTAATTTCTGATGATGAATCAGTTTTATCTAAAAACTGTTTAAAGGATCTTAAAAATACTTATTTAGCCCTTGGTGTACCTCTGAAAAATGCTATTCGAGTTTTTGAACTGATGAGAGATGCAACGATTTCTGATTTAACGTCTACTGTAAAAAATATGAAAGGAGAAAAAGAATTTCTTCCTGATTTAATTTCTAATACAGAGTTTCAATTTGAAAGAATAATCAATCTTTTAAGATAGACATATTTCGTATCTCTGATGTATGTGAGGTTTGTATTACGGTATTGTTTTCATTATTTCTGATTACTGAATATCTGGATCTAATATGATTTGATAAAAAACAAATTCTTTCTTCAGAAGCTGTTGAACTGTAAATAGTTTTAATATTTAAGTTCTCATTTTCATCGATTAAATATTCTGATGATGAAATCAAAGATTCAGTATATCCCTTATTACGTAGAACAATCCCTTTATTTTTATCCTTTGGTAAAAATAATAATATAGTTTTATCTTGTTCAATTTTTTGATCCATCTCCCAATCACTTATTGCCTTCCAACTTATTGATAATGCAATAAAAGAAGGTTTAGAGTTGGAATTATATTTTTCTAAAAGTCCTGTTACATTTTTATTATTGCGTTCTAACTCTTTAATTACTATTTTGCTAGTTGAATTTTCAACTTCCTGAAAAGCCAAAGAATGAGTGCTTCTTATGGATTTCCACTCTCCTAAACTTTTTTGAATAAATTGATTAATTGTTATTAGATTCTTCGTCAAGTTTATCTTCTACTGAATGATTGGTAGCTTTTTGAATCATCCTTACCATAGAATCTACCATTAATCTTTTTGCGGAAGTCACTTTTAATCCGGAAGGTGTAGTTGATATTTGTTCTCCAGGACGATCGTATGATGTAGGTCTAAATGGAGTCATCTAAAAAATTTAAAAAATCAACAGAATTATATTCTTACATGAATAGTCATTTTTAATGTTTTTGTTTGCGAAAATGTTATATCTTTTATTCATGATTTTGGGATTTTTCTTTTTGCTAAACCTGAAATAGTTGCTAAAGCAAACATGCCTAAAAGAGCTATTCCAAGGAATAAACCTGCTCCCTGACTAACCCCAGCTCCAACAGCAACAAGAATAGAATCACTGATAAGAAGACTTATGAGTAAAGCTGGGGTGAATATTTTCCAACGGGTTCCTCCAATGCCTATTGCATAGCTGAGAAAATCAAAAAGTCCAGTCATTAGAAGACCTGTCATTAGGAAGAAATTTTCTTCTAATTGGTTTTGATTAAAACTTTCAATTTTTTTCATTGCTTTTGAGCCTACTAAACCACGTACAGGGCCACGACCAAAATATCTTGCTATGAAGAAAGCTGCTTGGCAAAAAACGATATCAGAAATGACAATTGTTATGTAGCCCTTTTGGAATCCTAGTAAGGAGCCAGCTAAAAGTGAATAGGCAGAACTTGGTAGAGCAGGTAAAATTATACTTACTCCTCTAAGAACAAATATTCCAAAAGGTGCCCATATTCCCATGCTCTCTACTTTGTTCCTTAGAGGTTCGATACCGTAGTTTTGTATGAAATAAATTAATACAATAAATATTGCTATAAAAAAAACTACCGAGAGGAATTTTTGAATTTTATTCATTATTTATCAGAAAATTCTTTAAGAGCTAATTTTTTAAATTAATATTTGATTGTATCTATAATAGAAATACTAATCAATAAAAATTTTCACAAAGTTTTTAATCTTATTTATTCAATATAGATTTTAAGCAAATTTCATTAGTGAATTCTGAACTAAAATTGAAAATTAATAAGATATGATTATTATTTTCGAAAGTTAATTTATTGATTTCTCATATTCGATTATTTTATGATTCAAGCCGATAATAAAATTTCATCAATAGTTGTTGTCAATATCTTTGCTTTGGCTCTTTATATAATGTTCTCTTTTTGCATTTCAATAAAACAATCATATGCTTTGTCTCATGAATGGGTTGGAGTTCCAATTAGTGAATATGGTGAACAATTATGGGATAGAAAAAGTATAAAAAGAAATGAAGATGGCTCTGTTAGGGTATTGAGCAAATTTATTCCAAAAACTAAAAGCGAAATAACACAAGATATTCTTTATACTATGGACATAAACTGTTTTGAGAAATCTTTTAGAGATGTTGATGTTTTCACTGATGGAGAAAATAGTCGTTTAAATAATTTTGCTGATTGGCAAGATCCAAATGGTGACCAACTGATTTTGGGTGTGATTGGTCAAGTCTGTAGAGTAGATAACTAAAATTTAAATTTATAATTATTCATAAAAAAACCCGTCAAAGACAGGTTTTTAAAGGTGCCAGGACCCAGATTTGAACTGGGGACACGGCGATTTTCAGTCGCCTGCTCTACCAACTGAGCTATCCCGGCTCTAACTTATACACTCTAAATTAAGATGTGTAGTTTGTGAAACCCCTTTCATTAAATTTTTATATCTTAATTAAATATTTAATGAATGAAATGTATTATTTTGCATTAATTGCTAATAAAGCAGTCCCAAATGAAGTCGTTTTTTTACATGAAATTATTGGGATATTAATAATACGTTCTCTTATCGCTCTCCATTGAGGATTTTTGGAACCTCCACCAGTCGTAACAATTCTTTTTGGAAGTGAACCTGTCAGCTCATATAGTTTTTCCCAACCTTTCAATTCAATTCTTGCTAACCCCTCGAACAATGCATGTAAAAAAAGTGAGTCGCTTACTGGCCTAGGGCTAAGAATTGGCTCTAAAAAGGGATTATTAACAGGAAATCTTTCACCCCTACTATTAAGTGGCAAGAGATTTAGAGAAGTTTTTTTTGAGGGATTTATTTGTCTGCTAAGTTCTTTTATTTCTAAATCAGAAAAAAATTGAGATAAAATTCCGCAGCCAGCGTTTGATGCCCCTCCACATATCCAGTTTTCACTTACTCTATGGGTTGTAATTCCCTTTTCTTTAATAGGGGTCTTATTAATTTTTTTAACTACGATTGTGGTTCCTAAAACTGTTAGACCTTCTTCATTTCCCAATCCTGCAGCTAAAAAAGCTGCATTTGAATCAGTTGTCCCCGAGACTAATAAAATTTTCTTATTTAATTTGAATCTTTCGGCTAGGTCTGTATCGATTTGACCCAAGATTTTTCCACTTTTAATTATTAAAGGTAAGCATTTTTGCCATGTAGTATTGAGATAGCTTTTTGGCCAAGATTCTTTTATTAGATCCAACCAAGTTTAATATTATTGCCTTCTTCTCCATAGGTCCAATCTTTCAAAAACCAGCCAGTTATTAAGTCAGATTGATGTCTTAAAATAATATTTTCCCCAAATTTATCTATTAGTTTTAATGCTTTAGCCAAACTACTGTATGGGGTTTGTAAATGATCTTCTCCAAACGTTATGGATTCAATAAGTATTTTGTTTTCATTACATGCTTGGTCGTAAGGTATAGCCTCCCCTATCGGATCGCCTCTTAAAGTACAAGCCGTTAAAGTTCCAGAAGTACCAGATATTGCTAAATTAACAATATTTTTTTTAATATCTGGAGGTAAATTATCTAGAAGTTTTTCACAAGAATTAATCCAAGAGTTGGGATTTTTAAAGCCATATTGATATGGAACTGAATTCGTATATTTTAATTCCTTGTTAAAATTAATTATGGATATTCGTGCGCCACTAGTCCCAAAATCTAAACCCCCAAAAAAATCATCTGGCATGAATAATTACAAAAGTATTTTTGAGGCCTCAACTAATTGGGCTGATTTTTCTTCAACACTTTCCCAAGGAAGATTTAGATCATTTCTACCAAAGTGCCCATAAGAGGCAGTTTTTCTGAAAAATTCCCCTCCCATTTTTTTGGGAAGATTTCTTAAATCAAACTCTTTTATTATTGCTGCAGGCCTTAAATCAAAGTTGTTTTTAATTAGTTCTTTCAAATTATCTTGAGAAATAACACCAGTACCAAATGTTTCAACAAGAATTGAAATTGGTTTAGCAACTCCAATGGCATAACTTAATTGTACCTCTGCTTTTTTTGCTAATTTTGCTTTAACAATACTTTTAGCGACATAACGTGCAGCATATGCAGCTGATCTGTCAACTTTAGTAGGATCTTTACCAGAAAATGCCCCCCCTCCATGCCTTGCATATCCTCCATAAGTATCTACAATAATTTTTCTACCAGTAAGTCCTGCATCTCCTTGAGGTCCTCCCACTACAAATTTACCTGTGGGGTTTACTAGGAATCGGGTCTTTTGACTTGATGGTTTGATGTCTAAATCTTCTGTTGCTGGTAATACAACATTGGTCCATAAATCTTCTTTTATCTTTTGAC
This sequence comes from Prochlorococcus sp. AG-388-A04, assembly GCA_003279935.1. Lineage (GTDB taxonomy): Bacteria > Cyanobacteriota > Cyanobacteriia > PCC-6307 > Cyanobiaceae > Prochlorococcus_A. Next base: position 17,036 of record QCGL01000010.1, read on the forward strand.
GAATTTCTTGTTCATTTGTAATTCCATCAATCTCAGCTGTATGCTGAGTTGAAATTAAAATGGTGTTTATTGAAACTGGTATCCCTTTTTTGTAATCAATACTTACTTGAGTTTTTCCATCAGGTAGGAGATAATCAAGAACTTTTTCATGTCTTACTTTTGCAAGTTGTATTGCTAATCTGTGTGCCAAGCTTATTGGTAATGGCATTAATTCAGGTGTTTCATCACATGCATAACCAAACATTATCCCCTGATCACCCGCTCCAGTATTATTTTCCAAATCCTCATTCAAATCGTCTGCTTCATTTACTCCTTGGGAAATATCAGGTGATTGCTCGTCAAGAGCCACTAAAACGGCGCAACTATTTGAGTCAAAACCTCCAGCTTTTGAACCTTCATATCCAATTTCTTTAATTACTTTTCTGACAAGTTTTATATAATCAAGTTTTGCTCTTGAAGTTATTTCACCTGTTAGTAAACAAAGACCTGTGTTGACTACTGTTTCGCAGGCTACTCTACTATCTGGATCTTCAGTCAATAAAGCATCTAAAACAGCGTCACTGATTTGATCACATATCTTGTCAGGATGGCCTTCTGTAACAGATTCAGAAGTAAAAATAAAATCACTCATTTATTATTAATTGATTAATTAACTAATCCTAAATTAGATCGTAAATATTAATCAATAGTTATTAACTTGAAATTACAATAATTTCTCTGATCTTGTATTAATTTGTTTATAAATTATTAAAAAATTAAAAATAAGATTTTATACGCTTTCTGCAATCTCTAGTGTCTGCTCTTCGTTCTCATCTGTTTGCTCAAGTAACATTTGCTTATATTTCGCAGCCATTTCTTCAGCTTTATTAAAAACTTTTTGTGGGTCAGTTAGCATATCACCTGGTTCTGGTTCCAGGGCTTTGGTTGATAAAGAAATTCTTCCTCTCTCGGAATCTAAGTCTATGATCATTACTTTCATCTGATCATTTACATTTAGAACATTATGAGGTGTTTCAATGTGTTCATGACTAATTTCAGAAATATGCAAAAGACCACTCACTCCCCCGATATCAATAAACGCTCCATAAGGTTTTATGCCCTTTACGGAACCTACAACAACTTCACCAACTTCAAGTCTATTCATTTTTTTCTCAACTAAAGCCCTTCTATGACTTAAAACTAATCTATTTCTTTCTTCATCAACCTCAAGAAATTTTAAAGGTAAATATTCACCTTCTAAATCTTCTTTTATTTTTCTAGCACTAATATGAGACCCAGGTATAAAGCCTCTCAATCCTTCAACTCTGACTAAAGCACCACCTCTGTTAGTCGCAAAAACTTCAGAATATATAGTTGCATCTTCTTTTTGTAATTGTCTTACTCTTTCCCATGCTCTTTGATATTCTATCCTTCTAATTGATAAAGCTAATTGACCATCTTCATTCTCCTCGCTCATTATAAAAAATTCTCTACTTTCTGAAGGTTGCAAAACATCACTTAGTCCTTCAACTCTATTTATTGAAACTTCTTGCATAGGCATAAAAGCTGCAGTCTTGGCTCCTATATCTATCATTGCTCCTTTAGGCTCTAAAGCAAAAACAGTACCTTTTACAAGATCGCCCGGTTTGAAATTATAATCATATTTTCCTAATAATGATGCGAACTCTTCTTGAGTAAATCCTGCTGTATCTAAATCACTATTTCGTCTGCTTGAAGAGGAATCTGCAGAGGGAATATCTTTAGGATCAAATGATAAATCATCCTCTTTTTGATTTTCTGAAATATTATCTTCTACAGTTGAATTTTCAATTTGTTTTTCGTCTGAAATTTCTTTTAAGGTTTGGGAAGAATTCTCGATCATTTGTTAAAACGCAGACCACCTAAGGTGGCTAGAAAGGAATGCTTTTAGCCTGCGAACTAAAGAGCAAAGTAACTGTAAGTTATATTCTACACTTTATTAGGCTTAATTTATAAAATTGAAGCTAATTCATTTTTCGAACTACTTTTTAGAGATTCGAGAGTGGAAACAAAGTCTTTTACCCCGTTAAACTTCCTATATACTGAAGCATATCTTATGTAAGCAACTTCGTTTTCTTTTCTTAATCCCTTAAGAATTAATTCTCCAATGTGAGAAGATTTAATATCTTTATTTGAGTCTTGTACGATTTGTGATTCAATTGAGTCTACAAAATTAATAATTGCTTCTCTTGAAAATGTTGTTTTTTCGCATGCTCTAGAAATACCAGTAACTAATTTATCTTTATTAAATAATTCTCTGTTCCCATCCTTTTTAAGAACAGAAATTGGCATTGTCTCAACTCTTTCATATGTGGTAAATCTAAAGCTACAATTTAAACACTCTCTTCTTCTTCTGACACTTTTTCCTGTATCAGCAGATCTTGATTCTAAAACTCTGCTATCTGTATTTTGACAGGTTGGACACTGCATATAGTGAATTAATACAATCTTCAACCCTAATATTAGATTAATATCACGATTATGAAAAGTAGTAAAAAAAAATCCCTCCAGATTGTGGGAGGGATTTTTTTTCTTTATTTCCTGTCGAATTTAGGGGGATCTCTAAAAGCGACTGCAAAAAATAGAGTAACAACTGCGAGAGTTAGGATAAGAACGTAAGCAAAAGCTTCCATGAGAAAAAAATAATAAAGTTTAAATTAAACCCTTCCTGGGATTCTTCTAGTGGTTTCGTCTCCAAGTTTCTTAAAGAGACCAAATTCAACTTGATCACCTATCTCAGAGTCAATACCAGCAAAGGAGTCTTTGTAAAGTGTTCTTGAAGCATGCCACCAATGACCAAATAAGAATAATAACCCGAAACATAAATGTGCATACGTAAACCAAGCTCTTGGGGAACTTCGGAATACACCATCAGATTTATAAGTTTCTCTATCAAACTTGAATGCTTCACCAAGTTGTGCTTTTCTAGCTAATCTTTTGACTACAGCAGGATCTGTAAATGTTTGACCATTAAGATCACCCCCGTAAATAGTCGCTGTGATGCCAGTTTGTTCAAATGAATACTTTGCTTCAGCTCTTCTAAAGGGGATGTCAGCTCTAACATTGCCTTCTTTATCTTCCAAAATAACTGGGAAGTTTTCAAAGAAGTTTGGAATTCTTCTAACTTCTAAGTCATTGCCTTCTTTATCTGTAAAAGCAATGTGCCCTTGCCAACCTGTTGGTAAACCATCTCCATTTACGAGAGCACCAACCCTAAATAATCCTCCTTTCGCAGGACTATTCCCTACATAATCATAAAATGCAAGTTTTTCTGGAATTGAAGCATATGCCTCTTCCTTAGTTGCTCCATTATCAATAGCTGTTTGAACTCTCCTGTTTATTTCAGTTTTGAAGTAACCAGAGTCCCATTGATATCTTGTTGGGCCAAACAATTCTATAGGCGTGGTAGCGGAGCCATACCACATTGTTCCTGCAACAACGAAAGATACAAATAGAACAGCGGCAAGAGCACTAGCTAATACTCCCTCCAAACTTCCTAGCTTGAGAGCTCTATAAAGCCTTTCTCCAGGTCTATTTGTTATGTGAAATATTCCACCAATAATACCCAAAAGGCCAGCTGCAATATGATTTGCAACTATTCCACCAGGATTAAATGGATTAAATCCATCTGCTCCCCAAGATGGAGCTACCTGTTCTACATGACCAGTTAAACCATAGGGATCAGATACGAAAATGCCGACATTCGCGCAATGAAAAGCTCCAAATCCAAAGCAGGTAATACCTGATAAAAGAAGGTGAATTCCAAATATTCTTGGGAGATCAAGAGCAGGTTCCCCAGTTCTTTCATCTTCCCATAGATCTAAATCCCAATATGTCCAATGCCAGATTGAAGCAAGCATTAAAAGTCCGCTAAAAACAATGTGAGCGGCTGCAACACCTTCAAAGCTCCAGAATCCTGGATCAACTCCAGTAGCACCAGTTATATCCCATCCGTTCCAACTACTTGTGATCCCTAATCTTGCCATGAATGGCATGACATACATTCCCTGTCTCCACATTGGATTGAGAACAGCGTCTGAAGGATCAAAAATGGCTAATTCATATAAAGCCATCGAACCGGCCCAGCCGGCTAATAATGCAGTATGCATGAGATGCACAGCAAGTAGTCGACCGGGGTCGTTAATTACTACTGTGTGAACTCTATACCAAGGCAATCCCATCGGTTAAATTCTTGTAACGATGCTGAATAAACAGCTAAACATCATGATAGTAAGGGTTTTTTGGGCTTTGAGAGAGTTTTGTAAATAAATTAATTTCCTTGGTAAAACAGGTCAGTTAACTTTGTATCACTTAAGTTTGAGGGAATTTTTAACAAAAATATGTTAATATTTTGGTCACAATTCTCAAAGTAAAGCGCCAAAATAGAAAAAAATAACAAAAAAAATGAAAATTATCAGATTCATCCGTGAAGGGATAGATATCGAATGTAAACCCGGAGAAAATTTGAGAGAGTTAGTAATTAGAGAGAAATTACAACTTTATGGATTAAAGGGCATACTTGGAAATTGCGGTGGTGTTGGGCAATGCAGTACTTGTTTTGTTTCTGTTGAAGGTGGAGCGAAAAACTCGCTTAGTTCCCTAACTGCTGTCGAGGAAGAAAAACTCAGCAATAGACCTGATAACTGGAGACTTGCCTGTCAAACTATCATCAATTCATCTGCGGTGATACTTACTAAGCCTCAATCTCCTCCATCAAATTTGAAAGATTTGAAAGAATCTGCTGAAAGAAAAAAATTACCTAGATAAATTGTTTAAGACTGTTAATGAGTTAGTAGACTTTTTGGTTTTTTTCACTTAATTCCTATTTAAATGTTTATAGTCTTAATATTGTTAAATTTGTCTTTTTAAATGGAAACAACAAATTTTGGTTTCGTTGCAAGTCTTTTATTTGTAGGAATACCAACTATTTTCCTAATTGGTTTATTTATTTCGACCCAAGATGGAGAAAAATCAAGCTTTTATTCAGATTCTAGTAAAGGTAAACTTGGCCCAAAACGCTAAGATAATCATTTAATGTTTCTTATTTCTGCGGAAAAATTTTTATTGTGGAAAAAAAAACAAATTTCAAAAGGAGGAGAGAACCATTCCCTCAATCTTTTGATTGATTCATTAGGTGGATTATCAAATGAAGAATTAAATTTACTTAAGATAAAATCAGAACAAAATCTAAATTTAAAAATGAATTTAGACTTGCTTGAGTATTTTTGGGATAAACATCTTAATACTTCTATACCTATACAATACTTAAGTGGGTTTTCTTTTTGGAGGAATCTAAAGTTAGAAGTTTCTAATAGGGTTCTTATCCCCCGACCAGAAACTGAACTTATTATTGAAATAATTGAAGGGATATTCAAAAATAAAGAAGAAAAAATAACCTTTGTAGATCTAGGTACTGGTTCAGGTGCAATTAGCATAGCTCTATCACTGGCTAATCCAAATTGGAACGGAATTGCAACTGATATTGATAAAAATGCTATTGAGATTGCTTCTAGAAATTACAAGAATAATTCTAATCAATCTAATTTAAAATTTTATGATGGGAATTGGTGGGACCCTCTTGCGAATTATAAAGGTGAAATAGATTTAGCTGTAGCTAATCCTCCATATATACCTAAAGATACTTATGAATTATTACCAATAGAAGTAAAGAATTTTGAACCTAAAAATGCTCTTTTGGGAGGGAAAGAAGGTCTAGATCATATAAGTCAAATAGTTCAAAATGCGCCCCTATATTTAAAACATAAAGGGTGGTTATTGATTGAGAATCATTTTGATCAAGGTGAGAAAGTTAAAAAATTATTTCTTGAAAATAGATTTACTTCTGTAAAAGTTTTAAAAGATTTTTCTGGGATTGGAAGATTTACAATAGGAAGATATAAATAAATTATTAGTTAATAATTTTAATGAATGTCATAGATCAAAAATTAGCTTTAGAAAAACTAAATAGTGGTTTCCCTGTAGTTTTTCAGACAGACACTTTACCTGCAATTGGATGCTTACCAAAGTTTTCAGAAATAATTTATGAGATAAAAAAAAGAGATATCAGAAAACCTTTAATTTTAATGGGAGCTGAAAAATTTCAATTTGATGATTATGTTGATGAATCGGCATTAGATGATTACAAATATATTGCATCTTCTTATTGGCCAGGACCCTTAACAATCATTGTTCCGATTTCTGAAAAAAGAAGATCATTTTCAACTAGTAGTAACTATACAATTGGTTTACGAATACCAAATTCAAAAATGGCTAAACTACTCTTAAAGAAAAGTGGTCCATTACTAACATCAAGTGCAAACATATCAGGTATTCCAACAGCTACTAATGCAAAAGAAATTTCGATTAGTTTGCCGAATGTAAATATTTTAGGACCCGTCCCCTGGGAAAATTGCAGTGGTAATGCAAGTACAATAATTTCTTGGGTGAATCATGGGAAATGGAAAATAATAAGAGAAGGTGATATCTCAATTACAGGTATAAATTAATGCTTCTTCTTATTTTTTTTATTTTGTTGACACAAACTTTTTCTTATTGGATTTTCGAACCTTTAACAGCATTTTTAACTCATCTATTGGAGATAAGATTTTTGCCAACTCTTCTTTTATTCATTTTTATTTTTCTATTTTGGACAAAAAAAGAGGAATCAAATATGGAACTTTGAAAATGCCGGCTAACAGATTTGAACTGATGACCTTCGCTTTACAAAAGCGCTGCTCTACCGCTGAGCTAAGCCGGCATAAATTTTATTTTACATACAGCTAGGTGTTATTTGATAATTTATTAATTTTGATTTTAAAATTTATTCCTTTTTCTGTGTGACTTCATTTTTTTTAAATTCAATTTCTCCAGTAAGAGTTCTTTTTATAGGAAGATTCGCAACTAACGCTGTCATTCTATCTTCGGTTTCTAGACTTACAGCTACTTCCTCAAAATCAATCTCAACATATTTAGCAACAACATCAAGTATTTCTTTTCTCATCTTATCCAAAAGATCAGTTGTCAATGAACTCATGTCAACTCTGTCATGAGCTAAAACTAATTGCAATCTTTCTCTAGCAGTATTGGCACTAGCCGTTTCTCTGCCTAGCAATTTGTTTATTAGGTCCCTAAGAGTCATCATTTTTAAAAAATCTTTGTTTGCATTAATCTCATGAATTTATCTTTAAGGCTTTTCCCTTCATTTTTTGGATCGATAATTGGAATATCTTTTCCTGTAAGCCTTTGAGATACATTTAAATAGCATTTTTTAGCAGGAGATTTACTATCAGAAAGAGTGAGGGGTTCCCCTTTGTTTGTACTTATTATTACTTGTTCATCCTCTAAAACAATACCCAGCAACGGTAATGAAAGAATACTTTGAACATCTTCTATCGAGAGCATTTCTTGATTAGCCATCATATTAGGGCGAACTCTATTAATTACTAACTGTATTGGCTTTATATCAGAAGTATTTAAAATTCCTATAACTCTATCTGCATCACGAACTGCAGATAATTCTGGGTTTGTAACCACTATGGCTTCTTTGCATGCTGAAAGAGCATTTTTAAAACCATCTTCAACTCCTGCAGGACAATCTACTAAAACGTAATCAAACTTCTCACTAAGTAATTTACTGATTTGTTTCATATCTTCAGGCTTCATCCAGTCAAGCATCCTAGGATCACCAGCTGGTAATAGAGCTAAATTCGGCTCCTTTTTATGTCTAACTAATGCTTGATCAAGACGACAATTCTTGTCTAAAACATCTTGCGCTGTATAAATAATACGATTCTCCAAACCTAATAGAAGATCTAGATTCCTCAATCCAAAATCAGCATCTAACACAGCTGTTGTAGCTCCACTATTTGCTAGGGCAATACCAAGGTTTGCCGTTAGGGTAGTTTTACCAACCCCACCTTTGCCGGAACAGATCAAGATAGTGCGAGTATTTTTCGACACAGAAAATGAATAATTTCACAAATAATAAGCTAGTTTTAAAAAATTGAAATTTTGTAAAAGTTAAGTAATACTTAAATTTATTTCTTATAAATAAATTTATTTCAAAATATTTATTTGCTACAAGTTTTTATTAAGAAGGTAAGGTTTGATAATTATTTTATTGTCTTCCAAAATTGCAATTTCGGGATATTGATCTTTTGGCTTTTCTTTTGGACCTATAGCTACAATCTCGCAGATTCTTAGTTGTAGAGGATTTAGATAAAGAGAGGCAATAGAGGCATTTTTATTTCCATTTTTTCCTGCGAAAGCGATACCAAATAATTTCCCCCATACATAAACGTTATTATTTGCGGAAATAATAGCTCCGGGATTTACGTCACCAATAATAAAAAGATCACCATTTGAAGATATTCGATCCCCTGATCTAACCGTGCCTTTGTGAAGTATGTCCTTTTTTAGATATGAAGGATCTAGTGGTAATTGATTTTCAAGGTCTTTGATTTTTAAAAACGTTGAGTTGATTTTTAAAGACTTTCCACTTAAGACTGTTTCTCTATTATTTGAATAAATATTTGAAAGCTTAATCAAATGTTTTTCAAGGATAAGTTTTAATTTTGCTAATTCGTACGAATTAATTTTTTCATTTTCTGTAATTAGATTTGCTGCAGCTGGGGCTTCTTTAGTAATTAAATTGTCGAAAAAATTTTGATCAATCTCAAAATTTTTGAAAGAAAATGATTTTATAAATTCATTAGCAATACCTCTTAAAATTAATCTCATTTATACGTTAGTTCTTTCTATTGCAATCTGATCCTCTATCTCTTTTCTAAGCTCTCCTGGATAAATAATTAGTGAAGTATCCTTTGAAGACATTAGAGTATTTATTAAATCTGATTGATTTTCCAATAGGTTCTGATATGTACCATCCCATATTTTTAAAGAATTATCAGACTTAAAACCTTTAAAAGATCTTTCTTTAATACCGCAAAATATCTCTGAATCATAATTATTTAATTTACATTTTTTTCTGGCAAAAGCTAAGATTTCTAGTCTTTTTAATTTTGTGAGAAAACTTATATCTGATGCTTTTAGTAAGTTTCTATCAATAAACATCTTACAAAGAGTCTTTAAAGGTTCAAAAGATTCTTCTTTCCATTTCATTAAATGGAAATAAAATACAATATCATCATTCGCAAGGAAGTCCTTAACCTCAAGTTGGTTTGGAAAAAATATCCATCTGCGCATGCTTTCATCTATCCATAAGTCCTTTTTTACGGAATCATTTTTGATAATTTGAATAATTTTTTCTAAAATCCAAGTAGAAATTTCATTGATTCTGTGGTTATAAATAGTTCTATACATCATGTTCCTTAGAACTAAAAAATGTTCTATAGCTATTACTCCTTTTGGTTTGATTGCGATATTCCCATCAGGAGAAAAAGTAAGAGCTGAAATAATTCTTTCTAAGTCTACTAATCCATATTTTGTTCCAGTGTTATAACTATCACGAAGCAAATAATCAAGTCGATCACAATCTATTTCACTACTAATTAATGTTTTTAAAGGTCTTGAGAATAGGTTTTTAGTTGTAAATAAGTCTCCAATTTGATTAGGTAATTCGGTTCCGAAATTCTTAAGAATCGAAGAGATAGGTGAATAATTCTTAACTAAATTTTTAGACCATAACTCATGATCATGCGCAAATATAACCTCACTTGTATGACTTAAGGGACCATGGCCTAAATCATGTAAAAGAGCAGCACCAAAAAGTATGAATTTATTTTGGCTAAAGTCAGGATTTATTTCTACTAGTTTTCTATAAATCTTTCTCGCGACGCAAAATACACCAATTGAGTGTGTGAATCTGCTTGATTCTGCTCCATGAAAAAGAAGAGAGGCTGCACCTAATTGTTTTATCCTTCTCAATCTCTGAAATGCCAAAGTATCAATTAGCTGCATAATCATTAATTCTTCTGGTTTGTCTGAATCAATGATTATTTCTTTATGAATTGGATCATGAAAAATTCTTTTATTGTTCATAACTAAAAAATTATCTATTAAAAAAAAATCTTTTTTTAATTTTCAATGTCTTTGTTTTCTAATTTATTTACTTTATCTTCGACATCATCTTCATCAAATAAAGCGTTTAGGAATATCTCTGCATTTTTTACCCATTTATCCTCAGAATTGCCGTATTCCCTAGCCTCGGGTAGGCCTAGAATTTTATCAGGAGTTATGCCCTTACCCTGAATATTATTACCCTGAGGTGTTAAATAACTGGCAACAGTAATAGCGATACCACTGTCTTCACCTAAACTTTTCAAAGACTGAATAAGTCCTTTCCCATAAGTTTGTTCACCCATTAAAGTTGATCTCTTATTATCTTGCAGGGATCCTGCCAGGATTTCACTTGCGCTTGCAGTACCTTTGTTTACTAAAGTAACCATCGGGCCATCAAAGGAAGTATTTTTCTGAGAAATTATTGCATCTTTAATGCCATTTCTATCTTTTGTTTCTACGATTGGTTTTTCGCTTAGAAATGAGTCTGCTACTGCTATTCCAGAACTTACTAACCCGCCAGAGTTGTTTCTTAAATCAAGTATTACCCCCTCAACTTCTTTATCTTTGAGTTCCTGAAGAGCCTCTTCAATTTTTTTTGGAACACTTTCGCTAAATTGAGTTATTCTTAAATATCCAATTGTATGAGAGTCCTCTCTCAATCTCTTTGTTCTTACTGGTCTAAGGTCAACTGATCTTCTTTCTAAATCAATTTCTTTAGTCTCATCAGACATGGACTTAATTTGAACAAGAACCTTTGTTCCAGATTCTCCCCTAAGTTTTGATGCGGTATTTGCCAGCCCTAAGTCGGAACAAGATATTCCATCAACCTTATCTATTTTATCTCCACTAATTATCCCTGCTTCTTCGGCAGGAGATCCTGCTAATGTCGAAATAACTTTGATTTCTTTAGTTATTTCATCTTCTCCTAATTGAAGTCCTACGCCATTTATTTCACTTCCAAAATTGCTTGTTTTCAGAAGTTCATAATCTTTTGGCTTTAATATTCTTGTAAAAGGATCTTCAAGAGGTTTCAACATATCTTCAATTGCAGAATAAGCCTCATCACTTGTTTCAATTTGTTTCTGTAATGTTTTTTGTCTAATCCTCTTCCACTGGATTTCATCAAGCCTTTCTGGATCATAATATCCCTCATTTACTAACGTCCAAGCGTCAAGTACAAATTGCTTGCTATCACTAAGCGCATTGACGCTTGGAATATATAAAAAATTGGTAGATAAAATACAGATCATCATGATTATGATCCATTTTTTGAATATTAAAAATTTGTTAAAAGATGAATTCATTGGGTTAAGTGTTAACACCAAGTAAGTGAATTTTAAGTAAGCTTTTTATATCAAAGCTATTTTTTTTGGATGTCTGATTCCTCTTCCGTTTATGACTGGTTTCAAGAGAGACTTGAAATTCAAGACATAACTGACGACGTAACTTCCAAGTACGTACCCCCTCACGTAAATATATTTTACTGTTTAGGAGGCATAACTTTAGTATGCTTCTTAATTCAATTTGCAACAGGTTTTGCAATGACTTTTTATTATAAGCCGACTGTTACCCAAGCTTATAATTCTGTTAGCTATTTAATGACTGATGTAAGTTTTGGCTGGTTAATTAGATCTGTTCATAGATGGAGTGCTTCTATGATGGTATTAATGTTAATTCTACATGTATTTAGGGTATATCTTACTGGAGGATTTAAAAGACCAAGAGAATTAACATGGGTAACGGGGGTTGTCATGGCAGTTATAACAGTTGCTTTCGGAGTTACTGGATATTCACTTCCATGGGACCAAGTTGGATACTGGGCAGTTAAAATAGTTTCAGGTGTTCCTGCAGCAATACCGATTATTGGTGATTTTATGGTTGAACTACTTCGAGGAGGAGAAAGTGTTGGTCAATCTACTCTAACTAGATTTTATAGCCTCCATACTTTTGTTCTACCTTGGTCTTTAGCTGTATTTATGCTTATGCATTTTTTAATGATTCGTAAACAAGGTATTTCAGGTCCGTTATAAACCCTTATAATCCTAAAAACTGAACATTTTGAATTATTTTATATGTCTACTTTAAAAAAACCTGATTTATCTGATCCGAAATTAAGAGCTAAGTTAGCTAAAGGTATGGGCCATAATTATTATGGTGAGCCTGCTTGGCCAAACGATCTTTTATATATTTTCCCCGTTGTAATACTTGGAACTATTGCTTGTGTAGTTGGTCTTGCTGTCTTAGATCCTGCGATGTTGGGAGACAAAGCTAATCCATTTGCTACCCCTCTAGAAATTTTGCCTGAGTGGTATCTCTATCCCGTATTTCAAATTCTGAGGGTTGTTCCTAATAAGCTACTTGGTATCGCTCTTCAAACATTAATTCCTCTTGGATTAATGATCCTACCGTTTATTGAAAATGTAAACAAATTCTCTAATCCTTTTAGAAGACCAGTTGCGATGTCAGTCTTTCTTTTTGGAACCTTTTTAACTATTTATTTAGGAATTGGTGCTTGCTTACCTATTGATAAATCTCTTACTTTGGGATTATTTTAAAGTTCTTCAAAGATTAAACATGTCTAAATCATCATTATCTTCTCTTAGAAAGTGATGCATCAATAAGAATCCAACTATTGTCCATGTCTGATAGGTTCTTGACTGCTGTCCAACCCATGTACCAGTAGGTCCGTCAAAATATTCTGCCCACTCTTGTTTTGGTAATTGATTAAGTTGACACCAATATGATTCTTCTATTAAAGATCTCATCTCTTCCATTAAAATCACATCTTCAGTAGGAAATTTTTTTTGATGTAAAAGAACAGAAGCTCCAAAATACCAAAGTAAACTTGGCCAATGACCTCCGTTATGATAACTCCAAGGCCAGTTTTTAGGATCTGACCCTGTTTTATTTTGCCACTCCTCTACATCCATGTGAGGGTGACATATTCTCATCGGCATTTGTGCCATAAGATGTTGTCTGTTGTGAAGCACTAGTCTAAAAAGTGCTCTTTGTTCTTCAGATGGGAGGACTCCAAACATGCATGCTAAAGAATTCCCTAAGCTATAAAATCTAAAGTCAGGTCTACCAGTCCTAATATTGCCTATTAAATATCCACCTCTGTTCTCTAACCAGTCCTGTAGCCATGAAGGGACTACCTGAGGTTGAACATTAAATTCATTAAAATGTTGGTCATCACCGTATTGTTCTGTTGGCCTTCTTCTTAAAATTTGCATTGTTTGGCTTGTAACCCAGTAATGCTTTAAAAGAAAACTTCTTAAATCCTCAACCCATTGACTAGTAAGAATAAGTCTCTGGTCTAATAATCTACTAACGTGATCTTCACGGCTTAATTCCATTAGATTTATACAACTTTTTAAACATCCATGAAGTAAAACCTCCACTTCCAAAGGTGCGCCCCAGACATCCATTGGTCTATCAATCATAAATGCACAGTCTGGAACGAAAAGAACAGGTGTCCCCTCAAATGTTGGATGTAAAACTAAATCTAGTAAAAGTTGAATCCCTCTCTGCACACTTTGGCTTTTACCAAATGAATGGTCACCACTCTTGTTGACATAAAACCAGCATAATATTGGCCACCATAAACTCGCATCAGCAGAAGTAATTCTTCCTATGGATCTCTGGCCATAGTCGCCAATTAATTTTCCTTTCTCTTCGACAAAACTTGTGGGAAATACACCCCTTGTTTGATAATTAGTACTTTGCAGCTCAAGACATACCTTTAAAAACTTTTTTACAATATCGTACCTTTTTTGGGTAATGAGATAAATCATTACTGGAACATTATCTCTTAGAAAAATTTCACCATAATTTAACTTGAGGTTTTTTGTAGGGTGTTCTAGTGCCGCAACACTGCCAACCAACTCCCCTGAAATTTCAACTAAGGTCTTTTCAAAGTGCTTTTTTGCATTTGTTACAATTTTGTCTTCATCTGAACTTGGACGAACTCTTAAATTTTTTTGACTAAATCTTTCTGCCATTTCAGTTGAATCCCTTTAATTAAGCCTAGTTCTTTAAGTGGACTTTGAACAAAATAAAAATTAATAAAAAAATTTTGTATAAAAGGTTGCAAAACTACAGTCGGATGGTTTAGTATTTTCTTCTGGGCAAAAATATTTTTTTTGCATTATTCAAACAATTATCTTAAATCTAATTTTTGGTAAATGAATGAATTTTATGGAGATTTGATTTCGATCATTATCTTTAGCCAGTAGAAGGGTTTTCCTTCAAATTGGGTTATTCATTTATTGATTAACTCTGCACCTAGAAAATTTAAAACTTAGGAACTGATGCTTTTATTGCGTCAAGAATTTATTGAATTTATTTTTGGTAATTTTGAGATGTATTTGCAATAAAGGTGTGAGGTCCCGTCAAGAATATATAAATTGTTTTCAATTGCTAACTTTTTAGTCTTTTGAAAACCAACGGATCTGAGATCTTGGAAAGTCACTTTGAAATATTTTTAATGTGCACTCAAAGTAATCCTTAATTATCTAAGGAGGCTGAACCTAAATTACTTAAGTCAATCTTATGTTTATTTGGAGAACGCAATTCATATTGAGTAGATTTTGTCTACAAAAGGATTTGAACACAACGGAGAGTTTGATCCTGGCTCAGGATGAACGCTGGCGGCGTGCTTAACACATGCAAGTCGAACGAACCTTCGGGTTAGTGGCGGACGGGTGAGTAACGCGTGAGAATCTGCCCTCAGGAGGGGGATAACGGTTGGAAACGACCGCTAATACCCCATATGCCGATAGGTGAAATGAATTTCGCCTGAGGATGAGCTCGCGTCTGATTAGCTTGTTGGTGAGGTAATGGCTCACCAAGGCTTCGATCAGTAGCTGGTCTGAGAGGATGATCAGCCACACTGGGACTGAGACACGGCCCAGACTCCTACGGGAGGCAGCAGTGGGGAATTTTCCGCAATGGGCGAAAGCCTGACGGAGCAACGCCGCGTGAGGGACGAAGGCCTCTGGGCTGTAAACCTCTTTTCTCAAGGAAGAAGATATGACGGTACTTGAGGAATAAGCCACGGCTAATTCCGTGCCAGCAGCCGCGGTAATACGGGAGTGGCAAGCGTTATCCGGAATTATTGGGCGTAAAGCGTCCGCAGGCGGCCTTTCAAGTCTGCTGTTAAAGCGTGGAGCTTAACTCCATTATGGCAGTGGAAACTGATCGGCTTGAGTATGGTAGGGGCAGAGGGAATTCCCGGTGTAGCGGTGAAATGCGTAGATATCGGGAAGAACACCAGTGGCGAAGGCGCTCTGCTGGGCCATTACTGACGCTCATGGACGAAAGCCAGGGGAGCGAAAGGGATTAGATACCCCTGTAGTCCTGGCCGTAAACGATGAACACTAGGTGTCGGGGGAATCGACCCCTTCGGTGTCGTAGCTAACGCGTTAAGTGTTCCGCCTGGGGAGTACGCACGCAAGTGTGAAACTCAAAGGAATTGACGGGGGCCCGCACAAGCGGTGGAGTATGTGGTTTAATTCGATGCAACGCGAAGAACCTTACCAGGGTTTGACATCCTGAGAACCTCTTAGAAATTTGAGGGTGCCTTCGGGAATTCAGTGACAGGTGGTGCATGGCTGTCGTCAGCTCGTGTCGTGAGATGTTGGGTTAAGTCCCGCAACGAGCGCAACCCACGTTTTTAGTTGCCAGCATTTAGTTGGGCACTCTAGAAAGACCGCCGGTGATAAACCGGAGGAAGGTGTGGATGACGTCAAGTCATCATGCCCCTTACACCCTGGGCTACACACGTACTACAATGCTACGGACAAAGGGCAGCAAACTCGCGAGAGCTAGCAAATCCCATAAACCGTGGCTCAGTTCAGATCGTAGGCTGCAACTCGCCTACGTGAAGTAGGAATCGCTAGTAATCGCAGGTCAGCATACTGCGGTGAATACGTTCCCGGGCCTTGTACACACCGCCCGTCACACCATGGAAGTTGGCCATGCCCGAAGTCGTTACTCCAACCCTTGTGGAGGAGGACGCCGAAGGTGGGGCTAATGACTGGGGTGAAGTCGTAACAAGGTAGCCGTACCGGAAGGTGCGGCTGGATCACCTCCTAACAGGGAGACAACAAAATGTAAATATTAATTTTGTCACCTTAGGTCGATCGGTATCTCAGATTCTTATTTTTAAGAATTTCAGTTTCTAAGTTTTTTCTAGGTCACACCCATCACTTTTTCCTGGGCCATTAGCTCAGGTGGTTAGAGCGCACCCCTGATAAGGGTGAGGTCCCTGGTTCAAGTCCAGGATGGCCCATATCTCTATGTTGGGGGTATAGCTCAGTTGGTAGAGCGCCTGCTTTGCAAGCAGGATGTCAGCGGTTCGAGTCCGCTTACCTCCACTGAATACCACCTCTTACATATATTTAAAGAGGGAAATTGTTTTGAGTCGTGTCCTATTTTGCTCTGAGCGAATCTAGCTTCCTATTTTATTAAATAAATAAGATGCTGGACTCATTGAATTTTTTTCATTGTTTTCAGAGAACCTTGACAACTGCATAGATTATTTTTGAAGACAATAAGCATCTTTAATGATGCAGATTTATTATTTGTGCGAATGCATTAAATAACAATTCTATTAAGCTGATGCTTCAATTATTGAAGTTATTGGTCAAGCTACAAAGGGCTCACGGAGGATACCTAGGCACACAGAGGCGATGAAGGACGTGGTTACCTGCGATAAGTCTCGGGGAGTTGGAAGCACACTTTGATCCGGGAATTTCCGAATGGGGCAACCCCTTGAACGACCAACTGAATATATAGGTTGGTGCGAGCTAACCCAGCGAACTGAAACATCTTAGTAGCTGGAGGAAGAGAAAGTAAATAACGACTCCCTCAGTAGCGGCGAGCGAACGGGGAATAGCCCAAACCGATAGTCTTGACTATCGGGGTTGTGGGACAGCAATATGGATCAACAATTCTAGAAGAAACGTTTGAATGGCGTGCCATAGAGGGTGAAAGCCCCGTAATTGAAAGATGAGTTGACCTAGCTGTATCCCGAGTAGCACGGAGCACGTGGAATTCCGTGTGAATCTGCGAGGACCACCTCGTAAGGCTAAGTACTACTGTGTGACCGATAGTGAAACAGTACCGCGAGGGAAAGGTGAAAAGAACCCCGGGAGGGGAGTGAAATAGAACATGAAACCGTGAGCTTACAAGCAATGGGAGCCCGACTAATCGGGTGACCGTGTGCCTGTTGAAGAATGAGCCGGCGACTTATAGGCACTGGCGGGTTAAACCGGAAATGGTGGAGCCACAGCGAAAGCGAGTCTTAATAGGGCGTTTGTCAGTGTTTATAGACCCGAACCCTGGTGATCTAACCATGGCCAGGATGAAGCTTGGGTGATACCAAGTGGAGGTCCGAACCGACTGAAGTTGAAAATTCAGCGGATGAGCTGTGGTTAGGGGTGAAATGCCAATCGAACCAGGAGCTAGCTGGTTCTCCCCGAAATACGTTGAGGCGTAGCGTCTAGTGCTCCA
The DNA here is from genome assembly GCA_003279935.1 of Prochlorococcus sp. AG-388-A04. Classification (GTDB taxonomy): domain Bacteria; phylum Cyanobacteriota; class Cyanobacteriia; order PCC-6307; family Cyanobiaceae; genus Prochlorococcus_A. The sequence continues at coordinate 34,589 of QCGL01000010.1, forward strand.
GCAGGGGGGTAAAGCAACCATTTCGGTGCGGGCTGCGAAAGCGGTACCAAATCGATATGAACTCTGAATACCCTGTGTGTAACTAGGCAGTCAGACTGTGGGGGATAAGCTCCATAGTCAAGAGGGAAACAGCCCAGACCGCCAGCTAAGGTCCCAAAATTAACGCTAAGTGATAAAGGAGGTGGGATTGCCCAGACAACCAGGAGGTTTGCCTAGAAGCAGCCATCCTCAAAGGAGTGCGTAATAGCTCACTGGTCGAGCGATCCTGCGCCGAAAATGAATGGGGCTAAGCGTTATACCGAAGCTGCGGATAAATTTATTTATGGTAGGGGAGCGTTCTATGTTGGGTGAAGCGTTAGCGTAAGCGGACGTGGACGGCATAGAAGTGAGAATGTCGGCTTGAGTAGCGAAAACATGGGTGAGAATCCCATGCCCCGAAACCCTAAGGGTTCCTCCGGCAGGCTCGTCCGCGGAGGGTTAGTCTGGACCTAAGGCGAGGCCGAAAGGCGTAGTCGATGGATAACAGGTCAATATTCCTGTACCAGTTATGTTTTGGGAAGGGGGACGGAGAAGGCTAGCCAGGCCAGATGTTGGTTACTGGTTCAAGCGTTCAAGGCTTTGAGAGATGGAGAAAACATCTTGAGCTGAGGCGTGAGTACGAGCTGCTACGGCAGCGAAGTTGGTGATGTCATGCTTCCAAGAAAAGCCCTATACCCGTTAAGACATAAATGCCAGTACCCGAAACCGACACAGGTGGGGTGGTAGAGAATACCGAGGGGCGCGAGATAACTCTCTCTAAGGAACTCGGCAAAATGGCCCCGTAACTTCGGGAGAAGGGGTGCCAGCGAGAGCTGGTCGCAGTGAAGAGGCGCAAGCGACTGTTTACCAAAAACACAGGTCTCCGCTAAGTCGCAAGACGATGTATGGGGGCTGACACCTGCCCAGTGCCGGAAGGTTAAGGAAGCTGGTTAGCTTTTAGCAAAGCTAGCGACTGAAGCCCCGGTGAACGGCGGCCGTAACTATAACGGTCCTAAGGTAGCGAAATTCCTTGTCGGGTAAGTTCCGACCCGCACGAAAGGTGTAACGATTTGCGCGCTGTCTCGGAGAGAGGCTCGGCGAAATAGAATTGTCTGTGAAGATGCGGACTACATACACCCGGACAGAAAGACCCTATGAAGCTTTACTGTAGTTTGATATTGTGCTCGGGCTCTAATTGCGCAGAATAGGTGGGAGACGTTGAAATAGTACTTGTGGGTATTATTGAGTCATCGGTGAGATACCACTCTATTAGAGCTAGGGTTCTAACGCTTACCCGTTATCCGGGAAGCGGACAGTATCTGATGGGCAGTTTGACTGGGGCGGTCGCCTCCTAAAAGGTAACGGAGGCGCACAAAGGTTCCCTCAGGCTGGTTGGAAATCAGTCGTTGAGTGCAAAAGCAGAAGGGAGCTTGACTGTGAGACCTACAAGTCGAACAGGGACGAAAGTCGGTTTTAGTGATCCGACGGTTCTGCGTGGAAGGGCCGTCGCTCAACGGATAAAAGTTACTCTAGGGATAACAGGCTGATCTCCCCCAAGAGTTCACATCGACGGGGAGGTTTGGCACCTCGATGTCGGCTCATCGCAACCTGGGGCTGAAGTCGGTCCCAAGGGTTGGGCTGTTCGCCCATTAAAGCGGTACGCGAGCTGGGTTCAGAACGTCGTGAGACAGTTCGGTCCATATCCGGTGTATGCGCAGGAATATTGAGAGGATTTCTCCCTAGTACGAGAGGACCGGGAGGAACGCACCTCTGGTGTGCCAGTTATCGTGCCAACGGTAAACGCTGGGTAGCCATGTGCGGAGTGGATAACCGCTGAAAGCATCTAAGTGGGAAGCCCACCTCAAGATGAGTATTGCCATGGCTTAAGCCAGTAAGGTCACGGGAAGAACACCCGTTGATAGGCTCTACGTGGAAGCTTGGTAACAAGTGCAGCGGAGGAGTACTAATAGACCGAGGGCTTGACCAAATAAACTTAATTTATTGTCTTTAATTTATATTTTCTATGCAGTTCTCAAGGTTCACACTATCCTGGTGTTCATGGCGATGTGGAACCACTCCGATCCATCTCGAACTCGGTTGTGAAACGCATCAGCGGCGAAAATATTTAGGGGGTAGCCCCTTGAGAAAATAGCTCAATGCCAGGTAAAAATTTTTTAAAGGGTTTACTTTTTTCAAAGTAAGCCCTTTTTTACTTCTGACATTTACGACACCAATGTGTACTTCTTCCTGAGATTTTCTGTCTCTCAATTAAATTTTTGCATTGACGACATTTTTTACCAGTTCTTCTATAAACATTAGTTTGTAATCCAAAATTGCCATTTTCACCTTCTAAGTCTCTAAAGTCACTAAAGGTTGTTCCACCTGCACCAATACTTTTTTTTAAAACGTCGACGATAGCTCTTATAAGTCTTTTTATTTCATTTTTTTTAATTGTTTTAGCCTCTCTAAAAGGCGATATGCCTGCAGAGTATAGACTCTCATCTGCATATATATTCCCTATCCCAGCAATTATTGTTTGATCTAATAAAATAGATTTTATTGATCTTGATTTGTTTGAAATTACTTTTGTTAGATAGTTGACATTAAAATTTTGAGAGAAGGGCTCAGGCCCTAATGTTCCTAATCCATTAATAATTTTATTAGGAGATAATCCCTCTCCAACCCACCACATTTGACCAAAACTCCTTACATCAATATATCTAAGTTCATTATTATGATTATCAAATAGCCTTATTCTGGTATGTTTACAAGGATTAGTAAGAGTATTATTAAAAGTGAAATAACCAGTCATCCTTAAATGCACGACGAGAACACCATTTTCTTCAAGTGATAATTCATTTGCATCAATATTATTACTAACATTTTTCTTTAATTCCGCGATTAAATATTTTCCTCTTCTATTCCATTTATACAACAGTGAATTTTGAAGTCCCTCAATAAAGTCTTTTTTATCAATGGGATACGCAACAGTTGACTCTCTACAGATTTCAACTCTTTTGATAATAAAGTTCTTGAGTTTTTGTTCTAAACCTCTTCTAACAGTCTCAACTTCAGGTAACTCAGGCAAATTTTTAGGCTTTCTCTAATTCACTTTCTGCAAAATTATTAGTATTTGCTCCTCCTTCAGTTCCACTTATTCCCGCATAATTCACCTTTTCAAATCTGACTACACAGTTATACTTAATTCCGGTTGTATCGACTGAAGCAACTTTGCCAATTTCGTTGTACCAGTATGACTCTGGTCTTTTAACTCTTACAAGATCTCCTCTTGAAATTGCCATTAATTTAAATTTAACTAATAAAACAATACCTCAAAAGGGATATCTAACCAAAAACTATTCACAGATATTAATCAAATTAATTAACAGAAATCATTTATAAGATCTTTTTCAAATTTTTCTTTAGCAGGAATCCAACCCCTCCATTTTCTTCCAGGAATTCTTACATCTAAATCTTTTGTTGAACACTTTACAGAGATAATAACTTTTTTGTTATTTTGATTTAGGGCGTTTAGAAATTTTCTACCACTTCCTTCTTCTAATTCGGTTTGTTGAATTGTTAAAGGACCATATTTTTTACTCTCTTTACTTATAAATTGATTAATGTTTTCTTCTTTAAGTGAAGTATTAACTTCTAGATTATTGATATTCTTTTCACTTAAAAATAATTTCGAACCAACTTCTAATGAATCTGGATTCTTTAGATTATTAATTTTAATAAGTTCTTTAAAGTTTAAACCATATTTAGTAGAAATTTCTGTAAGACTTTCCCCTTTTTTGACGAGATGATACCTATTATTTATATCCTTATTAGGTTTATTTTCTTGACTAGAATCATAAATTTTTAGATTTTGACCTACATATATATAATTTTCATCTTTTAAATTATTTAATTTAATAATGAAATCTTTTTTTATTGAATAAAGATTTGAGATACTTGTAATCGTATCGCCCACTTGAACGATATGAGTTTTTTTAAAGTCTGATATTTCATTATTAGATGATTCTACCTTCGTAGTATTTTCAATTTGATTATTTGATGAATCAATAATTTCTTCAGCCTTTATAAAATTAGTATTGAAAAAATTAATAATGAAGGCAAATAAAATAAACGTTAATTTCATTAATTTATCTATTTTCTTAAAGATAATCTCTGTATTTAAAATCGCTAGACTTTTGAAACCAAACTAATTAATTTAAATTTTAAAAATAAATTTTATAATTTTCATTACTTTGTCATAAGGTGGGTATCTCAAATTCAAATCAAATAAAAAGCCTTTATAAGTTATGGATTTTTGATTTGAAAAGTTCTTAAATCCTTCCTCTCCATGAAATTTACCCATTCCACTTTTTCCAACCCCTCCAAATGGCAAATTTGGAATAAGTACAGGCAACATAACATCGTTAATACAAATGGTGCCAGAGCTTGTAACTTTAGAAATATGATCATGGGTTTTTTTGTTTCCTCCAAAAATATATATTGCTAAGGGCTTTGAAGCTTGATTAATTTTTTTTAATGCTGAATCTTTATTGTCAATCCCAATAACTGGAAGAAGGGAGCTAAATAATTCTTTTTGAATAATATTTTTATCTTGTAATTTTACTTTTAAAATTGTGGGTGATATCTTCATTCTTTTTTTACTACAAGTTCCTCCAAACAAAATACGTTTCTCCTTTTTATATCTTTTGAGAAGTTCTGAAGTCATGGAAAATTGGTTTTTTTGCAATTTGGATAAGTTTTTTGAGATTATTGGATCTTCTCCATAAAAAATATTTATAAATTTCTTTAACTCTTCAACTAATTGATTTTCAATTTCTTTCTCTACAAATATATGATTAGGCGCCATACATGATTGGCCTGAATTGAAAAATTTGCCCCATACAATTCTTTTTGCTGCAATTTCTAAATTTGCATTTTTGAAAATAATTACTGGATTTGTTCCACTAAGTTCCAAAGTTAATGGAGTTAAGTTTGTTGAAGCTGATTTCATAATAGATTTTCCCGTTTCAGTACTTCCTGTAAAAAAAATATGATCGAAATTTTGTTCTACCAGTTTTATTGACTCTTTATAATCTCCCTCAATCGTTAACAAAATATCTTTTTGGAAATATTTATCAGTTAATTTTTTGATTAGTTTAGATGTAGAAGAACATTTTTCTGATGGTTTTATTACAGCAGTATTTCCCGAAGAAAAAATATTTACGAGGGGCTTTAAGAGATACAATAAAGGATAATTATATGGCCCTAAAATCAGTACACAACCTAGTGGTTCGTAGATTACTTTTGAGAATGATGGGAAAAGATATATTGGCGTTTTTACCTTTTTTGGTCGCATCCATAATCTAAGATTCTTCTTTATTAAGGAAATTTCTTCTTTAATTAAGAGTATTTCTGAAAGAGCTTCAAGTTCTGATTTACCTAGATCAAGGAAAAGAGCTTTGATTATTTCTTTTTTATTCTCATCTAAAAGTTGAGAAATCTTGCTAATCTGCTGGATCCTCCAACTTATACTCTCTGTTTGACCAGTAATTACTTTATTTTTTAATTTCTCAATATTTGATTTATACGATTTATCTAAAATATTCATCTAGAAAATTTTTTATATGATAGTTAATATATCAGATTAATAATATTAAATATCGATAAATTATTTAAACAAACAAGGCCTTATTATTTTTATAAATAATATCAATATTAAATCATATTTTGAAAATAATAAGAAAAGAAGCACAATTTATTATTCCTTCTTTTTTATGTTTTTTATTATTTATATTTATAAATTTTAAGCGCTTTTTCTTGGTTTCAGACCTTTCCTATTGGTCGAGTTATCTTATTAATCAACCTTATAGGATATTAAGCTATAGTTTTGTTCATAAAGATTTTAATCATTTATTATCTAATTTATTTGGAATAATTGTAGTTAGATATTGTTTTATAAATTTGAACTTGAAGAATATATTTCTTTTCCTTTATCTAATTATTTTATTAATACCAATTCAGACTTTTTTTTTATTTATAGTAGATAATTTTATATTTTATAATCCTAATCATTTGTTGGTTGGTTTTAGTGGAATTATATTTGGTACATGTTCCTTTATATTGCTTTCCTCTCTTTATGGGAAAGAATATATTTTGAATATTTTTATTGGCTTGAAAAAGAATAATGAAATTTATAAATTAATGACCGTTTTTTTGTCTTTAGGGATTGTTTATTCTTTGTTACCAAGCATAAGCTTATCTGGACATATCGCAGGAATATTAAGTGGCTTTATTATTTTTATTCTTTGAAGCGAGAATATATTTTTCTTTAGTATTGATTAAATTAACTGCCTCTGAAGCTTAAAAATCTTATTTTATTTAGTTAATATATCATTAATGAAGAAAAATTTTTCAATCAGACTAATATCTAATGATGATATTCAGAAAGTTAATGATTGGGCTAAGTTAGAGGGATTTGCTCCTGGCTTTGATGACATCTCAATTTATAAAAATACCGATAAAAAAGGGATATGGGTTGGATGTCTTGATAACGATCCTATAGGCTCTATAGCTTGTGTTAAATATAATTCTTCTTATGGATTTATAGGATTATTCATCGTAAAAAAAGAATTCCGAAATATGGGTTATGGAGTGAGATTATGGAAACATGCATTAGATTATTTGAAAAATGTTGGTTGTATTGGTTTAGAAGCAGCTCCAAACAGATTAGATGATTATCAAACGTGGGGTTTTAAAAAATCCTCCATAACAAATAGATGGAAATTAGAAGGCATTCAAGATTTACCAAATGGAAATTTTTATAAAGATGATAATACTTTTAGTGTTGTTCCAGGTAACCAAATCCACCCCGAAGCTGTTTTAATATATGATTCTCAACGAGAACCTACTCCTAGGCCTCACTTCTTGAACGATTGGCTGAAGAATTCTTTTGGAAATGTTAGTGCTCTTGTTGATAATAATGGCATGTGCCATGGTTTTGGGAGGATAAGACCTTGTATGCTTCAAGATAATAATAAAGGTTGGCGAATTGGCCCTCTTCTGGCTGATACTCCTCCTTTAGCAGAATTGCTTATTAGAAAATTAGTTAGGAATCTAGAAGCTCAAATCTTATTGGACTGTTCGAATCTCAATCCTTATGCAAATTATCTTTTATCTAGTATGGGTTTTAAAGAAATTTCACAAACTTATAGAATGTATAAAGGAATTCAACCTTCATGCCCAATGAATCAGGTATACGGCCTTGCTTGTTTAGAGTTGGGCTAGTCATTTTTCTAATACGTAATATTTTTTCTTACTTCTATTTATCTTTCATAACTAGAAACTTTATAGAGTTATTGCTTTATTAGATCTTGAGAATGTTAATTCTCAGCTGTTTTTAATATCCTTTCTACAGTATCTGCATTGATTATTATGATCTCTCCATTATCAATGTCTGCCACTTGAAACAACGTCCATGAATTTGGATTTCTTGCTCCTCCTATACAGTTAATAACTTGCCCAATCCAATATTCCGGGCGACCGTTTTGTATATTTCCTGGAGGCTTTTCATTTTTAATTACTACATGATCACCAGGCTTAACGAAAAGAAATTCATAAGTTTCCAAAGAGGCCATAGTATTGTATTCTTGATAGTACAAGTATACTATCAAGTCTGTATTTTTGGTTTTACTTTATGAGTAGTATTTATTCTCCAAATGATGTAAAAATATAATTTATAAATAAAAAAAGTCAAACTATTTAAATTAGAAATAATTATGAAGCTATTCAAATTTTTATGTCTTTTAATGATGATTAGATTAAAAGAAATATGACTGTAAAAAAATGTAACTGATCTTTAAATTAAAATAGATTTCAATTGATCAAGGACGTCAGTACGACTAGAGAATAATTTTGTAAATAATAAATAAACTAAACCTCCCATAGCAATCCTTCCATTTAATTTTTCTAACTGTTTGAGCTTCTTAAACAATTTTTTTTTAATTCTTATTAAGAATTTAAACGCTTACATAAAAAAAAAAGTAGCGGTTGTTTCTAAAAATTATTTTATTTGACCAACCAAGGTATATTAGTTTTCGTTAAAAATTTATTTCAATAGTGGAGGAGATTAAAGCCACCCTTCTTTCATTTTTAGATAAAGTTGTTCTGTTTCCGCAGAATAAATATTACTGTCTTGGTATGATTGCTGCTGCTGTTGTTGTTGTTGCTGAGTAGAATCGGTATCTTGAGTTTTTACTTCGCTCATTTGCCCATTAAAAATTAGATGTGTTTATTCTCTCATATTTAAAGCTTTTTTTGTTTGTTTGAATTCTTAAATTTTATTTAAATTTATTTTAATCTGATGTTTTGCCTTTTATTTGCAGAGAAATCATTTGACAGCAGTAGTTTTGGAGTACAGAAATTGAACCTCCCAATATACTATTCCAAGAAAAATTGCACTTGCAAGAAGAATTTCTGAAATTGTAAGCATGACTTTGTCGTTAGTATTTTAATTTTCGTATCAACTGACACAGAAATCAATAGGTACTATATACATAAAAATTTTCATATAATTCTGAAGTGGTTAAATTACGTCTTTGAATATTATAAAATTAAAATAAATTTAAAATTCTTTCGTGGAAAATTCCATAAACATTTCTATCTTGATCCCCTTGATACCAATGGGTATGGCTTTACTTATATTAAGTCTGCTAGTAAGTTTCAATAGAACAATAAATAGACTTACTAAGCCAGTTAGCGCTCTTGCAGTCTTCTCTTTATTAAGTTCTGCTTTGATAAGTGCATTCTTATATTTTAAAAAAATTGAAGGTGAAGTATTTTTATCTGATTATCTAAAACTCTTTGGAAGTACAAATTTAATACTCCACCTAAATTCTTTAACTGAAAAGATAGTAATATTTTTTGCCGTAATAATCGCAATTGTAATAGGAGTGCTCTTTTATAAATTGCCTAGGCGAAAAGGCTATGTCTCATTGATTATCGGAATTAGCTTGATTTCTTCCTCAATAATGTTTGCAGTATTTTTTCTTAATTTTTCAGTCTTAATTTAGGATTGAGTTATCATCTCTAAGGCTTCATTAAGTTCTTCAACGTGATTAAGTTCGTCTTGCGCAATTTCTTTTATCTTTTGATCTTCAGGGTGATCTTTTAGGTACTTCGTATAGGTTTTAAATGCATGCTCTTCAATTTTGATATTTACGTCATAAGCATTTCTTGGAGAACAGAAATAATAAAAAACCATGATCCAGTAATAGACAAGTACAAGGTGCCTTGCTAAAAACCTGTCAATCCAAAACTTATCTCCTCCTCTTTTCTCCATTTCTTTTAGATGCTCCGTCTCATTAATGGCTTGGTAAAAATGTTCTTTCATCAAAAACATTGTGATGTCATTTTTTAATCCAAGCGATTCTTTGAAATGAAGAACAGAAAGAAAAGCAAAATAAGGAGACCTTGCAATAACTTCTAATACCCAAAATCTCTGCAAATGCCTACCTGAATAAACAAAATCAAGGATCTTAACAGTATTGTTTAGGATAAATGAATTTAAATTTTTCATAAAAACCTCAATCTATATTAATAAGTATAATTACTTAAATACAAGGCGTTTAAACTTTTAACTAATAATTAATATTTTTAAAGTTTAAGCAAATCAGAATTAAGTATTGAAAAAAATTTTTTTTAATGCATATTTTAAATAGCTAAATTTTTTAAATGACTTCAACTGAAAAGATTGCCAATGCTAAAAAAAGAATTAATGAGTTAGAAAGGCTGATTAAATATTGGGATAATTCAAATGAACAAAATATCAAGAAAATTGATTTTGAAGTTAATAATGAAAAGATAGCTGCTTAATTTATGAGCTTGAAATAAAATACTCTTGTTTCCCTTTATGTATATTTAGTACATTATTTACTTTTTTAATATTCATATCGTTCATTTTGAGTGATTAGAGCAATTAAACCTATTTTCAAAATTCAAAATTACAAATAATCTATATAGATATTAGATTATTTTATGAATACATTTACTAACAAATACTTGTTCCCTATAAAATTACTACCTTGGATTTTCTGGGGGGTCATATCAGTTGTTAGTGTTTATTTATTCTCTAATGCATGGATAAGTTAGAATATATGATTTTCTAGCTCCTTTTAATCCAGTCAGGAGAACCTCCAAACCAGTCAGAAATATCATCTTTATTTGGATTGAAATGATTCTCTCTTTCTAATCCATCAATTCCTAGAGATTGAATTAGCCCATTAATACTATCTTTGCTTTTTCTTCCATGTCTTCTGATGCTATTTGCTTTTTTTAACCAAAGAGATATTGTCGAGCTGTGTTTTGCATATTTTTCAACGTATATTCTTTCTTTTAACGAAACTTCTTTATCTAAGGATATTCTTCTAACTATTTCCTGGATTTTTAATCTTTTTTGAGTACTTAAAAGCATTAGATAATAAATAACTTTATTTTTTATAGGAGCTTTATGGCAAAATAACTTGTCAATATTAATTTCAAGAAATTTCTCTATCTAAAAGGGTTTATAAGGGTATTGGTTATGAATTGCTTAAATTAAGGATTAATTTGTCTTTGATGATACCAAGAAATATATAAAAATCTTATAAGAGAATTAAGAAAGATAAATAATTTTAATTTTATTTTATCAAAATAAAGACTTGCAAAATTAATTAGTTGCGCAATGGTATTTTTGTACTATTATTAGTACAGATGTATTATTAAAAATGAAAATTTTATCTTCCTCCCCCTACGCTACATTTAATCCCAAAGAGTGGAACTCAATTTCAAGAGCTAAGTGTAGATTTTCTAGTACTCCAATAAAAATTAAAAAAAAGTTTTTTAGTGACTTTAAAAATGTAAAAACTACTAAAAATATAAAAGCCAATAACGAACTACCTAAACAAATACAACTTGCTTTCTAGTAATTAAAAATTTCAACTAATATTCAGTTTTACGAAAAATATTTTAAGAATCCCAATTCTTTGTTAGATTAATATAAATACAAAAAGGTTTTAAATTTGTCTGTAGATCGCGAACTTTTGAAAGAAGTTACTCAAGAACTTTGGAATACGGTTAAAAAGCTAAGGCCAGAAATAGATAGGGAAACTCGCCTTCAGCTAGTTTTAAAAGCTTTATTAACTATTGGGGATTTGCCAGATCAACTGCAAGCAGCAATGGTAGTAGGGGTTTGTGCCGAAATGGATAAAAGCGATATTGATAATATTGGAGATAATTCTAATACTAAAGGAGATAGTAATTCCTCCTCCGTTGATACTTCTACTGGAAGAAAAGTTTTTAGAAGAAGTTCGGCAAAATAAAAGCTTCTTCTAAAATAAATTAAATTATCCTTTAACTTTTTTGGATTCGTTTTTAGAGATTTTTAGAAAAAGAAAATATGAAATTACTAGTAAAAGCGGTACAAATATAGAATGCAAAGTCATCATCAACTCTGTTTGACTCATTCCTATAAGATTTGAATCGTTTGGTAGCTGCTCTGACCATGTACCTGCTAAGTGCCAAGCCTGGGGAATAGATAAGAAAAACATATAAAAGTTATAAGTAAAAGTTATATTCACATAAAGAATATCATCATCAAAAAAAATTACTTTTTTTCTTCTTATTTCTTAACTAAAGATCTTTTTCATTTTTGTCGAATGTTTTAAAGATCTATCGTTTTAAGAAGATTTTTATATTCCTTCTTCCCCATGATTTTTTCAGCAGCATATGCTCCACTTTCTGAGACGGCAGGTATACCAATACCGGGGAAAGTGCTTGCTCCACAAGTAAGCAAATTTTTAACAGGCGTTTTACATCCAGGAAATAGTCCTTGGGCTGCCGATAATGCTGGGCCATAGCTACCACAATAAGTATTTGTAAACTTTTTATGCGTTAAAGGAGTCCCAAGCAATTTGATCTCAATTCTATTATCTATATCAGGTATTATTTTTCTCAAAGATTTGAGAAATATTGAACATCTTTCCTCTTTAAGATCTTTGTAAGTTAACTCATTAGCGTTTAAATTCTTCCAAATTTCCCATGGTTCATTGGCAGGGGTATATCCATGCAGGACATGCTTACCTTTTGGCGCCATACCCTTATCTAATACAGAAGGAATTGAGAAAACTACTACATTTCTTTCAGCAGTAATTCCTCTCTCCCAGTTATCAACGTGTATTGCATGAATAGGTAAATTTTGTAGACCTGATGCATCAAAACCTAAATGAATATGAAGAAAAGAACCACATTTATTAATATCTTTAGCCTTTGGGCTCCATTTTTTTAGGATTTCTTGTGGAATTAATTTTCTGGAAGTCCAAGCATCAGTATTCATTACGACAAAGTTCGAATTGAAATTGGCACCATTTTCTAAAGTTATACCTGATGCAATATTTTTACGAAAGTTTACAGCTTCTACTTTAGAAGAAAGAATTATTTCACCTCCATTTTTTTTGAAAGCATCAACTAGTGCCTTAACGATACTTTCACTTCCTCCCTTTGGATATTCTAAATATGATTCAGGTTTAAACCATTCATCAAATAAAGTAGCCATGGCAGCAGAATTTGTATCATGCATTGGCATCCCACTTATTAAAAAACTAAGCAAATCAACCCAATTTCTGAGGAAAGGATCATTTAGGTGACTGTCGACAATATCTCCAAAACCTCCATTAAGCTTTGGTAATAATTTTATATTAGGTAAGAATTTAGATGCTAATTTTATAATCTCTAAAAAATTAATTGTTTCAGGTGAACTAGAGAGGAGCGGGATTTCGCTAACTATTTGACTAAGAGGTCTTATCCCTGATACAAATGAATCCCACTCTTTAACAGACTTGTCACCTCGTAATAATCTTATTCTTTCTTTAAAAGGTTCTTGTCCCACTTCTAAATTGAATTCGCCTTCAGGAACATTGACATGCCATCCTTGATATTTAATAAGTTCAACCTTTTCGTCAAGTAATCTAAGTATTTGCCCTAAAGGATTGGTAGTAGGCCATTTGCCGATACCACTCCATAATGAAGGACCAGATTCAAACTTGTAACCTCTCTTATTGAAGCTATGTGCAACACCTCCAGGTTTAGAATGAGCTTCAGCTATTAGAACTTTTTTACCTGCTAGAGCTAATATAGAACCGCAACATAAACCACCAATACCACTACCTATGATTATTACGTCATATTTATTCATCAAAAATTAAACCCTAAGAATAAATCCTAAAGCTTAAACAAATGTATTCGTTGTTGTTGTGATACTAAGAACAACTGCAAGAAAAAATATATAAGGAACAGCCTTAAGTGGTATATGACCTTGTCTTTTAGAAATGAAATCCATTTTTTAAATTAACTTATGTAAAGATAATAATCGAAATTTGTTACGAATGTGTGCCTGCGCTCTACTTCCTTAGAAATATTTTGAAATAAAGAAGAAATTTTATTCTATTTTTATTTGAAACCTTTTTATGATGAATAAAAAATAATATTTAAGAATGATTCTCGAGGCAAAAAAATTACCACAATACACAGAAATAAAAAATTTAGAGAGTATTTCTAAAAAAGATGGAAGTGGTATTGGATATGAAGATTTAATAGGAACTTGGAAATTTAATTCCGTATGGAAGAAAGGCTCAAAAGAAATAGATAATATATCTAGTTCTATTCTTCAAGTATTATCAGCAAAATTAGAATTAAAGAAAACTAATTCTCAAAATAATATAGTTGATTACCAGTTGAAAAATTCAGTTAGTTTTGGGATATTATCGATTATTTTCTGTGGGCAAGCATCATTAAAAGGTACGAGACCTCTATTGCCCTTTTTCTTCGAGAACTTAATAATAAATATTGGAAATTTTAACTTAGTTAATAAACCTTTAAAAAAACCAGAAGAAAAGCAAATGCCTTTTTTCTCTCTAATAGCTATAAGTAAAGAAAAAAATTGGATGTGTGCTAGAGGAAGAGGTGGAGGACTCGCAATTTGGATTAAGTCTTGATCTTTTAGTGATATTCACCAGGGTGATCAACTTTTCTGACGGTAACTTTATCCACTTTTTGCCCATTAAATCTTAAAAGATCATCACCAGAGAAACTATATCCAAGTCTTTGAGCAATTATTGCTACATCATCTGCAGTTGCAGAAGAAGTAACTTCTTTTCTTAAATTATCTTTTGACTGCATATGTTTTAAAAATTTTCTTATTTCAGAGAAACTCATTTTAACTTTTATGCATAATTTTATATTAAAGCCTTAGAAAAAAAATTAAATTGTTTTTTGTAAAGAACAATAAAACTAAATAAGCACTATATTAAACGTATGACTTACTTATTTTTATATGTAGTTGGGATAGTCTTGATGTGGTGGATATATCGTGTCGGTTGGGTTGAGGCTTTAAAAACAGTAATTAAAGTTTTGGTTCCTTCAATTCTTATAATTTTATTTAACATCAAAGCAGGAAGATTACTTTTCAAAAATCCTTTAGTAGGATTAATGAGTGCTTTCCCAACTTCAATATTTATTTATAGAGGTTCCCTTCCAGTTGTGGCATCTATTAATAACTGGATTGATAACAAAAGAAGCAAATATGAAGATTCTAAGGATGTTATTGATACCGATTCAATTCCATTAGATGATTAATATTTTTAGCTAATCAAATCCGAGAAATAATTCTTTGTGTACTACAAGAACATCAAATAAAGATGTTCCATGGGAAGGACTTATTGGTATTTTATCTACATTTAATGCCTCTGCACAAATTAGATGGCCATCCCATCTTGTATCATGTTCACTCGTTTGGATTGACCAATCAATTACTTTCTTAAAGTGCTCAGGCATCTCTGATCCAATTTTCCTGCATATTTGGCAAAGATTCGTAAGAAGAGGTGGTTTGGATGGCCTTTTTAAATCTTTAACAAGACTTGGTTGGGTAAAAACACTGGTGTATCTGATGTAGTCAATCAATTCATAATCTTCATCTGAAAGTTCTGCTTTATTTAATGCGATTTCAAATTCTTCTATAGGCGTAATTGGCCTCTGAATTATCTCATTTATCATTATTATCTGATTCTAAGAAGTCCTTTTCCTGTGGTTCTTTAGTATATTGATCGAGATCATTTGTAAATTTTTTCTGAGGAGATTTTGGTAAATTTTCTTTCTCTGGCTCATTAATTACTTGATCTATCTCATTTTGAAATTCATTCGATGCTTTCTTTAGGCTTTTTAATGTTTTGCCAAGTTGTTTTCCTAATTCTGGTAATTTCTTAGGACCAAAAATTAATAGAGCTAGAATTAAAATTACTGTTACTTCTGGTAAACCGACCCCAAAGATATTCATGATAGAAGTCTATTTAATTCATTATTAAAATCTACTATTAATATAATCTAATGATTTGAAAATATCTTTTTATAAACTCGCTTTGTTACTCTTCAAATAAGTTTATAAAAAATAATCGTAATTATTACGCCCTTAAAAAA
The DNA here is from genome assembly GCA_003279935.1 of Prochlorococcus sp. AG-388-A04. Classification (GTDB taxonomy): domain Bacteria; phylum Cyanobacteriota; class Cyanobacteriia; order PCC-6307; family Cyanobiaceae; genus Prochlorococcus_A. The sequence continues at coordinate 50,108 of QCGL01000010.1, forward strand.
AACTAACCAAAGTAGTTGATAATCACTTAATTTTAATTTTTCTTTGTACCACTTAATAAGTATTTTATGTCTTTTAATTATTTTTTTGATTAGTTTCAAAATCTATTTATCAGATAAAACTTACTTTATATCAAAACTGTATAGGATGAAAATGATAAATAAATAAACTTTGGTTATCAGCAAGTTAAAATTATTCGATAAGTAATAACATTTTATCCCAATTATTTTTGGCTTTCTTATTCTTTAAAAATAAGCTTTGTGTAAACTCAACTAAATTTCAAAACTGTAATTAACTTTTTTTAAATATAATGAAAATCTTATTATCTACTTTTTTCTTATTAGCCTTTATACCTTCATCAAAGGCAGTTACTACAAAAATGTTTAAAGTACTCGATACATGTGCTAGATATCGTCTTCGGGAGATTGATGCTAGAGAAGCTATAGATAAATTAAAATTAGAATCTAAGAATTCTTCCGAAATTGACTTAAAAAATATAGTAGCTAATTACTGTTCTGTATTTACCCCAAATGAAAAAATAAAATTCTAAAAATTATTTTTAGAGATCTTAAACTTTTTTATTCCAATTATAATTTTTAAATTTTTCTTTTATTTCATTTACTCTCTTATTGTTAGTAATTTTTAAATTAAAAAGTATTCCCAAAAAAAGAATGAGAAATAAAAAACTATATATGGCAAATTCCATAAGAATAGATATATTCAATAACATTAGTAAATTAGAAGAATCTTTTAGTATCTTTTAGAACAATGTTTGAAAAATTTATCCAAAACTTTGTTGTTTTTGGTCACAGAAAAATAATTATTGCTTCTAAGATGGAGTTTTATATAAACTATTTTGCAGATTGGAGATAAAGTACCACAATTTTCTTTACTAGATCAGAATGGCACTAAAAGGTCAAATAATGGATTAAAAACTCCTTTAGTTTTGTTTTTCTATCCAAAGGACGACACCCCGGGATGCACCATAGAGGTTTGCGGATTTAGAGATAAGTATGACCTTTTTAAAGTCCTTGGTGCTCAAGTCTGGGGGGTAAGTAATGGTAGTTCTTCAAGCCACTTAGCATTTGCCAACAAAAATAAGTTACAATATCCTTTGTTATGTGATAAAAATGATTCACTAAGAAAAGCTTTCAAGGTACCCAAAGTACTTGGTTTATTAGATGGAAGAGTTACCTATGTTATTGATAGAAATGGGTTTATTAAACATATCTTTCGAGATTTGTTGAATGGGCCAGAACATATAAAAGAGGCAATAAGAGTCTTAAAAGAAATTCAAAATCAGTAAATTAATTATTCAAACCCCTAGAAATTAATATCTTTTCTTATAGGATGTTTTCTATTAATAAATCAAACTTTATGAAAAAAATAGGGATGCAAGCAGTTGATGAAGCAATTGAAAATGGTATTGACCTAGATGGGACTCCAATCCCTTCAAAAATGCTTGAGCTTTACAACAGGATTATGAACGAAGAAAACAAAAGAGAAAGAAGCGGAGTCAAAAAGTCAATGAGAAATAGATGTGTTAAAACAGGTTCTAAGCATTTTGATAAAGAAACTTTAGATCAATTATTAATTGATTCTGGTTGGGAAGGCCTCAAAGAAAAAGAAATTTTATTCTTTTACAATAAGTAGAATCTATTTAAACCAACCTTTTTTAATTGGAGTTTTTTCTTCTTCTTTTTTAATAGAAGCTATTTTGACAGCTTTCTTAAAAGCTAAGTTAGCTTCTACTACTGTTATTGTGGATATAAGAAATAAGCCTGATATACCTATTAATTGTTCTGTTTGACTTGGTTCTTTATCACCTTGCAAAATTATTCCTATAACAAACCATGCAGTTACCACTCCAGTAGTAATAAAATATGGTAACCATCTTCTCTGATAAAGATAACCAGTTCCAACTCCTGGTAAGAAATTAAGTAGCGATGCGACCCATCCGCTTGAAGAAGCTAGTACTTGTTCTTTTGATAATTTATCCATTTAACTAAGTGTTAATTAAATGAGAATTTATGTAAGCGAAAGATATGACTGCGCAAACTACCCAACTAAAAGGCAAAAACATTCTAATTTTTTCTTGCTGATCATTCATAACTTTATTATGGAAAAGATTTTATGAATTCGTGGTTTAAAAAGTTTATAAATTAATTGAAAAAAAAGACGGTTAAAAATAACCGTCTTTTTAGTAATAAGTTTTTTGAAAAAAAAACTATGCTTTTGCTTTTGTTCCGGAAAGTAATTTAAGCTCATTCTTTACTTCTTTTTCCCTTTCTTCAAGATGTTTTAATTGAGATTTAAAAGCATCTTCAAGTCTTTTTCTTTGGGTTGTGATTTCATCAAGTTCTTCTTGATGATGGCTTTTCTTGAGTTCTTTCATCTCGGTATCAGAAATAACAAATACTGGACGATATGAAGGAGTTTCAAAAAGAAGATCAAACATTGAATACATAGTGACCTTTGAATTAAGTACAAATCAACTATCTTGCAAATATTTGAATCTTGTAAGGATACAAACCGAAGAAAATTATACGGCAAATACACCGAATTTCGGTTTACCTAACTAAACCGGCCAGTATTTACCGATCTATTTTTAATTGGTAATGTGATGTACATGTTTATTCGGATATGAGCTGAGGATCTTTTAGAAATAAAAATGGATTTAATTATTACTTCCAGATTAGTAATTCCTTCAAGAGAATTAAAATGGCGTTTTTCTAGATCATCTGGCCCAGGAGGTCAAAAAGTAAATAAAACCAATACTAAAGTAGAAATTATTTTTAATATCGAAGAATCAAAAGTCTTAAATGATTTTCAAAAGAAAGTTTTAACGAAAAAATTGAAAAACAAATTAGTCAATAACTGTATATGTCTAGCTGTCCAGGAAGAAAGGAATCAATTACTTAATAGACAAATAGCTATAATAAGAATCAGCTCAGTAATTAGAAATTCATTAAAAAATTCATCCAAAGTTAGAAAAGCCACGAAGCCATCTAAAGCTTCTCAAAATAGAAGGCTTGAATCCAAAAAAAAACGGGGAGAATTAAAGAAGAGTCGACAGAGAAAATATTAAATTATTTAAATTAATTTTGATGAAAATATTTTCTAACTTTCAATGTCTAAATTGGATTATTTTATAGATATCTTTGATTTGATTTATTTTCATTAAACTTCCAAATAAATGAAAAAAAAATATGATTTTTGGTTAATTGATTCTAACTCTGTTGGAGTAATTCGTTTTTATAAAAAAAACAAAAATAAAAAGGATTTGATCGAATTTATGTTTATTGAAGAGGGCATTGTCATGGGTAGTCATGGTGAAAATCCACCCTTAATGAAAACAAGAAAAGAAATGAAGATCCAAGATGCAAGATTATTTTGGAAAAAATTAATAAATGAAGGATGGCAAAAAACTAATCCAAAATGGTAAATAAATTTTGCTTTAAAAATAATTTGAAATTTTTAAAAATAAATTTACTTTTTAAAAAACGAGGTTGTTCATTTTAAAAGTTGTTCTTATATCAGTTAAAATATTTAAAAAACTAAATTATGAATATATTTTATTTATAAATTTATACGCTTATAAAAGTTCCTTTAGGATATAACTCTGCAATTCTATTCTTTTGTATAAGTTGTCTTTTCTTAAGGTCATTTTCATATCTTTTTAGCATCATCAAATAATTAGTAAATCCAAACAATAACAAAAAAATAATAAATTGAAATCCTGCCTCTAAGTTCATACTTTTATACTTAACCTTTATATAAATTTGACAATTTTTTTATAAAAAGCCATCAGTATTTATATCTATTTAAAAGAAAAATTAACATCTCTATAAAATTAAAGGATTTTTTTATTGGAATATATAAGTTAATTTATTATTTTTCTATAGCAATTTTTTGTGCAATGCTTAGTATTAAAAAAAATAAATTTGACTAATAAATTATCATAACAAGTTTTTAATCAACTCCTTTTGCAAATTGTGGTTAAAAAATTAATAGATAGTCTTAATATTATTAATACTGATTCAAAATCAAAGATTGAAAAATGCAGCCCTGTATTAATGAAGAATATTCTTGTGAATTATCATTGCATGCTGATTTCGTCCCTGACTCTTAGAGAATAATAATTCAAGCTAAGAAAAGATTCGAGGGTCTTTAAGCCTTACTTACTCTTGCGAAATTGATATAAAAATTAGCTTTTAAGTTGAATTATTTATCATTATTAAAATTAAAAATCTTATTTTTATACCTAAATAAATTATAAAAAAACATCATTATTAATAATGTTATCCCATAAAATCCACCTAGAGGATTTGTATTGATATTTCCTGGTCCTATTAACCAAATTGGAGCATCTTTTGAGATTTCTACTAAACCATTATTAATTAAAAACCATATCCCTACAAGCCCTCCATGAAGACCAGCACAACCCCATAAAGAATTTTGATCTTTTATTCTTATTATTGATAAAACAATACCAAGTAGAAATAGTCCAAAAATGATACTAATCATTTGCCAAGCAGGCATATCAAATCCAATATGCACAATACTAAAAACCAAAGCTTGAAAAACAATCGCTTTTTTTAAACCATATTGATTTTTTAATTCTTCTAAAAGCCAACCTCTAAATACGAGCTCTTCTGCAAAACCTATGCCAATTATTAAAAGTAGAGAATTTAATAATGTTTCAGACGATAAATTTCCTGACCAATTACCCCATTGATTGTTAATTATTGGAATTAAAATTAGCGACAACAAAATAATTGAATATAAAAAACCCTTTAGCAAATAAAAAAATCTATTTTCTTTTTTGTCAATGCTTTTTATACCTACTATTTGCCATGGATTATTAAATCCCCAACGTATTTCAAACCATTTAGGTATTGAAATAACAAATAATGAGAATGTAAAAATGGTGCCAATTAAAGATATATTTTCTTTTCCTAAACCAATAAAAAACAAAGGCTTTGCCAGAATCCAACCCAATACATAAAGAAAAGGTATGAATAAAATTGTTGATAATATTCTAGGTCTAAAAATTAAGACTTTTTTACTTACTATTTCTATTGGTTTTAAAATATAATCCATCTTCAGAGTTTAACTTTTATTAATGAAAAAACAAAATATTAAAAAGGATTATTTTAAGTTTATTAAATTTTTATTTAAGAATTTACTTAATTTACTATAGTTTCATTGGGTAAGATAATACGTTTTTCTTTTATTGAAAAATTTTTTGGGACTATAAATTCTATTTTTGAAGTTGATAGAAAAGATGCCCACCAAGAAAAAGTACTGTTACTTAGAATTGCTAATTTTGAAGATCTGATGAGATTAAAATCATTTTTAATAGAATCTGACTTTAAGAGTTGTATTTTTAAATCAATAAAATATTTTTTGATTTCTTTTAAAACTTCTTTTCCATATATTTGATCTTCAGAAATTAACTTGAAAGAATTATATCCTTTTGAAATAGCATAATTTATTGATTTTTTATAGTACTCTAAATCACAAATATTCAATTTTGGTATTTTGAGGAAGTCACTACCCCTTAAATGAATGACTACATCGTTGTTACAAATTTGAAGATATTCTTTATTTAGTTCTATTGGCTTTAACTTTAACTGCTTAAAAACATTTTTTAAACTATAAAAAGTCCATTGTTGGTTAAAATAACCATCTAAAAATAATATTTTTTTTATAGAAGAACGATAACTTCTTGATCTGAAATTTCTATCATTAATACTTATAAATGGTAAATAGCTCCCCAATCTTATGGAGGCTGAAGTTCTAGCAATTAATTGCGTTGTTACATTTAAATCATTCGAATTATCAAAATATAGCCAATTAGGCCTTGTAAAAATAGAATCTAAACAATTCATTCTTTTAGGAACATGAATATCTCCTAAAAAAGAAATTATAACTTTTTCTTTTTGTTTCCTATATTTCAAACAAGCAGCGATCTGGAATAGTTGATTGCCTAGTCCACCTACTATCCTTGAAAAAAGCATCTTTTAAAACCAAATGAATTTAATTTCTTAATAAGAAGAACTTAATTTAAGCCTATAAGTAAATAATATAATATATAGTATTTTTGATATTTCTATAATTCATTGAAAAGAAAAATTGATCCTAAATTAGAAGAAAACTTTTTATTCAATATTATAGTTCCTTTATTTAATGCAGAAAAATATATAGAAAAATGCCTTAATTCGATAGTAAAGCAAGCTTATAATAGATTTCAAGTACTAATTGTTGATGATTGCTCTAGTGATTCTTCTTATGAAATTGCATCTAAAATATGTGAAAAGAATAAACATTTTAAGATTTTTAGGAATAATAGAAGAATTGGGGCATTAAATAATATAAGAAATTTACTTGAAAAAAAAATAAAAGAGCCAACAAAAACAATAGATCTGATAGTTGATGGAGATGATTATTTATATAGTTGTGATGTCCTTAATATTCTTGAGGAAAAGTATAAGCAAACAAACTGCTTAATTACCTATGGTTCACATATATCATCAAAAGGAGTTCAAGGGAAAAAGTATCCCCGATTTATTAGGGACTTTAATTTATTTAGAAAATACTTTTGGTATGCTTCCCATTTAAAAACATTTAGACATGATTTATGGTTAGCTATTAATCCTAAAGATTTAATTAATAAGAATCAGGAATATTTTTCTGTGGCATGGGATTTAGCAATGATGTTCCCAATGCTAGAAATGGCAGGTAAAAGACAAGAGTTTATAGGTGAAATTCTATATTTTTATAATGATAGTAACCCTATAAGCGACCATAAAATAAGAAGAAAAGAACAAATATTAACAGCAAAAGAGATAAGACAAAAAAAAAGATACAAAAAGAGAACTTTTAATTAGTTAATAGTTATTAGTAATTATTTTTTATTCATTTTTTTGCAAATCTAAACAATGTAAATTCTACTTATTGCCAATACTTAAAAGTATTCTTTACTTAGTTTGTATATTTATTTAACTTTAATGGAACTTAATCTCAAGACTTTAATGTTTACAGCATTATCTCCAATACTCATTGTTGCAGCAATTCTCGTGGTTTATTTATTTCATTAATTTGAATTTTGTTATCTAGAAATTTCCAATTTAAATATTTTTTAAGGATGAATAATCCCTTTTTTTTCTAAAACAAAGGATAAAATTGCTATGGCAGCCATAACTGTAAGTATCTTGTTTTTATTGATGAAATCCATATTAGATGTAGATAATTAATAACTAGTACTCTTTTTAAAAGTTAAGCGTATTTGGTTTTATATTCAATTATCAAACCAAATATATTTCATTAATAAAAATATTCATAAAAACGATACTAAACTGTAAATTATATTTAAATTTAGGTTAAAGATTATTTTTATGGATAAAAAAGGAGCAAAAGGCTATTGGATATCAACAGCAAAAATAATTAATCAGGAATTATTTGATGAGTATGTAAATAAAGTTGCTCCATGGCTAAAAGAAGTTGGTGGGGAAGTATTTGCAAAAGATACAGAACCATTAGGAAAGGAACGAACTGAGGATTCTAATTTAGCTGTTATTTGTGAATTTCCTTCAATGAGGGCAGCAGTTGAAGCTTTTGAATCTGAAGCATATAGAGAACTTTCAAAGTTGAGAAGAAAAGCAACTGAGAATTCTACCTTTACAATAATGGAAGGTTTAGATGAAGCTGCAAAATTAAGAAGAGCGATGGGGAAATAATTTGTTATTCATAATTTCTGTGTTTTCTATATATAGTTATTAATAAGAGAATATTTATAAGAAATTAATGGAACAAAGCTATGTTGGGGATTTAATACCCTCTATAAACTCCTATCAGAAAATTATTGATCAATACGAAAGAGGTTTAAAAAAAGGAGAATTTTATGAGGAGCAAATTGGAGAAGATTTAATTTATCCAGATTGGTAAAAAATGCTTACAACAAAAATTACTTATGCTCTATCAGATTGGATTAGAGAGTGGCGAAAATGTAGAAAAGAAAATCCATCTCTTGATGATTGTATAAAGTTTACAGAATGGAAAATAGAAAATTATGAATTAACAGATAGTGATCGTATGATAATTGAGAGTATTTTACTTTATGAAACTGAAGAAAGTTGAAAATTTTATTAATCTAATTTTTCATATAAATTTCTCCCCTTCCAAGTCCATCCATTTCCAGTAACTGTTCTATAAATAGATAAAAAACTTATATAAATCACAATAAATCCACCTATGCTATTGAGGTACCAGTAATTATTAGGGATATTAAATTTATTCTTAAATATTAGCCTTTTTAATCCATAGCTAATAATAGATATGAAAGAAATTAGAAAATTTATTAAATATATGTTTGTATTATCAGTAAAATTAATTTTTATTAGTGATATTAGAAATAAAATCAAAGGAAATGAATATAAGAAAAATACAAATATTGATGCACTTAGTGATTTTAAAATATTTTTTTCAAGGCCTAGGAACCAGTTTTTACTCCATCCTTCTATTAATGAATTTAAATTTCTATACATATTAAGAGAGATATCGTTAATTGCTATAGAAAAATTTAAATTTAAATTATTTGATTTTATTTTTTCGGCTAATGCTAAATCTTCAACGACTTCATTATATGTTTCTAGATGTCCGCCAATTAGATCATAAGATTTTTTTTTAAATAGCATAAATGGACCTGCTGCAAAAGAATCTTTATTTGATGAATCATTAGTTTTAAAAATTGGGAAACCTAGCATAAGAAGACTAGTCATTATTGGTTGGACCATCCATTCTGCTAAGCAATTACAATTTATTTTTGGAGCTAAAGATAATAAATCAATATCATCTGTACATGATTTTAATAATGCATTAAAAATACAATTTTTACCAATTATGACGTCCGCATCTATAAATAAAATCCAATCAGTGGTTAATTGTTGGGATCCTTTGTAGCAAGCCCAATTTTTCCCAACCCAATTTTTTTCACTTGGTCTATCCCCAGACGAAATAATTTCTATATCATCATTTTTTTGAAAATATTCATCTTTGCATTTTATAGCCTCATGATAAGTATCATCAGTACTTGAATCATCAACAACTAAAATTTTAAAAGTTTGGCAAGGTTTTTTTATTTCACTTAATGCTTTTAGGCAATTGACTATATTTATCTCTTCATTATAAGCCGGTATTAAAATTGATAAGCTCTCATTAAGTGGCTTTGAATAAACAGAATTTTTTAAAAAAGGTGCTTTATTAAAAATATATATTTCATAAAATAATGAAAATAATATTAGAACAAAAGATAAAAAACCTAAATACAAGAGAATGCTATTTGTATTTAAAATCATTTCCTGCCTCTTACAATTATCTAGAAACTTTTTAAAATTAAAAGTATATCTTTAAAATCTAATTTAATAGCATAGAACAAACAAAGCACTAAAATTCTCGTATAAATCGATAAAAAAGTAAATCAGCATATTTACGGATTTACTTGAAATAGAGATAGGAGTAATTTATGAATGTTGAGTTAGGAGGCAATCTAAATGATTGATAGTCCACCTGAAATTTAGCAAATTTATAAATATAGGAAGTGTATTCCTGACAATGGGATTAATCGAAAAATAAAGTTCAATCAATTAGTCTGATAAGACTTCGCTTTATAATTACTAGCGACAAAAAAGGACTAAATTTATCGAGAAGTATCCCCTAATCCACGTATTTTAAGATCATGAATAAATGAACTTAAATAATATGTATTATAAATCCTGAAAGTAGGAAATAAGAAATTTAAAAGAGGACTGTTTTCACAGGCCTCTTTTTTAATGATTTATATAATTTTAAATTTTTATTATTAGTTAATATTAATTTTCAATTTGAAATAAATTATATTTGTAAAATGAAAGAAAAAAATTTATTCCCATCCATCGAACCAAGAGAAAAGGGTTTTTTACAAGTAAGTAAGATTCATTCTATTTATTGGGAAAGATCTGGAAATCCAAAAGGTAAAAAGATATTAGTAATTCATGGTGGCCCCGGAGGAGGAAGTCAGCCAAGATATAGGCGATATTTTAATCCTGAAAAATTTGATATTATTCAATTTGATCAAAGGGGCTGCGGTTCTTCAAGACCTTTTTCAGAATTAAGACAAAATACAACAGGCGACCTAGTAAATGATATTGAAAAATTAAGAGTTAATTTGAAAATAGATTCTTGGCATTTGTTTGGGGGTTCTTGGGGATCTACTTTAGCTTTAATTTATGCAATTAAATATCCATCAAGAGTCTTAAGTATGACCTTAAGAGGTATATTTTTATGTAGAAAATTTGAACTCTTATGGTTTTATCAATATGGCGCAAGTGAGATATTCCCTGAAGAGTTCGAAAAATATATTGCAGTAATTCCTAAGGATGAAAGGGTTGATTTGATAGCTTCTTTTTATAAATATCTTACCTCCCCAGATATTGAACTTAGATCAAAAGCAGCAGCTGCCTGGACAAATTGGGAACTTTGTACAAGCCATCTTATAAAAAGAGATATTGATGTTGGTAAAAGTAAAACTAATTCCTTTTCGGATGCTTTTGCTAGAATAGAATGTCATTATTTTATAAATAAGATCTTCTTAGAAGAAAATTTTATTTTGAAAAATATAAAGATTATAGAATCCATACCAACTAAAATAATTCAAGGTAGATACGATGTGGTTTGTCCTGTAAGGAGTGCCTGGGACCTTAGTAGAAAATTAATAAATTCAGAGTTAATTATCGTAGATGACGCTGGTCATTCAATGAGCGAAGAAGGCATCACATTAAAATTATTAGATTCAGTTGAAAGATTAGAAAGTTTTTAGGCAAATTTTATTAAAATTAAATTTATCAAGAGTTATAGGCCATTATCTTCGATATTTTTAGCAATACTTCTTAGTAACTCAACGATATCAGAGTCATCACATTCTGTATCCTCTTTAAGCAAAATACATTCATCTCTAATGCTTACATTAGTACTCCACCAAATTCCGGAACTATTAGTATCGTCCCATTCAAATCTATCGGACATTACTACTATGAGTTCACTTTGATTTCTTCTTTAATGTCTTCTTTAGTTTCTTTCTTTACTTCTTCTGGCCATTCAATATCAAATCTTGCATACTCTTCGGTTGTAAATCCTTCAGGATGTCGCTTACAAATTTTTCTTCTTCTAACAAAAACGTGGTCAACTCTTTTCTCTTCGTCGGGGGTAACTGTTCTTTCAATTTCTATAACTTCAGTAAATTCTGTTGATTTAAGCTCGATTGTAGGTTTCTTCATGCTTACAATAAATAACTTACATACATTAAAGGTTGATACTGATGATCGTGGATTTCTAGTTGTAACTTATTTAACTTAAATTCTTTTTAAAATTAAATTTTTTGCCAGCTTTTAAGGTTTTAATTTTTTGAATAAATTAAATTTATAATTCAAGATTTAATTCATATTGAAGATCACCTTTTGGTTTTATATTGATCTTTTTAGTATGATTTTTTTTCTTAATTAATGATGTTCTTCTTCTAGAGCCGTGTTTTAAATATACTTCTTTTGAAATATCCCAATAACCATCTATTTGAGTTATTTCTTGAACCTTTTTTCTTGCAATCTTAGTTGTTTTTGAGAGGTCGATTATTGGTTTTGCATATTCAGAATTTGAATACTCACTTGAATTAAAATTTTCCATCAACCAAGGTTCATGTATAAAGTTATCAGGATAATGTTTTATCTCCGGTAACCATTTTCTAATAAAATTCCCTTTTGGATCATGATCTTTACCTTGCTTAATAGGATTATAAATTCTATTTATATTTATAGAGGTTGTACCTGATTGCATTTGGCATTGATTCCAATGAATTCCAGGCTCATAGTCAATAAATTTGGATGCCAATTCTGAACCAGAATCTTGCCATGGTATCCATAAGTTGTAGCTTGCAAAAGACATCAACATTGCACGCATTCTGAAATTAAGCCAGCCATTAAAATTTAAAGATCTCATACAGGCATCTAAGAAAGGAAAACCAGTTTTACCTTCACTCCATAATTGAAGTAAATCATTATTTTGTTTTCTGATTTTCTGGAAATATGGATGAAATTCTTTAAATTCTAATTCTGGTTCACTTTCAAGTTTCTGAATAAAGTGACAATGCCAAGTTAATCTACTTTTTAGCATTTTAGAATTAGTATTTTTAATTAAATTAGCTTTATAAAAAATCTCTTTTAAAGATATGCAGCCCCAACTTAAATAAGGAGATAGTCTTGAACAGCTATCAAATGATTTCTCGGGGCTTGAAATGTCTTTTGAGTAAGAATTTAATTTCTTACTAAAAAAATATTCCATTCTTTTTAGACCATTTTCCCTCCCACCCTTTAATCTTCCTTCACATAAATCATCTTTAAAGCTAAAGAAATTATCTGGTGGTATTTCTCCAGTATCAATTTCTATAGGATTAATATTTGAAGGCTCTAATAATAATTTTTTCTCCATATTTTTTTTCCATTTTTTTGACCAATTATTTCTATCTAGATTTCCTCTAAAAACAGAAAATTGTAAATATTCCTTCCAAATTATTTTTTTCATTGAAGCCCATTTTCTTACTTCTTTATCTCTTTTATATGTAAAATAGTCACCAGTTTCTTGATGGCTATAAATACCCTTTATACTGAATTTATTAGATATCTCATCAAAAATTTCAATAACTTTACCTGTTCTAATTATTAAAGGTTGTCCAATATTTTTAAGTGAATTTCTTAAATCTAAAAGACTCTCTTTGCAAAACTGCCATTGTCTATCTGAATAAGTTTTTTGTCTCCATAGTTCTTTTTCAACTATATAAATAGGTAATATATCTCTATCTTTTAAAGATTCAATGAGAGCCTCATTATCTTTTACTCTTAAATCTCTTTTAAACCATAGTATATTTATATCTTTCATCTATAAAATTTATTATCATTATAAAAAAATAAATTTAAATTAGTTACCAAATAAAAAATTTATTCTTTTTGGAATAATTTTAAAAACTCTTTATTTTCCATTCCTGAAAAACTTTTTTCCTTTATAGATTCAATTACTTTTGTATAGTATCTATATTTAATTTGATACTCACTCATTAAAAGAATTACACGCCAATTTTTTATATAAAATCTCCTAACTATCTCTTCATATTTTTTTGTCGGTTTTTTCTAGTTCCTCTTTATTACTCAAATATTTTTTTCGATCCACTCAAAAACATTTTTAAGCTTCCCGTTTATTTTGCCGTTAGTTATCCATCTTTTTATATAAATTTCATCTCCATCTTTTAATTCAAAACATTTTCCAGGTGAAGGGAGCGTGTAATTATGAAATCTATCAATATAGTATTTGATTAGTTTCATTCAATTAATCTTCCTTTTTAAGTTTGAGTTCTCGCATAAACATAAATGCACCGAATGAAAAAGCAAGTGAGATTAAAAAAGTTAGAGGTAAATAAATGCCCCATAATTTTAATTTTAATCTTTTCCCCTCCGCAACATAAAATATAAATATTGATATCAGAAGAACTTCAGTATCGGCTGATATAAATCCAGAAGTAGGAGTTATCCATGCGTCATCAAAAAATGCGGTTCCTATATCTATTAAAGAACCTTGAATATTCCCATTCCTTATTAAGTTAATAAATTGAAGAATAAAATAAAATGGCCAAATTAATCCTGCTAGTGAAGTCGCTCCATAAATTGTAAGTCTAATTTTTGACCACATAGCTTTACCTTTTTTGTATATTTATAGCTACTATTGAAGAATAATTGATGTATAAATTCATTCTTATAATTAGTCTTTTTTAATAATAAAAATTCAAAATATACATAATAATGTTTCTATTCTTTTTTTATTTGTTTTAAATTTTCTATATTTGGGTCGAATTACTCACATCTTAAATTATGCCTATGAGGTATAAATGAATTATAAACAAAAATATTTATGACCCAAATTTTTTTTATTGATATTACGTTTGCTGGTTTAGGGGTATTTATTTATTTCTTTGGTCTAAAAAAATTATTATTTAATCACCCAAGAACTACTCAAGACTAATAATAAATGGCAAAAATTAGTAAGGGAATGCCAATTGAAATAGGTATTAAACGTCTTTCTTTATTAAAAGAAAAGGGATTAATAACAGAAGAAATATTTTCTGATGCTGAAGAGCTACTGATAAAGAGTGAAATGGATATTCCTTCAAAATAGTTAAATTTATACAAATCCTTATTAATTAAAATTCTAATTAAAATTATTTTTTAGATAAATAAAATCTTATCTGACTAAAATTAAAATAAATATTAAAAATAATGTTAATCACAAAAAAATTATGGGAAAATAACTCCGAACTAGCTTCGCTTAGCTTGAAAACTAAATTTGTTCAAGGGATCAGAAATGGAAACTTACCGAGAAATATTTTTAAAGAGTATCTAGCTCAAGATTATTTTTTTTTAGACAGTTTTGCTAAGGCTTATGGCTTAGCTGTTTCTAAATCAAAAGATAAAAGTGAAATTAAGTCTTTAAGCCAACTCTTGGTAGGTGTGTCTGATGAATTAATTCTTCATGAGACTTATGCAAAAGAATGGGAGATTGATTTGTCTACTAACTATATAAAACCTGCTACAAAGAACTATACTGATTTCCTTTATGATGTTTCCTCAAAACTAAGTTCAGTTGAAATAATGTTTGCAATGACTCCTTGCATGCGTTTATATTCTTGGATAGGGAAAAACTTATCGGATATGATTTCAAATAATCCTTATAAAGAATGGATTCTTACTTATTCTAATGAAAGTTTTGATAATTTAGCAAAATCACTTGAAAAAATAATTGATAATTACCAAGAACCATATGACATTCATCAGGCAAATAATTTATATAAAAAAGCCATGGAACTTGAATTAGATTTTTTTAATGCCTATTCAAATTTTTAATAAATTTAGGGAAGTTTTTTCATTTAAAAAATTATTATGTATTCTAATATTGCTCTTTCTATAGGCGGTAGTGACTCAGGAGGAGGTGCAGGTATTCAAGCAGATTTAAGAACTTTCATGGCGCTTAAAGTTCATGGATGTTCTGTGATTACATGTATTACTGCTCAAAATAGTGTAGAAGTAAAATGCGTAGAAGCTGTAAATAATGATACTTTAACAAGTCAGATTGAT
Organism: Prochlorococcus sp. AG-388-A04; assembly: GCA_003279935.1. Classification (GTDB taxonomy): domain Bacteria; phylum Cyanobacteriota; class Cyanobacteriia; order PCC-6307; family Cyanobiaceae; genus Prochlorococcus_A. Next base: position 65,315 of record QCGL01000010.1, read on the forward strand.
ACCTTATTTTCAGATTTTGATATCAAATCTTTAAAAACTGGAATGTTGCTAAACGATAGGATTATTAATGCAACAGCTTTAAATTTGAAATCTTATTCTATTCCAAAGGTCATTGACCCAGTAATGGTAAGTAGAACCGGTTCTAAATTACTTGAGGATTCTGCAATTAATGCTTATAAAAGATTACTTTTACCAATTGCTGATTTGGTAACTCCAAATATTTTTGAAGCAAATCTTTTATCAAATTTGGATATTAAGAATGAGGAAGATATAGAGAACTCTGCAAAAAGTATTATTAAACTTGGTGCTAAAGCAGTTTTAATCAAAGGCGGTGGATTGAAAGATATGAAAGGGAGAGACTTTTATCTTGATGTCAATGGAGGGAAAAAGTGGTTCATAAATAAATTTATTAATACTCAAAATACGCATGGTAGTGGATGTACTTTAAGTGCTGCAATTTGTGGATATCAAGCATTAGGGTTTGACCTTATAGAGTCAATTCAAAAATCAAAATTATTTATTGAAAGATCCTTGAAGAACTCTTATCAAATCGGATCAGGCCCAGGCCCACTTGGACATTACCAATAACTCTGAAATGATTTTTTATTAAAAAAGAATAAATTATTAAAATCATTTATTTTAAAATCTTTTTAAAACCACCATTTTTTATTTTGATTTTTTAAAAATAAAATTTCTTCTGTTTCCCACCCACCTTCTAACCACTCAAGATGTTCTAGCAATAAAGATTCGCTTTCTCCCTTTGTTAAATGACCTAGTCTATTTGCAATTCCATCAAATCTTACTTTCATTAATTCTTCGATTTTGATGTTATTCACAATTAAAATAGATAATTTTTATCTAAATAAACTTGATTGATTGTTAATGTCAATGAAATTATTCTTTTTTTTATTTTTAAATATGTAAATTGTATTAAATGCAACTGTTTTGTATTTATAGTAATTAAGACTTATTCTCATAGATTTTATTTCTAGGTATTTTAAAAAATAAATCAGAAATTTTTTTATGAAAAACCAAGAAAAAACAACCTCAAAAACAGTTGTTAATGTCGGTTATTGTGAGAGCACTTCTGAGTGGCTTAATAGGATAATGACTGAACTTGCAGATGAAAGTAAGAATTTTGTGGATCTATCAGTTTTGTGTGCATAAATCAATAATTGAAAGTCAATCTCTTAAGCCCCATATAAGCTCTTTTTTGTATTAGATAAACTTATATG
>QCGL01000011.1 GCA_003279935.1 Prochlorococcus sp. AG-388-A04
TAATTCTTGAGGCCTTGATGCTGGCATTATTAACAAGATGTTTTCATTTGCTCTTAGTTTTAGGATTTTTCTAGAATCTTTTTTGGTAGGAATTTTTTTTATCAAATCGATCATTGGATGTCCAATCCATAAAACATTTCCACCTCGTCTTTTATAAAAATTTGCTTCTTGTTTAAAAATTGCAAAAATTCTGTCCGAAAAGCTTATCAGATCTGTCGTCGAATTATTGCCAACTCGCCAAGCCCACTCTTGAGGGGCGATATAATAATAAATTGGGATTTTATTCTTCTCACTTTTCAATTTTCTTCCAATTTTGATATTAGGACCCATATAGTCTATTAAGACTAAGCAATTCGGCGATAAAACTTTAAGTGATTTATAAAATTTTTTTTGTATTTGAATTGTTGGAATAATAAGTGGCAAAGCCTCCCAAATACCTATGGCACTTATAGAAGTAGTATCTTGCAAAATTTTTACACCCTCTTTTCGCATCCTTTCTCCACCCAAGCCACATATTTCTAAATCAACCGAACGTTTTTTGGCTTCAATAAATAATGCATTAGCTAATAAACTTCCATGTAAATCTCCTGAAACTTCTCCGGTGCTTATGAATATCTTTCTATTCATAAATTAATTGAGGGCATTGGTCCTCTTCTTTTGTAAGTTATTGAATCTTTTAAAAAATTACATAGTTTGCCAGATGAGAAGTCTAATTTTTCTTTCATCGCTATTTCCAATGAAACAGAAATTACATCTTTAGATTTAAATAATAAATTCCAGGTATTTTGCAATAATTTCAAATCAAAATCTTTATTTCCCATCAACCCACTTCTTTTAATTCCTACCCTATTTAAACCTCTCAATCTACCAGGATGTCCCTCAGCTAAGCAAAAAGGCGGAACATCTCTATCTACTCTAGTCATTCCACCTATCATTGCCAGATATCCTACATGTACAAATTGATGGATACCTAAACAACCTCCAATAATTGCATTATCTTCAACTTTTACATGACCCGCAACCTGGACACTATTCGACAAAACAATTCCATTGCCAATTTCACAATTATGACCAATATGTGTATAAGCCATTAATAAATTATTATTCCCAATAATTGTTTTTTCACCTTCGTCAGTTGCCTTATTAATAGTTACACACTCTCTAAAAGTATTATTATCCCCAATAATTACCTCTGTAGATGCACCCTTATATTTAAGGTCTTGAGGTTCAAGTCCAATGAAAACATTTGGAAAAACTTTATTATTTTTACCTATTTTTGTTTTCCCTTCAATAACAGCATTAGGTCCTATTTGAGTACCTGAATCTATTACGACGTTTGGTCCGATAATAGCTCCACTAGCAATAGAAACTCCATCATATAACTCTGCACTTGAATCAACAAGTGCATTTGGATGAACTATTGCACCTTTAAAATTAGTATTTTTAATCTCCATGTTATTAATCAACTAATGAAAACATTAATTCGCCTGAGCAAACCAACTTCCCATCAACATGAGCTTCACCTTTTACCTTTCCAAATCTTTGTCTTTTTATACTTAATAACTCGCAAGTAATTACTAATTGGTCTCCAGGTACTACTGGTCTTCTAAATTTGACATTATTAATACCTGCAAATACAAAAAGTCCTTTAGGAAGGTCAGGCATTTGAGTTACGATTATTCCCCCTACTTGAGCCATTGATTCAACAATAAGCACCCCAGGCATTAAAGGTCTCTCTGGGAAATGGCCCTGAAATTGAGGCTCATTTATAGTCACGTTTTTCAATGCGACAGCTTTTTTGCCTGGGATATGTTCTATAACTCTATCTATGAGAGCGAAAGGAAATCTGTGAGGCAAAAGACCTAATATTTCCTCAGAAGATAGTTGATTATTTTCAGTCGATAATTGTTGTTCCAAAACTTAAGAAAATAAAGTTAATTTTTTAGTGATGAGGCTAATAAAGCATTTAAAGAATGTGATCCTTTATAGACTAAAATTTGAGCCTTAGGTAACCCTACCAAAGCTAAGTCCCCAATAAGATCTAAAATTTTATGTCTTATAGGTTCATTACTAAATCTTAATGGAGGATTAACCCATTTATCCCCATCGCATACAAGGGCATTTTCTAAACTGCCCCCTTTTATTAATCCCAATTCACTTAATTCCTGAAATTGGTCCTTAAAACCAAATGTACGAGCAGACGCAATATTTTTCACAAAACAATTTGGATTTAAATCTATTACATAAGTTTGATTTCCAATTGCTTTATAAGAAAAATTTATAGTTGAGATAATTGTAATTTTATTAGATGGAGTTAAAGCGATAACTGAACTATCTTTATTAAATATCATTGATTTATTTATCTCTTTCATAAAGTTTTTTGGTTTAGGAACTCTTTTAATACCAACCTCTTCAAATGACCTTACCCATTGAATTGCAGATCCATCGAGCAATGGGATTTCCTTCCCATCAACTTCGATATGAATATAACTCAATCCACAACCTGCCAATGAGGCTAATAAGTGTTCAATTGTATATAAATTTCTTCCGGCTAATTTGACTGCAGTACATAACATAGTACTGCCAATTAAATCTTGGTTTAACTTAAAAATTTCGTCAGGCTTGTCAGCGAAAGAAACATAATAACCCTCTTTTTCAAACGGTGAAATTTTAATTCTTGTTTTTTCACCACTATGAAGTCCTACACCCTCTTTAGTGATAACACCAGAGAGTGTATAACAGGAATCATAATTAGAGGGCCAAGAAAACACTTAAAATTTCCATCCAACTCCGAGAGTATATCTCCAATCACCACTTAAGTCTTTACTAGCGACATCCAATCTTAGAGGTCCAATTGGTGTCTTAATACCGACCCCTCCTCCGAGAGAATAACCAGAACCCGATTTTTGTAATAATTTACCTGGTTTACCTGGAACGTCATCCTGGGATCCTAAATCACTTCCAAAATCAGCAAATAAAGCTCCTGATATCATTCTCCAGACGGGGAAACGATATTCAGCAGTTCCTTCCACAAAACTTTTACTTACAGAAAGATCGCAGGAGCTCCAACCTCTCACAGAGGAAGAGCCTCCCATACAAAATGCTTCATAAGGAGGTAAATCCCCAAATATCGTTCCAGCTTTAAATTCTAATCCAATAGTTTGAGGGCAATCACTATTTACAACTTTACTGGACTTACATCCTTTAGTAAGGTTAATCAATTTTGTTGGGATAAAATAAGCATATGTTGCTCTTAATCTATTAAAGGTTGGAGAATCATTTCCCATTGAAATAAACTGTTCGCTACCAAGTGTGAATTTATTTCCTGAAGTTGGATTAGTTGCATTATTTAAATTATTTCTAGAGGTAGAGCCAATAAAACTAACTAATGTATTTTCAGAAGGGCATGAACCATCTTTAGGTGTATAACCAATACAAAAAATTTCATCACCGTCAGTCGTTGGAGTTTTATCTCCATATGGTTTTAGGTTTCCATCACTATCAATCATTTTTACTTTTTTAAAATTCATTCCTGCAAGAACTCTCCATTTTGTTTCTTTAAAAGGATCTCCACCGTTAAGAGGTCTTGAGAATGAGAATCCACCTCCTGTTTTTTCTAGAACTATTGATGAGAAAGTATCGTTACTCTCTGTTGTTGTATCGTCAACCGCATAAATTTTTCCATTATTTTCACTTTTAAATTCTTGAGGATAATCTCGACTTAAAAAAACATTTGTCCTAAAAGAAGTCTTATGCTTATCTCCTTTTATCCAAGGGTCAGATAAAGAAAAGTTATAAGTTGTTGAGTATTCACCAAAATTAAGGTTGATATTTGTTGACCATGCTCTTCCTAGTGCATTAGTTTCTGACAATCCAATTTGTGCAAAGATACCAGAACTATTACTGTACCCTAGACCACCTGTGAGGGAACCTGTTCTTTGCTCACTCAAATCTAAGAAAATTACAACTTTTCCAGGATTTTTATTATCCGGACCAAGAGAAACTTTGACATCATCAAACAGGGATGTGGCATAAAGTCTTTTTATATCGGCTTCTAATATTTTTCTATTAAATATAGAGCCTGGTATTGTCTTCAATTCTCTCTTTATGACCCAATCTTTTGTTTTGCCTTTTCTAGGTTTCCCATCAACAATAGATTCTCCATCTGGCCCAATAAACCTTAATTCAATATCAGAAACTATTCCTTCCTCTACATTTAAAATGACAACTCCATCACCAGAGATTCTTTCAGGACCATTTATTCTTGAAAGAGAATAACCCTTTTCTGTGTACCATTTTTTAATCAAATTTATTCTATTTTGAAGTTCATTTAAATTCAGAGTGGTACCATAATACTCAGTAAAAATATTATTCACAAATTCATTAGGAATGATTTTATTTTTCGGATTAATTTTGACTTTTTTCAGGATTGGATTAGGCACAACGCTAACTATCAGCTTCACTCCCAGAGGACCGTCTTGAGACTTAATCTTTACCCCTGAGAACCAACCACTTGCATAGATCGAATTTAAATCATTATTTAATTCTTTATTATTAACAACGCTTCCAGGCTTGATAGTCATAGAATCATAAGCGGCTAACTCTAACTTTCTACCTTCAGGATGATTTTCCCATCCTTCAATAATTATTTCTGAAATGAGCACCTTCTTATCAGAATCTCTTTCACCATTATCTACTATCAAAACATTATTTTTTTTCACAAAATCAAAAGCTGATATCGGATGATTTAAGTATTGATTTGTATTCTTATTGTTGATTTTAATTTTTTTAAATTCTCCTTCTTTATTAAGTAAATACCTAGCTGCCAATTCTGAATTGTTTGAAATTAAAATAAAAGAGAAACAAGCCATGCTTGTAAAAGCTTTTGTAAATTTTGAAAGATTATTTCGCATAATATTTTAAAAACTAGATAGATGACGAATAGTTTGAATTAAATAAAATTATTTATTCTTTTATTAATTTCACTGTAGGCTTCAATAAAGCCACCTAAATCATTTCTAAATCTATCTTTATCAAGGCTCACTATTGTACCATTTTTTTGATTAAGATCCCATAATCGGCAATTATCAGGACTGATCTCATCACCTAGAACGATTTGTCCATTAGAATTATAACCAAACTCTAATTTGAAATCCACAAGATCTAATTTGATATTGTAGAAGAATGTTTTGAGAAGTTTATTAATCTTTAATGTCATATTAATTATAAAGTCTAGTTCCTCATCATCAATTATCTTCAATAAATTAATTCTATCTTTTGTTAAAAGAGGATCATTAAGAGTATCATTTTTAAGATAAAAATCAATCAAGGGTCTTTCCAAAACTGATCCTGGCTTGATTGTAGTCTGTTTACACAGAGATCCATATGCGGTATTTCTAAGAACAACTTCAAGGGGTATGATTTTTATTTTTTGAGCAATCATTGAATAATTATCTTTGAGCCCAATATAATGCGTTGGTATGTTGTTTTTTATGAGAAACTCAAATATTTTTGAACTTATAAGACAATTCAATTCACCTTTTCCCTCAAACTTAGCTTTCTTCAATGCATTAAAAGCTGTGGCATCATCTTTGAATTCAATTATTACTTTATCTGAATCCTCATATGCAAATATTTTTTTTGCTTTACCTTCATAAATTAAATTAAATTTACTATTCATTAAAAACCCCTTTGAGAACTAAAAATAGAATATAATTGATTTAACTGCTAGCAATAGAAATGTTTAATAGACTAAAAAATCTATTTTAATTGGATTTCATTTCAAACCCTATTATATATAAATAACCCCTTCATGAGTATTAATACAATCAAAACTAAAAGTTCTTATAAATTAGAAAATATTTTAATAATTGGTAATGGTGGTCGAGAAAATGCATTAGCATGGGCTATTCAAAAAAATGAATTAATCAAGAGTATTTATCTATTACCCGGTAATGCTGGTTCCAAAAAAATAAATAAATCTGAGAGAATTAGTTTAGATTTAAATAATATTAAAGAATTAACCTCAAAACTAAAATATCTAAATATTGACTTAGTAGTAATTGGACCAGAGACACCTTTGGCAGAGGGCTTAGCGGATGTTCTTCGGAGAAATAACTTTGATGTGTTTGGTCCTGGTCCAGATGGAGCAAAATTAGAATCAAGTAAATCTTGGGCAAAAGAATTTATGAAAGACGCAAATATTCCCACTGCAAATTTTTGGAAAGTTAAGTCATTAAAGGAAGCAAAAGAAATTATCTTTACATCTCCAAATCCATTAGTAGTAAAAGCTGACGGATTAGCTGCAGGGAAAGGAGTTTTCATCCCTGAATCAAAAGAAGCATCAATAAATGCTACGAAAGAAATATTTAAGGGGAAATTTGGTGATGCTGGCGAAATAGTTGTTTTGGAAGAAAAAATTCAGGGTCCAGAAGTTTCAGTTTTTGCTCTTTGCGATGGAAAGAAATATGTTTTACTTCCTACAGCTCAAGATCATAAACGACTTAATGAGAATGATAAAGGGCCTAATACTGGAGGTATGGGAGCTTATTCTCCTACTCCAATGATGACAAAAAGTCTTCTTAAAAGTATTACCAAGGAAATAATTGAACCTACAATTGATGCATTATTGCGGAAGAATATCGACTACAAAGGGGTTTTATATTTTGGATTAATGATCACAAAATCAGGCCCAAAGGTTATAGAATACAACTGCAGATTTGGCGATCCTGAATGCCAAACAATAATGCCTTTAATGGACAAAGACTTTGTGATTCTTTTACAAAAATGTGCCAAAGGTAATCTTCTCGGAAACGAAAAAATTAAAATGTCGAATAAATTCAGCGGTTGTGTAATTGCAACTTCAAAAGGCTATCCCCATAAGTATGAAAAAGGATTTCCGATAAATTACGGCAATATTGACTTTGAAGATTGTCAAATCTTTGATTCTGGAACATCTATAAATTCCAAAGGTGAATTTATTACAGATGGAGGGAGAGTTCTTAGTATTGTTTGTCAAGGCGAAGACTTTAATAAAGTTTTTGAAAAGGCTTATAAGAATTTAAAAGAAATAAGTTTTGACGGTATTTATTATAGAAAAGATATTGGTAATCAAGTCAGAAAAAAAAAAATTTGCTGAGAGGACTAACTAAATGATAGAGAGCAATGATCCTAATAAGATAAAACTTACTCCCTCAAAAAAATTTATTGATGATAATAGTCCTGACCATTGGTCAAACAGAGTTTTAACTTGGTGGAGTGGTTTTAGTTTAAGAACAAAACTATTAGCTATAGCAACTCTTGTTGTGAGTCTTTTAATGACTGGTATAACATTTTTTGCTCTTAATAGTATTCAAAGAGATGCCGGCATGAATGACACAAGATACGCAAGAGATCTAGGCCTTCTACTATCAGGTAATGTTACTGAACTAGTTGCAAATAATCAAAAGAAAGAGATATCGAATGTTGCAGAAAAGTTTTGGAGATCAAGTAGAAATTTACGTTATATTTTTTTTACTGATGCTGAAGATATTGTTCAACTTGGAATTCCAATTAGTGCTACACCCACAAGTTCAGATAACCAATTTCAATTAACTAGAAGATTAAAGTTACCATCAGAATTAAAGAAGAGACCTCAATTTCCTTTAGTAAGACAGCATGCCACCCCTCAAGGACAAGTTACAGATGTATTTGTACCAATGTTATGGAAAGGTAAGTATCTTGGAACATTAGCTTTGGGAGTTACACCTAACAAAAAGGCTTTGACGAGTGCAGCATTAACTAGAGAAGTTACCATAGCAGTTTTCATTTCTATTTGGGTTTTAGTGATTCTTGGCGCAGTATTTAATGCATTAACCATTACTAGGCCTGTAAGAGAATTAGTAAAGGGTGTTAGAGAAATTTCAAAAGGAAATTTCAAATCTAGGATTTCTTTACCGATGACTGGTGATCTAGGAGAATTACTTACAGGTTTCAACCGAATGGCTTCTCAACTAGAGAATTACGATGAGGCAAATATTGAAGAGCTCAAAGCTGCTCAGATAAAGCAACAGTCACTAATAGCTACAATGGCTGATGGTGCAATACTGTTGGACTCCAAAGGAAAAATTGTTCTAACTAATCCCACAGCAAAAAGACTATTTCGTTGGGAAGGTAGATTCTTAGAAGGTAAATATCTTTTAAATGAAATTCCTGAAATTTTATCTAATGACCTACATACAAATATAGAATCAATATTAAAAAGAGAAAAGGAAAATGATGATTTGAGGTGCAGCTTAGGCGAACCTGCAAGAACTCTAAGAATTGTTTTGCAGTCTGTTTTGGATACAAATAAAGTTGAATTAAAAGGAATTGCAGTGACAATTCAAGATTTAACAAGAGAAGTTGAACTTAATGCAGCACAAAATAGATTTATAAGCAACGTTTCTCATGAGCTAAGAACACCACTTTTTAATATAAAAAGTTATGTAGAGACTTTATATGATCTAAAAGATCAACTTTCTAATGAGGAGCAACTTGAATTTTTGGGTATCGCTAATTCAGAGACTGATAGATTAACAAGACTAGTTAATGATGTTCTTGATTTATCAAGATTGGAATCAGGTAAAATAATTCAATTAGAGCCTATGGAAATTAAACCAGCTATTGAACAAACACTTAGAAATTATAGACTTAACGCTACTGAAAAGAATGTTTCCTTAGCACATGATATTGAGGAAAATATCCCATTAATTCTTGGAAATTTCGACTTGCTATTACAAGTTTTTGATAATTTACTAGGTAATGGTTTGAAATTCAGTCCAAAAAATAGCACTCTTAAAATTAGAGCTTATACTTGGCCTGATTCATGTCCAGCCTTTCCCCCTAGCAACAATAAAGATGTTCCTCAATGTGAACTAGTATCACCTTTACCCAAAGTAAGAATTGAGATCGCTGATAATGGTTCAGGAATATCGCAACCTGACCAAGAGAAAATATTTGATCGTTTTTATAGAGTTGAGAATGCTGTTCATACCGAACAAGGTACAGGATTAGGATTGTCAATTGTTAGAGGAATAATTGAGAAGCATGGTGGTCAAATTCGAATGGCGAGTGAACTAGGAATCGGCACAACATTTTGGTTTGATTTGCCCCTAGAACAATCTGATAAAGATGAATTGCTCGCTCAAACAATTAGTAATGTAGAAACTTTGACCGATTCTCAAGTAAGTGAATTATTCTAATTTTTTTCAATTCCTTTAAAAACGTTTTGCATACTCTGATCAGAAATAACTCTATGGGGTGCACCACTAAATATTTGTTCAAAATTAGAAAATGAATCTTTTATTTCAGGGCCTTGGCCAGTAATTATATATTCTCTTATCCTTTTATCATGCCATGAGCCTCTCATTTTAAAAACATTTATAGCTCTAGCCATCTCCCCTTTAATTTCAACGTATTGCAATAACAATATCGTATCTGTGATAGTTGAAATATGAGAGTCGGTAATAGAATGACTTCCCATAAATTCTTCGGCAGTATTTGTGAAGAAACCGGCTATCTCTTCTTGTTTTGAATAACCAGTAACTCCAATTACAAATTGTCTAAAAGCATTCAAACTTACTCCTCTAGCCAATGCTGAGAGAGAGTCAATTGCCAATCGCTTAGGTTTAAATTCATTTATTTGCGATTTTATAATCTGTAAGTGATCTTCTAAACCAGTTGATTCAGGATATGCACAAATTATTTTTAATAATCCGTCATTTTCCATCTTTTCAAAATCTATTCCCCAACTTGTGGCATTTCTATTTAGTTGAGCCCTAGATTCTTCATAGGCGAATAGTATAGCTCTTTCTTTATTGTTATAAGCATCTTCAATAAACTTTGATACCAGCATAGTTTTACCTGTACCAGTCGCGCCAGTTGCCAGAATTATTGAATCCTGAAAATAACCACCTCCACACATATCATCAAGATCTTTAACTCCTGAACTTATTCTTATATTTGAGGATCTTTGCGTTAATCTCATCGCCCCTAAGGCAAAAACAATTATGCCATCATTCCCCATTGTGAAAGGAAACTCTCCTTTCATATGTACGGTGCCTCTCAACTTTAAAACTTCTAAAGTTCTTCTTCTTTTCTCTGCCTCAAGAACATTTCTAAGTAGTACGACATTATCAGATACAAATTCCTCAACGCCATAACGAGCTATTGGGCCATAATCATCCACCCTTTCTGTCGTCATTACGGTGGTAACTCCTATTTCTTTTAATCTCGCAATAAGTCTAAAAATCTCTCTTCTAACAACGTAAATAGCATCATACTGCTGAAACACAGCAGTAATTGAGTCTATCGCTACTCTCTTAGCTTTATATTTTCTAATCGCATAACTAATCCTTTCAATCAAACCTGAAAGATCAAAATTACCAGCAACATCTTGACCGTCAGGATCAGGTGAAGCGTCCAAAATAAAAAGTTTATTTTGATCAATTAATTTCTGTAAATCCCAACCAAAGCTAGCTGCATTTCTAATAATATCTAAAGGTGATTCCTCAAAGGTAATAAAAATTCCAGGCTCATCAAAATTACAAATCCCATGATGTAAATATTGTAGAGAAAAAACAGTTTTACCAGTTCCAGATGTCCCACTAACAAGAGTACTTCTCGCAGCAGGCAAGCCTCCCCTACAAACATCATCAAAGCCCTCAATTCCAGTAGGTATTTTCTGGACTTGCATTTTAATTGATTTACTAATTTTTTTATCCTTCATAGATTTTTGTCAGGAAAATTATTCTATAACTATTGGTATATTTTAATTATAAAAGTTTTTATTAATTTTTTGTACCTCCACTATATTCACTCTCTGATAATTCATCAAAAAGTAAATCTAATCCAATTAAAACCTTTTCTCTATCCGATAAATCACCAATTATTCTTCTTACAGGAGGAGGTAAAATCTTTGCAAGAGTTGGGGTTGCCAAAATCTTATCTTCTTCAGCAAGTTGCGGTTGTTTAAGAACATCTATTACTTTTAAAGCATAAACTCCTTTAAATTCATTCTCTAGAATTTCTTTAAGAGTATTCAAAGCCCTCATTGAATTGGGCGTATTACCTGCTACGTAAAGTTTTAAAATATATGTTTTTCTTGCTACCATTAGTTGAAACCTCAAATTTAATGAAAGAATTTAATAATAAACCTTGACTAATTACACTATAAAATAAGAAAATTAATAAACATTCAAGACTGCTAAAAAGGCTTAATCAAATTAATATATTTGAGCCTCTAGGCGTCCTCATTATATGACTTCTTCCAAAAAACCTTCTAACAGTTCTGCAAAAAATGAAAATTTGTATGCAATAGCTGAAACATCAGGCCAACAATTCTGGTTTGAAGTTGATAAATATTATGATATTGACAGGTTAAATGCTAAAGAAAAAGATAAAATTACTATTGATAAAATCCTCCTAATAAAAGATAAAGAGAATATTTCACTTGGTCAGCCTTACGTAAAAAATGCAAAAATTGAACTAGAAGTGGTTTCACATAAAAGAGATAAAAAAATAATCGTATATAAAATGCGTCCTAAAAAGAAGACACGTAGAAAAATGGGCCACAGACAAGAGCTCACAAGAGTTATGGTAAAATCTATATCAATTACAAAAAGTGCTCCTAAAACATCTTCAAAAACTGAAGTCAAAAAAAAGAGCACTAGCCCAAAGGCCTCAAATCCCGAAAACTAATTTTTACTAATGGCACATAAAAAAGGTACCGGATCAACCAGAAATGGAAGAGATTCAAATTCTAAAAGACTAGGAGTTAAAGCTTATGGAGGAGAAAAAGTATTAGCAGGATCAATCATAATCCGTCAAAGAGGTACTTCCTTTTTACCAGGAATTAATGTTGGGAAAGGAAAGGATGATACACTTTTCGCCCTAAAAGAGGGAACAGTAAGCTTTGACAGTATTAAAAGGAATTTAAGAAACAGAAAAAGAGTAAATGTAGTTGTTTAAATCTTTTTATAAGATCTTGTCGTGATAAGAATAGGATGAAAAACTTCTATAAATTTTGATTGTAGAGTCTTAAAAAATCGCTCAACAATTTGCTCATCATCAACATGAAAGGGATATTCGTTATTTTCTCCTTTATAAAAGTACCAATTAAATAATCCAATTGACTCAGGACCCATAATTTTATGAAAGGTATCAAGATGAAAAGCTGGATCAGATAAATGCTCTAATACATCAAGGCAGACGATCGTATCAAATGTAGAGATTGTTGTTTCCTGGATTGTTTTACAAAAAGTTAGTTTATTACCCACTCCAAGTTTTTTAGCCCTATATTCAACAAAATCTCTATTTGTTTGATTAATATCAACGAAAAAAACATGCTCAACCTTTGTAGACATGGCATTAGCTAAAGCATGCGTACCAATCCCTCCACCAAAATCTAAGACCAAGTTTCTTGAAAATCTCTGCTGAAGTTTTAACGTGTCAGCAATATAATCCTTACTTGAAATATGCCAGGCGGCCAAATCTGCCAAATGCTTATCTCCAACAATTTCTTTATAAAAGTCTTCAGCCTCACTTAAACTACCCCCGAGATGAAGATTGGCTAAATCCATCTTTGCGTTTTCTAGGAACCCATCCAAATCACCCTGCTCGATAGACAAAAATTCCATTAAGTGTGATTTCAAATCAAAAGCATCATCTATAAATTCTTTTATTATGAAATCATCTTTTTTCAATTTCTTACTTTAATAATTCCTTATTTAAAAATAATAAAATAGTAAGAAATAGTTCTCATAGGAATCTTAATATTAAAATGGAAATTAAAGATGGATTTATAGCAATAAATAAAGAGAAAGGATTAACCTCTCATGATTGCGTTAAACAAATAAGGAAATTATTAGGTACCAAAAAAGTTGGTCACACAGGTACTTTAGATCCAGATGTAACAGGTACTTTACCAATTGCGATAGGCAGTGCTACAAGATTTATTCAATATTTACCTCAAGGCAAAACCTATATTGGCCAAATCCAATTAGGCATAAGAACAAAAACTGATGATATGCAAGGCGAAATTCTTAACAAAAAAGATTGGCCTGTTTTAAGCCATAAGCAATTAGATAAATATTTAAATAACTTCAGAGGTATTATCCAACAAGTACCTCCCAGAGTATCTAGTGTTCACGTTAATGGAGAAAGAGCATACAAAAAAGCTTTTAAAAATGAGGAATTTGAATTAAAACCAAAAGAGGTAGAAATAGAAGAATTAGTTCTAAACAAATGGGATCAAATAAATGGAATATTAGAAATAAAAGTGTCTTGTTCCTCAGGAACTTATATAAGATCCATCGCTAGAGATTTGGGCAGGATCTTAGATTCTGAGGGTTGTCTTTTGAAACTTAAAAGGATTTCGGCTTGTGGATTCCATGAGAAAAATTCTATAAAGATATCTGATCTAAGTGATCATAATGACAAAAACGCACCTTTTATTATTCCCACAATTTCTGCTCTTGATCATATTTCAACACTAGTTTTAGCTAATCAAGAAGAAATTAACTTTTGGCAAACAGGAAGAATAATTAAATTTGATGCTAATAATTTTGTTAAAAGCCGCTCTTTTGATTACAAAAAACCAATAAAAATTATTGACAGTAACAAAATCCTATTAGGAATGGGTTTTATTAATGAAGAAAAAACTACATTACATCCCAAATTAGTTCTTAATGCAAAATAACTTTTTATAAGTAATTTTTGCTAAACGGTTTAATTCTTACACCCTTATAAAAATGTTTTAATATTCTTTCTGCTTTTTGACCTTTAGAAGCCATATATCTTGCACCCCACTGACTCATCCCTACACCATGGCCAGAGCCTTGACCAAAAACTATTAAAGTTTTTTCAATAGGATTATTGGAATTATCATTATCGGAAATATATTTTTTATCTTCAATGAATTTAAACCTCATAAAAGTACTTTTCAGATTCATTCTTTTTCTAATATCAACTCCTGATATTTGATCAGAGCCATATTTTCCAAAAATTTGCACATTTTTTACTCTCCCAGTATTAGTTATATTCAAAATCTCAATTTTTTTAATTCCTCCAATTTCAGGGAATAATTTTTGTAATTCTCCGCTTGAGAATTTTTTTTTCCATTGTAGTTTTGGATTATTTCTATCAAAATCTCTAACGCTTGATAAATAAGGATATTCATTCTTCCAAACATCTTGACTATTTTCTGTCATACCCCCTGAACTACTGTGAAACAAGGCATTAATCAATTTATTTTTATATGTCAAAACTATTGATCTTGTACTTCTTACTGCCCTTACAGTTTTATAGGTTCTTGATTCCAAGCCATTATAAACTTGATTTTTCTGAGTAGAATCAATATCATAAATTTGATTTCCTTTTTGTTTTAAAGCATAAGTCCTTGAAGCAATAGCCTGTGCTTTTAATGCCTCTAACGGCCATTTAGCTGGCATCTCTGAGCCAACAACACTACTCAGATACTTTTCGATTCCAAGGATATTAATCACTAATATCTCAGACTCAAGAACTAATAGATTTAAAATTCCTGAATATCTTTTCTGGCCAACCCAAATACCTCTACCATCAGAAGATTTAACTACTAATTTTACTTTATTTTTTAAATCATAGATTTTTTGTTTGTTCTTATCAAAAAATAATGATGTTGTATTATTTTCTTTTTTTACAGTCAAACCTTTAATTTTTTTATTTGAGAATTTTTGCCCTTTAATAATTAATGGAATTGATTTATCAGATCTTATCCTTAAATTTCTGTTTTTTGATATTAGAACTCTGATTAATGGTTCTCTGGAGGCGGATACAGATTGATTCTGAAAAAGACAAAAAACTATAATCCCAATTAAACATAATTTATTAGAGATTTTTATAGTTTTTAAAATCACTATGTCTGAAAAACAAATTTTGTATTTGCCTTAGTTTGACTAAAAGTTTAGATTAAATCTAGATATCAAAATAAAAATATTTATAAGTGAACATTACTTTCTTAGGAACAAGCTCTGGGGTGCCAACCTTAACAAGAAATGTCTCATCATTAGCACTTAAATTATCTCAAACAGCTGAAGTATGGCTTTTTGACTGCGGAGAAGGAACTCAACATCAGCTAATGAAGAGTAATATAAAATCTTCACAAATTAAGAAGATATTTATTACTCATATGCATGGTGATCATATATATGGTTTGCCAGGTCTTTTAGCTACATTAGGCCTATCAGGTAATAGTAATGGTATTGAAATTTATGGTCCTTCAGAGTTAAAAAGTTTTGTAACTTCTGCGCTTGAAAGCAGCTTTTGCAAATTGTCATTTCCTTTACGTTTTCGAGAAGTTGAAGATTTCGCCTCATTAAATAAAATTTTATTTGAAAACGATAAGTTAAAAGTTCATTGTGCCTGCCTTAAGCATAGGCTACCTGCTTATGGTTATCGTGTGAGCGAGAAAGATAAGCCAGGAGTATTCGATATCAAAAAAGCAGAAGATTCAAATATTCCTCCCGGGCCTATATATTCAGAATTACAAGCAGGTAAAACAGTTCAATTGAAAGATGGGAGATCTTTTAATGGGCAAGATTTTTGTGGTCCTCCTAGAAAAGGTGAAAGTTTTGTTTACTGTACTGATACAGTTTTTAGCGAATCAGCAGTTAACTTATCTAAAAATGCTGATTTACTAGTTCATGAATCTACATTTTCAAAAGAAGATGAAAAAATGGCTTACGAAAAATTACATTCGACAACAATAATGGCAGCAAAAACTGCACTATTGTCTAACGTCAAGAAATTAATTATCACACATTTAAGCCCAAGATATACTCAAAGAAGTCCAATCAAGCCAAGCGATTTGCTAAAAGAAGCTCAAAAAATCTTCCCTAATACTTATCTTGCTAAAGATTTTTTAACCGCAGAAATTAAATAAACTGCAACAGTTCGTGAGCAGTAGGGTTGTAAATGACCAACCCATGAAATAATAGTCTTATGGTTTTTTTTAATTTGATGTCGATCGAAATGGTTTCTATTTTTTCATCACTAAACAAGTCTTTCAAAAGACTTCTTATTTTTCTTCCATTGATTATTGGTTTACTTCTTAATCCAATCTCTGCAAATGCACTTTATCCAAGTGATCCTTCATCAGTAGATGGATTAAAAGAAGATCTTCATGGTGCAGATCTTCAAAATAATGAATATGTAAAATATGATTTATCTAATCAAGATTTAGGCGAAGCCAACCTACAAGGTGCCTATATGAGCGTAACAACTGCCAAGAACTCTAGTTTCAAAGGTGCCAATATGAAAGATCTTATTGCCTATGCAACTCGTTTTGATAATGCTGATTTTTCAGATGCAAATCTGACAAATGGCGAGCTTATGAAAAGTGTTTTCGACGGAGCAACTATAGATGGAGCAGACTTTACTAATGCGAATCTTGATTTAAAAACAAGAAAATCATTATGCGAAAGGGCCTCTGGAACAAATTCACAGACAGGTGTTGATACTTTCGAGAGTCTTGAATGCTCAGGTTTAAAAGGTTATATGCCTCCAAAACCAAAAGCTTAAAAAATACTTTAAATACTTTCTGGCAACACATTACCAGGTTCTTTTGAGCCTGGTTTTTTGCTATACCACCATTCTTGGATTTCTGAAGAAAACTTCTTTGAGAAGAGAGTTATTACAGTTTCTACAGGTTTTGATCCTGGCTCTAAAATTTGAACCGAATACGATGGACATTTCCTTGAGGCCATATCTGCGACAAATCTAGCTCCTATCCTCCTCCAGCTGGGCTCTTTACTGCGCCAAGCAAGCCTAGAACAAGGCCAAGGCAACTCTTCCCTATCATATAGTCTGCAACAGGGTCCAATCACTTTATAGCTGAATTGACCACCGTAACTTGATTTAATTGCATCGGTTTTAAAAAATTCAAATTTATTCATTTATCGCATAAAAAAGCCACCTCATATGAGAGTGGCAGAAAAAATTTAATAAAACAACCTAATAGAGTTATTTTTTATAAATTAATAAAGTTCTTCTTCAGCATGAGTAGTAATTGTTACATCTGAAGATGGATATGCAACACAGGTAAGGACAAAACCAGCTTCTAGTTGATCATCATCTAAAAAACTTTGATCAGATTGATCCACAGTACCTGATGTGATTTTACCTGCACAAGTAGAACAGGCTCCTGCTCTGCAAGAATACGGCAGATCAACGCCTTGTTCTTCAGCAGCATCTAGAATGTACTGATCGTCAGGTACTTCAATTGTAGAATTGAGACCTTCACTTTCACTGATAAGTGTAACTTTGTAAGAAGCCATTTAAATTAAAAATTGATGGTAAAAAATTTACCGTTAATACTTTTTTAACATTGTTTGTAAGCATTTGTGTGTAAAGGGTGTAAAAAATGAAACAAAGCAATGAGAAAAGGGGGTTACATTAGAAAAACTTATGTATTTATAAGATTAGGGGATTTTTTGTGCTGTAATGCACACCCAATCTTTTTTAGAAGATACATCATTTATTTGCAAATTACTAGCATTTAATAATTTAATAATTTCATCTTTTTGTGAATTCAATATCCCACTTAAAATTACTTTCCCATCAATTTTAAGGCAATTACGAATGTCAGGGATTATGCCTTTTATAACTTCTGCAAGAATATTACACAAAATAAAATCAAAATTTTTCAAAGTATATTTTGAAACCAATGAATCAAATGGTCCAAGATAAGTCTTTAGATCATCTAGTGTGCCGAAATTTAGCCGAAAATTAGATTCCGTTGAATTTATAGCCAGATAATCATTATCTAAAGCATAAATTTCGTTTGCACCAAAACATTTAGCAGCAATACTAAGAATACCGCTACCAGAACCTATATCTAATATTTTCTTACTAGATAATGAAATCTTTTCCAATTCTTCTAAGCAAAGAGATGTCGTGGGATGACTTCCTGTACCAAAAGCTGCTCCAGGATCTATTTTAATAACTTTCTTATTTTTATATTCCTCTGGTAATTCAAGCCAAAAAGGTAATATAAGTAAGTTATCCCCTACAAGTTCAGGTCCCCAATATTTCTTCCAGCTTGATATCCAATCTTCCTGTTCAATAAGATTCCACTCAAAACAATTGGTTTGATAATTATTTTTATCTAAAACCTCTTTAATATTTTTTACAAGTTTAATTCTTAAGCTTTCTGACCAATTTAAATTTGGAAGCCAAATTATTACTTTTTTATTATTTTTATTATTTAATAAAATTTCAAATGCGTAACTAGATATACCTAAGTCATTTAATTTCCAAATAATAATTTCTTCTAAATTAGTTTCTATTTCAAAGGTAAGTTCAAACCAATTTTTTATTTCCATTAACTACTCAAATTATTTATAAAGTTACTGGATCAGAACTAGTGATGCCCTCAACTTCAAGAATTGACTCAAGCAAATTTGTAGGAATAGGATCATCAATACTTAAAACCATAACAGCCTCTCCTCTGACAATTTTCCTACCAACTTGCATTGAGGCAATATTGACATTATGGTCCCCTAGGAGGGAACCTAACTTTCCAATAATGCCAGGCATATCTCTATGCCTAGTTATAAGCATAAATCTACTTGGAGAAACATTAACTGGATATTGATCAATGCTAATTATTCTCAATTCGCCATCAGCAAAAATGCTTCCGGCAACACTATGTTCACCATTATCTCCAAAAGTAGTTAATTGAAGTGAACCGCTAGCAAATTCCGGTCTAGCCTCATCTTTACTTTCAATTACTGAAATACCTCTAGACTCTGCTTCAAGAGAAGCGTTGACATAATTTATTCGATCACCTAGAGCTTTACTTAATAGACCTTTTAAACTGGCTATGATTAAAGGCTGTGAAGGGTGCTGCACAAATTCACCTTGAAGCCTTACCTCTAACTTTTGAATTTGTCCTCCAGAAAGTTGGCTTATTAAAAGGCCCATTGTTTCAGCTAATTGTAAATGAGGTTTAAGGCTATCCATAATATCAGGACTTAAACCCGGAATATTTACTGCTGTTCGTGCAGAAAGTCCCAAAAGAACATCTCTTATTTGTTCAGCAACATCCACAGCAACATTCTCTTGTGCCTCCCTAGTTGATGCTCCTAAATGAGGAGTAAGGATTAAATTTTTATCAACTTTAAGTAATGGCGAATTGGAGTCTAATGGCTCTTTAGCAAAAACATCAATAGCTGCTCCACCTATCAATGAATTATTAAGTGCCTCAGCTAAAGCTTCTTCATCAATTATTCCACCACGCGCACAGTTTATTAATTTTGCATTTTTTTTCATACTTTTAAGCACCTTCATATCTACTAAGTTTTCTGTTTCTGCAGTCCTCGGCAAATGTAAAGTTACATAATCAGATTCCTCAAATAATGTTTTCAATTCGGACAATCTGACCTGTAATTGTTGTGCTCTTTCTGAAGAAACAAATGGATCATATCCATAAACATCCATTCCAAGAGCATTAGCAACTTTTGCGACATGAGTTCCTATTTTTCCTAAACCTACAACACCTAGCTTTTTCTTAAACAACTCATTACCAACAAATTTTTTTCTTTCCCATTTACCCAAAAAAGTACTACTGTTAGCAATTGGTATATTTCTTGATAATGCCAACATCATTGCAATTGTATGCTCGGCAGCAGCTATGGTATTACCTCCAGGAGAATTAACAACAAGAACCCCTTTTTGAGTAGCCGCCTTAACATCCACATTATCTACCCCAACCCCAGCTCTCCCAATTATTCTTAGTTTCTTAGAAGAATTAATAATATCTCCTGTAACTTGAGTGCCAGAACGAATCATAAGAGCATCATAATCATGGATAATAGATGCCAATTCAGAGTTCGAGATTCCTATCTTCTGATCAACTTGAGCGACTTGGGAAAGAATATCAATTCCCGTTTGATCAATTGGGTCTGTAATTAGAACTTTTGTCATTTAAAGAGTTGTTCTTTAATTTTTTTACTTTAACTTAATCTATAGTAGAGATATCTTATTTTATTAATTTGAATCAACAAACCAACATTTGAGGCATGAAAATTGACTAAAAGTATAGTGATATTTAATGAGCTAGAAAAATGTCTCGATCTATTAAATGTTTTTAGGGATAAGTCAGTATTTCTAACAGAATGTTTATTAATTTTGCCATCTAAAGAAAAAACAACTCCTGAACAACAACAATTATTGAATTTATCCACAAATAGCTACTTTAAATCTGAAGAAATTGAAAACATAAGAATCCTAAATCCAAAACTTGATAGAAAGATAAGACAGGAAAATATGCGCAACTGGCTTATGCCATTTGGTTTTATAGCAGGCATAGCATTTTCTAATATGACAAACTTATCCACTTTTAGCTTCCTTGGATTAAACAATATAGGCGAATCATTTATGGGTGGGCTATTGGGTATGGGCTCTGGATATTTAGGTAGCATTGTATCTTCAGCAAGTATTAACGTTAATAGAAATAAAGAGTTGAGATCTATTATTGATTTCAATAAAGAAGGTAAATGGCTGGTTCTTCTTGAAAATCAAATAGGAACTGAATTACCCTGGGCTTTAATAAAACAATCAGACCCTAGAGACATAATTTTTTTAGAAGGCTAAATGATTGACTTGAAGGAATTATTAATAAATTCAAATTACAAAAAAGAAATTGAGGAATTAATAAATATTTCTAATTTATCTTTAAAACATTGGCAAACATATTGGACCGGGTTTAATTCAACATTTGTGTGTGAAGAAATTTTGAAAGAATTTGAAAATTTAAATGATTTTAAATTTTTTGTTTTTGGAGGATATAACTCAGCCCAAAGATCCAAGATTGCATGTTTTAGAGAAGATAATGTCCCAGAGAAAAATGAACTAATTAAAGATTTCCCTGCGAAAGGTATTCAAATTAATGGTAATTTTTTATTTGACAACGCAACTCAGGACGATTTTAGATCCTTATTAGTGGATAATGGATTGAGGGAAGAAAGAATTGGTGATATTTGGACCACAGGAGATAGAGGAGCTCAAGGAATAATCGACGATTCAAAAATTGAATTCTTAAATGAAAAGATTTTCTCCCTAAGGGATGTAAAAGTAAAAATAAAAATAGTTGGTTTAGATGAATTACAAATACCTGTTGGAAGATCAAAAAAAATAATTAATACCGTAGAGGCTTCAACAAGGATAGATGCAATAGCTTCTGCAGGTTTCCGGATCTCTAGGAACAAAATTTTGGAAAGGATAGAAACTGGAATGCTTAAACTAAATGGTAAGACAGTAAAGAAAGGTACTATTAGTTTGAAAGTTGGCGACAAACTTCAACTTGATAACAAAGGGTTTATTGAAATTCTAGATCTAGAAATAACCAAAAGAGAAAGATGGAAAATTAAGTTGCTTAGAAAATGAATCCTTGAGCTGCTATTTTCATATAGGGAGGTTAAATATTTAACTTTTTCAAAAGGGCGATTAGCTCAGCGGTAGAGCATTACCTCGACAAGGTAGTGGTCACTGGTTCGAATCCAGTATCGCCCATTAGATTATTGATGAATGCAAGAAGATCCACAAATAATACTTTCGTTTTTTAGATTAATTAGAAAATGAAACTTAATCAAATAATTAACCTGCATAAAGGTTTAACTATGTTTGTTGTGGCAGGTTTAATGATGTTTTATAAAAATTATTCAATTGCTGCGTGGGTTTATTTATCTTTGCATGGAACTTATGGAATACTTTGGTTGTTAAAAGAAAAAATATTTCCAGATCCATACTTTAAAGAAAAAATAAATCTAATCACTTCAATTACCGGTTTTATTTTTCTTGGTAGTTACTGGATAGCCCCATTTATTCTCATTTCCTCCCAAAAATCAGTTTCATATCCCATAATTGCAGCTTCTATTTCAATAAATATAATTGGTGTTTTTCTCCATTTTGCAAGTGATGCTCAAAAATATTTCACTCTTAAAATCAAAAAAGAACTTATTAAAGATGGATTTTTCAAAAATATAAGAAATACAAATTACCTTGGTGAAATACTAATTTATTTATCATTTGCCATCCTTTCTGTGAGTTTTATACCTTTTGCTATTCTTGCTTTATTTTTCTTTGGAGTCTTTCTACCAAGAATGCTAAAAAAGGACAAATCACTTACAAAATATGCTTCATTTGCGGAATATAAGCGAATAAGTGGTTTACTTTTACCCAAATTTAATGAAGGAAATTAAAATTCCAATATGGAGGCAGGAGTTAAAGGCTGCAAGAAAAAAAGAAGGTAAATTACCCTCAAGTAGGTGGTTTCAGCTTTGTACTATTAACGGGAATAACGAACCTAGATTACGTACGGTAGTTTTTAGAGGATGGCAAACTGAAAGTTCAATCCTTATTTTTACTGATAGTCGCAGCGAAAAAGTTGCTCAATTAAAATTAAATCCCAATGCAGAAGTTTTATGGCTTTTTTATAAAAGCAAATCACAATTCAGATTTAAAGGAAAAATGAGGGAGTTAAAGGAAAACATGAAATATTGGGATTCTTTATCAGATAGATCCAAATCAACTTGGTTTTGGCAACATCCAGGAAAAAAGATTAATAAAAATATTTGCACTTCTCAAATAATTTCTAGTGATTTAAATAAGCCAGAAAGTTTTGTTGTATTAGAATTTGAAATATATTCTGTAGATCTACTTAAATTAGTAACGCCTATCCACAAGAGGTATGTCTGGCATAAGGAAAATAATTGGGAAAAAATGGAAATAAATCCATAAAATATTTCTAAATTGTTTACTTAGGTTGAAAAAATTAAATAGATCGGTCAGTTTTAGAAAAGAAATATTAAACATATGAATTTCTCTGAAATTCCTGAAAATCCTCTAATTTTTTTATCTTGGGTAACTGCTTTAGGACTTTTCTTAAGTTTATCTGAAGCGACTTTAAAAATTAGATTTGAAAAAATAAATTCCTTACAAAAAAAACAGGAATTTATTAATAGTCTTTATCCAAAAATTTAATTTGTAGTATCTGAGAGTAAATTTGCTTGTAGGAATTGGAAAATACCACCTTTGTTGGTTGAATCTTCTGGACTGATTGATTTACCAGTATTAGCTTTATTTTTCACTGTTTCTTGAATATTTTCATCATCAGATTCAGATCTCAATACTCTTATGATTACTTCATCAATTGAGAAATCTCCAGGACCTGTTAGTGCTATTGAGGTAGCTGAAGCGAAATAAAGTAGTAAAAGTTCTAACAAGAAAATATTAAAACCCGATGTTACTAGAGCATGATAGATAGCAACTGATATAGTACCAACTATTGCTAACGCACCGAATCTTGTAGCTAAACCAAGTATTAATAACCAGCTTCCACCAATTTCTGAAAATGCAGCTACATATGATAAAAATATTGGGAAAGGTAAGTGTAGAGGTCTGACAAAAGCATCAGCAAAATTCTCTATGTTAGCTAGCTTTTCAAATCCGTGATGAATTAAAACTGTACCAGTAATTACTCTTAGGATTAATAAAGCTGTATCTTTGCTGAATGATTTTGTAAGAATTGTTGAAAGCACTATTAGATGTATTTCTTAAGTAAAAATAACTAGCCACATTATTCATCGTGGATTAAACCATAAAACTGATCTTTAATTAAGTATTTATACTTAGTGTTATGCGTATTTCAAAATTTTTTGCTTTTTAAAAAGCTATTACCTTTTAAAAATTTCCATTACTAATTTTGAAAAACATATTGATTAATTTTGGGTATATTTTCTTTGAATTTAAAGAACCCTTTTTTGGCAAACTTCCATGCAAATAAGTCTTGATCTCTTACTAAATTAAAAATTACCTTATTATTTAACTTCTTAAAACTATTTATAAAATCGTTATTTTCACCAACACCAGGATAAACCATATCTAGCTGATCAATATCGACCAATGTCTCTTTTAATTTTAAAGGATCAATCTGAGTAACATTATCAAATTGCTTTATGAATTCAAGAACTATTTGTTGTTTGAAACTTAGAACTGCTTCAGATAATTTTATTTTTCTTTGAGCATTGCCCAGTAGGATAATAAAAACGCTCTTATAATTTCTTAAGATATTTTCAAGAGTTGAAACATGTAAATCGTTTTCAAATAATATAAGGTTTTTTGACTTTGGTTCCATATTGCTTTTATAAATCTCATCATCAAGAGGGATTTGAATTTTTTCTTCAAGAAAGATTTGCCTATTATTAATCTTTTCAACATTGAACCTATTATTTGAAAATTTTCTTAGATTTTCAGGGGAAAAACGATATTGCTTTCCTTTTGTTTGTAATCCTGCAACCCATCTCCAACTCAAAAGATTCGAGGCAGCATCTCCATCATAAAGATGTTTAAAGAAAAAACTTGCACCTAATTGCCAGGGCAGACCTAAATTAAAAATCCAAGTACTAGCAAACCACATACGAGTATGATTGTGTAAGTAGTTATAAGTTTTTAACTCATTAACCCATGAATTGAAAAAACCTAATTCTGAGTTTCCATTTATTGCTTTTTCATAGGTTTCAAAATCATATTCATAATTTTTTTCTGAACTAAAATTACACCACACCTTTGGTCTATTTTCCATCCAACCTTGCCAATAAATTCTCCAATAAATCTCTTCAACAAATTTATTAATCTTTTGAGAATGATATTTCTTTTTAACCTTTTCAAGCAATTCGTATTCAAATAAAACCCTATGAGAAATATAAGGAGATAATTTTGAAACGGAGCTTTTATTCGTTGGGCCATAATCAAAATTACGCAGTTTTTCGTAGTTTGTGATTTTATTCTCTAAAAAATCATCCCACTTTTCCTGAGCATCTAACAGTAATGGCATTTTTATATATGCTAAAAACTTTTTTTCTAAATTGTATGGGCTTAACTAAATAAAGGTTTTTAATTTTTTATTTAATTATTAAAAACCTTGAAACAATTTTCTGAAAAAATGTTTTATTGAAGTATTTAATTTAAACCTTCAATGAGTACATTTTATACTCTTCAAGTGAACTCCTCATAGGAAAATATATATGGTCAAGACAATTTTTTTACTCCTAAAGTCAAATTTGAATCTATATCTATAAATCCTTGATTTAAGTAAAAAATCTCCTCAAAAATATTTTCAAAATTATCCAAGAAATATTATGGGTTCATTATTAGAAAAAAATGTTAAATATCTTGATGAACAATATCGAATAGGAAATGCTCTCATATCTGATAAAGCATTTGATCAACTTGAAAGAAACTTACTTCGTACAGATCCAAAATGTGATTATTTTAATCAAAGAAGTAATTTATTTTTACCCTCATTACCTAAAGATAATCATAAAGAGTTTTTAAATAGCTTATTAAAAAATACAAGATTGAGCATTCAACCAAAAATTGATGGTTGCGCTATTGCAATTAAATATATAAATGGCAAGTTTGATAAAGCCATTACAAGAAAAGGATTTGATGTCTCAAGCAAAATTGAAAATATTAAAGATGTCCCCAACAGCCTTCCTATCCAACGAGATTTTCAAGTTAGAGGTGAGCTTTATGCCCCAAACGAAACTCCCTATTTTTCCCAAAAAATTACAAGCGAATTCCTCAACAATAAAAAAAGGATTACAGAAAATTTCAGCTTTTGCTGTTTCCAAATACTTAATGGAAGACTTAACCAGTATGAAACCCTTAACTATCTTAAAAAATGTGGCTTTATCACCCCTCACAGTTACTTCACAAATCTCACAAGCCAAGTGGAGTTATTTAGAAAAAGATGGTTAGATGGAAAAATATTTTCTAAATATCCAACTGATGGAATTGTCATCAAAATTAATAGCAGAAAATTGCAGTTTCTTAGAGAAACAAATTTTTCAAAATACAATGAATGGCAATATGCAATTAAAAATTAATCAATAAAAACTAATTAATTATAAAAAGAGTAATTATTTAAGTACTCACGATCCTTAGCATAAGTATTTACGATAAAAAATATTCAGCAAACTTAATTTTTAATCAAGTTTCAATATTTTAAGAAGAATTAGAAAATGACTGCCACTATCTCTAAGAATAAAAGGTCTAATTGGACCATTTCAGATATTCCCAATTTAGAAGGGAAAACAGCTTTTATAACTGGCGCAAACAGTGGTCTTGGTTATTACACCGCTAAAGCTCTAGCAGAAAAAAATGCACATGTTTTGCTTGCTTGCAGAAGTTTAGAAAAGGCTAATGCGGCTATAGAAAAATTAAAGTCGCTAAATCCTGCAGGTAAATTTACTCCTATAGAACTAGATCTTTCAGATTTGAATAATGTAAGTGAAATTGGATCAAAAATATCAAGTGAGTTTGAGAATTTAGATTTACTCATTAACAATGCAGGTATAATGCACCCACCAAAAACATTAAGTAAACAAGGTTTTGAAATACAATTTGCGGTCAATCATTTAGCACATATGCTTTTAACACTAAAATTCCTTCCTTTAATCGAAAAGAAAGAAAACTCTAGAATAGTTACAGTAACATCAGGGGCTCAGTTCTTTGGAAAAGTTGGGTGGAATAATCTTAAAGCAGAAAATTACTATAACAAGTGGGAATCATACGCTAACAGTAAATTAGCTAACGTAATGTTTGCTTTAGAGTTAAATGAAAAACTAGAGCAAAAAAATATTTTATCCTTGGCGGCTCATCCAGGTATTGCAAAAACAAATCTTTTTTCTGCACAGAAACCAACACCAAGTCCAATTGAAACTTTCTCCTTAGAGCTATTTAGTCCAATTTTTCAATCGGCAGAGATGGGCGCTTTACCTCAATTACTTGCTGCTACTTCTCCTGAAGCAAAGGGAGGAGACCATTACGGGCCTAAATTCAATTTTAGAGGTCATCCAAAATTATCTCCAACTTCACCATTTGCTCTAAATAAGAAAGAAAGAAAAAATCTATGGGACAAGAGTATGGAAATACTTAGTAGTTTTTTATGAGTTTTTTAGTTTTATCAACTTCAAAAAATATTTCAGAATATGCAATTCACTTTCTGAAAGTTTCATAAATTCATTTAAAGCCTGATAATTATCTTCATCAAATTCATTGGCTATTTCCAAAAATTCTTTATGATTTTCATTTACAAATCTCTCTGCAATTTGTGATGGAGATAACCCCTCATCAATCAAACTACCCGGAGCATTTTTCTCCCAATTTTTATAGAACCAAGAGAACCATAATTCAGTAATATTTTCTTTCATTTAATTAATCTGGGTATTTAATTTTAGATCTAGGAAATAAAAATAGACCAGAAATTATTGCAAATATTGTTAATAAACCTACAACAGGTGTAAAAAGAGGTTGTAGATTTATAAAGAAAAAATTTCCTGTATGAATTTTCATAAGCCAAAAGAAATCCAATCCAAAATATTGAAATAAAGAATATAAGCTTCCACTAAGAACGGTTATTAACAATGGAATTACTGCTATAAGAGTAATACTTCTGTGAAGTTTTCTTGTTTTAGTATTAAACATTATTTGTTTTTTCTAAGGTATTTGTGAAGATCTTTTTCACTTTCACAAGCCATCCACATTTCTTTTAATTTAAATGTTCCAGAGCAACCAAGGGCTTTAGCTTTTTCTTTGGCTTCACTTTCAGTTGAATAAAAACCTCTAAGATGAGCTTTCAATTCAATATGTATTAAATTAAATCCAAAAATAATTAAAAAGACGTTTATTAATTTTAATTTAGAAATTAGATTAGTTTTTAAAGAATTTTTCATAATTAAATAGACCATTTAATTTCTAGTCTTCAATTTAATTATAAATTTAATGCCTATTAAAAATAATTCAAAAAAGGAAGAAAAAATAAATTTTGTTATTGGGTTAGGAAGATCTGGTTTTTGGGCAGCAAAGTATTTAAGAAGTATTGGAAAGAGAGTTATTGTCTGGGAAAGTAATGAAAATAAAGAACTTTTAGAAACAAAGGAAATACTAGAAAAACTCGATATATCTGTTTGCTTAAATAAACAATTTTTATTTGATGAGTTTTCTACATATCTTAAACAAATTGAGTCTATTGTTGTAAGTCCAGCTATACCAATTGACCATAAAACAATAATCAAACTTAAAGAACGAGGAATCGTTGTAATAGGGGAAATAAATATCGCATGGGAAAGTTTAAAGAATATAAATTGGATTGGGATTACGGGTACTAACGGGAAAACTACAGTTACTCACTTATTAAGTCACATACTAAGAGAAAATAATTTATTAGCCCCATTTGCAGGCAATATTGGGACTCCATTATGCGAAATTGCTTACTCAACAAAAAGCAAAAATATTGATTGGATAGTCGCTGAATTAAGCAGTTTTCAAATAGAAATAGCGACACATTGCATTAAACCTAAAATTGGAATTTGGACAACATTTACTCCAGACCATCTTGACCGTCACAAAACACTTGATAATTATTTCAAGATAAAAAATAGCTTACTAAAACAATCAGAATTTAGAATTTATAATTACGACGATAAATATTTAAAAGAAAATTTCAAATCACTTTTAAATGGAATATGGATAACTACTAACTCTAACGAATCAAATTCAGATTGCTGTGATTATTGGATAAATAATGAACACTTTATTGTAGAGAGAAGGGAAAAATTATTGAGTTTAAAGAATTTCAAATTGAAAGGGAATCATAACACTCAAAATCTATTACTAGCTGTAGCAGCTGCAAGAAAAATTGGATTATCCCCTGAGAGAATAAAGAATGCTTTACTTAGCTATGAACAACTTCCCCATAGAATGGAGACAATATTCCAACGTGATGAACTCGAAATAATTAATGATAGCAAGGCTACCAATTTTGACTCTTCCGTAGCAGGTATAAATGCAATTAAAGGTTCTCCTATAATAATTTCTGGGGGTAGGTTAAAAAATGGCGATTCTATTGAGTGGGTAAAGATTATTAATAAAAAAGCAAAAGCTGTATTTCTTTTTGGCGAAAGCTCGCAAACCTTAAAAAAATTGATACTAGAGGGAGGATTTAAGAATGATATTTTAACTTTTAATGATCTTTCAGAAGTAATAAACTACGCCTATTCTTATATAAAAAATAATCAAGCTGAAACTTTATTATTTTCTCCTTCATGTTCGAGTTTTGATCAATTTAGAGACTACGAACAAAGAGGAGATATTTTTAAAAAATTAATCCATGAAAAATTCAATATAAAGTTTTTCGCGCATTAAAAATTTAGTTGGACTAATTCCAGGTCGGTCATTACAACCAATACACTACTAGCAAATTTCCTCTTATTTAGTTAAATTTTAAATATAAATTTGAAAGAAACATGAGTGAATCTAACAATTTACCTCAAGCAATAAGCCATAAAAAATTAACTTATTTGATGCTAAATGCACAAAAAGATCTTAATGCCTCTGATGATAAAAAAAATACTGAAAGCTTAGAAAAACAAGAATTTGATGAATTAATAAATAATTGGGAGATCATAACTAAAGACGTCATTAAGACAATTTCTAAGCGAAATAAAAACTTATTAAAAGATAAATCTCCTAATTCACTAATTGCATTAGGTGCCATGGAAGTTCATCTAAACATGGCATTACAAGCTTTAAACTCATTCAAAAAAGACCCTTTAGATTAATTACTATATTTTTGCATAGAGAATAAGAGCATATCTACGTAGGTTTCTGATTGAATATCTATATCACTAAAATCAGAAATCTCGAATCCCAAACCATCTCCAGAAGAAAGCTTTTTACTTGATTTATTATTTTTATCTCTTACTAACAAATCACCCTCTATTATTTGAATCCAATTAAATCTTTTTATTTCTGAAGGCAAATATTTTTTGTTTAAAAGGTTATATTTACACCGCCAAATAGATATATCTTGATTTATAAAAAGCTGACATTTATTTTTTTTTAAAGAATCAATAATCAGATTATTTCCAGAAGTATTCTTAATAGAAATTTGATTGTATGACGGCTTGAGATCTTGAATATCTGGATAGATCCATATCTGAAATAATTTGCAGTCTGTATTTTTTTCATTTTTTTCACTATGAGAAATCCCTGTTCCTGCAGACATAACCTGAACTTCATCTTCATGAATTATTCCTAAATTATTTAATGAATCTCTATGTGTAATCTCTCCTTTTATAACT
Source organism: Prochlorococcus sp. AG-388-A04 (assembly GCA_003279935.1). GTDB lineage: Bacteria > Cyanobacteriota > Cyanobacteriia > PCC-6307 > Cyanobiaceae > Prochlorococcus_A. Next base: position 30,204 of record QCGL01000011.1, read on the forward strand.
ATTGTGACTATCTCCATATTCGAATGAGAGTGAGTCTTAAAACCTGATTTAGGAGAAATGACATCCTCATTAATTACTCTAATTTTTCCAAAATTATCCCAGAATGGATCCCTGTGCTCTCCAAAAGAAAATGAGTGTTTTGAATCAAGCCATTCTCTATTTGATTTAAATCTTTCATTAGATTTTCTAAACTTGAGAATATTTAAAGCCATATAATTATTTATGAAAAATTTTAAAATTTTTTATTTATCTTTCGGAAGGAGTCGAATAATGGGAGTTGAGATAAATGAAACTTAGAAAAATTATTTTTAGAAGGTTATTTTACTTTGTGCCTTGGTTGCTTTACTAATAATTTTTTTTGCCTCATCTCTTGTTAAACAGTTTTCTGCTTTAACATTTAAATTCTTTAGCTTTTGTAATTGTTTAGAGATTTTCATCTCGTATTTTGTATTTTGCTTAAAAGTTAACATATTTTTAAAAGAATAGCATTAACTCTTTTTAAATCACGAGAAATTTAATGAAGATTCTGATTGAAGTACTGAATTATTAGAGCAATATAAAGGATGTATAGGATTTTGTTTTTTTGTTTTTTTTATAAAAAGCGGACCTAAAGGATTAACAAAATTATCTTTTTTTATTGAATAAGAAGTCATTATTTTTTTAGAAATTTTGTAATTCCTATTAAGAAAGATCCCTTTATTACCCCAACCCAACCACAAGTGACAATTTTTATTTTCAGACCAGTATTTTAAACTTTTATTTATAAACTTATTGTTTAAATAGCCAATAGGTTTCTTATGAGTGAATAATTTATCAGGTGTTTTGGAAATTAAAGCGAATAGATTTATTATTTTAAGATTTCCATAATTATAGTTTTTGCAGATTTTGATTATTTTCCTCGTTGTATTATCAATGTAATTTAAATCTGAAAGGGATGGATTTAAACCTATGAAAATTATCTCTTTTTTTGATTTATTTATTCTAAAACTCAAACTCCATCTATATTCTTTGTTTGTACTTATAAAACAACTTCTTTCCATAAAAAATTTTTCAACCTAGACCTACGCCTCTCGCCATTAAAGTCGCAAAAAGAGGGATAGTTGCAAAACCTACTAATTCAGTTGTAATAATAAATCTAAATCTTTTTACAAGTTTTTCTGAGATCTCAGGTAATTTATTTTTACTCAATGGTATCGCCCACAAAATATAAGTTGTTGTTGGGTATAAAGATAATAATCCAACCAAAATATAGAGAGATACTTTAATCCAAAAAATTGGATTTTCTGTATAAAAATCACCTCCTTGTCCAAAATATTTAACCCGTAAAATTCCAGTAACCAATATTGCAACCCCAGCTAAGCCATAAATAACATCTGCTACAACCATTGAAATAGTTTGGTTTCTATTAAGATCAACTTTTAAAGTCAGCCTTTCAAATAAAAGAGACCCAAAACACAGTATGATTCCTAAGTAATGGATATAAGCAACTAATGCACTTTTTGCTATTTCACCCGTAAATAAAGTTCCTAGTAACATTTGCAAGTCTAAATTTATACAATACTAGCTATTTAAATATATATTCGTCCAAAAATGCTTTCAATAAAAAAGTTATTTTTAGATTTTAGGATTTTAGGAACCTTTTCTGCCCCTCCTGAAAAGAATCTTTTTTATTCCAGACCTCAACCACATCTGGGAAATGCTTTTCCATACAAACATCACAAACACCATGACTAAATCTAATATCACTTATTTTCGATAGATATTTTTCTAAATGCATCCAATCACCATCATTATTTTTGACTTCTCTGCAATATGAACAGACTGATAATATACCCTCTTGTTTATGCAAATTAGATAAAGCCTCTAATAAATTTAGAGATTTTTTTCTTAACTCCAAAAAAGAAACTATTTGCCTAGATAATAATTCCATTACATTGTATTGTTTTGAAGTAAGGTTACCTGGCTTCCGATCGATAACACATAAAGTTCCAAGTTTATTCCCATCTCTATTTTTAAGAGGGAACCCAGCATAAAACCTAATTTTAGGATCACCAATTACCAAGGGATTATTGATAAATCTTTCATCCTGAAAAGCATCCTGAATAATTAATGGGCTATTTTCTTGAATAGCATGGGTACAAAAAGACCAATCCCTTCTTGTTTCATTAATTTCGAGGCCCACTTTTGACTTAAACCATTGCTTATCTTTATCAACTAAGGTCATTAAAGATATCGGAACATTACATGTTGAAGCTGCTATTTTTGTAATATCGTCATAACAGGATTCTGGTTTAGTGCCCAATATTCTATATTCAGCTAATGCTTTTAACCTTCTTTCTTCTTCTTCCTTTTTAGGAATTAGATTTTGCATCATTCTTTTTCAGTTTTTCAACTTTAAAATTAATCTCTGTTTAAAAAACTTTTATCGATCAATACTTAATAAAAAGAAGATAAACTTATTAAATTGTTACTTTGCCACATAGCTTTGAGACTGATTGTCCTGCAAGCCATCCACTCGTCCAACAATGTTGAAAATTGAACCCCCCAGTGATTCCATCAACATTTAGAACTTCACCAGAAAAAAATAAACCTGGACATATTAAACTTTCCATACTTTTAAAATTAACTTCATTGATTGAGACACCTCCAGAGGTGACAAATTCCTCCCCAAAGGGGCCTTTACTAGAAATAATATATTTATCTTTCAACAGGCTAGTTATCATTTTCTCTCTTTCATTTGCAAGAAGATCTGACCACTTCTTATCTTTATTAATTTCCATTTTATTTAATAAGAACAGCCACAATCTCTTTGTTAACAAAGGTAGAGGTCTTAAATTAATTAAGTTTAATTTTCCATTATTTAATTTAAGGTTATCAATTTTTTCTTTTAACTCTTTATATTCTAAGTTTGACCATCTAATTATTAAATTAAATTTATACTTTTGGTCAAACAATTCTCTCGCAGCTATTGAAGAGAGCTTTAGGATAGCAGGGCCACTAAATCCCCAATGAGTTATAAGTAAATCTCCTCTATTTTTGAAAGATTTTTTATTTAGTTGAATTTCAATATCTATATTTTTAATAGAGACACCACTACACTCATTCAATTTTGTTTCTTTTGTGGAGAAAGTAAAAAGGGACGGAACAGGTTTTATTATGGTGTGGCCAAAATTTTTAGCTAATTTATGTCCACTAGGATGGCCTCCAGTAGAGAGAATAATATTTTTTGCAATTATCGAAATTTTTTCACTATTAAAAATCTTAAAAAGATTATCTGAAGTTTTTAAAATTTCTTTAACAAAAAATTTAGTTGATATTTCTACTCCTTTATTTACTGCATTTTTTTTTAAGCAACTTATAACATCTAAAGATGAATCAGATACTGGAAATACCCTATTATCAGCTTCAATCTTTAAATTCAATCCTCTTTTCTCAAACCAATCAAATACATCTCCAGCGGCAAAACGATTAAATGATTCCAAAAGTTTAATCCCACCTCGAGGATAATTTTCTGCCAACTCATTCGGTATCCATGATGCATTAGTTACATTGCATCTACCTCCTCCACTTATTCTTACTTTCTCCATAAGTTTTGAGGAACCTTCAAGAATTATTATTCTTTTAACACCATTTTCGGCGGCTGTTACTGCTGTCATGAAACCTGCTGCTCCACCACCAACTACTACTAAATCAAAAGGGTTCAAAAATGTAGGCTCTTAATATTTCCTTAATCTGATAATAGCAATTCAATTTTATAAAAAAAAACGTTTTTAAATAAAAAATTCAGGGCTTAGGCTTAATTATCTTGAAATATGAAGAATAATAATTAAAGACATTTTAAATTTTATGTTTTAAATAAACACGCAAATATCTTTTATATATTATTTTAGTTAGATGGTTATTTTGTTTTCCTACGTTAAATATTCTGAAGCTAGCTTTCCAATGACGGGCCAATATACGGCTCTTTTGATATTAACTTCAGTTATTTGGGTACTTCTTTGGATTGGTTATAGACAAAACAAAATAAACGATGAAATAAAGAAAAAAGAGAAGGAAGAGAGAATTAATGCAAAGACCGAAAGGAGAAGAAAATTAGAAAGTTTATATCCAAATAGAAAAAATAATTTTTAAAAAATTTTTTGAATCAAGCTTTAAAGAAATATTAATTAGAGGTTACTTCGGTTTTAGTATCGAATTCGCTTCTAGCCCTAATAAGCTTTGAAATTTCCTTGTTAAGTTCTTCTTCGGATTTAAAGCCTAATATATCGAACGGTGCCAGACCCAGGGAAACATCATTTCTATTTATTAATTCCATTTTATTGATTATTTATTTTTATATTAGATAGTTATTAAATTAAAGTAATTGCTTGGTGATTGATTCAACATAATAATTACTGCTTTCAGATATAAAAATGAAAATTATAAATTTTTTGATGAACTTCTTATGAATTTTCTTATTTATAAATCACCTTACAAATTTTTAGTATTAAACCTTATGTTAATTTCTTAAATTATCTGCTTCTAATGACTGTTTGAAGACTTTATATTATTTAAATATAAATATCAAATTTAAATATCATGGAAACTAACAAATTAAAGTCTTTAATACAGTATCTACCGGGTTTAATTATTCTTCTATACGTGTTCTTTTTAGCAATAACACAATTTATAAAGTAAAAAATTTTTAAAATTATTAGTTTTGATTGGAATTTTTTCGGCCTTCGGAGCAGCAATATCATGGACTTATGCATGCTTTATATGGCGTTCACAAACCGAAAAGTATAAATCCATAGATATTAATTTAGTAAAAAATATAATCGCATTTCTAATTTTTCTTCCTGCATTTATCAATCTCAGTGTTTTAAATGATTTAAAATCTATTATTACTCTGTTATTTAGTGGAGTGATAGGAATAGGTTTAGGAGATACTTTTTATATAAAGTCATTACAGCTAATTGGTACTAGAAGAACTTTATCTATTGAAACACTATCTCCAATATTAGCCGCATTATCTGGTGAAATTTTTATTAATGAAAACCTAGCATTTAGGTCTTATCTAGGTATCTTAATTATATCAATTTCACTTTTCATTCTACTTAGGCAGAGAACTAATCTTATAGTTAATAATTTGACCAACATTACAGAACGAAATAATCTAAGCGTTCATGTATTTCCATTTTTATCAGTTTTATGTGCTGTGTTTGGGGGTCTTTTATCTCGAAAAGTATTTTTAGAAAGTAATCTATCTCCTTTCCAAACAACAGAGATCAGGTTACTTGGAGCAATAATATTTTTAGTAATAATAAAAAAATTTAGAATTAATTTTTTCTTAAAGAAATTAGATTATAATGATCAAAAAAGATTTATACTCTCAATATTATTAGGAACAAATTTAGGCATATTGCTTCAACAAATTGTTTTCAAGACTCTCCCTTTAGGAATAGGTTGGACTTTACTTAGTACCTCCCCCGTAATTTCTCTTTTTTTCGCAACTAAAGAAGAAGGACAGATAACAAAAGGTATCATATTCTTTACTACATTATTATTTTTAGGTTTATGTCTGATAATTATATGAAAGTTAAATCCATGTAATAAATACTCATGTTAATAGAAAAAACAATCAATAAAATAATCTTAGAAACGTTATTTAATATGAAAGTTCTAAAGAAAAAGACACTTGGAATCTTTGAAGTATATTTAATTTTCTTATCATGCTTATATGCCGGATTTATAGGTTATAAGTCCTTATTAAATATATTATTTACCTAAATTAATTGATTTTTTGAGCAGACTTTACCAAGTGACCTCCATCTTGATCATCATCATCACTTGAAGCGAAAAATAAACAATATATCCCAAGTGAAGCTATTGATATTGAAATAGAAAGGGCTGAAAGCTCGTCCATGAATAAAAGTATTTATTAGATAGTAATAGAAAAATAAATAAAAATTTGTAAATTAATTAACCCTGTTCAAATATATTTTATTTTGACAATTTAATTATAATAACTTTATTAAGGTATTTTTGTGGTGAAAATTATTATTAAATCGCCATGCAGCGCCAGTTTAATAATTCAGCACGGAATAAAGAATTGGCCTATTTGGGAGCACGAACCATATAATTTTTCTTGGATTTATAGGGAAAAAGAAATTTGTTACATAATTGAAGGTGAAGCAAAAATTAAGACTGAAGCTGGAGAAAGTTACTTAATTAAATCAGGAGACTTGGTTGAATTTCCTGAAGGACTGTCTTGCGAATGGCAAATAATTAAAAGTTTTAAAAAACACTTTAGATTAGGGGAATAGATTTAAAAAATATTCCCATAAATTAACTAATTATGTTCTATAAGCTAATATAAATTAGTAAATTAATTGTTAAAACATATATTTTTTTTATGACTTTCACTGACAAGGAATATTTCGAAGTTATCAAAAAAAACGAAACTGTCAAAGAAGCCTTCGAAACTATAAAACAAACATGTATTAATTTAAAAAATCAAACTAATTGCCCAGAAGAAGACATAGAGAGTTTTCTGATATTTATTTCTAAACAATGGGATAATTAATGATTAATAAATCTTTCTAAAAGATATTGATAATTAAAATAACATTTAGTATTATTCTAAATTTTGAAACTTAAATATCTTTTTTAGCACTTGTATTAATACTTGAAGTTCCTTTAGCCGCTGATACAAAGAAAACAAACCCTACTAATCCTGCTATACCAAAAATTGCAGCTAAAGGGTCAAAAGTGAAAGAGAACATAAAAAACTTTAAAATCAAGATAAATAATAGTTTTCGAATCCAAATTTCACAATTATTGTTAAGTAACATTTGTCACATTAATATATATCAAGAAGTCAATATTAATTAGTTAGTAGAAAATATTTAAGTAAAAAACTTAAATTTAGAAATCAAATAAGGAGATAATTTCCTAAGGAATTAATCTCAAAACCCTTTTCTCAACAGGTATTCGTTTTTTATTTTATACAATTTAATGGTGAGGAAATAGATCAAAATATCCACAATAATCTTTTTTTTTGTTTAAGATAATTTTATGACAGAATTTTATTCAGCGACTTCATCTATAAGCCCATTCTCAGCAATCTTATGGTGTTTCTATCCTATAGCTATATTAGTATTGGTTGAATTGTTTCTAGGTGGCGGATTTGACGATGATAATGACGATCAAGATGGTGGAATGATGATCCCTGCATATTCAGGAGCTAAAAATTAATTTTTAATTTTAAATTAATAATTTTAAAGTTTTGAATAATCAAGTTTATAACTGTAATTTAAATTGACTTCTTCGTTAATATTACTAGCCATTTTTATTCTTGTATTTCTTTATTGGTTAGTTACTAAAACACTTAAAGAAGGTAAGGAGGCTCTTAAAGAGATGGGTAAAAATACTAAATAAACTTTTTTATTTCCCTTTATTCCTAATGTAAATTTTATAAAGTAAAGAATTAAAACTATAATTATGTTTAAAATTTATTTTAAGTTAAATAGAAATTACTCATTAATTAGATTAATTTTTTATTTTGATAAATTTTTTCTGACGAAAACTCAAGATGCATCTTAATTCTCTACTTTATATTTTTTCTATTGCTTTATTTATTTATGTCATGGCTCTATTTTGGAGAGATCTTCCAAATCAAAAAAAGAAGTAAAAGATAATTATTATTAATTTTGTTGCCTATTCAAATAAATTTAGTTATTAATTTAATGATGTTCATATTAATTTTATATATATGCAAATTGAATCTTCAAATAATTCAAAAGATGAGGCTTTCCCACAGTCATTGAAAATTGAAAAAGAAAATATTATTTGTGAGGACGGCTTTTGTACATTACCAAATCAAAATCAAAACATAATTAAAAACAACGGGAATTTATTCGATCCTATTTAAAATAAAGGCATACATAAATTAATTCTCTTAAGCGAATACTCTTTGAATAATAATGTTTTTTAAAAAATGATTAAATTTAGAGATTATGTATAAGAATTTTTTGAATGCCTATCAAGAATTTTGGTTTAAAGCTACAAATTTTAATAGCAAAACAACAAGATCTGATTGGTGGCGAGTTCAATTAGTAAACATTATTATATCTATTTTTACTATTCCAATATATCTAAGAACATTTGGTTTTAATATTTATGGATTAGTTTGTATAGTCCCTCAGATTGCTATTGATATTCGAAGGTTAAGAGACTTTGGAAAGAGCTGGGAGTGGATATTTATAAATTTAATACCAGTTTTTGGCTGGATAGTATGGTTTATATGGCTTGGTTTTGGTAAATCTGGAAATGGGAAGTCAAAATTTATTTAAATTTTGACTATCAACCTAGAGAGTCTAAATCTCTCCTGTAATGAACTAAATTTTCTTTATTAACTAGAGTATTTTCCTTTAAATTTTTATTCAAATTCTTTTTAAAATTAAGAACAGAGAAGGAGCTAATCAAATTTTTCATAATGTCTTTTAATTATTAATAACCTAATAAAAAAATGGTCTCCATTGAGCCTAATTTTAATGGCCTAACCGAACAATAAAGTTCATTAATCCGTACTAAAAATTTCAAGCGTTTTATAAAGCTTATCTATGTTATTTAACTTACTTATTTTTTTATTTTTTTATTTTTTTATTTTTTTTAAAATCTACAAAAGTAACTTTATTTCTGAACTCTAATTGTTTTTTTAGGATTCTGAATACATGCCATTCACATTCAGATAACTTTTGAAATTGATCAAGTGTATCTTTATCTTCTTCATCAAATTTATCAAAAATATCGGATATCCCCAAACTATTAATTGCAACAAAATTCTCTGCTACATCTTCAGGATTTTGACCTGAGGCAAAGTCTTTAAAAGCCTCATAAGAATTTAGTTTTCTAGTCAACCAATTAAACCATAATTCAGATGTATTTTTATTCTCTTCTTTAACTATTTTCTTCATTAACAATATATTTACTATATTAATAATTATTGGTCATTATCTATTTGGCACCTGTAGAATTACTCATTTTATATTTTGAAGGATTATTAATAAGCTACGCTAGAAAATTTCGCTGTTTAATTGAATAAGACTTTTTTATTAATCTCAAAAACTAGATAAATAAAATATTAGGTATTTATCTTATATTATTTAAACCAAAAAAAAGCTAAGATAAAAGTTTATAGAGCAAATGCCTTCAGTACCTTTTTACGATTTCCCATCATCACCTTTATTAATAATTGGAGCAATTGGTATTGTTGTAGCGTTAGCAGTCTTTTTTCTAGCTTATCAAAAATACTTTAATTCACCTTTTAATAAAGAACTCCAAAAAAAGAAAAAATCTTTATTAAAAGAAAAGCAAGAATTAAATGAAAGATTGCAAAAAATAGAGCAAGATTTAAAAAATTTATAAAATTAAGTAAGAAATTTAGAAACCACTTTTAGAGATAAATAGTCTCAAAATTAGAAAAATAGTAAAAACAACAATAGTAATAAGGTTTGGGATTCAAGATTTTTAGTTTTTAATATAAAAAAATGGCTTATAAGAAGTTATGGACAAACAACATCTTATAGATTTAATCTCCAACAGTTTGATTTGCGAAAGTCAAAAACTTAAATCGAGAGAGAGTTCTAGTGAAATAATAAATTATTTAAATAAACTAAATTTAGATCAATTAAGAACAATGTCTAAAGAATTTATTCTCTAGATTTCAAGACAAACAAATAAACAGTTTAATTAGAATTTAAATCTAAAATCAAACATAATTGTTAATCAATAATATATATGAGCCTTTAAAATTTGCTATTTATTTAATATGGTGCGACATCTCATCTTTTACAAAATATTTTTTAAATTATGACTATTTTTATTGGAAATTTATCCTGGGAAACTGAAGAGGAAGACCTTAAAGACCTTTTCAAAACTTATGGTGAAGTAACAAAATGTACAATTCCTTTGGAGAGGGATTCAGGAAGAAAAAGAGGTTTTGGCTTTGTTGAAATGACTAGCGAAAGCTCAGAGAAAACTGCGATTGATGATTTACAAGATGTCGAGTGGATGGGTAGAGAAATTAGAGTTAACAAGGCGGAGCAAAAAGATCGATCCAGAAGAAATAGTAGACATCATGGCAGTTAAAATAATATTCAAGCAACTCTTTAGTTTTTAAATTCTTAAATACTTATGTTCAAAATAAAGTTCTAAAAACTATATAAATAAAAATCCTTTTGTATTTTTGTGCAGACTAATAGATCATAATAAAAGTAGAAATAAAACAAAATTATTTTGGAAAAAGTTTTAGTTACTGGTGCATCTGGGTTTATTGCTATTCACTGCATACATGAGCTAATAAAAGCAGGTTATCTTGTCAAAGGATCTCTAAGAAATATTAATAGAGAAGATGAAGTAAGAAAATCTCTTGATAAAGATTCAGATAATCATAAGCTGGAATTTTGTAAACTTGACCTTCTAGATGATGAGGGATGGGATGAGGCAGCCTCTGATTGTGATTATCTTCTTCATGTTGCATCTCCTTTTACTATCGAAGAGCCAAAAAAGGAATCTATTCTTATCAATCCTGCATTAGAGGGAACTTTAAGAGCGTTGAATGCTTCAAAAAATTCCTCTAAAGTCAAGAAAGTTGTCCTAACTTCTTCTATGGCTGCAATTGCGTATGGGCATGACAAGCAGTTATGCTCGCCTGAAGACTGGACAGATACAACAAAAAACGTTGGTGCATATGTAAAGAGTAAAACAATTGCAGAAAAAGCTGCATGGGATTTTATTCATAATGACAATGAACACTCTTTTTCAATGACAACTATTCATCCTGGGATGGTTTTTGGTCCACTGCTAAGTGATGATACTGATGGTGCTTCGGCAGAACTTATTTCAAAAATGATTAATGGTAAATTTCCAGCACTACCAGATGCATATTTTACTGTCGTAGATGTAAGAGATGTCGCCAAGTTACATGTCGAATCTCTTAGAAAAAACCAAAGTGATAATAAAAGAATAATTGCGACTTCTCCTCAAGGGATCAATATTATGGAAATTTCTAATATTTTAAGAAAAAATGGCTACAAGAAAGCACCTCAAAGCTTTATCCCTACAAAAATGATAAATTCTCTCGCACCATTTAATAAAGAGATGAAAAGTATGGCTGCCATGGTTAATAGAGGATCTTATGGCGCTGATATTACGGAAACTATTTCTATATATAATTGGGAACCTATTTCATTAGAAAAAACTTTAATAGATATGAGTAATTCTATAAAATAAATTCCAATCAAATGAATCAATAACGAAGTATTGGCTATAGTTTTCATATATCGGCAAATTGAAAACTTTGCCACGATAAATAATAACTAAGCTATCCTAATAAAGAGGATTAAAGAAAAGTTTATATGAATAAAATCAAGAGGTCAGATTTTATATTAAAGCCATTTCTTGAAAGAAACAATTTCAAAGCTTTTTATCAGTTAATAACTACTCTTATACCGATAATTTCTCTTTGGTTTATTGTCTCTAAAATTGTATATTCTCCTTTTTTACAAATTACAAAAGGGTTTTTACTTATTCCCATTCTTTTTTTTCTTACCCTCTTATCTTCTAGAACATTCTCATTAATGCACGATTGCGGGCATAATTCCTTATTTGAAAAACGTTCTTTGAATAACTTCTTTGGCTTTTGTCTGGGTTTATTAAATGGGATACCTCATAAACCTTGGGCTAATGACCATGCATTCCACCATAGGAATAATGGGAATTGGGAAATTTACAAAGGTCCTGTAGATGTTTTAAGCCTAGAAGATTATGAGGCTCTTAATAAAAGAGAAAAACTTATTTATAAGGTAAGTAGACATTGGTTAATGCTTTTTCCTGGTGGTTTCTTTTATTTAGTTATTAAAGCTAGATTAGGGTTAATTCTAATTATTATTAATTTTATAAAATCGTTAATGCAAGAAACTTTTATTAAATTAAAAAAAAGAAATTTTTTAGGACTTTTAAATATTCAATCAAGAATTAAGCCGCCTTTCTCTGACTATGGAGACAATTTTGATGAATTATTTGATCTAATAGCAAACAATATTATTGTGATAAGTGGATGGATAATAATGTGTAAATGGTTAGGAGCTGCTTTTTTCTTAACTTTTTATTCTCTAATATTAACTTTTTCAGCAGCAATTTTCATATGCATCTTTTTTATACAACATAACTATGAAAATGCATATGCAAGTAATACAAAAAATTGGGATATTGTCGAAGGTGCTATTTCTGGCAGTAGCAATTTAGATATCCCAAATTGGTTAAACTGGTTTTTAGCTGATATTTCGTTCCATAGCATTCATCATCTATCCGAAAGAATTCCTAATTACAATTTAAGAGCTTGTCATAAAGCAAATTTACATTTACTGCAAAAATCAAAAGTTCTCAAATTAAGTGATTTCCCAAATTGTTTTAGATATATTATTTGGGACAGCAAGAACGAGAATCTAATTCCAATTAATTAAATACTAGCTGAGTCTTCTTCGCATTTTCCTTTTTAGAGGAATGCTTCTGTAAGCGTGAGCTCCAATAGATGGGGGTAAATCATTTTTAACAGGATGAATAAAAGCATTTGCCATGCTTTCTAACATTTTAGAAAGCCAACTAATAATTGATCTCATTTGAAAATCTAAAAAGTACATTATTATCATCTAACGAAATTTTTAAAAAGTAAATCAGTCTTTATGCTGATTTACTTTTTAATATCACTAGGAGGAATATAAAAATCAGTAAGTAGAAAAAAACCTTTATGAATAATAAAAAATGGCAACCTACAAATTATCAAAAAGATCGATTAATTTCTTGCACTAAAAAATACATACATCAAAAATTAAATGATCTTCACAAAGAACTTGAATGTCCTAATGAATTTATTTTTGATTTCATAAAAGATATCCAACAAGATTGGAACCCAAATAGTTATAAATCTAAATCAGAGAAGTTACTAAAAAATAAACCTAAAAGTAAAGATTTAAATTATTAAGATTAAGTTTTTAAGTATTTAATAGATCCAATAAAACAAGTTAGGAACAAAGCCTTTGCCTTTTTATAAAATTAAAACTTAAGACTAGTAACTAATACTTATTTATCCAATTTTTCTTAACAAAGCAAAAATTATTTTTTAAAGTCATGCTATATCTCATTCCAAATTAAGGGACAAAAGTTATGGATGAGTTGTTTTATTCTTCGAATCAAATAACAGCAAAAGATACCATAGATTCATATTTTGAATGCATTAGTGAATGCAGCATTGTTGATGGACATCAAGAATGTGTTACTAGATGTGTAGAAATTCATCTTAAGGGAGGAAATAAAAATGAATAAAAGACATTCTCTTCAAAGAAAAACAACTCTAAAGTGGAACTCTAATGGAGATCTTTCTGAAATTGATATGCTGAGAATTTTGGATAGAATTTCTGCCTCTGAACTGAATCAATGTGAATTGACATGCGATTTAGATGAATAGGTAAATAGGTACAGAAAAAACTATATTTAATATTTTTAAATAACTATTAGTAAAAAGATCCATTCTCTATATAAAAAACATATTTATTCTTGAATCCATGATTAACAATATTAATGACTTCAAAAAGCTCAATAATACTGATAAAAGAGAAAAAAATCTAAATTTAATACTTGATTCGAATTCCTACAAACTTGCACAGGAAGATCTTAATTTACTTAGAAGTGACGAAATGAGAGGTGTAAGAATGCTGCTAGAAATAACTAAGCCTGAATTAGTACTAGAAGAACAAAATATCATCTCAACTATTATCGTTTTTGGAGGTGCAAAAATTGTCGAAGAATCATCAGCTCAGAGCAAAATCGATGAAGTAAAAAACTTATTAGAAAAATTTCCTCAATCTATAAAATTAAAAAATAAATTTAACAAGTTAAAAAATTTACTCTCTATGAGTCATTACTATGAATCCGCAAGAGAATTTTCAAAACTAGCTTCAATAAATAATCAAGATGATAAATGCAATTCTCATGTAATAGTGACAGGAGGTGGACCAGGAATTATGGAGGCGGCTAATAGAGGCGCTTTTGAAGCAGACTGTAAGTCTATTGGTTTAAACATACAGTTACCGAATGAACAATTCCCAAATTCTTTTATAACTCCTGGACTTTGTTTTAAATTTAATTATTTTGCATTACGAAAGATTCATTTTGTAATGCGCTCTGTTGCTGCTGTTTTTTTTCCTGGAGGATTTGGGACATTAGACGAATTATTTGAATTATTAACTCTTAGACAAACAGGAATGAAAAGTGAAATTCCAATAATTTTATTTGGCAGGAAATATTGGAATAATTTAATTAATTTTGACTTCCTTGCTGATTTCGGGCTTATTTCCGAAGAAGATTTAAAAATTTTTAAATATGCTGATACAGCTTCAGAAGCATGGGAAATAATTGACTCTAATAAATAAAAAAAAAAATTATAAATTAAATTTTTTGTTTTGTGAAACTTAAGATCTTAAATTTAGTTACCAGAGTAACTTAAGCCTCTAAAAGTTAATTTTATAAATTTATTATTAATTATTTTGCATTATAAATAAAGAGTTTCCATTAAAATAAATGTAACCATAATGGATTCTCCTAAAATTGCTCAAGCGCCCTCCTTTGTTCAGATTAATACTTGGGTAAATTAAAGCATATCGGACGTTTTTCTCGTTAAAGATAAACTCTATTAAAAATATTTATGCACATGCCTGCCAAACTTTACTTAACTTTTTTTTGATTTTGTTATTTAATTTCCTTTTTTGATTTAGTTTTATCATGAAATTTACTGTAAATTTCTTGCCTTGTCACTTGTATAGGTTCTACTTTTCCTGCATCACCATGAGTTGGGCAGTAGTAAGTCATTAACATCCATTTTTTATCTTGATTCATAAAAATAATTCCTCAATTAAATTTTACTAGTTGCTATTTAGGATATAAATCTAAAGAACTTCTCATATTTAATCTTTTTTTCGCTTTTGCTTAACAATATAAAAAGTTGTAAAGATATAGCCTTATTAGATATAAATACGCATGACTAAAAAAATAAATACTGCTATTTGTAAGATTAATTTAAAAATAAATTAATGTCTCTAGAATCTATACTCATGGTTGTTGCTCCAATATGTGTTTTTACTGTCGGAGTTATTATTTTGCCAATATTAGTAAAGCCACGTAAGCAATCATTGAACCCTAAAAGATACGTTCGCGGCTTATAAAATTAATCCAAATTTCTAAAATATTTTTATTGAAGTAGAAAAAGTAATTAAATACCGAAATAAAAAAGACTATATAAAATAAAAGTTTATCTAAAATATTTTAACAAAGATGGAATTCCCAGAAGCAATTCTTTTTGATTTAGATGGAGTTCTATTAGATACAGAACCATTACTAGCTAATTCCTGGAGTGAAACCGCAAAAGAATATAATCACTCTTTATCAATCGATAAATTATTAGAATTAAAAGGAAGAAGGAGAATAGATTGTGCAAAAAAAGTCCTTAAATGGATTAATAAAGAAAGCTCATTAGAAGAATTACTTATTATTCAAAAATTAAAAGTAGATAAAGTACTCACTAAAGCAAAACCTTTTAAGGGAGCAATAGAATTGGTCAATTTTTGTATAAATACAAAATTACCTATTGCTTTAGTAACAAGTACTAGTAGTGAAAGTTTTAAAATCAAAAGCTCTGTAAATCCCTGGTTAAATTTATTCAAGACAAAGGTTCTTGGAGATGATAAATTTATTTCTGATGGCAAGCCTTCTCCTGATCCCTATTTAAGAGCATTAAAATTATTAGAAGTAGAACCAAGGAAATCATGGGTTATAGAAGACTCATATGCAGGATCTATCTCAGGACTAAAAGCGGAATGTAATTTAATGTTTTTTTCCAAAGATATTGAGATACTAAATAAATTAATAAATGAATTTAACCATGAAAAGATTCAAAAAATTAATGAGTTATCAGAAATTATTTATTATTTAAAGTTACTTAAAGGATTTTAAATCAATTAAATAAATTTCAAATAAAATTTAAAAACCAAACACTAATATTTAATATGTGCGGAAGATTTGAACTTAAAACTAAATTTGATAAGTTACCAAAAGTTTTAAAACAAGACTATCCAATTGGGCTTGATAATAAATACGAGACACAGAATTTAATTAGACCTACTGATCCAGTCCTTGTAATTAAGAATGAAGGAAAAATTCAGACAACTTTTATGTCATGGGGTTTTATATCACCTTGGGCTAAAGACCCTTTTGATAAGGCAAGACCCAGACCATTTAATGCAAGATCAGAAACTGTGGGAGAGAAAAAATTATTCAGTGGAAGCTGGAAACATAAAAGATGTTTAATACCAGCAAGTGGTTTTTTTGAAAAGAACTATCGTATTAGGAAAGAAAATTATGAAACTTTTTGGTTAGGAGGGATTTGGAGCAAATGGTCTTCACCTGATGGAGCGGAGTTAGAAAGTTGCTGTGTTTTAACAACTGAACCAAATAATTTAGTGAAACCTTTACATCATCGTATGCCTGTTATTGTTCCTAATGGATACGAAGAACAATGGACTGAACAGGTTAAGGATACTCATGAATTAAAAGGGTTAATCCCCATAATGTTGGGATGGTCATCTTCTGGATGGATAACGGAAGAAATTAATAAAAAGCCTACTGATCAGATGAACTTATTTTAAATTGGAAAATTAAATATTTTTTTGTTATTGAAATTTATTAAGTTTATTTGTTAAAGCCTTGGTGCATCAATAAGTTTAGATTATCCCTTTTTAAAAAATGGTAAAAGTAATTAACAGAAAAATTAGATTTTTTAGATGGCTAAATACTGGTTTAATCTTACCTCTTTCTGCCTTCGCGATTACTTCTACTTTATTTCTATATTTAGTTTTATTGATTGCCATAAAATAATTTCCTTAATTATTAAATAATAATTTATAACTTATGAAGATTTAAAAATTATTATTTATGTTCAAAAACTTTTCCAAATTAATACTATTTGAACATTTGAAACTACATATTACTTTCATAAAAAGAGTCTTTGATGGATAATAAATTATATAAACTAAAATTTATTAAAAACTAAATCCTAACCCATAATAATTTGAGAGATATTAAATTTTCTGGCCTTAAAGGTCAAGCACTTGCAATAAAGATGAGTGATATACCCAGCATGAAAGAGTTTCAAAGTGTTATTCCAAATAACTGCTTTAAATCTCAAACAATAACTTCATTAGGATATCTTTTACAATCAATCATTATTCAGGCAATTGTTGTAGCAATAGGATTAACAATTCCTTTTAGTCAAAGAATGATCCCGATTTGGATCCTTTATGCACTTTTATCAGGAACCACTGCTATGGGTTTTTGGGTAATTGCCCATGAATGTGGTCATGGAGCCTTCTCAAAAAATAAAACTTTGGAAACCATTACTGGATATTTACTTCATTCATTATTATTAGTTCCTTATTTCTCTTGGCAACGTTCACATGCAGTCCATCATCGTTTCACGAATCATATAACTAATGGAGAAACTCACGTGCCCATAGTTATTGATGGGAATGGAATTAGCGAAAAAGTTGGAGGTGAAAAGGAAATTTCTTTCTCCAGTAAATTAGGGAAAACTAAGTATGGAATTCTCCAATTAGTTCTACATCTTATTTTTGGTTGGCCTGCTTACTTATTATCTGGAAGTACAGGTGGACTCAAATATGGAACTTCAAATCATTTTTGGCCAAGAAAACCTTTTTCTAAGACATTGTGGCCTTCTGTATGGGCTAAAAAAGTTTGGATTTCAGATATTGGTGTAGCTGCAGTAATAGTTGGACTTATTATTTTTATTATCAAACATGGATTCTTTCCAATAATTGGAATGTATGTAGGACCCTTATTAGTAGTTAATTGTTGGTTAGTTATATATACTTGGCTTCACCATACTGATTCAGACGTTCCACACCTCTCTAATTCAGAATTTTCTTTCATGAGAGGAGCCTTTCTTTCAATTGATAGACCCTATGGGAAGATTATTAATATTCTTCATCATAATATTGGTTCAAGTCACGTAGTTCATCATGTATGCCCAACTATTCCTCACTATCATGCTACCAAGGCTACTCTCGCAATAAGAAAAGTATTCAATAAAGCCTATCTTTTTAATCCCGATCCAATACATAAAGCTCTATGGAATATTGCTTGTAATTGTATTGCGGTTAAATTAGATCTCGATGAAGGAAGATATATTTGGCAATCCTCTTACAAAAAAAAGATTAAAACAACTTATTGAAAATAATCCAATATCACATTAAATAACGCAAATCTGAAAATAATATAAAAGAATTAGAAATTAAGTCTTTTTTATCCTAAATACTTAAATTGGAAAATGATTCTATTTTTATAGTTATGAGCGGAGACAACCTGCACGGTAAGCAACCAATCAAGTTTTATTCTGAGGAAGTAACACTTACTAAAGTGCAATTATTAGAAAAGCAATTAAATTTAGGAGATAAAGTATCTGACTTAGATGCGAAGCATAAAGAATGGAGCAGAAAGTTATCAATATAATTTCTTTTTAAAAGTTATTAAAACTTCTTAAAATAAGAATATAAATTAATAAAGTCTATAGTTTGAATTCATAAATTTTTAGTTTATAAAAATTTAACAGAAAAAAATTATTCATTATCCCTTTATAAAGATCCTTTCCTGTAAATTACCGAAAAGTTATTAGCAGGCATACGAATACGCTCCTCTTCAATGAGATCATTCTTGTTAGCTTCTTCACTAACTTCTCCTAAATCTCTAACGCCCCAAGATTCGTTTTGTATTTTTAAGGAAATATCAAACAATTCATTGCTTTGACTAATGTGCTTACCACATATTTTAAATGGCCCATATAACATCAAAAATTGTCCATTTTTTAATAATTTGCCCGATTCGTTAAACAGTGATTTTGTACAGTTCCAAGATGCTATATGAATCATATTGATAGATATTATGCCTTGAATAGAATGGATTAATTCAGATGGTATTTCCCAAGGAATTTTCTCCACATCAATATCTAAAGGTTGGGGCATTTTAAAATTTAATTCTTCATGCTCAATCCAAGAACTAATACTCTTTCTATGAATTAGTTCCGGATCACTTGATTGCCAAGTTAATTCTGGGAAGCATTTTTGAAATTTAATTGCATGCTCTCCACTACCGCTGCCAATTTCTAAAATATAACCTCTTTTTAGAAGAATTCTTGATAATACTTCTGCTATAGAATCTTTATTTCTCTCAGTTGCAGGAAAGAAAAGTCTATTATCCAAAATAGTTTTTATTTAGCTTTTCTCAATTTTGGAGCTTTATAAAACATTATTTTGAAGCTAAAGAATAATATTGAAACAGTTAAAACTGGTAAAATATAAATTATTAATTCAGAACTGAATAAGGACGGAACGCTAGAAAAAATCAAATGCATATAGTAAGTAGTAAATGACATAGCTATTGTTTATTTAATTTATTAATAGCAATTATTTACTTAAATAAAAAGAGTATTTACTCAATATTCAATAATATGAATTTGTATAAAAATTAAACTGCTTTTAGATTGATTCTTAAAGCGATCTAAAAAAAAAGAATATTAGATAAAAAGATATTCGTCTTTTGCTTATTGGGAGACATCTATTTCTTTAAAAAAATTCTTTAAAAAAAAAAAAAAGTCAGCCTGTATCCCTACTAGCTGACTCTTTTAATAATACTAGTTAAAATTTAAATTAAATGAGGATTTTATCTCAATAAAAAAGCTGCTCAAAATTATTTTATAAATAATAAAATCTAAGAATCTAGTTTCTAAAAAAAAGAAT
The DNA here is from genome assembly GCA_003279935.1 of Prochlorococcus sp. AG-388-A04. GTDB lineage: Bacteria > Cyanobacteriota > Cyanobacteriia > PCC-6307 > Cyanobiaceae > Prochlorococcus_A. The sequence goes on from QCGL01000011.1 coordinate 50,105, forward strand.
ATAAAAAAGGCTCCTTAAACATAATCGGGTATATTTTAAACTATCTTTTTTTGAACTGCTGTCGATGTTCTTTCAATATTTGAATAGTTTGGTTTATATATTAAATAATAATTAAAAAATTCTTTCCATGTCATAAATCCTAAGAAATCTATTAAATTTTGAAAATAAAATAATTAACGCTAACTCAAACCACAGCTATAGGTGAATTCATGGTATTATAGAATTATCTCAGGTAGAGATAAGATTAATTAATATTGACCAAGCTAATGAATTTCTAATAAGAATACCAATTGCAAGCGTCATATTTTCACATTTATAGGTGTTTTAATTTTGGTTAATCATAAATACTTATTTTCCTTATCAATCCTGAATTTATAATATTTCAAATTAAATGAAAAAATTAAACAAAAAGTATGCCGATTTATTACATCAAGCTTCCATCGCAACTGGAAGAAAAGAAGCAGTAGGTTTATTGCATAAGGCAGCAAAACTTCAAACTAAATTTGATGAAAATTCTAAATTTCAAAAGGAGTGTCTCAACCCTTATTCAAAATTTATAAGTTTAGAAACTAGTGAGACAGTAAAGTAACAAAAATGTAGCTCAATGATCTAGAATCTGACCATATATGCATATATGTTTACAAAAATAAATATATATGTTATATTAATTAATATAAATCTTTTAAAAAATGACTCCAGAAGCAGAACGTTTTAATGGTTGGGCAGCAATGTTAGGTTTCGTAGCAGCTGTAGGTGCTTACGTAACAACAGGACAAATTATCCCTGGTTGGTTCTAATGAATAATAACCAAACAAAACTAGTTGAAAAAGAAAAAATTGTAGCTGAGAAGCTAAATGGTAGATTTGCCATGATGGGTTTTATTGCACTGATTGGAGCTTACTTAACCACAGGTCAAATTATTCCTGGATTTATTTAAGTCCTTTCAAATAAATTTATAAGACAGATCGCCTAATTTGATCTGGCTTTTTTGTATTTTATTTAATTAATTACCTAACCTATATTCTCTTTAAGTTATCCAAATGAAGAAACTAAAATATGTATTTATTTTATATTTAAAAATTAGTTAGTATTATTTAAAAGATTATGAAAAAATGAATGCAATAAATAAATATTTACCTTTTGGCTTAAAAGCTGAAAAGATCATACCATTTTTTATTATTTTTAAGCTTCTTACCTTCTCTGGTTTTATTGGTTATATGATGAATCGATGAAATGATTTATCCTCCGCCTCAAGTAATTTTTGCCTTACTAATTTTATCAACTGCAGTTGTCTTAATTTGGGATATTAAATATAATCCTTTCGGTGAAGATCAAGACGGGATATAAAAAAGTTATAAATTTCTATAAAAATTGGTCTTTAATCAGTATAAAAACTCTATCGGAATAATAAGAACCATATTAATATCACATCAAATAATTGGAGGCAAATCAGATGACCAACCTCGGATTGGAAATCGTATTCTGGCTAATTTTATTAAGCTATCTTGGAGCTAGACTTACTCAAACTAAGAAAGGTTACAAACAACAATATTAAAAGAAGGAGGTTTTAAATCATGGCATTAAATGACATTTTCAAAATTCTTCCAAAAAATAAAGTTTCTTTAAAGGATGATTTATCACCATTTTCACCTAACAAAGACTATTGGGCTGAAGAGTGCAAAGACCATCCATCTAAAAAAGAATGCCTTTTCTATTGCGAATAAAATTAACTTTTATACGTAAACTTGTAAATTTTATAGCTTGTTTTTTAGTGGATTTAGTCTAAATTAAATTTAATTTTTATTTAAGGACGATTTATGCATACAAGAAAGAAAAAATCCCAAGATAAAAAAACTGAAACCAATACCGAATGGTTGGATAAAGTTATCAATCAGTTAACAAATAAAGATTTCAGTCAATATCTTTAGGTCGTTATTTGAATTCAAAGGCTTTAATTAGTTTATTAGATTGAGTTTAAAATTTCTTTTGAATAAAATCAAAAAACAAATCTTGAGATATTATCTAACCCCCTAATAATTACTTTTGTTTTAAAATAAAAAATATATTAAAAGGGGCTAAAAAAACTGAAAGATATTTAGGAATAAGATGTCCTTCTACAAATTGATTTTTGGCTAGTATGAAAATTTTATTTTTTTTTAATTTTTGGATTTTAACTTAGGGAAAATAATAATAGGAGGAAAAAATTTAATTTTAAAAGGTGATGGATTTATTAAGAAATTTAGGATACAAAATGAGAGTAAAACTTGAACCTAAAACATATTTTATAGGAAAAAATTTGCATATATTTTCCAATCATAATATTTGTTCTTAATTCAAAAGTCTTTATTTATTATTTCTTTTTTTCTAATCTAACTTGGAGCTAGTGAATTATCACTTCTTAATAGACCCATAGAGCAGCCACCTAAATGTGGTCCAACCATCTTGAGTATTTATACTCACAGTAAGTAATTTTACTTACTATAATAACCATAAGCATTTAGGAAGTGCTTAGCTGGTTAAGCTCAGTCAATCTGAATTTAACTTAATCGTCATGAGAGTTTGCTAGTAGGGATGCGAGCAAGCTCTTTTTAATTTTTTGCAAATAATACTCAGTTTATAAAATAACAAATCAATTTTTTTTGATTTCAAATAAAAAAATTTAGATAAGGAATTTATTAGCACTTAAGAAAAAGTTGTTGAATAAGACATTATGCACAAGAATTTAATTTTTTTGAAACTTTCCTGTCAAGATACAATAACTTTGCTAAAAAAGGATATAGATTAAATTCATTATGTCCTTTGATTTCATTCTTATTCCTTTTTGTATAATTGCTATTTTATGGCTATTTAATCGAGAGAACAAAATTTACCGCAATAATAAAAAAGCTCGTTAAAACGAATCTAAACTCCAAAAATTTAAGCTTGATATTTAATATTGCTGCAATTATTTTGGTATTTTTTATTTAATATGTTTCCTTATTTTATGAAAATCCAATTACTAATAAAAAATTAAGCATTCACTTTAATAATTAACTTATCCCAATAAACTTTTGAACGATTTATTTGTTCCAATTTTTGTTTGCAATGAATGCAATTACAATTTCTTGCTAATGTTTTGGAAGTCATTACTTCATTTTTTTTAATAAAACAAATATCTAAATTAATTGCAATAGCAAATATTCTTATCCTGTAAATTTATCAATAAAAAATCTTAAAAAGAAAAATATTTCTTTAGAAAAAAAAGAGTAAAGATGGTCTCAATTTGATAAGTATTTTATAATCTTAAAAACTATTGAAAATTTAATCAAATAAATTTCTTTTGCAAATTTCAACCCAATCAACTATTAAAAAATTTATCCGCCAAATTTGTTTGCCATGGAATTCTATTCCATTGATAGATAGATGGTTAATAGCGCAAATATTACCTCCAATGTTTTTTGCTATTTCTGCTTTTACCGTTATTTCATTATCAGTGGGAGTAATGTTTGATCTAATAAGAAAAATAGTTGAATTTGGATTACCTTTATTTTTAGCTATAAAAGTTCTTTTTTTTAGCCTTCCAAGTTTTTTAGTTTTATCGTTCCCGATGGCAGTTTTATTGTCTACATTATTAGCTTATGGGAAATTATCAGCCAATTCCGAATTATTAGCATTGAATTCTTTAGGAATAAAAACTTCAAGAATTATTGCACCTGCTATTACAGTTTCTATATTGATGACAGGCTTAACTTTTTATTTCAACGATAACTTGGTACCTGCAAGTAATAAGTTAGCAGAGTCTACTTTAAGATCTGGTATTGGAAGTTCTTTTAGCAGTGAAGAAGGAAAAGATAATATTATGTTCTCTAGATATGGTTCAAGAATTAACTCTACAACAAATAAGCCCACAAAGACTAATACGTTCCTCACTCATATTTTCTATGCTTCGTGGTTCGAAAATAACATTATGCAGGGAGTTACAGTTTTGGATTTTTCGAGACAAGATATACAGCAAATCTTAAAAGCAAAAAGTGCGGTATTTGATAAGGAAAACTCCTCCTGGATATTTTCAGATGGTAGTATTATTTCTGTTGACCAAGGCGGTCAAACTACTAATATTCAATTTGAAAAATATAAGTATCCATTTGTAGAAGGACCCTTAGATTTAGCAAGAGTCCCAAAAGATGCTACCGAAATGTCTCTTAAGCAAGCATTAGAAGCTGAAAGAATATATAAAGAGACAGGAAACTTAAAAGAAATAAGAAGAATTCAAGTTCGTATCCAAGAAAAATTTACTTTACCTTTCGCATGCTTAGTATTCGGATTAATTGGAAGTAGTTTAGGATCAAAATCCAATTTAAGATCTTCTAAAAGTCAGGGATTTGGATTAAGCGTTATTCTAATATTAGTTTATTATGTGATGTCTTTTGTATTCAGTTCATTTGGAGTAAAGGGATTGTTAAGTCCAATAATTGCAACTTGGCTACCTGTTTTAATTTCTATGTGTGGTGGAATTTATTTCTTGAGAAAGGCTAGTTTATAAATTTTGATTGATTGACATCTGGTTTAAAATAATAGTTATTTATTATATATTTTATGAGTATTGAAACAACTGTTTTCACCTTTCAAATTTCAAATACATTTGAAGAGTGGGCGAAAATTTTTGATAGTCCAGAGATAGCTGAATTTCATAAAACTGTAGGATTATCGCCTCTATATAGAGGAAAAGGTTTAACAGATTCTAAAGAAGTCATTGTTATTCATCAAGCCGAAGAAGGAGTCGCTAAACATATATTTTCTGATCCAGAAACAATAAAGAATATTGAAGCTGGAGGTCATATCTATAGCACTACAAAAATCTCAAGTTGGTTATCAGATTGAATGAATCACGAGATATAAAAGATTACTTTCTCAGGGATGGAGGAAAGCTAAACCAGTTTGGTCATAAAAATTATTTACATTATCTTTGCAAAATATTTAAAGAAGCAATACATAAAAAAACTCGCACATTTGTAACTTAAATTTTAAGATTGAGTTTTAAGCAACTAAAAATATGGGCGAAGCAAAAAGAAGGGAAGTTTTAGGTATCCCTCCAAGAAAAAAAATAAAAGATATAAAAGAATCAGATAGATATTTTTCTTGGCTTCCTATTACCAAAACAAGAATAAAAAAATATCCTTATATGGGTGTAGCAACGATGGCATTAGGTGCAATTATATTCCTAGTAAGTGGTGGATTTAATACTATTAGTTAATAATTTTAGTTATGATTTTTGCAGACTTTTCTTTACATATTTGAATTTACTTTTTATCAATTCTCATGTATCCAAACCAATCTGGAATATTTTTTTCTTCTAAATAATTTGCATTTGGTATTAATTCTATTTCCCAATTATTTATATTTTTTATCACCTCACATTCGTCTACATCAGTAAAGCTTTTAACATTATAAATATCATCTGTATGTTTTTTTTGGGAGTCTATTAGCCATTTTGATTTGGCTTTATTTTTGGCCTCTGAAGGACTAGAGGCTACAACGAAACCAAATTCATGTTTTTCTTGCATTGAGCTTGGATCATATCCTCCAATATTTACAAACCATAATTTTTTATTGGGGAATTTCTCTTTTTTAAAAATCTTATTTTTTGGTTGATTATTCTCTTTATTTCTAAGATTTATTTTATAACCATCAATTGATTCAATCTTTTTATAACTATCAATATGTAATCCTTTAAAAGATCCAAACCAATCATTTCTTAATTGATCAAAAGTATCCTCAATTTTTGAACCTATAACCCACCTGACATCATGCAGTTCGATATTTGCTTTAGGAGATCTACCTCCAACCACAACTAAAAAAAGAAATTTTTCATGAGGTTCCATTTTTTTATCTTAAATAGAAAGCTAACTAAAATAAAGGGTTATCTGAAAGATATGATAAAAGGATTATTTATAATACATCAATACTAATACTTGTTATGGAACTAATTGGTAGATATAAAAATTCAGGATTTGAAGCAGTAGCTGATGGTGTGATTTCTTTCTTTGATCGCCGCAAAGACTTACATACTAATGGTATTGCCTTCGGGCAAAGCACCTATTTAAATTCAGAACCATATAAATTATCCACTGATATTAGTCTTGTCTCAATAGATAGGTCAGATCCAGAAGCCTTCGCAATCTCTGAAGTCATAATTAGAGGAGTTAATGCAGGACTAAAAAAATATCTTGAGGATCACCCTCTAATAAAAGAATGCTGCCCAGAAAAATCTTTATTTGTTAACCCGATATTTAATTTACAACGTTACGCACCAGGAGAGGGATTTAAAAAATGGCATTGTGATTGGACTATTAGTAATGAAGCTACGGAGCCCGTCAATAGAGTCTTAGCATGGATTCTTTATTGTAATGATATTAGTTCTGGTGGAACTGAATTTCATTGGCAGAATCATCATGAAATAGCTGAAAGGGGGAAACTTATTATTTTTCCGGCTGGTATATCGCATATTCATCGTGGAAGAGTTAATAAAACTGATGTTAAAACTATTGCAACTGGTTGGATTAATGCTGGCAAACTTGAAAATTATATTTCACGCTTAGCTAACCCATAAAATATTAAATATTTTTTAAGCATTTAAAAAATTAAAATTTCAAACTTTTTTTAAGCTCGATAAGTTTTCAAAGAACTAATAAATATTGATTAGGTTACTTTATAAAATTTTTTAGTTAAACCAACCTTTTTTCTTAGCTTTAACTTCTGGGACTGTTTTTATCTTTGTTTTTTCATCTGTTCTACCTTTTATAATCATTAAAGGGACAATTCCCCACAACCCGAAAAACAATATCCAGAATACGTAAACGTTCATAGTTAAAAATCAATTTTTTTATATTTTAAATATATTTTCTATTTGTCTGTGGCTTTCTTTTTATACTTCTATTTGGGATGTATAATCCGCTTCAGTTGATTATTTGAAGTTTAAAATTTGAGGACAATATTTAAATACAAATAGAACAGCTAAAACAATAACTCTAAAGGTGATCTTTTTAAATTCATAATTATCTCAAAAATTTTGTTGGATTCTTACTACAGAAATTGGATGATCATGGATATTAGAATTAAATTCTCGGGCAATCATTAGGCAATCGTATACATTGTGGGCATAGAATTCTACTTGATCAGTCTTGTTTAATGAATATTAATAACTCAAAACATATTTTTTAAATTTAATTGGAGTTGAAGGCATTTGAATCTTAACTACTACTATGTTTTAACTAGTAAATCATTTATTTTACTTTTAAATAATGTACAGTTTGATGAGCATTCATATACGGATAAAGGATCAACAATTGAGTTTTTAAGACATATTATGGAAATTATCCGCTTCCTAAAATTTTTCTCATAAGAATAATAATCTTATCATTTAGTAGTTAGAGATTATTTAACATCCAAAATTTAATCTTTTTCCTTCTTTTATATTTATTAAGTGATTTAATAGATTACTAAAATGTATGACAACTTTAATATGACTATTTTAATTAGAAGTATTTTATATCCAAAATTTACCCATAATTTTTCAATGAAATATATAAATAAAAAAGGGGCTTGATAAGCCCCCATAATTTTTCCTAAAGTAATTTGTAATTAGAAAATACCTGGAACAATTTGACCAGTAAAGTAGTAAGCTCCAACAAGAGCAAACATACCAAGCATTGCAGCTTTACCGTTAAACTTTTCAGCTTTTTCGGTCATAAATTTTTTGAGTAATTCCATAGTTTAGTAAGAATAATTTATAAACATAAACTAATTAGTATAAACTTGCATTTGATGTAGTGTTTCCTACCAAAATTAACCTTTTTAAAAGAACTTAATTATTTTTTAATTTAATGGTTAATTTACTTCCAAAACTAATCATATCTATTTTAGTTAGAAAGAAGTAATTCTAAAAAAGTCTATTAAATTAGATAACTACCAAATCATTTATAAAAATTTATCAATCCTTATATTATCTTAATGAAGAAGGAATGAATAGAATAAAAATTCAGCATAAATAACTAAATGCCAGAAAGGACTCAACTAAATATAAATATCAAACCAGACTTATTAAAAAACCTTAAGAAGGTAGCACTAGAAAATAATAGAAATCTAGTTGAATTGATTAATGAAGTCCTATCTAATTATATTCATGACATAAAAAATTATCAAACAAAAGATAGGAGTATTTTATATGAATTAGATGAAGTCAAAAATAGAATATCAGTTTTAGAAAATTAAAAAAAAAGATTAAACTTTTATTTGTTTAGTAAATAAAATTTTTAAAATAAAAATTTATACTAAAAATAATAAAATATATTCAGAACCTATTCCTGATATGAAACTCATATTTCTTATTTCGATTTCTTTAATTTCAATACCAGTTTTTGCGAATGATCTACAAAGAGAAATAGAATACGAAGCTATTAATCTTGTTATTCAAAAATATGGGAAAGGTTTATCAAATAGATTAAAAGGAACTGGTTTGAACCCAAGCTATCGAAGTTGGTATGAGAATGAATGTTTTGTTAGTGTTGCAGCAGGTACTTACCAAGAATACAATTGGTCAGCCATGAAGTGGTTTAGTGTTAATACCTGTTCTGATTATGCTGAAATACTAGAAGCTGATTAACAATTTATTCTCTTACTAATTACAATTCTGACTCCACTAAAAAGTAAATATGCCACTGATAAATATTAAAAAAGACTCTTAAATTCTTTTTTTATGAATTTATATTCTGAATTAATCTCATTTAGTACTCCATCTACTTCATCTTTCAAATCTTTAAATTCATTAATTACTTGTTTACTTTTCAAATAAAAGATTGATTCAAAAGTTCCAGGATTTATCTTCTCAATCCAATATCCAGAGAAACAATAAAGCTTATTAGGAATAAGTTTTATCATGCGAGAATCCTTAGAAGTTTTATATTGATCAATCATCTTATTTATTAAACGACCTCTAGTTTTACTAATCCCAAATTTTGCAATATCTTTCGAAATTGACTTAACTTTCAGGGATACATTTTTCCTTTTTTGTATTGAATTACTTGAAAGAATTTTTTCAAGAGAATAACAATAATTAAATAGCTTTGTATTTTCTTTTTTCGTAGGATAGATAATGCCAATTAAAGTAAATAGTAAAAAAGAAGATAAAATTAGGTTTTTAAACATTTTTAATTCAAGATCTTTTAAAGTTTATATTAGAAATTTAATAAAGTAATGGAATCATTAATTAATTACCTTTTCTGTTTTTTTCAAAATATGTAAATAATACAGAGGATAAGCATCTGTCAAAATTTCAAGTCTTTCTTCCGTTATCTCCATTCCTTCAGGCAACTTAACTAAATTAGGAATTGCTTCTTTAATAGTTTTTCTACAAAAATTCATTCTACTAATTATTTCTATTCTAATTTCACTTTTTATTGATCCATCTTTCACGAAAATATTATTTATGTCCACATTATTTCCATCTAAAAGTGCAATTAAAACCTCATCTGATTTTCTTAGGGCAGCTTTATTATCTTTGCCTTTATTAATTTCGAAACTATAAATACAACCTCCCATAGAAAGAACTCTAGCTAGCTAGATATTTATCTTTTCCTATCTCATTACATGGAAGTTTAAATGACTGTTCATAGCCAGTCTCTCCTTCAGGGAAGCCAGCTTAAGCATGAATAGGAAATATTAAAACAAAAATAAGAACAAGAATTTTATTCAAACTAGAGCTCCTCAAAAATTTATATTTTATAAAAATCTCCTACCTCTACCATCCCCTTTAATTAGTTTCTTGCATTTCAGCATTATCTATTTAGTTGACTGAAATAGATATTTATCCTGAAACTCTTTAATTGAATATCCCATTGATATTGCACAATCGGATGAAGAAAACTTAGATTTAATAGCTCTCTTAGCCCAACTATGCCTAATCATATTCAATGTAAATTGTGGGAAATTCTCTTTTTTTATAATTCTCTTTAATCTCTTACCCATTTGATCTGTCTTAATTTTTGAATAAATTGCGTCATATTTTTTATCGCTCATGTTGTATTCCCAAGGTCTATCTATATTATTTAAATCAAAAATATCCACCAAAGGTTTATCAAGAGTAAAAGCTATCCTTTGATTAAGTTCATCCCCCTCTCCTTTAAGTCCTAATACAATACAAGTTTTATCTTCTTGATTTACATTTGCACCAAAAACTTCTGAAGGTCTTAAACCATAGCAATAGATCATGCCAAGACTCCACTTCCATTCTGGCATTAAATCTCTTAATTTAATTACTATTTCTAATAACTGATCATCTTCAAGGTTTAGTTTGGTTTTACCTCTGTTTTTTTTAGCACTAATATTTTTCAAATCTTATTTATATTCTCCGATATCATACTGCTATTATGATTCTATAATCTTCTTAAACATAAAAACAACATCCAAATTATTTTTTTTCTTCAGAGGATGATTTGAGATTTTGAGACAAGCTTTACCCAAACATTTTATTAATTGATATTCTATCTAAACTAGAAGAAATAAAATCCTTATTTTAATATGGGATTAATTTATTTATTATTGCAAAATTGGCAAAAGAAAAATGAAACAGGAAATTAATTTTAGAATTTTAGAAACTATAGAGGCGTGTAAGAGTATCCATGCCTTGAAGCAAGAGAAAGAAAATCATATTTCAATAAAAGAATTAATAATCCTAGAGGAAATATATGGATAAATACTCTAGAAAGGTAACTGAGGAAGCATGGTTAATATGCCCTAACTGGACAGAAGTAAGACGTTTTACAAAGAATAAAAATAACAAAGATAACTTTTTCGAATATATGTTTGTTGATATCGGAATTGTTGTTGGCGTATTAGGTGATAAACCTCCACTTATGAAAACAAGAAAAGAAATTAAAATAGAAGCTGCTCGCAAAGAGTACCAACAATTAATCACTTCAGGTTGGCAAGTAACTATTCCAAAATGGTAAGTAAAAAGAATATTTAAATATTTTACGAATCTCTTAGTTATTTTTCTGATAAATATTCTTTTTGTACAAATTAAATACTATATTTAACTAATTGATAAAAAGCTTCATGTAGGTTTACCGCCTACCAATAACTAATAATCTATTTATTTCTTAAACTTTTAATTAAATTATCTATTATTCGTAATCACTTAATGCTTTTTCAAATGTAGAAAATAAAGTATATAAACTATTTAATGCGATCAACCAAATCACTAATGACATTCCATGATGAGTTAATTGAATTGTTCTTTGAGTCATAATTGATTCCCTTAAAAATATGGTTGGCTTAAGCTGCATCCCTACAACTTTCTCATGAAAACATATTTTAATTATAGATAAGCTATTCAATCTGATAAGTAGATATACTTACCTCTTCCCGTACCTTGTCGTTCCATAAACCGTACTTCCTGATATTCATGAATAAGATGAATCATCCTTAGCACGTAGGCTCGCAGGGTCTTTTTTTATTGCAAATATTAACTTATTCTCTAACTATTTTGCCTTAGAAAGTAATAAAAGCCAAACAGAGATTATGGCAAAAGCAATTATCGAAGAAAAAATATTATTCAATTGAGCAGTATCTGTTAAATATCTTTCTATCCAAAAAGGGATAAATAACACAACAAAATACCAATAAATGAGAGAAAGAAGTCCAAACAACAAAGCTAAAAGAATATAAAAAGGTAAAATATAAAAAAATCTTTTTCTTTCAATTTTTGAATATTTTCCTATACCTATTTTTCCCCAATAACCTCCATTTAATTGAAGAAAAAACTTTAAGAATACTCCGTAAGTTGTTATAAAAAACTTAGCGAATCCAAGCAATGATTTAAAAATTGCATTGATTAAATGCGATAAAAATTTCACAAGGATTTTTACTTATATAAGTTAAGGATACTACCAAAAAATTTTCTTATGTGAAAATAAAAATTGAATAAATCTTAAATTTTATCAAGAAAATATTAATGTAACCTATATTTTTTAAAAATTAACTCTATATAGTTCTCTGGAGGTGAAATAAATATAAAAAGTTGATGAAGTCTTATCCTAAGTATCCAGGATAAGGTTATTGACTATTCAGGTAATTTTCAACAGTTTTTTCCACAGGAATGTGAGTAAATGATCATAACCTGTGGATTACAAAAATTAACTTATTTTTTGTAAAAATTCATACCTTAATATCCTATTCAATCATGTAGTATCAAATTTATATTTAGGGAATTAATGAAATCAAAGCCTCGCAAAAAGTTACCTAATAAAAAGATAATTAAAACACCTAAATTCGAGGCAAAAGAACAATTTACCAATTCAGCACTAGAAAATCTTAAATCAGAAAAAGAACGATTAATAAATAATCTTATTGATTCAGGAGAATTTAAACCTAATATTTGATTAATGTTTTTATAGTCATGAACCATAACTTGTACGGGTTAAAGAACAAGAAAGTTCTGAAGTAGTGACATCTAAATACTCAGTAAATAATACGGACTTTTAGACTACTTTTATGTTTGTCATGAGAACGCTGCGGAAGCTGTGGAAATTAATCATACGCTTTAAAAAGGAATAAATATGAACAAGTCATTTCTCTATCTTTCAATAATTTTAAAATTACTGGAGTATATGTTTTAATATCTTCTTTTGGAGATGATGGTGAATGATATATCAATAACATCAAACACGTAAAAGCAGGTAGATAAAATTTATATTTCAATTGACCAAATATCTTGAATAATATGATTTATTAAGCCAACCTGCTTTTTAATCAACTCTTATTTTTATTTGTTTCATTCTCCTTGAGAATTTATATTTAGTGTTTTATCGTTCTTTTAGCTAAATCTTTTATTGATGATTAAATGGTCTCAACTTCCTATAAGCGATCTAACGCTTGCGGCTGCAATTTCCTTAGAAACTGCAGGTTTCATTGGCAATAAATATAGTCCGCTACATAGTTTCGCTTATATGTTTTCTATTATTTTTTTAATCATTTTCATGATCAGTCTTGATGCTGTTAAGACAAAAAGTAAATTGGAGAAAATTGAACCAAAGAATAAAGTCATACCGGTACAAATTCAACCTAAATATGAAAACAAAATAGAATCAAGACAATGGTTCTGG
>QCGL01000012.1 GCA_003279935.1 Prochlorococcus sp. AG-388-A04
AAATCTTTTCCCTGCAATAGAGGTCTATTGTCAATATCTTTTTTCAACCTCTCAAGAGCAATCTCTTGCTTTGTATCAATCCAAATAATAATTCCTTGCCTTAAAACGCCCCAGTTTTCTGGTTTAGCAATAATTCCTCCACCAGTAGAAACGATTAAAGAAGGGATTTTAATTGTTTCTTTTAAGCAATTTGTTTCTAGTTCTCGAAATACTTTTTCTCCATCTTCCTGGAAAATTTTATTAATTGTTTTTTTAGCTATATTCTCTATTAATTTATCAAGATCAATATACTTATACCTCAATAATTCGGCTAATACTGGACCAGTTTTAGATTTACCACTAGCCATCATACCTATCAAATATATACTTCTTCCTTTAATTATTTTGTTTGTTTTCTCAATAATAGATTTTTCCATACAGACAAAAGAGTATATAAAACCTTAAGATAGTATTATTACAGACATTTATGACTTTTACACATACCAAACCATTACATGGCCAGGGACGTGATTGCGTCATAACTCGACGTGCCTGTTTTAGTTCGAGTCATCGTTATTGGCTTCCTGAAAAAAGCTCAGAAGAGAATTTCTCTCTTTTTGGGAAATGTAGTATAGCTCCAGGACATGGCCATAATTACGAACTTATCGTATCAATGGGGGGCAAACTTGACTCGGATGGAATGGTCCTTAATCTTTCTGATGTAAAACATTCTATTAAGAGTAAGGTTACTGGTCAATTAGATTTTCGTTTTTTAAATGACGTATGGCCTGAATTTAATATTCATACTGAAGAAGGCATTCTTCCAACGACTGAGGCTCTGGTTAAAGTTATCTGGAATCGTTTAAAAGATGAACTACCTCTTACAAGTTTAAGACTTTATGAAAGCCCAACTTTATGGGCAGATTATTATGGAAAAAACATGGAAGCTTTATTAACAATTCAAAGTCATTTTAATGCTGCTCACCGATTAGCAAAAGATGAGATTTCTCTTGATGAAAACAAGAAGATTTATGGGAAATGTGCAAGAGTAAATGGTCATGGACATAATTATTTTCTCGATGTAACTGTCCGAGGAAAAATTGATCCAAGAACTGGGATGATATGTGATTTACCTTCATTACAAGCAATTATTGATGATCTTATAGTTGAACCTTTTGATCATACTTTCTTAAACAAAGATATCGAATATTTTAAAACTTGCGTCCCAACATGTGAAAATATTGCACTACATATTGCTGATATTCTCTCATCTCCGATTAAAAAAATTGGAGCAAGTCTGCACAAGATAAAACTTCAAGAGAGTCCAAATAATGCTGCGGAAATTTATGTTGAACAAAGCGTACCAAATTCTTTGCAAAGAAATCTTACTAACTCTTTAGTTGCTCAAGCTTGAATACTCCAAGCATAGCGATAATTATCGCTTCTAGTTTAGATGGAAGGATTGCATTCCCAAGTGGAGGAGAATCACATATTGGAAGTAAGGAAGATAGGAGAATGTTAGATGAAAACTTATCAATAGTTGACGCTACCATTTTTGGATTTGGAACTCTAAAAGCTCATCAAAGTACATATTTAGTAAAAAATTATTGTAAAAATGGCGAAATAAAAATTTCAAAAAATCAGCCTATTTCGATAGTCGCCTCTAATAGCAAAAAATTTAAAAAAGATTGGAATTATTTCAATCAACCAATTAAAAGATGGTTAATCAGCTCTAATAAAAAAGATGCAATAGAGAGTAAAGATTTTGACAAAGAAATTTTCTACAAAAATTCCTGGAGTAAAACCTTGTTAAGTATTAAAAAAGCTGGAATCAATCGTCTAGCACTTCTTGGTGGAGCAAATCTTATAAATTCTTTTATGAAAGAAGATTTGATTGATGAAATCAAAATTACAATAGCCCCAAGAATTATTGGAGGAAAATTTACGTGGATACCTGCTGAACAAACAAATAAAATTTTTAATTTAAAGCAATTTTGGAATATAAAATCGATTCAAGTATTAGATAGAAATGAAATATATATTCATTATATAAGAAAAACTTAAGATAATTAAAGTAAAAAATATGAATCATATTGAGCACAAAATTGAAATTAAACTATCAATTCAAGAAATAAATAAAGAAACATGGAATGAATTAAGAAAAGAAATGAACAATCCATTTTATGAATGGGAATGGCTCTATAACCTTGAGTTATCGAAAAGTGTCTCAAGACACACTGGATGGCAACCTTTATATTTTATTGCTTATGAAAATGAAGAAATATGCGGAATAGCTCCACTTTTTCTTAAAAATCATAGTTATGGAGAATTTATTTTTGATCAATCCTTTGCAAAATTAGCTCAAGATTTAAATTTAAATTATTATCCTAAGCTCATTGGGATGAGCCCTTACAGCCCTATTAATGGATACGAATTTTTATATAAAGAAAATAAAAATAAAATAGAAATTACCAATTCATTAATAAAACATATTGATGACTTTGCTTTAAAAAATAATATCTTGAGTTGCAATTTCTTATATGTAAACGAAAATTGGGGCAAACATCTACAATCCTTAGGATATCAGGAATGGATAAATACAAGTAGTGAATGGAAGAATAATGGTGAAAAGACATTTGATGATTTTTTATCCAGATTCAACTCTAATCAAAGAAAAAACATTAAAAAAGAAAGAAAATCAATTGCAAAACAAAATCTAGAGATAAAAATTCATACAGAAGAAAGTATAAATCTAGAAATAGTTGAAAAAATGCATTTTTTCTACGAGCAGCATTGTTTAAGATGGGGAGTATGGGGTAGCAAATATCTTACCTCTGAATTTTTTGAAAACATTCTTGAACATAGAAGAAATCTATTGTTTTTTAGTGCATCAAGAAATGATTCTGAAAGTACGATTGCAATGTCAATGTGTATAAAAAATGAAAAATATATATGGGGTAGATATTGGGGTAGTCAAGAAGAAGTACTTAACTTACATTTTGAATTATGCTATTACCAGCCTATTGAGTGGGCAATAAAAAATAACATTGAAAGTTTTGATCCTGGAGCAGGAGGTAAACATAAAAGAAGAAGAGGTTTTTATGCAAAAGGTACTAAAAGTTTTCACAAATGGTTTAACAAAAACATGAAAAATATAATTACCCCTTGGTTAAATGAAGTTAATTTTCAAACTTTGAAAGAAATTGAGTTGGAAAATAATTCTATCCCTTTTAAATAGAATAGAAATTAATTGATCTGATAATTGTTTATATTAATAATATAATTTTATTAAAAATTTGAAGATGGATTTTATTAAAATATTTGAAAAAAAAATAGATATAGATAATGATTTATCTAATAGATATATTGAGCTAGACCCAAATGGATATTTTATTATAAAGATAGATATGGAACAAAAAAAAATAATCTTAGAACATTATTTAAATACTATTAATAAAGAAGGATATGCAACCGATCCAAAAACTAATGAGCCTATTAAATGTGACTCAAAAGAAATCAAAACTTGTAATGAGACTTTCACAGGAATTAGCGCTAAAGAGATTGGAATAGCAATAACAGAAAAGCGTAATGATCTAATATCTAGATTTGATCATGCCTTATATTTAGGACGAGAGTTACAAAAAGCAGAAGAATGTTTATACAAAAAATTACTCTACATTCAAGATTAAGAAATTAAACGAAAGAATTCTAAGTCTTATTGAGGTGCTAAATTAAATAAAAATATAAAAGATAAATGAACATCATTTTCTATCTTGCATTTCTAGGTTTTGGTTTTGGAGCCGCTTTCTTATTAGATAAACTTTTAAGAGCAGTTAAATTAATTTAGAAAAAATTCATATGGTTTTTATAACCTCTCCATATAAATCATATTCATCCGCAAAATAAATATTTGCTTCAACAAATTTACCGATATAATTTTTTTCATCTTCATTATTTTTAATAGATAAGATGACATTGCCATCTATTTCAGGAGCGAAGTTATAAGAACGTCCTATCAGTTCTTTATTTTCAGCTATATTTTCTACTAATACTCTAACCGTAGTACCCACATATAACTGATTTTTTTTCTTAGAAATATTTTGTTGAATAGATATTATATTATCTTTTCTCGCATCAGCTACTTCTGAGGGTACCCTATTTGGCAAATCGAACGCACTTGTCCCTTCCTCCGGAGAAAAGATAAAAACGCCAACATGATCAAACTGATGCCTATGCAAAAAATCTAAAAGATGTTGAAAATGTTTTTGATTTTCTCCTGGGAACCCAACAATTAAACTTGTTCTTAATACAGCAGATGGTATTTGCTCCCTTATTTGAC
This sequence comes from Prochlorococcus sp. AG-388-A04, assembly GCA_003279935.1. GTDB lineage: Bacteria > Cyanobacteriota > Cyanobacteriia > PCC-6307 > Cyanobiaceae > Prochlorococcus_A. Next base: position 4,319 of record QCGL01000012.1, read on the forward strand.
TTAAAATTGATTCATTTAAAGAAGCCTGCCAAGGTCTATTCATATTCTTTAGAACATCTGGATGACTATGTTGCAAAGGTAGATCAAAATAGGGAACTATATTATTTGAATCTTTAAAAGCTTTAATAACTTCATCAGTTAAACCAGTTGGATATGCATAATGAATTCGTATCCAAGGAACTGAAACTTTAGACAGTTCTTTCAAGAGTCTTGCTAAAGAAGGTTTACCATAAATATCTTGACCATAATTTGTTGTAATTTGACTAATTATTATTATTTCTTGAATCCCTTGAGCTGCAAGATTTTTTGCTTCTAAGACTATAGATTCTATATCCCTGCTGCGTTGAGGACCTCTTAACTTAGGAATAATACAAAATGCACACTTATAATCACACCCTTCAGCTATACGAAGATAAGCAACAAATTTATTTTTATCTACAAAGCGTGGAATTTTTTCATCTGCAATAAATTCAGGTATTTTTGAAACTTCATTAACAATTTCCCCTTTCTCTACTCGATTGATAACCTTAGCTATTTTGTGATAATCACCAGTTCCTACTAAAGCTTTTATTTCAGGCATTTCTTTTAAAAGTTCTTCTTTGAAATGCTGAGCCATACAACCAGCAACTATTACCTCTTTACCTTGATCAGTAAATTCTATTATCTTCCTTATAGATTCTTCTCTAGCTGTTTCGATAAAACTACAAGTATTGACTACAACCACATTCGCATCTTCTATATCATTTCCTACTTCATATCCCTCCTTATCTAATAACCCTTGCATATGTTCAGTATCAACAAGATTTTTCTCACAGCCAACGTGACTAAAAGCAACCTTTGAAATTTTTTTATCCTTTACCTTTTGATTATTTTGCTTCACGTAAATTAGATATTATATAAGAAATAATTAACAAAGAAACTTTTTATAAGTCCCATTCAAAGATAATATTAGGATATATTCTGCAAATTACAACGATAAAAGATCTATGTCTCTTAAGACTTTAAAAAGTAAAAATAAAAAAGATCTGAAATGGCCAAAAATTATAATTGCTATTCTGAGCACCATTGGATTAGTTGATACGGGCTCTATTACCTTAAAAAATTGGGGATTATTTAACTCTCTTTCATGTCCTGGAATCAAAAATGGTTGCGAAACAGTTTTAAATAGCCCTTGGGGTACATTATTCGAGAATAGTCAATACAATATACCTCTCTCATTAGCAGGAGTTATTACTTATGGTTCAATACTAGGATTTTCAATATTTTTATCACTGAATTTAGTTTCTCCTAAAGAAAAATTAAATAAGATTATATGGTGGGCAATATTTTTAATCTCTTGTGCTTCTTCTGTGTTTAGCATCCTTTTGCTAAATATTATGTTCTTTAAAATCAAGGCTTATTGTTTTTTTTGTATTCTTTCGGCAATTTTATCTATTTCGATCTTTATTATCTCTATGATTGGTGCAAAGTTTGAAAGTAGAGAGCCTATGTTTTATAGAGGATTTATTGTTGTTTTAACAGTTCTTGTTGGAGGATTGATATGGTCAAATAGTGTTGACCCTTCTAATGCAATTGATATTTCTAAAAGTACAGAAAAAGTATCTCCTGCAATCACTACAACTAGCTCACCCCAGAAAATTAAGTTTGCTAAATTTTTAAGTGAGAATAATATAAGAATGTTTAGCGCATACTGGTGTCCACATTGCCATGATCAAAAACAACTATTTGGCAAAAAAGCAGTTAAAGAGTTATCGATTGTAGAATGCGCTCAAGACGGTAAAGATAATCAATATAAACTTTGCAGAGAAAAACAGATTGAAGGGTTTCCCTCATGGGAAATTAATGGTGAAATATATAGTGGAGTCAAAGATTTAAATGATTTAGCAATAATGACTGAATATGAGGGCGATTCTAATTTTTAATAAACCTTTTAATTATTTCGTGATTTAGTTGCTGCCTAGTATGGCATTTCCAAGTTGTTTCTTTAATTGGAAAATCATCCCTATAATGGCCTCCTCTACTTTCCTCTCGAAAAAGACAAGCTTTTAATAATAGCAATGTTGTAATTTGTCTATTATGCAAATCAAGCAATAAATTAAGTCCTCTCCTATTTGGCTCACTTAGTTTCAATTTTTGATCAATTTCTATTTTATTAAGACATTCAAGCAAAGGATTTTTTTGTAGTTGATCTATCTCATCTTGAAGAGTTTTTAAAAGTTCAGTCATATTTTTTTTATTACGAGAGACACCTAAATTAGACCAGCATAATTTTCTCAAACAATCAATCTTATCTGAAACACCTAAGATAAAATCTTCCTTTGGATTATCCATAAAAATTTCCGTATTATATCTATCTAACCTTTTTAAGTGATGAGGAGCATTCAACTCAATAGAAGACATTTTTCTTGCAAATACAAGGCATTCCATAAGCGAATTACTAGCTAGTCTATTTGCACCATGTACTCCTGTAGAGGCTACTTCTCCCACGGCATATAATCCTTTTATTGTAGAAGATGCATTTAAATCGGTATGAACACCTCCCATCCAATAGTGAGCTGCTGGCGCAACAGGAATCACCTCATTTAAAGGATTAACTCCATAATCTTGACACCTACTTATAATCGTAGGAAATCTTTCTACAATTTTTTCTGGATCAATAAATCTTAAATCCAGACCAACATGATCAACATCGTTTTCATGCATATTATTCATAATTGCTCTACTAACTTGATCTCTTGTAGCTAGATCTCCATTTTGCAAATGTTTTACTGGGCTCTCACCATTCTTATCAACGAGAACTGCTCCCTCACCTCGAAGAGCTTCAGAGATTAGAAAGCAGGGAGAACCATAAAACTTTAAAGCTGTAGGATGAAATTGAATAAATTCTAAATCCTCTATTGCAGCTCCAGCTTTCCATGAAAGAGCAATTCCTTCCCCAGCAGATTGAGCAGGATTTGTAGTATTAGTAAATAAGTGTCCCCCTCCGCCAGTGGCTAAAACAACAGCTTTAGAAGTAATCCAATATAAATTAGATCCATCTAGTACCTGAACTCCCCTACATACTTCCTCTTCAATAAGCAATTCCGTTACTCTCACACCTCTACAATGCATAATATTCTCCTTGTTTTCGATATGATCCTCTAAGACTTCTACAAGTGCTCTACCTGTTCTATCTTTAACATGCAAAACTCTTCTACAAGAATGGGCCGCTTCTAAAGTTGTTGATAGTTGATCTGAGCTCTGATCAAAAATCATACCTAAATTTTGTAACCTATCCACGCAACTAGGAGCCTCTTTCACAAGCATTTCAACAGCAGATAAGTCACACAAATCATCTCCAGCTTTTAAGGTGTCTTCAACATGAAGAGCAAAAGAATCTTCAGGTCTAACTACTGATGCCATCCCCCCTTGAGCCCATCTGCTAGATGATCTTTTACTTGTATTCCTATTTAAAAGAAGGACATTTAAATTTTCTGGCAATTCCAAACAAGTCATTAAACCAGCTGCTCCTGCACCAATGACAATCACATCCCATTTATCAATAGATATTGATTCTTGCGAAAATGGCGGTCTTAGCATTAAACCAAACCACTTAGTGTTGGTTGAATAATTGCTAACACAATAAAAATACCATCAACAATTAAAGTAGTTTGAATTACATAACTTGATACTAAAAGAGCCTTCCCATTTATCGAATTAGATATAGCATAATTAAAAATTTCTTTTGATATGAACCAGAGTATTAATGCCGCCAAAATAATAATAGACAAAGATTTAAACTGAATAAGATTTTCGGAAGTTTTCTGAAGTATTAATGGAGCATTATCAGAATCCGCAATAATAACCTCCTTCCATTGATCCATTATTCCTGTCAAAAATATTGTCAAATCTGTAATCGCCGTTCCAAATAAAGACGAGATATAAAAACTTGAACCGATTTTCCATTTTGTTCCAAGTCCGACAATAGCAAGAGGCAATGCCACTGCTTCAACTGGTATATGGAGAATAGGATAAGCACTTAACCAGCCCCAAAATAAACAACCTCCAAGCCAACTTCCCGAGACTCCTAATAATAATGAGCCTACAATAAACCATCTATCTTCCTCTTTTCTAGACAATAAAAAAGCCGACGCAAGGATAAAAAAAGTAGCGCAAAGAGCACTAATAGGAGCAACTCTAACCCATGGTGCCTGTACAAAAATTGGCAAAATTATAAAAAAAGAAGACCACAGTCTCAAAGCAATTGGTCTAGATAAAAAAGTACTTTTAACAATATTAAATCCATTTTGAAATCTAGGTTTCAAATTATCATTCACTTCTAAGTTTTTAGTAATTAATTCTTCCAATGCATTAAGGCTTTAAAAATTTTTGAATTAATTTAGGTCTAGTTTAATAAAAATGCAGATGACATATTTTATTAATTTAATAGTTGAAATAAATTAATCATATTTTGTATTTTAAGAGTATTTAATATACTTTGAGTCTTATATGAGTTTACAATAAAAGTAAAGATAAAAGATTGGTCCTTAATTGTGTGGAAAGAAATTAATTATAAAGAGGATTCTAGTGATCTTTTGATTCCGAATATTAACTACCAAATTAATCCAGCAGAAATTGAAAGTATAGAAAATAATTCTATTGCTGAAGAAATAGGCTTTGAATCAGGTGATTCAATTATTAGTATTAATGGTAAGAAACCAAGAGACTTAATTGATTATCAGATCCTGATTAGTGAAGAAATTCTAGATATATCGATATTGGATAAAAACAAAAAGATTCACAACATTAGTATTGAAAAAGATCAAGATGAGAATTTAGGAATTAATTTTAAAGATGCATTATTTGACTCAATCAAACAATGTAATAATAAGTGCCCTTTTTGCTTTATAGATCAACAACCAAATGGCAAAAGGAAAAGTCTTTACGTAAAAGATGATGACTATAGATTAAGTTTTCTATATGGTTCATATCTAACGCTAACAAATTTAAATAAAGATGACTGGAATAGAATATCTACTCAAAAGCTATCACCGCTTTTTATTTCAATACATGCCACTGACCCAAAGACCCGAGAACAATTATTAAAAAATAAAAAAGCAAGTCAAATTCTTAATCAAATTGAATGGTTAGAACAAAATTCAATCCAAATACACGCGCAAATAGTTATATGTCCCGAAATAAATGATGGTAAAACCTTAGAAAAATCTATTTACGATCTTGCGAAATTTCATAAAAAAAGTTTTAAAACAGTACTTTCAACAGCAATAGTTCCAGTAGGCCTAACTAAGTTTAGGCCTGAAGACGATGGCCTAAAAGCGATAAGCAAAGAATATGCAAGAAAAATTATTCAACAAGTGGAAAAAATTCAAACCTCTCTCCAAAAAAATATTGGAACTCGCTTTTGTTGGCTTGCCGACGAATGGTACTTAATAGCAGGTCTCAAATTACCAAGCTATAAAACATATGAAAATATGCCCCAAGAATCTAATGGAGTTGGTTCAATACGAAATTTCCTTAAAACATTGGAAACGAAAACAAAATCTCTTCCTGAAAAAGTAGATAAACAGAGAAAAGTCAGTTGGATTGTTGGGAAATTAGTTTACGAAGCACTGCTTCCAACAGTGGAAAAACTTAATAGAATTAATGGCCTTAGAATTAATCTATATGGCTTGCCAAGTGTTTACTGGGGACAAGATCAAGTTGTAACAGGGCTTTTAACTGGGGAAGATTTAATTACTGGGCTACAAAATAAGGATCTAGGAGAAAGTATATTTATACCATCAATAATGTTAAAGCTTAATAGTGATTTGTTTTTGGATGACAAAAATATAACTGAAGTTTCAAATAAACTGAAAACTAACATTCACGTTCTTGATGATCAGAATGATATTATTAGTAGTCTAATCGGTTCATCTAAAACAAAATAAATACTTAATTATGCTTAGAAAATTTATACATCCAATTTTAGTTTTGCCTTTTTGTTTGTATATTAATTCTCAAGAAGCACTATTTAGTAAGACCAACAATAAAATTGAAGAAATCCTTCAAGAAAACGAAAAACAAATATTCCTTAATTATTCACAAATAGATAATATTACTCTAAAGAATAATCAAGAACTTAAAGCATTAGAAAGTTTAGTCAATTCAACTATGTTTACTCTTTCGAGCAAAATCGCTAAAAGATATCCCACATTAGATTTGCAAGCCAGTGGATTACCTAAATATGTTTCTGGCAAAAATTATAATAGTAGCTCATCGACTACAAAAACCTCGCAATTTTCAGCGAATCCATCCCTTAATATTAAATTAGACTTAATAGATCCTCTAAGGGGATCTGAAATTAAAATAGCTAGAAATAATTATGCCATAGCTAAAAATAATTATGAGATTAAAAAGAAAGATCTCATAAAAGAAGCAAAATCTAGATACCACAAACTACAAAAGTCTTATCAGGATATTAGAAACAAAACATTATCTCTTGATTTGTCAATTACTAGTTTAAAAGATGCTCAGTCAAAATTTGATGCAGGGATAGGAACAAAATTTGAGATTCTTGAAGCTGAAGCACAATTATCTAGAGATAGGCAATCATTAAATGAGAAAAAAATTCTGAATAAGATTAATAAAATTGCACTAAAAGAAATCTTAAATATAAATAAGGACTTCGAGATTAATCAAAATCAAAAATTAATAGGTTTCTGGAACCATAAATTAAACAAAAATATTACTGAGGGTTTAGTAAATAGCCTTTCCCTCAAAAATATCAATCTAAAAAAATCAATCAAAGAAAATCAAGCTAAGAATTATTTGAATGTTTACAAGCCAAATGTTTACATAAGTAATACTTTTACTAGTTCGTTTTCTAAGGGTTCTTCTTTATTAGAAACAATAGACCCTGAAAAATCTGGATCGTCATATACAAATACTGTCAGCTTAAATTTTGGTTGGAATATATTTGACGGCGGGCAAAATAAAAATTTATATAAATCAAGCAAAGCTGATGCAAAATCAGAAGATTACTCCTACAAAAATCTTGAAAATGTTTTAAAGACAAATATTAGTAAAGCCTATTTGAATTTAAAATTAAATGAAGAAAAAATTCTTTCATCTTTAAAAGAAATCTCTTCCACAGAAGAATCCTTAAGATTAGCAAGATTAAGATATGAGGTAGGAATATCTACACTTAAAGATGTTCTTGTGAGACAAAAAGAGTTAAGTAATGCTAATTCACAAAAAATTAATTCAATTTATAATTACAATTTAAATTTAGATGAATTAGTAAGATTGACTTTTCTTAAAATAAGTAATATTTGTAACGAGGAAGAAAATCTTATCAAAAATGATATTCAATCTATTTGCAATATTTGAATATGAATAAAAATAATTTAACCAGACAACAGTTTAAAGATTTAGATTCTTTATTTGAATTGGTTAGTGATCGACAATTAAAAGATTTTGGAAACATCAGTGCCAGCAACAAGTCAGACGGTTCGTTAATTACAAGTTGTGATTTATGGAGCGATAAAACGATAGTAGAGGCTCTATCCAAAATTGCTCCAAATGAAGGGGTTCTAAGTGAAGAGGGCGGAAAGTTAGTTCCTAATACAAATGCTTATTGGATAGTAGATCCTCTTGATGGGACCACAAATTTTGCTGCAGGAATTCCATATTGGTCTATTTCGGTAGCAAGATTTGTAGATGGTACCCCTCAATCTTCTTTTTTAATCATTCCAACATTAAAGAAAAAATTTGTAGCAATCAAAGGAGAAGGTGTTTGGCTTAATAACAAGAAAATTGAGGTTAATAATAATCAACAAAGTGAATGCGTTTCTTTATGTAGTAGATCTATTAAAATTTTACAAAAAAATCCTAATTCAATATTTCCCGGGAAAATAAGACTTCTTGGTGTATCCAGTTTAAATTTAACAAGCGTTGCAATGGGACAAACTTTTGGAGCAATAGAATCAACTCCTAAAATATGGGACATTGCAGCAGCATGGCTATTACTGGAGGAGCTAAATTGTTCAATTGAATGGTTAGACATAAACCCTATGCATTTAACTACAGAACAAGATTTACAAGATACTAATTTTCCCTTAATTGCCTCAAGGACAAAAGAAAAAATGAAAGTCTTAAGACCATGGGGTAATTTATTATTGGAAAATTAGTTGCATCATAAATATATAAAAGACTTGAAAACTATCCTTATTGGATACAATAAATAAGATTTGGGATAAGTATTTGAAGAGAATTAATATGCAGCGCAGTACAACATGGATTATTAAAAGTTTATGGGGAGCTTGCGAAAGATGGAGTAAATCGGATTGTATTGATTTAAGCGCTGCTTTTGCTTATTACACTCTTCAGTCATTCTTTCCAATACTGCTTATATCTCTTTCAATAGCTTCTTGGTTTCTGGGTAAACAAGATGGTTTAGATCAACAAATAATATCTATTGCCGCTCAAATTTTACCTCCATCGGTTGTTGAATTAGTTGAAACAACATTATTTAAATTAATTGACCAAGGCTTTGGAGCAGGTATTTTAGGAGCTATGTTTTTACTGTTTACTGCTGGCAACGCCTACTTATCACTTCAAAGAGGTTCGGATAGGCTTTGGGAAGACGAGCTGCCTTCAAGAAGAATAAACTCTGCCTGGCAAGAGCAAGCATCAAGATTTCTTAGGAACAGAATTGAAGCTTTCTTAGTAGTATTTTTTATAGGGTTTTTAATGGTATTAGATCAAATCAGTGCAAATCTCAGAATGATTCCAACTAATGTTCTAGAAAAAATATCAAATTCTAGTAATTTTATTTCTGAATTTATTTTAAAGTTACCACTCTTGCAAGTTGGTCAATTTGCTTTGCCACTGGTGGGATTTTCATTAATGGCTTTATTACTTCAAGCACTATTGCCGAGTAGAAAAGTTCCTTTAAAACCACTAATCCCTGGTTCAATTCTGATTGGAATTGGGCTCACTACTCTTAATCTAGCAGTTAGTAAAAGTATTCTTTCCCTTGGGACAAGGTTTCAAGCATATGGCTTTATTGGAGGTTTTTTAGTATTAACTTTATGGGTTTGGCTATTAGGCGTTATTTTATATTTTGGACAATGTTGGAGTGTGGTTATAGCTAGTATGTCTTTAACGGGTAGGAGAAGAAAAAATTAATATAAAAGAATCATATGTTGCCTTTTTTAAAATGAACAAAAATTTAGTAACCTATTCTATAATTTTTTTAATCTTAATTTCCCTTTTTGGATTTAACTTTTTTCTAAGTCTTATAGGAAACCTTTTATTACTTATATTTTTAATTCCTCTTTTAATACTTTCTGTTTTATTGATAAGTTTTAATTCCTTAAAATCAAAAGTAAATACTTGTAATCAATGTGGGACTATAACTTTAGGAATTAATAATACCTGCATGAATTGTGGCGCTGATTTAGAAAATACAAATTTAAAAGACTTGGAAAGTTTAAAAAAACCCAGTGAAACTACAATTGAAGTAAAAGCAGAAGAAATCAAATGATTGTCCTTTCAATACTTCTTACAAAAAATTTAACCAATGCCAATTTGTCTTAAAATACTTTGTCCTGTAATCAATTCTGTACCTAAACCTATCAATATTCCCATCATTGCCATTCTGCCATTCCAAGTTTCTGCAAAGTTGACAAACCCAAATCTTGGTTGATTATCCTCATTCATAATGATTGATTAGAAAGTAGTTTTATTTTAGCGTTTGAAGGTTAAATTTATGAAAAGAAAATGCATGATTTATCTAACATGTCTTATTCCATCAACTGGCTTATACTCGTCTCCAGTTAATTCTTCATATATTATCGCAGGCAGACCTGTCTCAAACATAGTCTGTAGAGCTTCTTTGAGCATTGGGTTCCAACCTCCAGTACTTACTTTTCCATGTCTTACAGTCCAATCCCAGGTTCCTTGTAGATCTCTTGGGAGTCTCCCCTCTCTATCTCTTCTGGCAACTAAATCCAGAGATTCTACTATTCCAACTATGACTGGATTTTTTCCATAAGAAGGAGTTAGACTCAATTCAAGTCTGACAGGTTCTTCTTTAACCATTTTAAGACGGAACCTAGGGGGCAACTTGAGTGATCTAATAACTCCGGAGACAATCTTTGTTCTTAATTCCAAATTTTTAACCTTATAAATTTACTAAATTAATTAATCAGTTGTAGTTCCCTTTTCTTCCAGAGTCGAATCTGTATCATTAGAAAACCTCACTGTAAGTAATTCTTCTTGAGTTATATTTCCAGATTTATCAAGAAGTTCAGGATGGATAGTATATTTCTTTTGTTTAATATTTGTTTTGTAAGATCGATTTTGTTGTTTATCAAGTGCACCCCAACCATTTGACATTACTTTAAAAGCCTTCCAAACAAGATAGGTTAGAGCAGCTGAATAAATTATTGGAAATAAAAAAGACATTCAGTTTATTAATCAATTATTACTTAAGTTCTATAATAGCCCTAAAAAAATAAATTTAGCTAATTTAAAGAAAGATATTCTTCTATTTTCTAAATAATTTGAGCGATTTATGTGATTATCATTAACATAAATAATAAACTGTAGACGAATGTTTTCAAGGACAATCACGAAAAGAAAATTTATAAAATACTCTTTTAAAAAACTATTCTTCCTTTCATGCTTAACACTTGGTCTAATTAACAAATCAAATGTAATATCTCAGCCCTTAGTAAATCAAAATCTAAATGAAGAATCTAAAATTTCAAATATATCTTTCATAACTAAAGCAGTAAAGAAAACAGGGGATTCGGTAGTAACTATTGACACTCAACGATTTGTTAAAAATAGACAATTTTCTAGAGATTCAAGAATATTCTTAGATCCATATTTTGAAAGATTCTTCGGTTTACAATTACCTCCTGAAAATCAACCACGGATAGAACAGAGTCAAGGAAGCGGATTTATATTCGGAGATGGTCTTGTAATGACAAATGCACATGTTGTGAATGGATCAGAAAAGTTAATAGTTGGCTTATCAAATGGAACAAAATATAAAGGGAAGTTAATAGGACAAGATTTACTTACTGATTTAGCTGTTATCAAGCTTGAAGGGAAAGGACCTTGGCCAAAAGCAAAGTTAGGAGATTCAACAAAAATTGAAGTTGGTGATTGGGCAATAGCTGTTGGCAATCCTTTTGGACTTGAAAATACAGTAACCCTGGGAATAATTAGTAACTTAAATAGAAATGTCTCACAATTAGGAATATATGATAAAAAGTTTGAGTTAATTCAGACAGATGCAGCCATAAACCCTGGCAATTCTGGAGGGCCATTATTAAACAGTAAGGGAGAAGTGATTGGAATTAATACTCTTATTAGATCAGGCCCTGGGGCAGGCTTAAGTTTTGCAATCCCAATAAATAAAGCTAAAAATATCGCTGCGCAACTAATAAAAAATGGAAAAGTAATACATCCCATGATTGGAATCAACTTAATAGACGAAAATTTTTTTGAGACGAATAAAAATATTGTCAAAGTAGGATACGTTGTCCCAAATAGCCCTGCTGCAAAAAGCGGAATCTTAATTAATGACATAATCCTAAAAGTGGGTAAAACAAATATTAATAATTCTTCAGATATTATCAATGAAATAAGTAACAACGGGATTAATAAATTTATAAATATAACCTTAAAAAGAAAAAATAAAATTATTAAATTAAAAGTTAAACCGATTGATATTACTAACTTAACAAAGTAAAAATTTTTTTTTAACTTTCATCATCTCTAAGTATTTCTACACATTGAGAGATACAAATACCATCAGAAATATCACAACTAGAAATACACTCAAAATAACTTTCTACTGGATCAGAAGTAAAATAATTACTTTCGTTTAAATCATACTTTTTCATAAGTATTCTTAAAAAAACAAATTCGTAATTATTACATTAATCAAAGTTATGAAGTCTGTAAAGATAAATAAGTGATCTTGCCTAGAGGATTGTAAAGTTTTCTAAAAACTATTACTCCAAACTAAAAAAACAAGAATGAAATCTTTAAAAAGATAAATAAAAATAGTTATTTTATTCTCCTTTTCTTCTCTAAAAAATATTCATAATTACCATTAAAAGATAATAATTTAGAGTCTTTAATTTCAATAATTCTATTTGCAACTTTAGAAATAAAATATCTATCATGCGAAATAATAAATACTGTTCCTTTATAATTATTTATTGCAAGTTCCAAATTCTCTTTCGATTGTAGATCTAAATGGTTTGTAGGTTCATCAAGAAGTAAAAAATTGCTTGGGTTCATTATCATCAAAGCCAATGCTAATCTAGCTTTTTCGCCACCACTAAGTTGCTGAACATGTTTAAAAACAGCATCATTATAAAAGCCAAAACTTCCTAAGAATGTCCTTACTCTTTGTTGAGACCAATCTGGTGCTTTTGAATATATTAAATCAATAACCTGTTTTTCAACGGCAAGTGCTGCAGCCTGATTTTGCTCATAATAACTTGTAATTATATTATGTTTACCTAAATTAACTTCTCCAATTTCAGGCTCTATTTTTTTCATAATCAACTTCAACAAAGTAGATTTCCCACATCCATTAGGACCTAAAATTGCTATTTTTTCTCCCGCAGAAACCTTTAAATTGACATCAAACAATAGTATTTTTTCTTCAAAACTATGAGATAAATTCTTAATTTGAAGAACTAATTTACCAGAACGAGGACACTCAGGAAAATTAAAAGAAGGACTTTTTAGTCTTGAAATAGGTGCATCAATTTTTACAATCTTTTTTAATTGCTTCTCCCTACTTTTAGCCTGAGTACTCCTTGTCGCACTAGCCCGAAATCTTTCAATGTACTTTTTTTGTGTTTCGATCTCTTTTTGCTGCAACTCGAAAGCTTTACTTTGAGTTGCTTCATTTAAAGACTTTTGTTCAATAAAAAAAGAATAATTTCCATTATATGTTTCAGAAATTCCTCTTTCTATAAAAACAATCTTTTTACATAATTTATCTAAAAAATATCGATCATGACTAATTAATATGATTGATATTTTTAGAGATATTAAATATTCCTCTAGCCAAAAAATTGTTTCCAAATCTAAATGATTAGTTGGCTCATCGAGTAAAAGTAAATCAGGTTTTTGCAAAATAATTTTTCCAAGAGCAACTTTCATTTGCCAACCCCCAGAAAAATTACCTACCAATTTGTCTGCATCATCCTGAGAAAAACCTAGTTTTGGAAGTATCTTCTCTACTTCTGCCTGCATTTGGTAGCCACCTAAAACTTCAAACTTTTCTTGAAATTTGGCTAGTTGATTTACAAGATCATCAAGTTTTTCAGAGTCTTTGCTAGTTTCTAAAAATTTCATTTCATTTTCAATCTCTAGAAGTTTATTTGAAACTAATTGAATATCTTTGAAAGAACTTTCTAATTCTTCTCTGACTGTTCGATTTAAATTACAATCCAATTCCTGTTTTAAGTGGGAAATTTTGGGACTTCCTTCTTTAAGAACCAATCCACTTGTTTGATCCTCCTCACCAATTAAGATTTTAAACTGGGTCGATTTACCTGCTCCATTAGACCCAACTAAGCCTATCTTTTCTCCCTTTCTAATTTCCCAATTAATATTTTTTAGAACAACATCAGTAGAGTAAATTTTGCTTACATTATCAAATCTAATCACTTTAAAAATAATTGAATTTACAAACTTAGAGACTTTTTACCAAAAAAAATTTTTGTGGAATAAAATTGTTATATGAAAAGAATAGAACAAATCGCAGTAATTTTCATAGCAGCAGCATTGGCAATTCCAAGTTATTGGTTTTTTTGGACATTGGCTGGTGGTGGTGGTTACAACAGAAGAATTACACCAGCATTAAAAGAAGGAACTACGCAAAATCTTTTGCTAAAGACCTCCTCTAGCCTTAATCAGCCATAATTTAGTTGCTTCATCATCCACAGTGGATAAATACTCCACAACCTCTTCTTTAGTAACTTGAATATCTACTTCTCTACCTATCTCGCAAATTTTTTCAAGAGCTGATTTTGGATTATTAAGAGCCATCAAAAATAAACTTTGTTTTTTTCTTGAATCCTCAGCTATTAAATTGTAGAGTTTTTCAACATTACTAGTCATCAGTTTCCATTAATTAATATCAATAGACTATTCCCTCAAGCTACATTTTGTTCATTATATTTATTTATAGACAAATCATGATCAGTATCTTTTATTTCTTTGGCTGAGGCATCTGCCATACTTCTTGCATCTAAACATAGAACTTTCCTAAGCTTTGCAAAATTAGCAGCATGAGATATTCTTCCATCTTTCTGAGCATAATATTCTGAACGCTGCAGAATTTGATGCAGATGAGTTAATAAATATGGACTGATCACTGCAGATACTAATACATCACTATTCTCGTTACTTAAAGACTCAGACTGTATTATTTTTTTTTTCTTTTTATCAATTGTTGATCTTTGAGAAGAATCAAGTTTTCTTGAATTTTTCATAATTTGCACAAGGAACTAATTAATCAAAGGCTTATATGCTTACTATTAATATACACAAAGATACTACCCTTGACTAACTGTGTATACTTAAAAGTAACAGTTATTCAGCTTGACTAATGGCAACCCGCCAAAACTCAACTAATGGGAAGCCAAAATCCCCTAGAATTCAAGTGGTTCTTCCAGAATTAATTTGTGAACAGCTAAATTCTTTAGCTGAAAATGAATCAAGAACCGTCAGCAATATGGCAAAGGTCTTGATTCAGGAAGGAATTAAAAATTATTTCAAAAGAGAAGCCAAATCACAAACATCAGAAAATAATATTGATACCGATAATTTCAGAGATACATTAGAAAGACAAAGTATTAAAAGATTAAAAGGAGCTCCTCAAAGGATTATATATACCAAAAAATCCGAAAATAAATAATTAATTTTGAGGTAATTTTTGTAAATCTAAAGTTTTCCCCATAACTACCAAAATATTTCCTCGCTCAAGAATATATTTTGCAGGAGGATTGACTGTCAATTGTTCTGGAGGACCAGCAGCAAGAACGTTAACAAAATAATTTTTTCTTAGATTTAAATCTCTTAAAGATCTCCCAATAAATTCTTCTGGGACAGTTATTTCATCTATTCCAGTTTGATTATCCAATTCTAATCTTTCAATTAGATTGGGTCTAACAAGTTCTAAACCTAACCTTTCACCTTGCATTCTTGAAGGGAAAACAACCTTGTCAGCACCTACTCTTTTTAACATTTTTTCATGTAAATCACTTGTAGCTCTTGCAATTACTTTTTTTACTTTTGTTCCTTCACTATCCTTAGCAATAAGAGTAGTAGTGATACTTGCTTCAATTGGCTCACTAATACCAACTACCACTGTATTCATCTCTAAAATACCTGATTCCTTCATTGATTCTTCATCAGTACAATCTATTACTCTTGCCTCAATAGAAGGTTCTAATTGCCTTAAATCATCAATAGCCTTCTCAGAAGAATCTGCAGCTAAAACATCTGCACCATTACTTATAAGTTCTCTACAAACAGCGGTACCAAATCTACCAACTCCTACAACTGCAAAAGTTAGAGCTTCATCTTCTTTTTGTGGAGACCATTGCCACCAATCAGCCATAATAAATTTTAGTAACTACTAAACATAAAGATCAGCTTTTGGATAGCCAATTCTTTTTTGTCTCTCTATTCTACTCTTATAAAGAGCTTGCCAAACAGCACTCAAAAGTAAAAGAATTCCAAGTCTTCCTACGAACATACCAATAATTAAAATAAATTGACCAAAATGATTTAATTTTGCTGTCAAACCAATATCAAAACCTACGGTTGCAAATGCAGAAATACAAGTGAAAAGAATTTCTAGAAATGTAAATGATTCTTTTTTAATAAAAGTATTCGTAGTACTTAATAACATAGCCATCAATAGAACAAAAAGTAAAGAGCCAACAGTTATTCCAACTGCTTTCAAAATAACTTTATCTGAAATTAATCTATTACTAATAATTACATCTTTTTGTCCCCTTAATGTTGATCTGGTTGCTGCCATTAAGGCAATAAAAGTTGTAGTTTTGATTCCCCCACCAGTACCACCGGTACTGGCTCCAATAAACATCAACGTCATCAATAGCAAGAGACCAGTATCTGATATTGAATTTAAAGATATTGGGAAATTTGTAAATCCCGCTGTTCTTGCACTAACAGTTTCAAAAATAGATGATAAAATTTTCTCAAAGAAATTTAGATCACTAAAAAATTGACTGTTTAATAACGTCTCTGTTACTAAAAAACCTAATGATCCAAAAACTATTAAGGAAAAACTTGTTCTAATTACTAATCTAGAATGAAGACTCAATTTTTTATATGAAAGATTTTTTCTATTACTCCATATATCGTCAATAACTCTCCAACCAAGTCCTCCCATTACAATTAAAAAAATAAATACAATATTGACAACAAAATTAGATCGATAATCTTGGAGGCTATTAGACCATAAAGAAAAACCTGCGTTGTTATATGCAGAAATGCTATGAAAAATTGAAGACCATAGTCTTTGCCAATTATTTTGAATTTCTAAAAACCCGAAAAAATATAATACTATTGCTCCCAAAGAAATAATAGAAGTGGCAGTAATAGCAATGCTTTGAAAAGTTCTACCAATTCCACCAACCCCAAAATCGTCAAGAGTCTTGCCTTTATCCAATCTAGTTCTAAGCTGAGTCCCTTTCACAACAAAACCTTGTAAGAAAGTTGTAATAGCCATTAAGCCTAAACCTCCTGATAAAAGCATTAAAGCCAAGAAAATTTGCCCAAAAATATTTAAGTCAACCCCTACATCAATTATAGTTAACCCAGTAACGGTTATTGCAGAAGTAGACGTAAAGAATGCTTCCCACAAACCCACATCCGATGAAGAACATAATGGCGAACTTAAAATTAAAGTTCCAAAAATAATAATAATTAAGCCTGTGACAATTGTGAATTGAGGTACAGATAACTTTCTGTATATTTCTTTTAATTTATAGACAACGTTCTTAATTTTCACTTTATTTATTTAAAATTTAAAATTATCAAAGCTGGCACAGTCAAAGACATTATAAGTGTTAAACCCGCACCGTATTTTGCAATATCAAAAAATCTATATCTCCCAGGTCCGTAAACCATTAAATTTGTTTGATAACCCATTGGAGTTAAGAATGATTGACTTGCACCGAATAATACAAGCATTATCAGGGCATTAGGTGAGATACCCAAAACGCTTGAAAACTGTATAGCTACTGGCAATATCAGCGCGACAGAAGCAGCGTTACTTATAAATTGAGTAAGTATTACAGTAGATATAAAAATTACTATTAAAGCAAAATATAGTGGCATTCCACTTAGGACAAAATCCAAATTTATGGCTATTAGATCTGCCAATCCAGTGACTTGCATAGCTACACTGAAGCTTGATAGTGAACCTAATAATAAAATAATATCTAACCTAATTGACCTTTGTATTTCTGCAGGACGTAAACATCCAAAAGCAACCATCGCTATAACTGCTAAAAGAACAGACCCTACTAATGGAATATTAGTTAGAGAAGGCAAGAGAACCATAACAATTGCAATTGCAATTGCAATTGGTTTTCTAATTAAAAATGGTAAATCATCTTCAAATTGATCCAAAATTAATAAGTCGTTACTTGCTTGCAGACCTCTTATTGAGTCTAAAGGTGCCTGAAGTAACAAAACATCTCCTGCTCTTAAAACGGCTTCACCTAATCTTTCCTGAACAGTTTGTTGTCCTCTTCTGAGGGCTAAAACTGTCGCATTATGGCGTTGCCTAAATCTAAGTTCTCTCAAACTTGCCCCTGCTAAAGTTGATCCTGAAGGGAGCAAAGCCTCGAAAGTTTTGGTACCTTCTTCAGTAGAGAGAAGATTTGTACCGACAATAGATCTCTTATTTTCAGCTAACAAAATTGTATGTTCTTGTTGTAAACGCAATAAATCCGCCCTCGTAACTCTTACTATCAATCTATCTTCAGGCTCAAATTTGCGATCTGCAAGAGGAGGTAGTATTACTTTTCCGTTTCTTTGCAACTCAAGAACATCAACATCAAATCTTCTTTGTAATCTACTATTTCTTACTGATTGGCCAACTAATTCAGAGGAAGAAGGAATGGTAACTTCTGTAAAATAGATATTCATATTACCATTTTTAATAAAATCTTTATTTCTTCCTCTATCAGGCAAAAGAACGTCAGAGACTAAGATCATATATGTTGTGCCTATTAACCAAACTGGAATCCCTATTGAAGTCAAACTAAATAATTCAAGAGACCCATAGCCTAATTGCTGACTAATATCACTTACTAGCAGATTTACTGAGCTACCTAATAATGTAAGTGTTCCTCCTAATAGAGTTGCAAAAGATAAAGGTAAAAGGACTTTAGAAGGTGAAATATTTCTTCGTTCACACCAGCCTTCAATTAAAGGTAAAAGGGATGCAACAACTGGCGTATTTGGAACGATTCCAGATATTGGAGCTATTAAAAAAGTTATAAGTAAAATTAATTTTCTAGGCGTTTTAATATTTTCAGAGGATATAAGCTCCCTTACTCTGTCTAACGCACCACTTTTAAATAATGCAGATGAAACTGCGAATAAACCCATCAAAGTGATTAAAGATGGGCTTCCAAATCCAGATAAGGCTTTTTCAGGAGTTAGAACTCCAGTGATAATAAATATTCCAACGCATAATAAACCAGTTAATTCAGGGGCTATAGTATTTCTTATAAATAAAATTAATGACAAAAATAAAACTAATACAGTTATTAGTGCATCTAAATTATTACTAAAAAAAGAAATCAGATTCATATCAAACTTATTTAACTCAATATACCTATAAACAATAGGCCAAAAAAGTTTAAACTAGTTTATGGTTTTTTATTAATCAGGTTATTTATAGTAGATTTTTTTTGAAATAACCAAGAAGCCGTAGATTTTAAACTTTTACTAATAACAGGCATTTTAGAAGCATAAATCAATCTTCTAGCTTCAAACGCCAATTTACCCGATAATGTTACACCTAAAGCAGAAATAGATGCTTCACCAATTCCTAAGCTAATCATTTCACCATTGTCCTCAAAATAAAAAGGTAAAAGCTCTTTTTCTTGAAAGAGTAATTCGATATTTTTAGCAAGATGATTTCCTTGTTGCATTGCTACTTGAGCGGTCAAAGGCAAATCCTCCATACCTTTAATGATTGAAATATCTCCAATAGCAAAAGAGTTTACACAATTATCTATCTGTAAATTTTCATTCACGAGAATTCTTCCGTCTTTTTGTGAGATTTGTTCGTCAATATATTTAAGGTTAGGTTTGACCCCAGCAGTCCAAATTACAACATCTTGATCTAAAACTTTAATCTCAGAACCATCCAAAATAATAATTTTTTGATCAGAAATTTCTTGAACAGTTGAATTTAAAAGAACATTTATTTTTCTTCTTTCTAAAGCTTTCTCGGCTTCTTCTCGATTAAAAATCTTATTACGAGCTAAAATTTCATTAGACCTTTCAACAATACTTATATCAAATTTATTTTTATATATATCACTAATTTTGCATGCGATCTCTACACCAGAAGGACCAGCTCCAATTACAAATAAGTTTTTCTTTATTTTATCATTCTGAAATCTTTCTAAAAACGACTTTAATTTTTTAAGATCATTTAAATTATTAAAAAAATAACAATTTTCATCTACGCCTTTCACTGAAAAACTACAAGATAAGGATCCTGTACAAAGGATCAAACATTCATAACTTATATTTAAATCATCACTAAATTCGAGAATCTTTTCATCAAATCTAATTTTATTTAAACAATTTCTTAGAAAAGTAATACCTAAATTTGAGAATATATTTGAAAATTCAGGAGCAGTCTCCCACATTGATAATTCTTCGCTTAAAACTTCATACATTAAAGGTTTAAATATAAAGTTTGCTTCAGAATCAACGACTAGGATTGGCAAAGAAGGATTAAGTCTTTTCAAGTTTGAAGCAACTGCCATACCTCCAAAGCCTGCGCCAACTATTACTATTGGTTTTTTTATTGATTTCATGAAGGATATATTGTTAAACCTAAATGTATTATTAAATTAAACGAATAATTTTCAAACTGAGCGAAATAACCTCTAATTCCTAACTACCTTTGATAATGATTGAGAAAACGCTAGAAAGTATTCAACTTAATTTAGAAAGCCATAATAAAAAATTAAAAGATATGACCCCCAAAGAAATAATATTATGGGGTTATAAAAACTTTGATAATCACTTTGCTATTACAACAAGCTTTGGAATACAATCGTCAGTTATTTTACATATGGTGCATCAACACTCACTACAAAAAAAAATTAAGATTTTTTGGATAGATACAGGGTACTTACCCTCAGAGACTTATAAGTATGCAGAGAGACTAATCAATGATTTATCTTTAGAAATAGAAGTTTTACAAAGTGAACTCTCTCCAGCACGAATGGAATCCCTTTATGGAAAACTTTGGGAAACTAATAAATCTAGTGATTTAGATAAATACCATGACATAAGAAAAATCAAACCTTTAGAAAATGCTTTAGATAAACACAACATATCCTGCTGGGCTAGCGGTGTAAGAGCGGAGCAAACAAATAATAGGAATAAAATGAATTTTGTCGACGTAATACGCAAACGACTTTCTTTAAGGCCCTTACTCAACTGGAAAAACAAAGATATTTTTTATTACATGAAAGAAAATCAATTACCGTCACACCCACTTTTCTCAAAAGGTTATTCAACTGTTGGAGATTGGCATTCCAGTTCTCCTGAAAGTATTGATAAAGAAGGCAGGACAACAAGATTTGGCGGGATTAAGCAAGAATGTGGAATCCATACTGAAAATTAAATTTTTCTTTCAGGACTATGATCGATGATATTAATTTCCTTTTAGTTGGCAATAGCAGGCTTCACTGGGCAGAAAATTTACAAACAAAGTATAAGTTTTTTCACACAAAAAAAAATACTAGTGTGCCTCAAAATATCAATTTAAATAATTTAATTTGGGCATCAGTAGGGAAATTGCCAGATTTGTCTCTTAAGCAAAAAAATAGAATCTCAACTCAAGATATTAAATTAAAAAACCTTCCGAATCATTTTGGGGTTGATAGAGCTCTTGGTTGTTTGGAAGCATTAAAAATAATAGATAACCCATCTAGAAAAGAACTATTAGTAGCAGATTTTGGAACAACTTTAACTCTTACGAAATTAACTGCACAAGGCTCTATTATCGGCGGCCAAATAACACCTGGTTTTCTGACACAGCTAAGATCTATGGAGAAATACACCAAGAACCTCAAAGCTCCAAAAAAGTATGATATTCCACTGAAAGATTTTTTAATTAATACAGAAGATTCAATGTTAAAAGGAGTATCTAACTCTCTAATGGGTGTGATTAATTTATCATTTAACCCTGCTCAAGATATTTTGATTATGTGCGGAGGCGACTCTGAATTAATTGGTAGTTTATTAAAGCAAAAGAAAAAAGAAATTATTATAGCCCCGAATTTAGTTATGCAAGGTATGATCACACACTTCAATCATTAGAATATTCACCTTAATCCTAAATCTGAAATAATATGATCTGCCATAATAGCTGCTTTGACCTTAAAATAAATTTTTTCGACTTTACCATCAACATCAATTAAAAAAGTATTTCTCATCATTCCCATATATTCCTTGCCCATAAATTTTTTAAGGCCATAACTATCATAATCAGAAGAAGTTTTATAAGGTTCAGGGTCAGTCAAGAGAACAAAAGGTAAGTCAAATTTTTCAATGAATTTCTGATGTGAAGCAGAGCTATCTTTACTAATTCCAAGAACTACAAAGTTATTTTCCTTAAGTAAATCCCAATTTTCTTTAAAATTACAAGCCTCTTTAGTACATCCTGGAGTATTATCTTTTGGATAAAAATATAGTATTATTCTTTTACCTTTAAAATCTTTTAAAGATACATCTTTTTCAAAAGAATCTTTTAAATTAAATTCTGGTGCTTTATCACCGACCTTAAGAGCCATTGACATTATTAAATAACTATGAATATAAAATACCAAAAATCTGGTTTCATGAGATTAAAGGTGTACAAGATGTCGCAACACTGAAAGAACTTGAAATCGCAAATAAGCTTTCTAGACATCGTGCAAATATTTTTTTAGAAAGCAGAGCTTATATAAGACAATGTTTAGGAAATCTTTTCAATATAAATCCATTAGAAGTACCCATAATTGCAAATCCAGGAGAACCTCCTGAATTACCAAAAGGGATGGGGTATTGTAGTTTTAGTCATTGCAATGATGCGATTATATTAGTTTGGCATGAAAAAAAAATTGGGATTGATATTGAGAGACTTGATAGAGATTTCAATTATGCAAAATTAGCGAAAAAATATTTCTTCAAATCAATTAGTTCAAATCCCACGAGCGAATTATATAAAAACACCATCTTAAATCAATGGTGTGCAGTTGAGGCCGCCATAAAATGGGATCATGGTAAATTAGCTGAAGACATAAAGGAATGGCAATATTTTTTAAATGACAAAATCCTATTTCATAAAAAGAAGAAACTGAAGTTAAAATTTACCCAAATTAACTTATATAAATGGACTATCTCTTTAGCTTATAAAGATATCTCTCACTTTATACCTAATATTATTTGCAGCTCAAAAATGATCTAACTTTTTTGTTTGTTAGGTAAATCTTTATATTTATTTTTTTCCCATCCAGAATCTTTTGGTTTCCAAAACTTCATTCCTTTTAAATCTGTTGGTAGATATTCTTGTTGCAAGCAGTTCCCTTGATAATTATGTGGATTTAAGTAATTACTAGCATTATTTTTCAGATGATTGGGAACTGACGATACACTATTAGCCTTAATTGCTTCTACCGCTTTAAAAATTGATTTGGTACTATTACTCTTTGGAGAAATTGCTAAGTATAAAGAAGCTTGTGAAAGAAAAAATAATCCTTCAGGGAAACCAACTCGATCAAAAGCATCACAACATGATTGCACAACAACTATTGCATTGGGATCTGCAAGACCTATATCCTCACAAGCAGAAATCAAAAGTCTTCTAAAAATAAAATTTGGATCTTCACCAGCTTCTACCATATTGGCAAGCCAATATAAAGTCGCATCTGGGTCTGAACCCCTAATAGATTTTATAAATGCACTAATAACATCAAAATGATTTTGTCCATTTTTGTCATATACAATATTTTTCTTTTGGATTGAATCTTCAGCAATTGGGAGATCAATAACAACTAAATTTTCTTTATTTTCCTTTGTAATACTAATACCTAACTCTAAAGCGTTTATGAGATTCCTCGCATCGCCTCCAGAAAAATTTATTAAATGATTAATTGCCTCTTCTTTTATTTTAATAACTTTGGAATCTTTAAGGCACGAGTAATACTTTATTACTTTATCAATTATTTTCTTCAAATCATTTTTATTTAAAGGAAGTAATGAGAAAATACGAGCTCTACTTATTAGAGCTTTATTTACGGCAAAGAAAGGGTTTTCTGTCGTAGCACCAATAAAAGTAATGGTGCCATTTTCAATTGATGGTAACAAAGCATCTTGTTGAACTGAGGTGAATCTATGTACCTCATCAATAAATAAAATTGTTTTCCTATTAGAACTACGTAATCTTTCCTTCGCATTTGCAATCTCAGTTCTTAACTCCTTAATACTAGACAAAACAGCATTTAATTTTATTAATGAGGAACGAGTATTAGAAGATATAATCTCAATTAAAGTTGTTTTACCTACACCAGGTGGTCCAGAAAAAATTATATTTCCTACCTTATCATTCAAGATTGCATTTCTCAATAAAGAATTATGCCCTAAAATGGATTCTTGACCGAAAAAGTCGTCTAAATTTTTTGGTCTTAATTTATCCGCTAATGGCGCGTTACTTTCTATTCGAGAAGTATTGCTAAATAAATTATCTAACTCCATGTTGTTTAATCTAACGAATAAATCATTTTTGAAAATTATGTAATAACAGTAGGTTTTTTCATTTTGGTAAGTTTTGAAATATTTAATAAATGATCTAAATCGTTAATTAAATCTTTTAAAGCTATTTGAGGATTTAAATTTAAATTATGGTGAGAATTTGCAAATTTTTCAAAATATAGTCTTAAAGTTGAACCTTTGGTGCCAGTACCTGATAAACGTATTATTAATCTGGAATTATCCTCAAGTATAATTCTTAATCCTTGATTTTTACTAATTGAATTATCTACTGGATCTAAATAGGAAAAGTTATCTGCTTGTTTCACCAGATTTCCAGCAAACTTATTGTTTTTTAAACTTGGAAGCATAGAAGATAAATTATTGAATATTTGATTTGCAATAGTAGAAGGAATAGCCTCATAATCATGCCTTGAATAATAATTTCTTCCGTATTGTTTCCAGTGGTTTTGAATTAATTCACTAACTGAACATTTTTTCACAGCTAAAATTTGTAACCAATATAAAACTGCCCATAAGCCATCTTTTTCTCTTACATGATTACTACCAGTTCCGAAGCTTTCCTCTCCACAAATTGTAATTAAATTAGAATCTAAAAGATTTCCAAAAAATTTCCATCCAGTTGGTGTTTCAAAACAAGGAATATTTAAAGCACGTGCAACTAAGTCTACTGCTGAACTAGTGGGCATAGATCGTGCAACACCAGCAATACCATCTTTATATCCAGGTACACAATTTGTATTAGCAGTAATAATTGCCAAACTATCACTTGGATTTACGAAACAACCCTGACCTAAGATCATATTTCTATCGCCATCACCATCACATGCAGCTCCAAAACTATAGGCTTTTTGGACTAATAACAAATCCGCCAATTTAGACGCATAAGTAAGATTTGGATCAGGATGTAAACCTCCAAAATCCTCGAGTGGTGTGCCATTCATGACACAAGCATCTACAAGACCCATTTTTTCAACAAAAATATTTTTTGCATATGGACCAGTAACTGCATTCATTGCATCAAAAATTAAAGAGAAATCATTTTTAAGAAAATCACTTATTAGATCTAAATCAAAAATATTCTCCATTAATTCTGAATAATCCTTTAATCCATCAATTATTTCTAATGAGGTTTCTCCAAACGAGAATACACCCAACTTATCTAAGTCTGGAATTGTAATATTACTAATTTTGTAACTCTTAAGTGATTGAGAACATTGGAATATTTGATCGGTAATTGACTCAGGAGCAGGTCCGCCATTTGCAGTATTTAATTTCACTCCAAAATCCCCATCAATACCACCAGGATTATGACTTGCTGAAAGAATAATTCCTCCAATAGCCTCCTCTTTTCTAATCAAATGAGATGTCGCAGGTGTAGATAATAAACCATTTTTTGGAATAATAACTTTTCCAACTTTATGTGCTACGCATATTTGGATAATCTTCTCGATTGCTTCGATATTCCCATATCTACCATCCCCACCAACAACCAAAGTTGATCCTCTCAAATTATTAAGTGATTTAAAAATTGCCTCTATAAATATTTCCAAATAGTGCTCTTCTTTAAACCTTAAAGTACTTTTTCTTAAACCAGAAGTACCTGGTTTCTGATCTAGAAAAGGATTTTTTATATTAATAACATTAACTTCAGTCATGATTTCTATAAGACTTAGAAAAATCTAACTAAATTAATGTGGCATTTCGGATGTTCTTAACATAGCGATAAACCATAAAGAGGAAATAACTAATGCACTTAGAATTCCATAATTTACTCCAAACTTAGAAATAGTAATAGGAACTATCAAGGGAAAACTTAATGCTCCAAATAATGGTGTAAAAGCAACAATTTTTTTTAGCATTAATATTCTTATTTCTTTAAAACCATTCTTTCTCAGCATTATCTTTTTCATTTGTATCGTCAAGGGGAGTAACTCTATCAAATTTCATTGTAATACTTTTTTCTTGGTCACCAGAATTATCGATAGCTTTAATTTCATATTTTTGCGAGCCATCCCTAAAAGGAACTTGAAGCCTAAAAGTACCGTCAGCAGCCAAAGGAACTTCTTCTTCACCAATCGTTAATTTGGCAGATGGATCTGTTGCTCCATAAACAATTAATTCCGAATCAGCAACTAACCAAAAAGATTTATTTTTAATTATTCCAATACCAGATTCATTTAAGCCTGAAGACCATTGCCCTGCACCAGAATCAGTGAGATTTGAGTTTAAATTTTTTGAATTCATGTTTTCCATAAATTCCTCAGAACCTACTTTTCTTTTTGTAGGAAAATTTGTTGCTGCCTGATATAAGCGCTCATGCAAACCATTAGTTTCTTGTACTTGTGGGTTTTGCATAATCAAAGGAGGCTCAGATGATGCAGGAGTTTCTAAGTTAAATGGAACAAATTTATCTAAAATCTGCTGTGAAGGCTGAGTACCTGGTACATGACTTACAGAGGAAATAGCTAATGACATCCATTTGAAGCCATATTTGTAACCTAATTCAACCTTGTAGTCCCTATCAGCTAGAGGGATGGGCAAATACCATTCGGTACTATAACTATCTACAGCAATTTCTCTTAAAGTTCCCTGATTTAGATTTCCTTCGCCAATACCTGAGGCGTCATATAAACGTAGACATAATTTATTAGCACCTAATGACTGAGCTTTACCTCTATCACTTTCTGAGATTTGCCAAAATACATATGCCCATTCTGGATCTCTGGGCAAAAATACTACTTTTGTATTAACTTCTTCTGTTGTAGTTTGAGTTATAAGTTTAGAGGTTTTTGGAGAAATATTATTAGTTAAGTTTTTTTTATCTGATTGATTAGCATTTTTTTGATATTTATCAATGAGTTCAATAAGTACAGCTTTTGTCTTTCTGCTATATAAAGGGATAGATAGCTTACTAGCTTCTTGTCGCAATTGTCTGAGGGTTAGACTAAGTAAATATTCTTTATTCTTGATCCCATCAACCACTTTAAAATCTCCATAAATTGCATGGGATCAGTATGTTCTTTTTTTTTGCAGTTTGGGTGACATTAGAGGCAGTCGTCAGGATCTTCTGACTACTTTTAATTTTTTAAATTTTACAACTTTCTTATAAGTAACTGGTATAAGTGAATTTTAAAGAAATGTAGAAATCTATAACTAGTAAATTAATTTTCTGTTTTTTAAATTTTATTACCTTGATTTGTTAAGAACTCAACAAAAATATATTTTTTCTTCGGGATCGCTTCATATTAATTTTCCTGATTTTGCTCAACTAAAGTGATTAAATCCTCAAGATCCAATTCTTTGAATTTTTTGTCAATACTCTTAGAAAAAAAGTTTATTTTTTTTGCAGCAGAAGACATTTGTTCATAAAAAAGTTGATTGAAATTTTTATCATTGAACTTCTGAGATTTTTTTTCACACCATTCCTTAAGCAATTCATCTTCATCAAAGAAAGATTTTTCATCTTTTCCTATTTCCTTAAAGATTTCAAGACAATGGGCGAGTAATCGAACATGATGCTTTTTAATTATGGGCAAATTCAGTTGATCTATATTTTTCACGATCTCATCGCTTAACGGACTTGGAAAAGAATTTGTTTGATTAGACATTAATTTTTTAATTTAATTAAAGATAAAAACTCAATATTGGGCATATATTTAGCTAAAGTATAGAAAACTAATTGTAATAGATTAATTTATAGAAATTATGGTAAGTGAAAATTTAGTTAAAGATGTCGTATCTGAACCATACAAATATGGTTTCGTTACTGATATCGAAACTGAAAAGATTTCCAAAGGGCTAAATGAAGATACAATTCGATTAATTTCAGAAAAAAAAGAAGAACCTGAATATCTTCTTAATTTCAGACTTAATGCCTTTCGGAAATGGCAAAAAATGGAAGAGCCTAACTGGGCAGACCTAGGTTACAAAAAGATTAATTATCAAGATATAATTTACTATTCTGCACCTAAACAAAAAGAAAAGATTTCTAGCTTAGATGAAGTTGATCCCAAGCTCCTAGAAACTTTTGATAAATTAGGAATTCCTCTAACTGAACAAAAAAAACTTACAAACGTTGCTGTTGATGCAGTATTCGATAGTGTATCTATTGCAACAACCTTCCGAAAAGAACTTGCTGAGCATGGGGTAATATTTTGTTCTATAAGCGAAGCAGTAAAAGATCACTCGAATTTAATAGAAAAATATTTAGGTTCTGTTGTACCAGCTAATGATAACTATTTTGCTGCGTTAAACTCTGCTGTTTTTAGTGATGGTTCATTCGTTTACATCCCAAAAGGAGTTAAATGTCCTATGGATCTCTCATCATATTTTAGAATCAACAGCGGAGACTCTGGTCAGTTTGAAAGAACTTTAATTATCGCAGAAGAATCTAGCTCCGTTAGCTACCTTGAAGGATGTACAGCTCCAATGTTTGATACGAATACTCTGCACGCAGCGGTAGTTGAACTTATTGCATTAGACGACGCCTCAATTAAATATTCAACAGTACAAAATTGGTATGCTGGAAATGAAGAAGGAGTTGGAGGAATCTTTAATTTTGTCACCAAAAGGGGTAAATGTTTAGGTAAGAGAAGTAAAATAAGCTGGTCTCAAGTTGAAACAGGCTCTGCCATTACATGGAAATATCCTAGCTGTATACTTTTAGGAGAAGAATCGGTAGGGGAATTTTATTCTGTAGCTCTTACTAATAACCTTCAACAAGCCGATACAGGTACAAAAATGATTCACATCGGTCCTAGAACTAAATCAACAATAGTTAGTAAAGGAATTAGTGCTGGCAATTCAATTAATAGTTACAGAGGTCTTGTAAAAATGGGTTCAAAAGCTTCTGGATCAAGAAATTATAGTCAATGTGATTCAATGTTAATAGGTGATCAAGCTGCTGCAAATACATTTCCTTATATTCAATCTCAACAACCAAATTCAGAAATTGAGCATGAAGCAAGTACATGTAGAATTTCTGAAGATCAACTTTTTTATTTACAAAGCAGAGGTATTGAATTTGAAGAGGCTGTATCAATGATGGTAAGTGGCTTTTGTAGAGATGTATTCAATCAACTGCCAATGGAATTTGCGGCTGAAGCCGATAAGCTGCTTGCCCTCAAATTAGAAGGTTCCGTAGGATAATCAATTAATTTCTAAAGTGTGATGCAAAGCAAAACGAAAGAACTAGATCCAATATTAGAAGTAAATAATCTTTTTGCATCTATCGAAAATCTTCCTATTTTAAAAGGGGTAACCATTTCAGTTAATCCTGGCGAAATTCACGCAATCATGGGAAGAAATGGATGTGGGAAAAGTACTCTTTCCAAGATTATTGCTGGTCATCCATCATACACAATAACTAAAGGCGAAATAAAATTTGCAGGAAATGATATTCAATCTTTAGAACCAGAAGAGAGAGCTCAATCTGGTATTTTTCTTGGTTTTCAATATCCAATCGAAATTCCTGGAGTAAGTAATCTAGAATTTCTTAGAGTTGCGACAAATGCAAGAAGAAAATTTCTTAATAAAGAAGAACTAGATACTTTTGACTTTGAAGACTTAGTAAAAGAAAAACTTGATTTAGTCAAAATGGATTCTGCCTTTTTATCGAGGAGTATTAATCAAGGGTTTTCAGGTGGGGAAAAGAAGAGGAATGAAATATTACAAATGGCATTATTGGAACCAAAAATTGCAATTTTGGATGAAACCGACTCAGGTTTAGATATTGATGCACTTAGAGTAGTTGCCTCAGGTATTAAGAAGATATCTAATGAACAAACCGGAATTATATTAATCACTCACTATCAAAGGTTATTAGATGAAATACAACCTGACTATGTTCATGTAATGTCAGACGGTCAAATAATAAAAACTGGGCACAGTGATCTTGCCCTAGAACTTGAGAAACATGGATATGAATGGACAGATAGTTTTATAAGAGAGCAATAAATCAATGCAAATTATTGAAGAAATTAAAAATAATGAATTAATTAGTAATCCAAATGAGTTACAAAAAATTTGTCTTAATAAATTAAAATTAAATCCATTACCAAATACCAAAAGTGAATACTGGAGACTTTCCAATAAATCCAAATTCTCAAGATTTTTAGATCATTCAAATAAAAATAAAGAATCTAAAATTAATCTCCCATATAAAAAAGCATCTAAAAATATAATTAGACTGATAATAGGCGAGAATAACTCAATCAATTTAGAAGAAGAAAACTATTCAATAAAAAAATTAAGAGAGAAAGAAGTAGTTGATTTTATTAAAAAAAATATATCTAATTTTAATCAAAATGATCATTGGAGTGACCTACTAAATCATTGTTTAAGTTCTAAAGAAAACATCTTAGGTTTAAATATTTCTGGTAATAAAATCCCTCCTCTCGAGATATTTAGTGCCTCCTCACCCGACTCTTTAAATGCTAAAACACTTATTTTATTCTTTGAAAAGAATTCTAAAGTAGATTTATTGCAAATTAATCTAGGAAACGAAAATTCCTCACTATCTCAATCAACTTATTTCTGTTTAGAGGAAAATACTTCGGTAAATCATGGTGTAGTTTCTTATGGAGAAAGCAAATCTAATTTATTAAATTCTCTAAATGTAATTCAAAAGGCAAAAAGTGAATACAGCTTAGGTTCATTACATTTCAAATTTAATTATGCAAGATTTGAAATTAGTATTAATCAATTGGACGGGAATGCTAAAACAAATATAAAAGGAATACAAATAACAAAAAATAACGACCAAATAGCTACTTATACACAAATGAAATTTAACGGCCCTAATGGATTTTTAAATCAAATTAATAAATCATTGGCAGATGGTAAATCACATGCTGTCTTTGAAGGATCCATCATTGTTCCAAAAATTGCGCAAAAGACCGATGCGTCTCAATTGAGCAGAAATCTACTTTTATCTAGACACGCAAAAATAGATACTAAACCGCAGTTAGAAATAATTGCTGATGACGTAAAATGCAAGCATGGTGCAACTATTTCACAATTAAATGAAGAAGAACTTTTCTATATGAGATCAAGAGGACTCACGTTAGCAGAAGCTAGTAAACTACAATTAAGTTCTTATATACAAGAAATTATTTCAAGTATTCCTATCTCAAAAGATAGATGGGATTTACTAGATAAAATTTTGAAAGAAAATTAATGGAAACAATTAAAAATTTCCCAAAAATAGATAAAAAAAACTTTCCTCTAATAGATAAAAAAGACTTTCCTTTATTAGAAAATAATTCTAAAAGCCAAAATACAATTATTTATCTCGATCATGCTGCAACAACCCAAAAACCTATCCAAGTCCTTGAAAAAATTGACAAATATTATAAAAACTTCAATGCAAACGTTCATAGAGGTGCACATCAATTAAGCGCCAAAGCAACAGAAGAGTTTGAGAATTCAAGATCTTTAATTGCTAAATACGTTAACGCAAATTCAACAAAAGAAATTATTTTTACAAGGAATGCAACTGAAGCCATAAATCTGGTAGCCAGATCATGGGGAGAATTTACTTTAAAAGAGAATGATGAAATTCTTCTATCAATAATGGAGCATCATAGTAATATTGTTCCTTGGCAAATGGTAGCCGCAAAAAACAAATGTAAACTAAAATTTGTGGGCATAGATCAAGATGGGAGATTAGATATAAATGATTTCAAATCAAAATTAACTACTAAAACAAAGCTAGTAAGTTTATTGCACATAAGTAACACCTTAGGGTGCTGTAATCCAATAAAAGAAATAACTAAATTAGCTAGGGATAAAGGTTCTTTAGTTCTGCTTGATGCTTGTCAAAGTTTAGCCCATCAAAAGATAGATATTCATGAACTAGGTATAGATTTTTTAGCCGGTTCAGGACATAAATTATGTGGCCCAACAGGCATAGGTTTCTTATGGTCCAAAGAAGTAATTTTAGAAAACATCCCTCCGTTTTTTGGTGGAGGCGAAATGATTCAAGATGTTTTTGAAGAAAAAAGTACTTGGGCTGAACTTCCTCATAAATTTGAAGCTGGTACTCCAGCTATTGCAGAAGCAATAGGATTAGCTGCAGCGATTAATTACATTAATAATATTGGGTTAGATCGTATTAGTAAGTATGAAAAGGAAATTACAAATTATTTATTTGAGAAATTAAATCAAATAGAGGATCTTGAAATAATAGGTCCTTCTCCAGAAATAGATCCTAATAGAGCTTCATTGGCAACATTTTATGTAAAAGAAATACATTCAAACGACATCGCTGAAATCCTTGATTCTAAAGGTATTTGCATAAGAAGTGGACATCATTGTTGTCAACCTCTGCATAGACATATCGGTATAAATTCAACAGCTAGAGTTAGTATGAACTTCACAACTACCAAAGAAGACATCAATACTTTTATCGAAAAACTTAAGGAAACTATTAGTTTTTTAAAACTGTATTCTTAAATATTTAAAGTTTTCTCTAAAAACTGCTGAGTTTTAAAAATAACTTGTTTTTTATTATTAGTATTTTTAAAACCATGCCCTTCATTATCAAAAATTATGACTTCTGATTTTTTATTATTTTTAAGAAGTTTTTCTTTGATTTGCAGGGTTTTTTTGTATGAAATAACTAAATCTTTTTTTCCATGAAATAATAAAACTGGTTTTTTTAATTGATTAATTTTATAAATTGGTGATCGAAGTTGATACTCATTACGAAATTTTGAATATTTACCTATAAGAGAATTTAAATACCCTTTCTCAAATCTGTGAGTTTGTTGATGCATATCATTTAAATCAAGAACAGGATATTTACAAATTGCCACTTTAAACAAATCACCTTCACATAAAGCATTAATTGCAGTTAAACCACCAGCACTATTTCCTAAAATTGCGACTTTGGTGCTATCAACTAAATTTAACCTAATTAAATCAAGTACCAATGCTTTACAATCATAGGAATCAAGAATACCCCATTTATAATTTAATCTCTCCCTGTACTCTCTTCCAAAACCCGAGGAACCACCATAATTCACTTCCGCAACTAAAAATCCTTTCGAAGTCCAATACTGCACTTCCGAATTTAAAGAGCCATCAAAGCAAGCAGTAGGTCCACTATGTGCCTTAACAATTAATGGTGACTTAATAAACCTTTTAAAAAGAGGCTTATAAATAAAAGAATGTGTGGGTTGATTATTAAAACCTTTAAACCAAAAAGATTCTGGTCTTGAATATTCATTTACAGACTCGATGGAGATCTCATTTAATAATTTATTATGGCTTTTTTCTTCAAAATCACACTCAAATAATTCGTCGAAATAATCAAAACTACCACCTCTAATAACCAATTTTCGATCATAAACAACTAAATCCTTTATTGAACAAAATGGTAATTTGAATTCATGAATACATTCACAGTTCTGATAATGTTCTAGTAACCAACTATTATCTTTTTTCGCAATACAAAATAAATTTTTAATATTTCCAGAAAAAAATGAAATTCCAGAAACCCATTGAGGGGATCCATACTCAGTCAAAGGTTTCATTATTCTTTTTTTGAGAATAATATTTTTAATATCAGTTACATCGAGAAATAATAAATTCCACCAACCAGTACTATCTTCAGAACAGACTAAAACATTCTCACTCATCCAGTAAGGTTGAAAGAAAGAAACATTTTTCTCCTCATTAACAAATTTATTAGAAAATTTTTTTATTTTTTGTATCTCTCCATCTTTATCAATAATTGCAAAAAAGAGCTCATTTTTTTCCCAAGGCATGGAGTCAGCATTCCACTCTGTCCAGGAAAATAAATCAGCTGAGATATTAGAAGATAAATTCCCTACAAAATTATCAAATTTTTTTATTAAACGAATTTCTTGCTTAGTATTAGATAAATTTAATGAGAATAAATAATCTCTATGTTTTATCTCACATAAACCGTATAAAAGATTATTTTTAGAAATAACAAATGAAGTATCAAAATTAATTTTTATTGACTCAGTAAGTTGTCTTGGTTCCATATCGCATAGCAGATATTCATTTTCATTTTTAGGTACTTTTTCTTGGACTCTTAAAATTTGCAGCCACATTGATTTTGAGAGCTGATCGACCCATATTAAATAAATTTGATCATTTACCTCAATACATTGATATGATTTCCCCCCATAACCATGAAAATTGCTTTTAATATAAAAATTATCGCCCGTTAATTTTTGTGGAATTGCATTTTTATCATTAAATGGCTTCGCAAAAATAGCATTTTTATGTGTTTGATCATCAGGAATAATATCAACCCAAAAGATCATATTCTTGATAAGAGATAACTCTTTAAAAGATATATTTTTTTTATCGATTTGCTTAATTTTTAAATTCTTAGCATTACTCATTTAGAAAGTTTATTTAAAGATGAATTTAAAGTGCTAGTATTTTTATAGCTTAACTGTTGAGTAAATATTTTTTTTTACCGTGGCAAACAATTTTTCACAACTCGCAAGAAAGTCAAAAGCAAACAGTCCTGCGGAAAAGGTATCTAAGGAACAAACAGGGACACCATCACTAGAAATATATAAACTTGGTGATGATGTTTTGAGAGAAAATGCTAAAAGAATAAGTAAAGTTGATAATTCCATAAGAAATTTAGCTAAAGAAATGCTTCAAAGTATGTATGCAGCCAAAGGGATTGGACTTGCTGCTCCGCAAATAGGAATCAAGAAAGAGCTCCTTGTAATTGATGTAAATTTTGAAGATGCTGCTGCTGATCCATTAATTTTAATAAATCCAGAAATTACCGATTATGGAACAACTTTAAATTCATATGAAGAGGGGTGTCTAAGTATCCCAGGAGTTTATTTAAACGTTGTAAGACCATCAACAATTAAATTAAGATTTAGAGATGAAATGGGTAGGCCAAGAAAAATGAAAGCTGATGGACTCTTAGCAAGATGCATTCAACATGAAATGGATCATCTCAATGGGGTTTTATTTGTTGATAGAGTTACTTCAAAAGAAGATTTGACAAAAGAACTCATCAAAGAAGGATTTCATCAAAAAGATGTAATACCAATCAACTGATTTAATTATTCAATATAGCAATGGCTGAAACTACAATCTTTGGAAAAATAATAAATGGTGAGATTCCCTGCGAGAAGCTGCATGAAGATGAGCTTTGTATAGCATTTGATGATATTGCCTCTCAAGCTCCAGTTCATTTTTTAGTAATTCCTAAAAAACCATTAGTTAGTTTATACGAGTGTTTGGAGGAAGATAAAAATTTATTAGGACATCTTCTTTTAATTGGAAAAAATATTGCCAAATCTAAGAAATTAAAAAATTGGAGAACAGTTATTAATACCGGTGAAGAATCTGGACAAACAGTTTTTCATTTGCATATACATTTTTTAGCTGGTAGAAAAATGAATTGGCCTCCTGGCTAAAACTCTCAAAAGAGTTTCATTTTAGCTATAAATAAGAAAAAATAAAAATGAATTCTCCAGAATCCCTCAATAATAAACCTAAAAATATATTCGAACTAATTACTACAAATTGGGAGAGTTTAGATGAATCACAAAAGTCAACTTTAACTAAAATTTGGAAAGTATTAACATACAAATGGCAACTACAGATTTTATTTAATTTACCTTTTCTAATATGGTGGCTTATGGATGTATCGATTATAAAAGTTCATGAATTTGATTTAAAACTATTAACTTATCTAAACCTTCCCGATTGGGCTCTTTCATTAATAGGATTTGGGTAATTATCTTAATAAAGATATAATCTACTTAATAAAAGGTATTGAAAAAATATGAATAATGTAGTACAAAATAAATCTAAAATATTTTATCAATTACAAAAGTTAAGAAGATTAGCCCAACCATTTTTCTTACCTATTGATCAATGTAATGGCTTTCAGTTTATATGGCTTTTAATATCTCTTTTATTTTGTGTAGGAGGTATTGTTCTTATAGTCCTCACAGGCATAATTAGTTTTTTTGAAAGCATTCAGCCTATTTTTCTAGATAAATACTTTGGAGGAGTAGTTAATACTGTTAATACAATATGGTCTGGCTGGTGGGGATTATTATTTTCAGGATTATTTCTAGTTGGTTCAGGAAGTTTTTTTAGTTTAAGACGTCAACTCAAGAATCGCAGATGGGTACATTGGTTATTTCTAGCAGTCATAGTATTAATGCTTTTGGCAGTAAATGGGATTAATGCAGGAATAGGATTTATTGCAAGAGACTTAACAAATGCTTTAGTAGAAAAACAAGAAGATGGATTTTATAGAATTTTAGGAATCTATGCTTGTTGCTTTGCTGTAGCACTCCCAATTCGGGTTTCTCAAATATTCTTTACCTATAAATTAGGAATAATTTGGAGAGATTGGCTTTCAAAAAGCTTAGTAAAAGACTATATGACGAATAAAGCATACTACCAACTAAATCCTAATGATGAAGAACAAACTGATGTAGATAATCCTGACCAACGAATAACAGATGATACCAGAGCATTTACTGGCCAAAGCTTATCCTTTACTTTGGGAGTTTTTGATGCACTTCTTACTTTCTCTCTGAACATTCTTATATTATGGAGTATTAGTACGACATTAACTTTTTCATTATTTGGATACGCAGCATTCGCTACTGCTATCCTCTTAATTGCTGGAAAAAATCTTGTAAAAATTGATTTCGATCAACTTAGGTATGAAGCAGATTTCAGATATGGATTAGTGCATATTCGAGATAATGCTGAATCCATAGCTTTTTATTCAGGTGAAAAACCTGAAAAAAGTGAAACAGAGAGAAGGTTAGGAGAAGTGGTAAGAAACTTTAACTTACTAATAATTTGGAGAGTAATTATTGATGTAATGAGACGTTCTATTAATTATGCTGGCAACTTCTTTCCATATCTAATTATGGCAATTCCTTATTTTAGAGGAGATATTGATTATGGTCGATTTATTCAAGCAAGCTTTGCGTTTGGGATGGTAGAAGGTTCTTTGTTTTTTATAGTTAATCAAATAGAGGAACTAGCAAAGTTCACAGCTGGAATTGGAAGATTAGAGGGTTTTCAGTCAAAAGTTGAAAGTATCAGTCAAACCAAACCGATAGACAATCAAAATATAATTTCAGATTATTCTTCTATCCTTATCAACGATGCTAATCTTTACCCTCCTGGATCTGATAAAGCTATCATCAAAAATTTAAATCTGAGTATCGAAACAAATCAATCATTATTAGTAGTAGGCCCATCTGGCTGTGGCAAAACATCTTTGTTAAGGATGATCAGTGGATTATGGGAACCAAATCAAGGATCAATTAAAAAGCCAAAGACAGGTGATTTGCTATTTATACCTCAAAAACCCTATATGCTATTAGGTTCTTTAAGGGAACAATTATGTTATCCAACAGAAGTTGAGAAATTTAGTGATGACCACTTAATTTCTGTTCTTAATGAAGTAAATTTAAATTCTATTGTTGATAGATATCCTAACCTTGACGTCAAACAAGATTGGCCAAGAATACTTTCATTAGGTGAGCAACAAAGATTAGCCTTTGCGAGATTACTACTGAATTCTCCGAGATTTGCTGTGTTAGATGAAGCAACTAGTGCACTCGATATTAAAACTGAAAAAAGACTATATAATCTATTAAGAGATAGGGAATTATCATTGATAAGCGTTGGTCATAGGCCAAGTCTAAAGGATTTTCATGAGAACATTTTAGAATTAAATGGGAAAGGAGACTGGAAATTATTTACTACCGATAAGTATAATTTTAAAAATTAGATCAAAATCATGAATTCAAATCAAGAACAAAATAATGAGGAAAATATGGATGTAGATAAAACAAATTCGGAAGAAATTAAAATTGATGAGCAAACAATTGAAATTGAAGATAAATATAAGTTTGGATGGAGCAATTATTCAGAAATTACGAATGGAAGATTCGCAATGCTTGGATTTTTAGCAATAATTTTAATTGAATTGATAAGTCAAAAATCATTTCTAAATTGGGCAGGAATATTTTAATTAATCATCGAATCTAGAGCTATTGTCTCTAGGTTTAGTTTTTTTTGTACCAACTGTATATCTTCCAGTTTGATTTTTAGAAGTTGGTCTTCCGCTGGCTGCTGTTCTCCGTGCTTGACGAGGTTTTTTCTCTTCATTAATTTTTTGAGAAAATGATGCATCTTCTACTTTTTCTCTTGTAGTCTGAGATCTTATAGATGGTCTTGTTGTTTTTTTAGAAGAGGAAGAAGAATCCTTAGGAGATAAATTATTTGTTTGTCTAGAAACTTCTTGATTAGGTAATGGCCGTGAACCTCTTTTAACTTCATTTCTTGATGCTCGCCTATCTCCAAAACTTCCTCTTCTATCCTCATTTCTCATCCTATTATCTTCAGACCGATTTCTTCTTCTCTTCGGTTCGTCATTCTCAAATTGATTAGAATCTCTTAAAGAAGGACGCCTCCTGCTTACTGCAGACTCAGGGATAGCTCTTGATATATTTCTCCTTTGCGATCTACCTTCCATGTAATCATCTTCTAAGTCATCATCTTGAGGTTTGAATCTTCTAGATGGTCTATCAGAATCCTCAAATTGATCATAATCATCATTAAATCTATTTCTAGAAGAATTTCTAGGCATATCTGGAATCTGATCATCTTCAAAATAAGAAGATCTTCTTGCTTGGTCAGTGGCAACACCTCTTAATCGAACACTTTCATAGGCAAAGAATACCGTTGTTCCTGCTAATAAAAACTGCCCAAATTGCAGAATAGGATCTAATCTCCATCCTTGAAAAAATAATATCCCTCCACATAAAAGACCTATTGCCGCAAAGAAAACATCATAATCTCTTGCCAGCGCAGGTTTAAATGACCTCAAAAAATATAGGCCACCTCCACATACAGCTAGTACGATGCCTACAATACTCGCCCAATTTAGACTAGCATTGACCACTTTTTTTCTCCAAAACTTATTTTTTTAGGTGCAATAAAGCACCTTTATATATAGTTTACTTAAAACTTTTATAAAAACTAGCGTCTACGTGTAGCTGAAGTACGTTCAAGTGAATCTTTTTGGCTAACAAAGATCAAAAAAGCTCCTGCTGGAATAACTATAAGTAACGCTGCTGCGAAGAAACTCGCTATCATATTAAAACCAGAACTACCAGCCACTTCTGGGGAAACATCAGCCGCTAATATTAGATTAGAGATTTGAATCACTTTTTTAAAATTAAATTCTGAATTTATAATACGAATTAAATCCCAACTTATGGGATATTTATTAAGATGGATTAAATAATTGTCATTTCATTGTCTCAAAACTATTTAAACGTTTTAGATCTTACGCTAGGAATTCTTTTATCGTTTCTAACGCTAGTCTTTTTAATAAGATTAATATTAACTTGGTACCCAAAAGTTGATTTAAATAAGGGTCTTTGGTTATTTATTGCAGTCCCAACAAGTTCTATTTTAAACTTTACAAGAAAATTTATTCCTCCCATCGGGGGAGTCGATGTAGGGCCAGTAATTTGGATAGGAATAATAAGTTTTATAAGAGAAATATTGGTTGGTCAGCAAGGTTTAATCAAATTAGCCATACAAAAAAGTATTAATTAAGAAAGCATGATATTGCATTTAATAGTTAGGTAATAATTCTTCTTCAACATATTTCGTATGAATCTTGCCTTCCATAAATTTCGTTTTATTGAGAAGGGTTAAATGAAAGTTAATTGTTGTTGGAATTCCTGTTACAGCGCATTCATTTAAAGCTCTATTCATTCTTTTAATAGCAGTATTACGATCTTTACCCCAGACTATTAATTTACCTATAAGTGAATCATAAAATGGAGGAATTTCATAACCAGTATAAACATGACTATCAACCCTTACTCCAGGGCCCCCTGGTGGAAGCCATCCAGTTATTTTTCCGGGCGATGGACGAAAATTATGTGAGGGATCCTCAGCATTAATTCTGCATTCAATAGCATGACCGTTTAATTGAATATCGTCTTGAGTAAATCCTAAATTATCACCTCCAGCTATTTTTATTTGTTCAGCGATTAGATCAACACCAGTAACCATTTCAGTTACGGGATGTTCTACTTGAATCCTGGTATTCATCTCCATAAAGTAAAAATTATTATCATCATCTACTAAAAATTCAACAGTTCCTGCACCTTCATAACAAATACTTTTTGCAGCAGCGATGGCTGCATTACCCATTTTTTTTCTAAGAGAATGATTAATAGCTGGACTGGGAGACTCTTCTAATAATTTTTGGTGCCTTCTTTGTACAGAACAATCTCTCTCTCCTAGATGAACGACATTACCTGACCTATCAGCAAGTATTTGAACTTCAACATGTCTTGGCTTTTTTATAAATTTCTCCATATATAAACCATCATTACCAAATGCCGCTTCTGCTTCGCCTTGAGCAGCTTTAAACATTTTCTCTAAGTTAGTCTTATTTTCAACCAATCTCATTCCTCTACCTCCTCCTCCAGCTGTGGCTTTTATTATGACGGGATATCCAATCTCTCGTGCCATTTCGTAGGCCTCCTCAACGTTCGACAATAAACCTTTACTTCCTGGAACAGTTGGTACTCCGACTGTCTCCATTGTCTCTTTAGCAGTAGATTTGTCTCCCATTGATCTAATAGCATTGGGAGAGGGACCAATGAAAGTTATACCATGATCGTTACACATTTCTGCAAATTTATCATTCTCCGCAAGAAAACCATAGCCTGGATGAATGGCATCAACTCCTCTTGATGTAGCAGCAGCTAAGATATTTGGAATATTTAAATAGCTTTTGTTACTTAATGAGTCCCCGACGCAAACTGCTTCATCTGCTAATTGCACATGCAATGCCTTTTTATCTACGGTGCTATAAACAGCAACAGTTGCAATATCAAGCTCTCTACAACTTCTGATAATTCGTAAAGCTATTTCTCCACGATTAGCAATTAAAACTTTTTCAACCATTACAAAATTAAATTGAAGAAATAAAAATTAATTTAAATTGAAAATACTTTAAAAAGTATTCAATAAAATTTTTGAATTTCAAGAATGCATTGATTAACAATACAACCTAAAACGTTATATGTGGATAATTATTTATTTATGCAATAGAAAAAATCAGTCATTTTTAAGTATTTAAAACTTAGTTAATTAAAAATAAATGTTTTAAGAATTTAAACCGAGCATATTAATGAAACATTATCGCAAATTAATGCGATTAATGTATGATGATTTAGTGGTTTAAGAACACCCTTGTGCTCGAAAACCCTTTGCGGACGTGGCGGAATTGGTAGACGCGCACGTCTAAGGAGCGTGTGGCTTAGGCCTTGCGAGTTCAAGTCTCGCCGTCCGCATTTAATGTATTTTGGATTGACTGCAATGAAAAAAAAATCAATTGCAGTTGTAATTATCTCTAATGGGCCTGGGGAATTATCAACGTGGGTAAGGCCTGTAGTGAATTATCTAAATAAGATAAATGATACTTCGAAAAATATTGATAAACTGAATTTCTCAATAAGATTAGTTTTAGTACCGTGTCCAAATGCTACTGGTAAAGAATATGAAGTTGCTAAATCATGGCACAAATTTGAATTAGTTACAGAAGCAAAGACTTTTTGGAAATTGTTAATCAGGCCTGCTCAATATGCAAAATGGCCTCAAAAAGGGATCGTTATTTTTCTTGGAGGAGATCAATTTTGGAGTATTTTGTTAGCAAAAAGATTAGGTTATATCAACATTGCATATGCTGAATGGATTTCAAGATGGCCACGTTGGAATAATGTAATTGCAGCAATGAATAAAAACGTCAAGAAAAGCATTCCTTCAAAATATAGATACAAATGTAAAGTTATTGGCGATTTAATGGCAGACATCACCAATAAAAAAACAATTGCTTTAAATCTTGAAGAAAAAAATTGGATTGCTTTACTACCAGGTTCTAAAAAAGCAAAGCTTACGGTAGGTATTCCTTTCTTTCTTGAAATCGCTGATCATATTAATAAAAACAATAAAAATATTAATTTAATGATTCCCATAGCACCAACTACAAGTACAAGCGAATATTTATTCTTTCAAAGTAATAAGAATCCTATATCAAAATATTATTCATCCAAAATAAAACAAATTAAACAAATTAAAAGTTCCGTTTTTGATTATGTTATTGAAACCTCAAATAATACAAAAATTTATTTAATTAATAAACATCCTTGCTATGAAGTACTAAAAAAATGTGATCTTGCAATTACTACAGTTGGAGCAAATACTGCTGAATTAGCTTCACTGACTTTACCCATGATAGTTATTCTACCCACCCAACATTTGAATGTAATGAACGCTTGGGACGGTATCTTCGGAATAATTGGGAAAATTTCTTTTATAAATAAATTCTTCACTTTTATAATTAAAAATTGGTACTTAAAGCAGAAAAAATTTTTTTCATGGCCAAATATAAAAGCTAACAAGTTAATTATTCCAGAGAGAATAGGCAACATTTCACCAAAACAAATCGCTAATGAAGCTATATTTCTTATAAAAAATAAAAAATATTTAAGTGAGCAAAAAGATAATTTATCGAAACAACGAGGGAAAACTGGTGCAGTTAAAAAATTAGCTTACATAATTTTTAATTCGATCAAAAGATTTAGTTAATTACTAAATAATTACCAGGGATCATCAATTTCTACGGATTCTGATTGAGGATTTTCTATGACTGTTGTTTTATCTTCAACAGGTTCAATATCTAAGGGTTCTTGTGACCTTTGAATAGGCCTCTTTGAAGCCCTATTAGATATAGATGGCCTTTGAACAACAAATTCTGTCGTATTTTCTTCATCAGTTCGTTGGATTAATTGTTCAGAGGAGTCACTATCCAAATAAAGTTGTTTTTTATTATTTATTTTTTCTTGTGCAGTTTCAATTTCTACATATTCAAGTTCTTCTTCTATAAATTCTTGTTCTTCTATAAATTCTTCTTCTTTGATTTCTTCAATAAAATTATTTCGTTCTTCTGATTCAGAACCTGACAATAGCTGATTCTCTACTGGCACAAGATTTGCTGTATACCTATTTGCTTCCCTTTCTTCCCAAGAAGAACCACCAACCCCAAGTTTCTCGAGTAATCCACTACTTAGTTGATTCAGTTTTTCCTCTGCGCCTTCATAAACAATTATTCTGTCAGTACCACTACTGACTATCTCATCTACAGGAATTTCCCAAGTACTTAAAACACCTTCACCTAAAAGAGGAACTCCTACTGCACCCATAACAAGAGAAATTAAATCCCCCGTCTCAATATCAAAAGAAAATCCAAGAACTCTTCCAAGAAGCTGACCAGATTCCGTAATTACCTGGCAATTTATAACTTTCCCATATCTTTCAGGAGAAAAACCGTCGCTCAAAGAATCTAAAGAATCCACTAAAATTACATCGCCAACTTGCTTGATACTTTCAAGAGGCATCCATTTCGGTAAACCTGGCAAAAATCTTGTGAGAGGATTGTCTCTAAGACCTAGAGCAACTACCTCTCTTCTATCGATGTCAACAACTACTTCAC
This sequence comes from Prochlorococcus sp. AG-388-A04, assembly GCA_003279935.1. Taxonomy (GTDB): domain Bacteria; phylum Cyanobacteriota; class Cyanobacteriia; order PCC-6307; family Cyanobiaceae; genus Prochlorococcus_A. Next base: position 47,967 of record QCGL01000012.1, read on the forward strand.
CAACAACCCCTAATCTCCTTCCAGTATCAGTAGTAATGACTTGAGTTCCCATAAGTTCCGATCTTAACCATAGACGTTCACTAGGTACGGAATTGCGGCCATTATTATTTGTGGATGTGTTCGACAAACTCATTAATATCTTTCTGACATTCTGACGTAAAAATTTAAAAAAGTGTGATTATGCAGCATTTGGTAATCCAACAACTTGAGTATTAGCACCTCTTGCTTGAGCAACACCAATTGTTCGTTCAGATGCACCTATCATAGGTCTTCTATGGCTTACGACTATAAATTGAGCATTTGATGACTGACTTGTTATTAATTTTGATAATCTTTCAACGTTAATACCATCTAAAAAACTATCTACTTCATCTAATGCATAAAAAGGAGAAGGCTTATATTTTTGCAACGCAAATAAAAAACTTAGGGCCGTTAATGATTTCTCTCCACCCGACATTGAAGCTAATCTTCTGACATTTTTTCCTTTAGGATGAGCCACTAAAGTTAAACCTCCCTCCAAAGGAGCTTCTGGATTTTCGAGCTGAAGGAACCCATCTCCATCTGATAAATTGGCAAAGATTTCTCTAAAATGCTTATCAACCTCTACGAATGCCTGCATAAATGCTTCTTGTCGCATAGTTGAAACAGTTTCTATTCTTAATAACAACTCCGATCTTTCATTAGATAAAACTTCCAGTCTTTCTATTAAATCATTTAACCTTTCTTTCAATTCCTCTAATTCATCTAAAGCTAACATATTTACGGGTTCTAAACTTTCCAATTTCGTATTAATCACAACGATCTCTGATTGTAATAAATCAAGAGTTATACTCTCATATTCTCCAAAGCTAGGCAAAGGATCAGGTAGCTCTTTTTTATAATTTTCTAACTTGATAGTTTCGCTACGCATTTCCTCATTTAGAGAATTTAAATCTCTTTCGAGATATTCCAACTTAAGAATAAACTGATTTATTTCTTGTCTTTTATTTGAAATAGATGAATTCAACTCATCCCTTTTTCTTCTTAATATTCCGAGATCCTTTTCAAGTAATGATTTCTGACCATCAAGACTAGCAAGCTCACTTTTATAATCATCTCTTTTCTTTATCCATGCATTATGAGCATTAGAAAGCTCTTTAACTGATTCTTGTAGATTCTTTTCTTGTAGAGATATTAGATTTAATTGATTATTTATACGTTCTTGATTTAAAACAAATTGATTCTTTTTATTTAATAATTCATCTTTCTCTTGAATCATTAATTCAAGTTTTTTATCTAATTTTTCGAAATCATTATTATGAGTCATTAAAGAGGATGTTTGATTATCTTCATAATTCTTTTTAAGGATCATTCCCAATTCATCCAACTTTTTTTTAAATGGTTTTATTTCATTTTGAATATTATCCAAATTATCATTTAATAAATTATTTTGAGAGGTAAGCTTATTTAGTCTCAAATTATTATCGTCAATTCTTTTCATCGAAACTTTTAGAGAATTATTATTTACTTCAATTTCTTTATTAGAGGATACGCAATCCTTTAATATTTCCCTTTGATTAAAATTTAATTTATTCAAGTTATTAGTTTTATTTAAAATATCATTATCTGATTTCTTCAAAGCTTCTTCAATGATTGTTAGTCTTTGTTTTATGGGGTGAGCATCGTCAATATCATTATTGGTTCCAAACCTATAAGCAAGATCTTTATTAACTTTACTACCTCCGGTAATTGCACCACTAACTTCCAATAGTTCTCCACTCAAAGTAACCATTCTAATTTTTTGTTTAGATGATTTCGCTGACTCTAAATCTGAAAAGACTACTGTATCTCCAAAAACATATTTAAAAACATCATCATAAACATCATCACAATCAATTAAATTAATAGCCTTATCTACAAATCCATTCTCTTTAGTATTCTCAAATCTTTTAAGCGCGAAATTTTTTTTATAAGTTTTAATTCTATTAAGTGGAAGAAAGGTTAATCTCCCTGCTTTCTTTTTTTTAAGAATTTCAATAGCTTTTGAAGCAATAGTGTCATTATCAACAACTATTTGTCCAAGTCTATTACCAGCTGCAATTTCCAATGCGTATCTGTTTTTGTCGTTTACTGAACCCAATTGAGCAACATATCCATGTATACCCTCTAAACCTGCCTCTAAAAGTATCCTTAATGCATATGATCCCCTGGTTTCATTTAGAGCTTCTTTTCTGCTTTCACATCTTGATAAATCCTTTTCAAGCCTTAATTGTTCGTTATTTAGCCTTTGTTTAGTTTTATTCAATAAATCTATTTCAATTTTTAAAGTGTCAATCTCAGATCTAATACTGCTCAAATTACGATTTTTTGTATCCGTTAATTTTTCATTATTTTGATTACATTCTGATAGTTTTTGTTTTTCTAACTTTAAAAGATCATTTTGAGATGAAATTTCCTCTCTTTGAATATTAATTTGTATAATTTCCTCCTCAATATTCCTTTTACTAGATTCAAGAGGTTGTAATAAAGATTTTATGTTTTCTAACTCATTATTGACCTTTATACTTTGCTTTGAAAATTCACCTGATTCACCTGCAGCATCAGAAAGTTTTTTTCTAGATAACTTATGTTTTAACGTTAAATCTTGAATCTCGATGTTCAATTTTTCTAGATAATTATCATTAAAGTGCTCTTGTTGATTCTTTTCTAACTCCGTATTTTTTTTAGATATTGCAATCTTATCTCGTTGATCTTGCAGCTTAATGCCCTCCTCTTTATTAACAACTGCTATTCTTTCTAATTCCCTTAAATTAGAATTTATACTCCCAATATCAGAATTTACTTTGATTAAGTTATCTTCTCCTTTCTCTTTTAATTCTGCAATCATTATTTGCATTGCATCTTGCAATACTTGTATTTCTTTACTAAGAGATTCTTTTTGTTGATTAAATAAAATCTTACTCTTATCCAAGTTAATAGCTTTTTTCTTAATTAATTCAATATTTTGAACTTGTTTATCGAATAAAAGTACTTTTTCAATCTCCTTAATATGAAAAAGTTTTGCCTTCAACTCTTTATATTTTTTTGCTTTTTCACATTCTTTTTCAAGCTTTACTTTACTAGATTGCAGTTCGTTTTCTAGAATCTCGCATCTTTCTTGTCTTTCAAAAACATCATTAAGTTTGGAATGCGTTTGTTCAATTCTGCTATCAAAAAGAGCTACCCCTGCCAATTCATCAATAAGTGTTCTCCTCTCTTTATTATTCATTGATACTATTCTTGTGACATCTCCCTGCATCACAACATTACTGCCTTCTGGATCAACACTTATATCTCTAAGAACTCTCTGTATTTGTTGTAAAGTACATTGTCGTCCGTCAGAGGTATAAGTCGATGCATATGATCCACCAGGCATTAGCCGTAATTTTCTGGAAACTATCCATTCTTTTTGATCTTTTTTAAGCGCGATATCATCTTTTTCTAAATCCAAAGGTGGAACATCTTCCCTTGGCGACCAATCTTCAATATTGAATTTAACGGAAACAAATGTTTCGGAAGATTTACCTTCTTTTACTTTAGAATTATTTATTAAATCTGGTAATCTCTCTGCTCTCATACCTCTACTATTTGCCAAACCTAAACAGAATAAAATTCCGTCCAAAATATTACTTTTCCCAGATCCATTTGGACCAGTCACCACTGTAAAACCTTCTTCAAGTGGAATTTTTACACTTCCTCCGAAAGATTTAAAATTTTCAAACTCGACCTGATTGATGTATACCAATCGCAAGTCACAATAGCTAAGTAAGAATAGCTACTTTTCAAAAAATCTCAAGAGAATTATTAAGATTATTTCTAAAAACAAATTAATTATTTTTAGTTAATTGACAAAAATTCCCATCTATTATGAACAAACCGTTTAACAATTTACCGTTCAATATCATTTTTAACTCTTGAGAGTCTTGATTATGAGAAATAAAAGAGAGAGTGCCATGATCAATTCTTTTTACTAAACCTCTATTATTAGAAAGTTGATATTCCACTCTAGAAAGCCACACCAATCTATGATTTGGTTGTTTTACTATTTTAACAAAGCCCTTATTTAGTAATGGAATTTCTTGAAATTTCCAAGTAAAACAATCTAATTGATCTTCAACAAGAAAATCATAGTGAATATCAATTAATTTACGACCTAGGATCTTATGTTCGAGTAAAACCCATCGATTCATTATCTAGTGCATCAATAAATTATTTTATATCAATAATCAATCATTAAGATAGCTAACAAGTTAGCTATCTTAAAAAAAGAAAAGCCTAGTTACCAGCATCAGGAACAAATCTCAAAGCAATAAATAGCAGACTACCAGCTCCTGCAATAGCTGCTGCTACCAATCCAAAATCAGTTGGAATTGTACGGGATGCAAAAATAATTGCTGCAAGTGTGATATCCATGATGAAATAAAAAACTTAATTTAATAAAGTCAGTAATAGCTTAACAAAACCTTATTACAGAACAGTGTAGATAAATGAAATGTAAATAAAATTTTATATGTCTATATTTTTATTAAAAACAAATTTAAATAGAAGGGTTTCAAATTAAGAAAATACGAACTACTCTTAAAGAAATGCTGGTGGATTAATGGAAGCTTTTCATCCTCCCAAAGAAGTTAAAGAAACAATTGATGATTCTGTACTGCCAAAGGAAGAAGGTATATCAGAAAAATGGTTACGTGAAAAAATCGATAGTTTGATTCCTTTAATACAAGAAAAATGGCCTAATATTGCACAACAAACTCTTGAGACTGCAAAAGGGAGTATTGATGATTTAGTTGGAGTAATAGCAAGTCATACTGGATCATCTACTAGTGGTATTAAAAATCAATTATTTCAAATCATTGATTCAATTCAAGAAAATAATTGGGAAATTGCAGATAAAATAGAACCAATCGAAAGTCAATTAGAAGAATTACTAGATGAACTAAACAGTACATTAAGGCCAAAAATAGAAACCCCAATTAGAAAAAAACCAATTTTATCTATTGCTATTGCTGCTGGTATAGGATTATTTATAGGTAGTTTAATTAATAGTAGAAATAAATAAATGGATAAACCCAAAAACAAAAACTTTGCTAATACAGCTTCAAGAATCTCTGCAATTGCAAGTTCTGTAATGGATTTGCATGTCCGAATAGCACTTCAAGAAGTTGATAGAGAGAAGAGAAGATTAATAAGTGGGGGAGTATTTATTTCTATAGGTGGAATTTTGTTATTGTTAGTTTTAATTTGTATTCATGTTATTTTTTATCTCACTCTTAGTAAGTTTAATAACTGGGCCACAGAATATAATTTACTTTTAATAATATTTGTTGATTTATTTCTTGCAGGTTTAAGCTTAAAGCTTGGCGGAAAACTAGCTAAAGGACCTTATCTACCCCAAACACTAGAGGGTTTGGGTAAAACAACAAAAGCAGTATTAGGAAAAAAATAAATTATCTTATTAAATATTTAATCCATCTACAATCAATACCTCCATTACTCACGGGTATTTTCAAAGAAGATTTCATTTTTAAATATCTTGTAAGTTTTGGATTCCCACTTAGTAACCAGAATTCCCAGCCTGAAAAATTTCTCTTCAAAAATTCACCCATATCCTCATATAAAGTAATTAATTCGTTTTCATCACCTAGTTTTTTTCCATAAGGTGGATTACATAAAACTAATCCTTCTGCAGATTTAATTTGAATATTTTTAAAATCATCATTTTGTAATTCAATATAATTTCCAAGTCCTGCTAGTTTTATGTTGACTTTTGCTTGATTAAAAACATCTTTATTAATCTCACAACCAATAATTTTTGATAATTTCTCAAAAGTGATAACTTTCTTCTGAGCCTTGTTTTTCTCTTCTAGATAAATATTTTTATTAAAATCGAGCCAATTTTCAAAAAGATAAAATTGTTGGAATTTAAGTGGAACTTTAAGAATTTGATTAATAGCCTCTATTAAAAAAGTTCCTGAACCACACATAAGATCAACCAAAGGTTTAGTTCCATTCCATTCAGTCATTTTCAATAAACCCGAAGCTAAATTTTCTTTAAGTGGAGCATTTCCAATAGCGGGTCTATAGCCTCTTTTATGAAGACTTTCAAAACTACTCTGCAAGCTAAGAATCCCACGATCATTATTTAAATGTAAATGAATTATCAAATCAGGATTATCTAAAGAAATATTTGATCTACTATTCCAAACAGATTGTTGAAGATCTGTAATTGAATTTTTAACCTCAAGAGCAGTGAAATGAGAATGACTTAACGATGAAGTTCTCCCGGTAACTTGAACATTGAATGTTTTTTCAGAAGGTAACCATTTTAACCAATCAAACGAATTTCTTACTCCCTCATATAATGAAAGCCTGTCGTAGCATACAAAACGTGCAACCTCTCTATAAAAACGAAAAGCAATTCTTGAAAAAAAATGAATTCTATAGAAAGTTGCATAATCACATTCAAAAGAAACTGATCTTTTATACGTATTAACATTAAATCCACCCAAATCAATAATTTCACTTGCTAAATATTGCTCTAAACCTTCAGGTGATGATGCAATTACATTCATATATATTTAAAAAATTAATGAAATAACTATTCAATACTCATTTTGCCTGCCAGAATATAAATGTCCAATTGGACTAGGTGATCTCAACCGATGTTTCGGACAGCGGTTCGATTCCGCTCAACTCCATTTCCTTTTGGGGTTGTAATGGTTTCGACGGGGCGTAAGGAAGATGACTGAAGCCTGCTCGGTGAGAGCAAAAACACAAACGCTAACAAAATCGTTAGTTTCTCCCGTCAAACAGCACCAGTTGCTGCTTGATCTCTAAGGAGATGGGGTGATATCAGCCTTATCAACCAAATGATCCAAGGAGCCTGGAAGGGCTCCACCATTTTAAATTAATCAAAATTTGGTATTGAATAATTTGTTAATTTGTAAAATTTACTGCAAGAGAATGTATTAGAAATTATTTTTTAAATTTTATGAGTATAAATACTGAGAAGATTAGAAAAAATTTATTTTAACGTATTAAATATTCTCAATACAAATGAGCACAAAAAATAACATTAATGACTTATTAATAAGCTTTAAACCTAAAGTTTTAAGGTTTACCGGTTCAAACTTTCCGACAGAACTTTGGAACAATAATAAAATAAAAAATAATAAAAAAATATCTGCTTAAAATTTGTTTTATTCTCTTTTACAAGCTTGAAAAAGGATTACTTGGCATCTTTTTCAAACACTTTTTAGAAACTTGTTGAAGCATTCCAAATTCTTCTTTATTTAGGTTCCATTTAAAAACGTTGGATATATCAATAACTTGAGACTTTTTTCTCATTCCCACAAGTGGTATGGCCCCTTGATAACAACACCAATTGATTGCTACTTGAGCTTGTGAAACTGATCTTGCAACAGCAATCTGTTTCATACATCTCCTTAATTCAGTAGTTGATTTTTTATAGTTTTTAAAAATCAAGCTACGTAGAAAAGAATTTTGCTTGTGTTCATCTTTTTCAGGATCCATACATAGTATTCCAAAAGATAAAGGACTATAGGCTACAAAATCAATATCATTATTTTCACAGATTCTTTTTACATTACTCTGTTTAGGGAAATCTGGAGATAGTAAAGAAAACTGAATTTGAACACTTTTAACTTTCTTATCTCTTTTTGCTAAGTATTGAATAATTTTATTTAATCTTTGGGGTCCAATGTTTGATAATCCAATTTGAAAATTAAAACCTTGATCAATTAAATCGCAAAGATTATTTAATAATTGTAATTCTTGCCAAGGATTATATTTTGCAGTTGACCAATGTAGTTGTACTATGTCTAATTTATTATTTAATCTTTCTAAACTTTTGAGAAAGGGTTTTGTGAAGCCTTTATTACCAACTCGCCATGGATAAGGAGCAAGCTTTGTTGCTATTTGAATTCTTTTTTGTTGAAAAGAAGAAGTTTCTAGTAAAAATTTTCCTAAAAGTTCTTCACTTCTACCATTAAGTTTTCCAGTTCCATAAGAATCTGCACTATCAATTAAGTTAAACCCTCTTTTTAAAGCTTCCTTATATGTCTCACGTAAATCATCATCATTACTAGTTTGATAGTCCCAAAAAATTTGATTTCCCCAAGACCATGTTCCTAATCCGATTCTTTTTTTCACTTTCTATTTTTAAATTTACTTTTAAGATTACTTAAACTATATATTCCATAAAAGATTATGTAGCGAATATAAGTTTTTAAACTTTTCAAATAATTACCTATTGACATTAGGAAATTATTCTCCAAAGTAAAGAAAATAATTAGTAAAAAATTGTTTATTACTGTTTGCGGACAAAAAGGAGGAGTTGCTAAAACTTGTACAAGTATTCATCTTGCAAGTGTATGGCATTCTGAAGGTAAAAAGGTATGTATAGTTGATGCTGACAAAAACAGATCAGCATTAGCCTACTCATCCAGAGGAAATCTTCCATTCCCAGTTTTCCCAGTTAGTTCGGCCGCAAAAGCCTCAAGATCTTCAGAAATTGTTATTACCGATGGGCAAGCAAGCAGTGATAAAGAAGAACTTAAACATCTCGCATACGGCTCAGATTTAGTAATTCTACCCACAACGGCAAAAGCAAGGTCTGTTGAATTAACTGTTGAATTATCTAGTTTATTAAATAATTTAAAAGTTAACCATGCAGCAATAATTGTAAAAGTAGATTTTAGACAGCAAAAAGCAGCTCAACAAGCTAAGGCAGCGTTAGAAAATTTCGGTTTACACGTTTTTGATACATTTATTCCTTTACTTTCAGCCTTTGATAAAGCAGAAGCATCTGGGAAAGCAGTATATGAAGCAGTAGACGATTTAGGAAGATCAGATCCTCGTCGAATGACGGGCTGGTCTGCCTACTGTTCTATTGCATCTCAAATTCCATGCCTGATTTCGAAGCACTCATCCGACACCAACAACTTAAACAACCAACAACTAATCAGCGCCTAAAAGTTGTTGATTCTCCTGATTTTGAAATAGAAAATAGAGAAAACTCTCAAATCATTCAACCCAAGATATTTAATTATTTTATTGGAAGTTTTATTGGTTCTGTCATAGGAACTATTTCAATACTCTTTCTTTATATAAACGAATATTTACCAATTGAGCTGCTTAAAATTAAGTAGTATATTCGCTATTGATTTCCACCTTGGGCAAATAGTATATACACCTTGCTGTAATCCACTGCTATCACTTAGGTAAATTTTTAGAAAATAATCACACCATAATCACAGTCGGCAAAATAATAATCACAGTTTTAGATTTTAAAATAGAAATCATTGAAATAATTAAGATTAATTTCTGTGATCTTATGAGTAATCACAGAATAATCACATTCATACCAAAGGTGAGTATTCATTATTGAGGGGGGATGGGAATTTCCTACTTCTTCTTTAGAAAAGAAACAAAACATAGCATTTATCTAAATTACTAGGAAACTAGTAAATAACTAGTTTATCTCAATGAAAAAATTACTCGCCTTCTCATTACTAAGTTCTTCTATATTTCTTAGTACTAATTCAGTAAAGGCGGACTGGGATTATTGGGCTATTGGAACAGGGCAAGAAAGTTATTCAACATTTGTGGAAGAAGATAATACTCATTATTCTGGTACTTCAGATTTATATATTCTCTACACAGTCAATTCAGCAACAGGAGAAAAAACACAAAGGCAAAAATTTTGTCGATATAACTATGTAGGAAGATCCTGTAATAGATTTTTAGGATATCCAAGAATTGTAGATCCAATCGACATAGGTTATCCAGAAAATCATATAGATAAAGATTCCTTTATCATTAGAGAAACAGAAAAAATTGATAATACATGGGATAATATTATTCACAAAAAATATACACTCAACGGCAATACTTTGAGTAGCGAAAAAGTTACTTCTACAAGTGAATATTGGTTTGATGATTATACATATACTGCGATTAGGGGTGCTGCTCAAATTGATAGTGATGGAAATTACTATTCAGATATTGGCGGACAAATGTGGATCAAACAAACTACAGATGGAACTGTAAGTTTTGGTAAGACAGGAAATTCAACAGCTCTATATTCTTTAAGTGAAACTGGTGTATCACAAAATGGTACTAATTTAATAAGCAGATCATCTGATGGCGTAACTAGCATTGGAGCAAATTCTGTCAAACTTCAAGAAGTTTCAGATATTCAAAGAATTTGGGCTACTAATTCCAGCGGAACAAAAATTCCTATAAACATTTATGGTTCAGATTTTCAAATTGATGGGGTAAGTGTTCAAAATCAAATTGATACAAACAAATCTGATATCTCTACTAATACTTCCAATATCTCTACTAACACCTCAAACATCAAAAATCTCGGAGAAGGTGTAGCAGGTTCAACAGCACTTACAGCAGCATTAACCGCACTTCCTCAAACATCAAAAGAATCCAAACTAAGTTGTGGAGTAGGAACTGGTGCTTATAGCAGTAGGTATGCCTTAGGTTTTGGTTGTGCTTCTAAAGTAAATGAAAGAGTTGATATAAATGCTGGAGGATCATATGTTTTTGGTGGTTCTAAATCTTATGGAGAAGGCACATTAGATAATGGGGTTATTAAAGCGGGATTTGTTTTTAAATTAGGTGAATTGAAAAAATCAACTCAAATCAGTATGAAAGAAAAAGAAGAATTGAAGCAAGAAATAAGTGATCTAAAAGCAAACAATATAAACATTATTTCTCAAAATAAAGCACTTTTAGCAAGACTAGAAAGACTTGAAAAAATAGCACTTAGTGAAACAAAATCACAAGATTTAGCAAGTATAAAATTGCCATAATTGAGTAGAAATAATAATCACAGTATCATCACAGTCGCAAAAGGTGTGTATTCTTTTTAAGGTTTTATATAGTCATATCAACCGATCCCAGAGGTCACAAAAACTACGTCGTATATTCGCTATTTATTTCAACGTACTTTTTAGATAAATCACAACCCCAAGCAGTTCCTTTTTCTGTGCCGGAATTAAGATTAAGAGCTATCGATACTATATCCTCAACTAAATATTTAGCATTCATTTTTGTTCGCATATAATTAGCAACTTTGTTGGAATCATATTTATTTAATTTACCCTTTTTCAAAATCTGAAAGTCTCCAATATATAAATCAACGACATCTAAGTTAAAATCAATTCCAGAGTTACCTGCTGCTGAAATAATTCTGCCCCAATTTGGATCACAACCATGAATTGCAGTTTTAACCAGTGAAGAATTACATATAGATCTAGCCATCTGAATTGCATCTGAATTATTCTTTGCTCCCTCAACCAAAACCTCTAACAAACAATTTGCGCCTTCTCCATCTCTAGCGATATTTTTTGCCAAGCTTTGGCATACAATATCAATTCCTGATTGGATCTTTGATAAAAATTTCTTATCAATTCTTTTTCCTGAATTTATTCCGATAAAGGCATCGTTAGTACTTGTCTCTCCATCCACGGAAATAGCATTAAAAGACTTTTTCACGGCAATAGAAATCATATTGTCCCAATCTTCTTTATCAATACCAACATCACATGTAAGAAAGGCTAACATTGTAGCCATATTTGGATAAATCATTCCTGATCCTTTTGCGAAACCAGAAATCTTTACCTTTCTACCTTCAATAAATGTTTCTATAGTGATTTTTTTATCAACTAGATCAGTGGTTAAAATAGCCTCTGCAGCATTCTGTAAACTATTTGTTTTTAACTCCTTGACCAAATTAGGTAAATTATCAATTAAATTTTTTATATGAATGGGTATGCCAATGACGCCAGTTGAACACATTAAAACTTCCTCTTCATTTATTCCTAATAATTGTGAGACCAGCTTCGTAGCAATCAAAGTATGTTGAATACCAAAATCTCCTGTACATGCATTTGCTTGTCCGGAGTTTATTAATATTGCTCTTATAAGACCTGAAGACTTTTTAATTCTTTGTTCACAAATATCTATACAGGAGGCTCGGACTCTTGATTGTGTAAAAAGACCAGTACAAATGCTATCTTCTGGCGCTAATATTAAAGCCAGGTCTCTTTTCTTAGAATCCTTTAATCCTGCAGCGATGCCTCCAAAAGAAAAACCATCGGGCGTTTCTTCACCATCACTCACAAATGACCAATTAGTCTCAAGCTGGCTCAATCTTTTTTATAAATTAAACTCATAATAACTATTCTTTCTATTAAAACACTGCATTATAGATTCTTATTAAATTTATGAGCATCCAACCAAAATTAGAAAATAACCAACGAAGAATAGGTCTTACTGGAGGTATTGCAAGTGGAAAATCTACAATAGCGAATTACATAAGAAAATATAAAGACATTCCAATATTAGATGCAGATCATTATTCAAAAGAAATAATCAAGCCGAAAAGTGATAGCTATAAGAAAGTCTTAGCTTATTTTGGACCTCAAATTATTGATGAGTATTCTTCAGGAAATGAAATAAACAGGGAATTATTAAAAAAAATTATTTTCGAAAATTCTTTACATAGGACATGGATTCAAAATCTTCTTCATCCATTAATAAAAGAAAAAATGATAGAACAATGTAATCAATTTGAAAACAATAAAATTTTACTTTTAGTTATCCCTTTGCTATTTGAAGCAAAATTTACTGATCTTTGTACTGAAATATGGTTAGTAAAATGTCCAAGAGAAATCCAAAGGGAAAGACTTATGAAAAGAAATAATATCAGTGAAAATGAGGCAGAGAAAATTATAAATCTTCAATTAAATTTTGAAGATAAATCTAAATTTTCAGATGTAGTTTTAGACAATTCAGATGATCAACAGTTATGGATAAATACAATACAAAAACTTATCTAGAAATTAACTATTTAGTTTTTCTGAAATGAGTTTATTAGCAAGTTTGGGATCTGCTTTACCTTTAGTTTGTTTCATAAGCTGTCCTACAAAAAAACCAAGGAGTTTAGTTTTACCCTCCTTAAAAGATTTAACCTCTTGGGGATATTCAATAATAAGTTCTTCAATAATTGGTAAAATACTTGCCGAATCAGATATCATCGCCAAGCCTTTTTCTCTAACTAACTTTTGTGGAGAAATATTATCCTGAATTAATTCTGGTAAGATTTCTTTTGCTATTTTTCCACTAATAACTTTTTGAGCAATCATATTAATCATCTCTGCAAGATTAATAGGGCTAAGCTTTAAGTCAGAAAAACTTTGTTTATTTGATTTCAAATAACCAACAATATCACTTGTTATCCAATTTGATGCAAGTTTAGGATCAGCACCGTTTCTAACGGTCTCTTCAAAGAAGTTTGCCATAAAAACTTCATCCGAAATGACTCTTGAATCATATGATGATAAGCCTAATTCTTTGACATATTTTTGTCTTTTCTTAGAAGGTAATTCAGGCAATTCATTAAGCCATTTATCTTTTTGTTCTTTTGATATTTCAATTGGGCCAAGATCAGGATCTGGGAAATATCTATAATCACTACTACCCTCCTTTAGTCTCATACTTTTTGTTAATTGCTTAGCTTCGTCCCATAGCCTAGTTTCTTGATAAATTTCTCCTCCATTCTCATAGACATCAATTTGCCTTTCTATTTCATACTCGCAAGCCTTCTGAATAGCAGAGAAGGAATTCATATTCTTTATTTCAACTTTGGTACCGAAAGGAGCATCAGGCCCTCTCCTAACTGAAATATTCACATCACACCTAAGCGAACCCTCTTGCATATTTCCGTCAGAAACACCAAGGTATCTTACAGTTCTTCTTATTTCTGAAGCATATTCTGAAGCCTCTCTACCTGTCCTAATATCTGGTTTACTTACAATCTCAACAAGCGCTATACCTGCGCGGTTGTAATCAACCAATGAATATTTAGAGCCAGCCAATCTATTACTACCTACATGAACTAATTTACCAGCATCTTCTTCCATATGAAGTCTCTCTATACCAATTTTTTTTAAGTAAGTTTCTTTATCCTTTTCTGCTATTTCAACTTCTAGCCAACCATTTTCTGCTAAAGGTTCATCGAATTGAGAGATTTGATAATTTTTAGGCAAATCAGGGTAAAAATATTGTTTTCGATCAAATTTACAATGTTCTGCCACATTTAAATTTAAAGCTAGAGAAGTTTTTACTGCATACTCTAAAACAGTCTCATTTAAAACAGGAAGAGTTCCTGGCAACCCACAAACAACAGGATCAACATGAGTGTTAGGTTCATCGCCAAAAGCGGTAGATGCAGATGTAAATATTTTACTTTTAGTATTAAGCTGAACATGGGTTTCTAAACCAATTACAGCTTCCCAAGGTTCTAAATTTTTCATTATTAAATGTTCCTCTCTTAATCTTATTGGATATAAGGTAAAAGAGGTTCAAAACATATCTAAATTTATAAAATAATTAAATGGAATCAGAACATAAAAATTCAATTTTAATTATTGGTGGAGGATTAATAGGTTTATCTATTGCTTATGAATTTGCACGTAATAAATTCAAAGTTGAAGTTTTAAGCAAAAACAGAAGCGAATCTGCTGGATTCGTTGCGGCAGGAATGCTAGCCACCCATGCTGAGGGACTTGAAGATGAATTATTCATATTTGGACAACAAAGTCAAAATTTAATTCCAGAATGGATTAAAAATATCGAACAAGAT
>QCGL01000013.1 GCA_003279935.1 Prochlorococcus sp. AG-388-A04
CGATAGCTTAATTTTTTATCGAAAGAATTTTAGAAGTGATATATTTAAATTTTGACAGGAAATTAATGAAGATAGTTAGCTTATTTTTTCAAGTGGTTCTATCAGTTGTACTTATTGGATTTTCAGTATACTTTTTAAGTGGTTATGACTCTGCTTTCGAGGCAGATCAGTCATGTCACTCATATCTTTCTAATTTACCTGACCCATCAAATAACTTAGGCTGTGATCATGATACTGAAACTCATCAATGGATACTCTATGAGACTCAGGATAATTTAGAACCAGCAAAAATTATAAAAAAATATAGGTATAAATTTTTATAGTTTAATTTTTTTATAAAAGAATTTGGCACTCAAAATTGAAATGATTGCTGTAATTGCGAAAGTAAGATATTGATATATGCTCCCCTCTTGATAGATATTATTTTTATAAAGAGGAAAATCTATAATGGAACCAAATGTTCCCCAAATTATTACCCAAGCTGAAATGTATAGGAAAATTTTTAATGGATTGGATTTTTTTTCTTCCATTTTCAATTGATACCAAAGATTGAGGAAGTAACAGGTCTTCCTTTAAAAACTAATTCGGTTAATAAGAGCATTAAAAAACCAATCATAGCTGCTCTGCCATTAACAAGTTCAGCACTACTATTAAATCCAAAAACATTTTTTACTTCATCACCTTGATTATCAACCCACTTTGAATATTCACTATCAGAAGATGTATTATTCGTATCTTCATTTGGATTTTCAATAGGACTATTATCCGAATTTTCTAATGGAGGATTTTCTTCTTTCATGAAAAATGTCTTTTTAATAATGATAGTGACTTAAAACAAATTTCAATGAATTGGAATTCAAATATTAAAAAAAATTATGGTAAAAGTAATTATCCATAGTATTTGAAGTCTTAAAATTAATTGACAAATAATATTTATTTTTTCTTTGGAGCAAACATCACCATTTGAATTGATAATTGGCTTTTCAATAATTTCATCATTATATTTGTTCTCACCTCCTAATTTGATGTTGGAAATATATGCAAAAATAGCCTCTGAAATACCAGAATTAGGAGAATCATATTTAATTCCATCAGAATAACTTTCTTTAATGACAGAAATATATTTTTTAATTTTAGAACTAACCAAAGGTAATGTTAATAAAACTAATCTAGTTGGAAGGAAAGTTGAACAATCTTCAATTTTTGCACTAAAAAATCCTAGATATTTGTAATGAGCATATTTATAACCTATCATCGAGTCTAAAGTACTTATTGCTTTATATGAAAAGCCAAGTGATAAAGGACCTGGAAGAAAAATCGAAAATTTGATAAAAACTGTACCAATAAATATCCATAAAAGCGGTCCAAAAATCCCATCAACTGAATTCTCTGTAAGACTTTCAATACTTGATCTCAAAAGATGCTCTAACGAAGATGTACTTACATCTCTACTTACAATTCTTTGAACTTTTTCTTTAACTAGTTGTTCAGTTTTTTGATCAGTTATATTGTCGTTTATAAGACTTGAAATTTCTTTTACGCTCGAGATTAGACTTTTTGAAGCTAAACAACTAGATAAACCTAAGAAGATTAATATTCCAAAAATAAGATTGCTTTTTGATTGAATGAAAATTAATTCAATAATCTTACCAATAACAAAGCTTATCGTGATAGTGGATAGTGCAATAAATAATCCGCCCCAAAATAATATCTTCTTATTTTTCTTGAAATTATGGATAAAAAAATTAGTTATTTGTTTTATGTAAATCCCAATTATTTGAACAGGATGGATGATAAACCTTGGATCACCAATTAAAAGATCAAACCCAATCGAGCCAATAAATATAAAATATAAATTTATTTCAGCCAACTGAACATAGCACGCAGACCTTTTCCAACTTTTTCTATCTCGTGTTTAGAATTTTCTTCTCTCAATTTTTTCATTAAGGGTTTGTTATTATCACATTCATCTACAAAATTCTTAGCGAAAGTACCATCTTGAATATCTTTTAAAATTTTCTGCATTTCTTTCTTTGTATCATTATTTATAAGTCTTTTCCCACTAACATAATCACCATATTCTGCAGTATTTGAAATTGAATCTCTCATTTGAGATAATCCGCCTTTGACCATAAGATCGACAATTAACTTTACTTCGTGTAAACATTCAAAATATGCTAATTCGGGTTGATATCCTGCCTCAACGAGAGTTTCAAATCCTGATTTAACAAGTTCTGATAAACCGCCACATAGAACTGCCTGTTCTCCAAAAAGATCTGTTTCAGTTTCTTCTTTGAAATTCGTTTCAAGAATTCCAGCTCTTGTACCTCCAATACCCTTGGCATAAGACATAGCAAATGCTCTCGCATTGCCTGAAAAGTCCTGTTCCACTGCAAATAGAGCAGGAACTCCTTGGCCATTCTGATATTCCCAACGAACAGTATGTCCAGGCCCTTTTGGTGCAATCATTACTATGTCGACAAAATTAGGTGGCTTAATGAGCTCAAATCTTATGTTGAATCCATGTGCAAAACTTAATATCTTACCTTCTTTTAAATTTGGCTCTATTTCTTTGATATAAACATCCTTTTGGAACTCATCTGGAAGCAGAATCATAATCCAATCTGCTTTTTCACAAGCCTCAGAAACAGTAAATACTTTTAATCCATCATTAATAGCTTTGCTTTCAGAATTACTACCTTTGTATAACCCTACAATTACATCCATTCCACTGTCTTTAAGATTTAAAGCATGTGCATGGCCTTGTGAACCGTAGCCTATTATTGCGATAGTTTTATTTTTTAATAGACTTAGGTCAGCATCTGTGTCATAAAAGAGTTGTGTCATTAGTTGTAACTTCTAAACTTTTGATAGTTAATATCTTAGACATTAAAGGTGTAAATAAACCATTTTATTGCTCATTTAAAAATTAATATTTAAAAATTAATTTTTTATAGTTAGAGCTAGCTGGCCTCACTTGGATGTGAAATTACTCTGTCAATTAGCCCATAGTTTTTAGCTTCTTCGGCACTTAGAAAATAATCTCTGTCAGTATCTTTCTCTATTTTTTCAAAGGATTGTCCCGTCATATCAGACATAGAGTGATTCAACATATCTTTAATTCTCAGTATTTCTCTAGCTTCTATTTCAATATCGCTAGCCTGACGTTGTGAAGTACCCCCCAGTGGTTGATGAATCATGATTCGACTATGAGGAAGAGCAACCCTTTTACCTTTAGTACCAGCTCCCAATAAAAATGCTCCCATTGAGGCTGCGAGTCCTACGCATATGGTGACTACATCGCTTTTTACGTATTTGATAGTGTCATATATAGCTAAACCAGCCGTGACCGATCCGCCAGGACTATTTATGTAAAGGTAAATAGGCTTTGTATTATCATCAGAATCAAGGTAGAGCATTTGAGCAACTAAGCTGTTAGCAATTCCATCATTAACTTCTTGTCCGAGAAATAAAATTCTCTCAACTCCCAATCTTGTATAAATGTCTACCCATCTTTCGTATTGACTTCCTGGAAGTCTATAAGGCACGCTTGGAGTTCCTATTGGCATAATTTTAAAAAAGTAGTGAGTTAAAAAATAAGGATTAAGTATTATTTGGCAAATCTTTTTGATTTGTGAGTATTCTATCTATTACTCCATAATCTAAAGCTTCTTGAGGATTAAGATAACTCATTCTGTCAGAATCTTTCGAAAGCTCTTCAATACTTTTACCAGTATTGCGTGATAAAATCTCCAGCATTGATTTTTTATTTTTTAATACCTCTTCTGCTCTTATTTGGATATCAGTTGCTTGCCCTCTAGCACCGCTAATTGGTTGATGAAGAACAATAGAAGCATGCGGGAGTGCTGCTCTATGCCCTTTAGTCCCTGAAGATAAGATGACTGCCGCTGTTCCCATTGCTTGTCCAATACAAATTGTATGAATAGGAGGTTTAATGTAGTTGATCGTATCGCAAATAGCAAAAGCTTCTGTTTCAAAACCAACCGCATCTCCGGTGTACCAGCTAGTTCCTGTTGAATTTATATAAAAATAAATAGGTTTGTCTGGATCATCAAATTCTAAATAAAGCAGTTGAGCAATAATAAGCTCGGTTACATCCATTCCTAATTGTCTTTTAGCGTCATCGTCTGAAAATAACGGTAATCCTAGGTATACAATTCTCTCCTTAAGAAGAAGAGAAGGTAAATCTGGTGGCGGAGTCCTCATAGCGGTATTCTCGCCGTAATAAGGAGCAGATACAGTCATATGTTCCACAAAATAAATACTATTAGGATTCTAGCTATATTTAGCCCTGTGTCGCTGGAGATTTAAAAGATTTGTTTGACTCAGGATTATTTATCAATTTCCCAAATACCATTCTTCCAGTTGGTGTTTGTAATGCACCAGTAATAACTATGTCTAATCTTTCTCCAACAAATTTCTTTGCATCATCAATTACGACCATTGTCCCATCATCTAAATATCCAATTCCTTGCAATTTTTCTTTACCCTCTCTGACTATTTTTATATTAAGTGATTCTCCAGGTTGTACTTCTGGCCTTAAAGCTATAACTAAATCGCTCAAATTCATAACTTTTAATTCTTTTACTTCTGCAATTTGAGAAAGATTGTAATCTGCCGTAATTAAAGTACCTGCCATATCCTCCGTAATTCTTAAAAGTTTTTCATCCACCCCATTCCCCTCATATTTAGTTGGGTTTATTACAAGTCTCCTTCCATATAGTTCTCTTAGTTCTTTCAATAATTTAAGACCTCTTCTTCCTTTTCCTCTTTTTTCATTACTACTAGAGTCAGCTAAGGTTTGTAGCTCATCAATTACACTTTGGGCCACAATTAATTGACCTTCAAGTAATCCACAGCTTAATAAACCATTTATCCTTCCATCAATAATTACACTAGTATCTAGAATTTTTGGACTTGCTGCTGGAATTATTCCTTCATTTACTAAATAAGCGTCAGTATTAGTAGGGTTAAATAGCCTTAACAATGTCCTGCCATGCGTATCAGCTAATTTATAACCAAGTGCCCCAAAGAAAAAATTACTAAGAATGGCTGCTAAAGGTTTTGCAAAAAATACTTCCCTTGGAAATGGAATCAATAATATTGGAGCAAGTAGTAGATTCGCAACAAGTAATCCTAAAATCAACCCCACCGCTCTGCTTATTAATAAATCCGTAGGCATTGTGCGTATTTGATCAAGGAATGTCTTTCTAAGCTGTAAAAATACAAAACCTGCTGCTAATCCAATAAAAAATCCTATTATCGCTAGTACAATTCTAAAACCCTCTACATTAGAGACCTGTTTAAGTATGTCTATTGGTAGAAGATCAACCCCAAGCCATCCTGATGCTGCTCCAGACAATACAAATAAAATTAGTACTAAGATATCCGTCATATATATAATCTACTAGGATTTATTAATTGAGTAAATAAAGATTTTATTTTTAAAACCCCCTCTATGTTTTTTTTAAGCTTTATATTTTGCTTGTACAATGAATAGATTACCAAGAAGTGCTTACATACACATACCTTTTTGCCACAGAAGATGTTTCTATTGTGATTTTGCAGTTATACCTTTAGGCAATAATATTGAAAGCTTAGAGGGATATGGGAGTAAAACCGTAAGAGAATATTTGAACTATTTAAATAAAGAAATATTATCAATCAAACATAAATCTCCTCTTTCAACAATTTATATCGGTGGAGGAACTCCTTCAATTTTAAATCCCTTACAGATTAATGATTTAATAAATCTTTTTAAGGAGAATTATAAAATTGATTATGGTGCTGAAATTACAATGGAAGTTGATCCAGCTAGTTTTAATGAAGATGATCTATATGGCTTTATAAAGGCTGGGATTAATAGATTTAGTCTTGGTGTTCAAAGTTTTAATAATCAGGTTCTAGAACAGGCAGGAAGAAGACATTGCAGTAAAGATGTAGAGAAATCTTGTTTTTGGTTAAAGAGAGCATATGATCATGGTCTTATAAAAAGTTGGAGTTTGGATTTAATTCAAAATTTACCAAGAAGTGTTTTTAAAGAATGGCAAGAAGACTTAAAACAATCGTTAAAGTTCTTTCCTCCACACATATCAATTTATGATTTAAGTATTGAGAATGGAACTGTTTTTAAGAAATTAGTTGATTTAGGTAAACTATCTTTACCAAATGATGATGAAGCTTTTAAAAATAGTGAGTTAACAAACTATATTTTAAAAGCTTCAGGTTATTCAAGATATGAAATTTCCAATTACTCTATCCCAGGACATCAATCAAGACATAATAGAGTTTATTGGAAAGGTCTAGGATGGTGGAGTTTTGGTCAAGGGTCTACTAGTTCTCCTTGGGGGGAGAATTTTACAAGGCCAAGAATTAGTAAAGATTATAAAAAATGGGTAACTAAGCAATGCGAAATCAAATTAGAACATTCACTAATTAACCAAGAAAATATTTATGAAGAATTGGATGAGAAAATCATGTTAGGAATGAGACTTAAAGAGGGTATCAATATTTATAACTTATTAAATGAACAAAATTGGGATAATAAAAAGTCTAAAATAGCATTAACAGAGTTATTAAAAGCATGGGAACCCTTCCTGGAAAGTGGCCTTTTGATTAAAAGAGGTAAAAGATTTTTTTTAAGTGATCCAAAAGGGATGGAATTAAGCAATCAAATTCTTGTTGCAATGTTTAGATGGTGGGAAAAATTTAACTGAGCTTTTCGGCTGCTACCCATTCTTTAAGTTTTTCACCAAAAATTTTTTTTCCATCAATGATTGGTCTACAAAATGGAGGTTGCTTATCATTTAGTCCTAATAAATCAGCAGTAACTCTTACTTGTCCATCACAAAATTTTCCTGCACCTATACCTATTGTGGGGATTTCTAATTCGGTTTGAATTTCTTTAGCAAGTAATTCTGGAATATGTTCTAAAACTATAGAAAAACATCCTAATTTTTCTAGTGATAAAGCATCTCTTTTGATTTTTTCGTGACTTTCTGAATTGTTCCCTTGTTGTTTAAATCCTAGATTCAAATAGCTCTGTGGAGTAAGCCCTACATGACCCATGACAGGGATCCCCATCCTTATGAGCCTTGAAATAACATTCTGTATCTCTGGATCAGCGCCCTCAACTTTTACTGCCTTTGCATAAGTGTTCTTAATTATTTTTCCGGCATATTCCACTGCCTTGTTTTCTCCGCATTGATAAGTAAGAAAAGGCATATCACATACTAATAATGGCTGTTCTTCTATTTCTTTGCTGAAACCTCTAGAAACGGCATTTGTATGATAAATCATATTCTCTAACGTAACAGGCAAAGTCGATTTGTATCCCAAACATACCATTGCTAAAGAGTCTCCAACAAGAACAATATCTGCTCCTGAATGCTCAGCTAGAGAACCTGAAATAGAATCCCATGCAGTTAATGCAATAATCTTTTGAGACTTTTTTTTATATTTAACTAGTTCTGATGGCAACATAAAAGCTAAGTATCTTTTTTTATCAAAAATTGCTAATATATCTTTGACTCGGCCTTTCGCGGTTTTAACGCCCAAACCTGGTCAGGATCGGAAGGTAGCAGCCACAAGGGATGCTTGAGGCAGGCGAGATAACCGAGTCACTAAATTTTAGCGATTATTCGATATCTTTTTTATTCTGCCTTAATCTTAAAAACTCTGGAATATTAGTACCTGTGTCTTTATTATCAGAAATATTGTAAAGTGGCTGATTAGATAATCTATTTTTGATCCTTTGTTGCTTTAATGGTTGATTGGTTTCGAAACCCGTTGCAATAACAGTTACCTGTATTTCCCCTTCCATTGATTCATCAATAACAGCACCTACTATTATGTTTGCTTCTGGATCAACAACATCATAAATAATTTCTGAAGCTGAGGTCATATCCTCTAATGTCATATCTTTCCCACCTGTAATATTTATCACACAACCTTTGGCTCCATCAATTCTTGCCGCCTCTAATAAAGGGCTATTCATTGCTGCTTGAGCAGCTTCTAATGCTCTAGATCTACCAGAACCAATACCTATACCAAGCAGAGCAGTGCCTGCTTCAGTCATTACCGACCTAATATCAGCAAAGTCAACGTTAACTAATCCAGGGCATGTAATTATGTCACTTATACCTTTAACTCCCATCCTTAAAACATCATCCGCATTTCTAAAGGCTTCTTGAAGTGGAGCTCCAGCAATTACGTCTTTTAAACGATCATTTGGAATCACGATAAGCGTATCAACGTTTTCAGCTAATCTTGAGATCCCTTCTTCTGCTTGGCGCATTCTTCTTTTTCCTTCAAAAGAAAATGGCTTGGTTACTATTCCAACAGTTAAAGCACCACTTTGCTTGGCAACCTCAGCAACTACTGGAGCGGCTCCTGTCCCAGTTCCTCCTCCCATCCCTGCAGCAATAAAAACCAAGTCAGACCCCTCTAATGTTTGTTGCAGTTCATCTTTAGACTCCTCAGCAGCTTTTTGACCAATACTTGGATTTCCTCCTGCTCCTAGACCTCTTGTTAAGTTTTGACCTAATTGAACTCTACGATCAGCAGAAGATTGTAATAATGCTTGCGCGTCAGTATTTAAAACTCTGAATGAAACTCCTTCAAGATCACTATCAATCATCCTGTTTACAGCATTACTTCCACCACCACCGACACCAATTACTTCAATTTTGGCATTCTGACTTGGAAGGATGTCTTTTGATTGATCATAGTTTGGATTGTTTCCGAAGCTCATCTCTAAATAAAATCAAGTACTAGTATTGGATGCATTATGAACTCAGTAAGCTGATATGTAGGATTTTCTTGAAGAAAGTCTTTAAATATTAATTTGTCAAAAATTTGCGTGAATAACCGAAACCCTTTCAATTACTGAACTAATCAAAAAAACTTTTATGAAATTTGTTTTCAATTATTAGGGTTTGAACACTTTAATTTTTGGATTGTTGGGGTCAGTTAGGTCGATATTATCTATTCTTTCTAAGATATTATTTTCTATTATTTGATGTTTAATATTATTAATTATTTGTAATTGATTTTCTATTATGTTTGGATTAAATCCTAACAATATTTTTTTAAAGCTTTTTTCCTCTAAAGTTAAAAAGCCATTTGGCGAAAAAGTTATTGAAATAAATTCAATATCGTTGTGTTTTTGGTAATTCAAAATTTTTGATAGTGTCTCTCTAAAGTTTTTTTTCCATCCAAAAACTCTACAAGTTATTTTTTTCAAATTTACTTGATCTGAATATTTTGGATTTATGAAGAAACCATCTTCATCAATAAAACCAGTTATTTTTTCCCCTTTAAAAGTCCTTTCGCCATAAGCTATTGGAGTTCTTGTTTCAATTAGAATTTTTAAACCGAAAGGGAATATTTGTCTAAAAACTGAAACATTCTTTAGAGATAAATTCTTTTTCAATTCTTTTTCTGCGTATGTGGTTTTGACAAATATCAATGACGTTGGGAGATTTATAGAAGAGTTAGAAATAATATCGTCAATAGAAATTAATTCGCTACCAACAATAGAAATTTCTTGATAATTAACTTTTTTAAAAGTTTTTAAGGTTGCATAGCTAGTAAAAAATAAAAAAGTAATTAACAAAAAAAATCTTCTATTCTTTAATTTTTCTTGATCTTTCACAAATCACATCTAGCTTTTTCCATCAGTTGATCCATCCACTCTCTAGCCCTCTCTGCATCTGAAAATGGAACATCCATCTCTTTCCCATTACCAACGAGTCTGAGCCTACACTTACCTTGTGATTCATTGGTTAGAGGAGCTTCTCCTGTGGTAAGGGCCATTAACTCTACTAGTTCAAGTTGCTTTATTGTAAAACTATCTTTCTCTTCAAATATTCCAGCTTCAAATGCACTCCATCTTAATTCACCATCTTTTAAAAAAGCTGCACCAGAACTATCTAATTTGCAAATTTCAGAGCCACTTGCCCAATTCCTAAAAAGATTTTGTCTTCTTCTTTCTAGCCAACCAAGAGCTGTTAATAGAACGAATATTAAAAGTAATGGTAACCAAAGTAATCCATGCAACATTTGACTTTAATCTATAAATCTGATGATATATCTACTAGTTTAGCCACAAGTTGATCAATATTTAAACCTGAAGCATTCCAAAGCATCGGAAACATACTTTTACTAGTAAAACCAGGAATTGTATTTATTTCATTTAGAAAAATTTTATTTGAAATCTTTTCTAAAAAGAAATCAACCCTTGCAAAACCGTAAATATTTAATGCTCTACAACTTCTAATAGCAATATCTTTCATTTGTTCAGAGATTTGAGAATCAATATCAGCTGGAATAATTATTTGATTATCCATCGAATATTTTGAATCATAATCGTACCAATCGGTTGAATAAGAAACTTCACCGATTTCAGATGCGGTAAGTTTCAAATTACCAATTATTCCGCATTCAAGTTCTCTAACATCTAAACCTTCCTCGATAACAATTCTGGAGTCTATTTCCCAAGCCTTTTGTAATGCTTTAATTATTTCTGATCTAGTTTTGGCCTTCGAAATACCAAGTGATGAGCCTGAATTAGCAGGTTTAACAAAAACTGGTAACTTTAATTTTTCAATAATCTCAACAGATAAATTATTTTTTACTTTATCGTCACTAAGATCTTGATTTTGAATATCTAAATAATTTACTTGGGGAATTTCTAGATGTGAAAATATTTTTTTCATTAATATTTTATCCATGCCAAGAGCAGAACCTAAAATTCCTCCTCCTACTATGGGCTTTTGGGTAAATTTTAATAAACCATGAATTGCACCATCTTCTCCATTTACACCATGCAAAAGTGGGAACCATATATCAATACCTTGAAATTCTATTGTGTTTAAAAAGTTAATTTCTCGTTTAGGGAAAACTTGGTACTTATCAATCGTTTCATTTTTTCTTTTTTCTTTTAGTAATACAATAGATTGATCATTATCAAGCCAAACGCCATGCTTATTTATATAAAAAGCTTTAACCCAAAATCTATTTATGTTCGTTTTTGAAATTAATGCTTTAAAAACTGTCTTGGCGGAAGATACTGAAACATCATGTTCATTAGACTCTCCTCCAAAAATTATTCCAATACATTTTTTTTCTTTTTCTAACATTTAGAAAAATTACTTACAAATCTGACCACTTAAAGAAAAAGATCTCGCCTCCGTTATTTTGACATTTATTTCATCACCAAATGAATAATTAAATTCAATATTTTTTGGTATTTCTATAAATGTAAGTCTATTCGTTCTTGTCCTTCCCATCATTTGGGCATTATTTTTTGGATTCAAGCCCTCAATTAAAACACTTTCAAAATTATTTAAATATCTTTGATTTCTTTTTCTAGAGGTTGTTTCAACTAGTTCATTAATTTCTTTTAATCTTTCCTTTTTAACTTTTTCAGGAATTTGATTATCCCAAATAGCTGCTGGGGTATTTGGTCTTGGAGAATAGGCGGCGGTCATAACTTGATCAAAGCCAATTTCAGATATTAACTTCAATGTTTCACGATATTGGGTTTCTGTTTCTCCTGGGAAAGCAACTATTGCATCAGCAGTAATTGATGCATTTGGCATTAATTGTCTAATATTTTCAATTATTCTTTTATATTTTTCGATCGTGTAACCTCTAGCCATCAATCTAAGGATTTCATTATTACCACTTTGGAACGGAATATGAAAATGCTCACAAACTTTGTCTAATTCATAACAAGCGTTTATAAGTCTTTTTGAAAAATATTTTGGATGACTTGTAGAAAATCTTATTCTTTTAATTCCCTCTACATCATGAATAAAATAAAGAAGATCAGTAAGGGTATTTTCTTTCCTGCCCTCTTTTGTCGTTCCAGGAAGATCTCTACCGTAGGCATCAATATTTTGCCCTAAAAGAGTTACCTCTTTGAAATTATTATGAGCTAAAGTTTCTACTTCACTTTTAATTGCATCTGGATATCTTGACTGTTCTTTACCTCTAACAGATGGGACAACACAATAAGAGCATCTTTCATTGCAACCATAAATGATATTCACCCAACCACAAATAGAGCTATCTCTTCTTGGATTAGTAATATCTTCAGATATAAAAGTTTCTTCAGTGGCTACGACTTGATTACCTGAATCAACCCTCTCTAAAAGATTCTCAAGATTATTAACATGTTGTGGCCCCATGATTAGATCAAGTTCGGGCACTCTTCTTAAAAGAGATTCACCCTCTTGTTGCGCGAGGCAACCCGCTACAACTAATTTTAATTTTGGAGTAATATGCTTTCTTTTGACTTGCTTTCCTAAAAAACTGTAAACCTTTTGCTGAGCACTGTCTCTTATTGTGCAAGTGTTATATAAAACTAAATCCGCTTTTAATTCATCAATAGCTCTTGAATATCCCATTTTTTCAAGTGTGCCAGCCATCCTTTCGGAATCGGCCTTATTCATTTGACAACCAAAAGTTGTTATCCAATAACTACCTAAAGAGGAATTTTTGTAAGTTTTTTCTTCTTCTTGGATTGGTTTGGTTAGCACTTTGCAAAAAGTTTTGAATGACTTTTGTTAATTCAAAATTATAAATTAAATAATTTTGGAGCAATATTTTTGAGGGCGAGCGAGGGGATTCGAACCCCCGAATAGCGGCGCCACAAGCCACTGCCTTAACCACTTGGCGACGCCCGCCTCACATATATAAACTTAACAACTTACGAGTAAAATTTCATGCATATTTGTATGTTTTAGAAGATTTTGAAGTATTTTCCTATTTCTATATAAGCTTTATCTATGTTTTAAAATAAAATAAAAGCATATTAAATCTTGATCAACTCCGGAAAAAAAGAGGTTCTTATACCTAGATGCCTTTGTGAAATAGAAAATGTTGATAACCTAAACGTGGATGACGAGGGTTTCGCTTCTGTTTTTGTTGCTTGGGAAAAAGGAATTGTTTCTGAACTAAAGCCGATAAATATCAAAAATAAAAAACCAAAAAAAATCCTTTTTCCAAGATTTGTTGAGACTCACTCACATCTTGATAAATCTTTCACTTTTGGAGAGTTTCCTAACTTTAAATCAAACTATCATGAGGCCTTATCAGTAAATTTAGAGGAGCATAAAACTAGGTCTAAAATTAAAGTTTTAGAGAGAGCTGAAAAATCACTCAACTTGGCTCTTAAAAATGGTTATAGAGCTATCAGGAGCCATGTTGATACCTACGAAAGTCAGGATAATAATATTTGGGATGAGCTTTTTAAAATCCAAAAAAAATATTCCTCTAAGTTGAAATTGCAATATGTAGCATTAGCTCCATTGGAGTTTTGGGATACTCCCCATGGAGAGGAATTAGCAAAAATTTTTTCTAAGAAAAAGGGTATTTTAGGCGGAGTTCTTGTTCCTCCCTTTAAAAATAGAGCAAAAATAAAATACTTACTCTCTAAAACTCTCTTGCTTGCAGATAAATATAAATTGGAAATTGATTTACACATAGATGAATCAACTATTGAGCCAGGAGCGGGTATAAAAGTACTTTTGGAAACTATTGATAGATTAAATATTAAAGTCCCAATAACATGTAGTCATTTAAGTAGTATTTTATCTCTAAATAATAATGAAATACTTAATCTGGGAAGTAAAATCGCTGAGAAAGATATAAAAGTGATTGCACTTCCTCTTACAAATTTCTGGTTGCTCAATCGTAAAGAAAAAAGTACATCTTTAAATAGGCCAGTTGCACCAATAAAGCAACTACAAAAATCATTAGTCGATGTTTCTATCGGGAGTGATAATGTTCAAGACCCTTGGTATCCATTTGGTAATTACGATCCTTTTTATTTGATGTCTCTTGCAATGCCAATGCTTCAATTAAATCCTTGGGAAAGATTGACTTTATCTTCCATTTTTTTGTCACCAAGTAGATTATTGAATTTAACTTGGGATGGGGTAGTTAAAAAAGGTTGCCCTGTGAATTTTGTGCTTTTAGATGCTGGAAATTGGGCGGATATTTTCTCAACTAATTTAAAAAGAGAAGTCCTTATAAACGGCGAATTGTATAGCTAATCAATTATTTTATGTTTAGAGTAAAAATTTAATTATTAATGTCTTCAAGAAATTCAAAATTAATAGAACAACTAAAAAAAATTGATAATTTAGAAATTATTGAAAGGACTTCCGAGGTGAAAAGGCTTTCAAAAGACTTTTATAATTATTCTCCAATACTCGAAAAGAAACTAGATGGTTGTATCGCTGACTTGGCGGTACGACCTATTGATCAAAATGCAGTAAAGAAAGTAGCAGAAATTTGTTGGGAATTTTCGATACCACTTACTTTAAGAGGTTCAGGAACAGGAAATTATGGACAAGCTGTCCCTTTGTTTAAAGGTATTGTTATGCAGATGAATTGTTTAAATAAAATTGAAGAATTTTATCCTGAGACAGGTTTTGTAAAGGTACAATCTGGATGCTTAATGGGAGATTTAAATAAAGAACTAGAAAAATATGGAAGAGAATTAAGGTTGCTTCCCAGTACATGGAAAACTGCAACTATAGGAGGTTTTATTGCAGGGGGCTCAGGAGGTATTGGTTCAATTAGATGGGGATTTTTAAGAGATCCAGGAAATCTAATAGGTTTAGAAGCTGTAACAATAAATGAAGAGCCTAAATTACTAAGATTTGATGCTGAAGAATCAGAACCTTTAAATCATGCCTATGGAACTAATGGAATTATTACTTCATTATTAATCGCTACTGATATAAAACGTAAGTGGTACTCGATAATAATTGACTGTGAAGGGTTAAATAAGACAATCGAAATATTAAAAACATGCACCACTGCAGCAATTGACTTAAAGCTTGGCGCAATTCTTGAGAAAGACATTGTAGATCAAATGCCTTCCTGGTTTAAAGGTAAATCTAAAAGTCACAAGATTTTGATTCAATCAACGCTTGGGGGGATAAAAACTATTGAATTAATTTGCAAAAAATATGAAGTTAATTCTTTTCTTCTTGGAGAAGAAGATAAATTAACAAATGGAATCTCTGAAGTAGTTTGGAATCATACAACCCTCCATATGAGGGCAAAGGACAAAAACTGGACATATTTACAGATGCTTTTACCTCTAGAAAAGGAATTCGAATTAATTAATTCTTTGAGAGAAAAATGGGGTAAGAATATTCTTTGGCATCTTGAAGCTGTTTCTCAACAAGGAGTCCCTAGATTAGCTGCTTTGCCAGTAATAAAATGGCACAGTTCAGATCAAATAAACCAAATAATTGATAATTGTAAGAAACTGGGAGCAATTATTTTTAATCCACATGTATTAACTGTTGAGGGAGGTGGATTAGGAGTTATTGATTCTGATCAAGTAAAAGCAAAATTAAAATTTGATCCAAAAGGTTTATTAAATCCTGGTAAATTGCAAGGGTGGGAAATAAAAGATGAGTTTAATATTTAAAACTTTTGATTATTTGCAAATTTAATAAACTCAGCAACTAAAAATATTGAACCTGTAAGCACAGGATTACATTTTGGCCATTTTTTAAGCTCCAAAAGATAATTAAAAGCAAGATCAACTTTTTCAAACTCATTTATATCCAAGTGATTTAGCTCGTTAATATTAGATAGATCTTTTAATTTCCAACTTGCTTGATTAGGAACTGGGACTAAAAGTATATGATCATTTTCTTTAATAAGAACTTTTATAATAGAGGCAATATCTTTGTGTATTTGGACTCCTAAAATCCAATAAATTCCTTCCTTACTATTATTCCAAGTTTCCCTTTCCTCTGAAAGGGCTTTTGCCGCAGAATAATTATGTGCAGAATCAACAAGAATCTTTTTATTAAAACATTTAATTATTTCTAACCTCCCGCTCCATTTTGCATTCTTAAGTCCTTCTTTAATGGAGCTTTCTTTAACCTTAAAGCCAAAATTAATTAGTTCTTCAATTACTCCAATAGCAACAGCTGCGTTTTGTTTTTGAAAATTACCCTTTAAACCAATTTCATAATCATTAGATAGTGATTCTTTCCATATGATTTTTGCATTTACTTGTTTGACTCTTGCTTTAATTATTTCCTCAACTTCAGCTTCTTGACGACAAGAAATAACAAATGCATTTTTTTCAATTACAGCTACTTTTTCCTTTGCAATTTTTTCAAGTGAGTCTCCAAGATATTCTTTATGGTCTAAACCTATATTTCCAATAGCAATTATTGGTCTTAAAGGATGGGCCGTAGTAGCGTCTAATCGTCCCCCTAAACCAGCTTCAAGAATTAATAAATCTACTTTTTTAAAATCAAAAAAAATTAGTGCACAACAAATAATTTGTTCAAAAGGAGATAATTTATGGTTTGAAAGATTATTTTTTATTTTCTTAAATAGTCTTTCAAATTCTTCCTTATTAATCTTTTCTTTATTCACTCTAATCCTTTCACAGATATCAAAAAGGTGAGGGGAAGTAGTTACCCCAATATTCCTTTTATCTGCGTAAAGAATGTTTTCTATGAAAGCGGTAATCGAACCTTTACCATTTGTTCCAACAATTTGAATAGCGGGTATATTTTTGCATGGATCATCTAAATCTTTTAAAGCATTTTTTATCTTTAATAAACCTAATTGAATATTTTCCCTTTCTAATTTGGGCGAGAGAAAATCAAAATTCTCAATGTTTTTATTAGTCAAAATTAATTGAATTTACATCTCTTCGAAAATTAAATCTAACTTCTTTAAAAGTATATTGATCTCATTTCTCGTAATTATCAATGGCGGTACAAACCGAACCACGTTTCCTCCTGCTGGTACTAAAAGTAAACCTTTATCAAAAGCTTTTAATGTGATTGTTTTTGCATCTGTGTAGGAATCATTTATAACGAGACCTTGTATTAATCCTAGGCCTCTTATACCACTAATTATATTAGGGAATTTTGCTGAAATTTTAGTAAAACCTTCATTTAATTGATTACCTCTTTCGAAAACGTTTTTAAGAATTTTACGTCTTTTAATTTCTTCTAAAACTGTTATTGCAGCTCTACAAGCGAAGGGATTGCCACCAAAAGTACTTGCGTGATCTCCAGGCGTAAAAATGTTCGCTTTTTTTTGTACCAATAAAGCACCAATCGCATGTCCTCCTCCTAATCCTTTAGCTAATGTGAATCCATCAGGTTCGATTTCTAGATTCTCATATCCCCACATTTTTCCCGTTCTCCCTACTCCACTCTGAACTTCATCAAGAATTAAAAGAGAATTGTATTGATTACAAATTTCTCTTAATTCTTTAAAAAATTTTTTATCTCCAGGTATTACACCCCCCTCTCCTTGAATAGGTTCAACTAAAATTCCTGAAGCTTTTTGGTTATTTTCTTTTAATTCTTCAAATAATTTTTTTACAGAAACAATATCGTTATATTTAAAAAACTTAAAACCTTTAACCATTGGTTCAAAACCTTTTTGGTACTTGGGCTGACCAGTAGCACTTAAAGTTGCGAGTGTTCTTCCATGAAAGCTCGATTCAGCAGTAAAAATAAAAGATTCTTTACCTTTATGTACTGTATTTCCATACTTTTTGATTAATTTAATAGCTGACTCGTTTGCCTCTGCACCACTATTGCAGAAAAAAACACTTTCAGCGCAACTCTGTTCGGTTAAATATTTGCTTAATTCTTCCTGTTCTTCAATTTTATAAAGATTTGATATGTGCTGAACTTTTTTTAATTGTGCGGATAACTTTTTTCTTAAGACTCTATTGCTATGCCCTAAACTACATGTTGCTATACCAGCAACAGCATCAAGATATTTTTTCCCTTTTTCATCCCATAACCAACATCCATGACCTCTCTTGAAAGATATATCAAATCTACTATAAGTATTCATTAAAGTGGGAGCGGTCGGACTTGAACCGACATACCCGAAGGTGCCGCATTTTGAGTGCGGTGCGTCTACCAATTCCACCACGCTCCCAAGGCTCTTTAAAAATAATTAACTTATATAACTATAACAATAATTGATGCCTTGACTACTTTTTCTGCTTTATAGAAATGAGTTGTAGAAAAAAATAATAATAAAAAGAAATCTTAAATTAAACACATTAGATGAGGAATTGATTCAAAAATACAGCTTTAGGCTACAGTTTTGATACAGTTCTGACTAAAGTTATAGTTTTGAAGGCTTGTTTTGCGGATTAGACTTCACAGACAGTAATATTATGTTATATTTCTTAGTAATGAGATTAAAACAATGTCTGGAATTAAATCAAAAAGTAAAACTCAAAAATTATCATTCAAATTAGCTCCATATTTATTTATTGCAGTAGCTATTTTCACTGCCTTCAGTACTAACGGTGGTACATGGGTATGAATGATCTAAAAATTAGTGGATTAAATAAATATTGGTCTGTTCGCTTTTTGATATTATCCTTCCTATTTATTGGCTGTGTTTCATTGATTAACGTAGCTTACGTATAAAAATAAAATTAAGCCGCTTTTATTTCAGGCACCTCTATATTGTTTGAGTTGTCATTGTTTGATTCGCTAATTGTGTGTTTTGTTATTTGTCTTTTAATTTCAATACCTAATTTGGATAATTTTTGCTCAAAATTTTCGTAACCCCTATCTAGATGTTCAAGTCCATATACATAACTAACACTTTTAGAGGTTAAAGCAGCAATTATGAGAGCTGCTGAAGATCTCAAGTCTAATCCAACTAATGTCATTCCTCTTAATTTTTTAACTCCATTTATGTAAGCTATATTATCTTTCAAGGTTATAGAGCTTCCCATTTGATTTAAAAGATCAACATGATTCATTCTATTTTCAAAAATTGTTTCGGTGATCTTAGATCTCCCTTTAGCAATAGTCATTAGAGCCATAAATGGAGCCTGTAAGTCGGTAGGGAATCCTGGAAATGGAGCGGTTTTAATATCTACTGCTTTAATATTTTGACCTTTTATTGAAATCGAATTTCCTTTTATTATTATTTTACTACCACTTTCTTCTAGCTTATTTAATACTGCCTCTAAGTGATTTGGAATTACTGGAGAAACTGTAATTGAAGATGAAGTTGCAGCAGCAGCTATTAAAAAAGTTCCTGCTTCAATTCTATCTGGGATTACTTTATGAGTACAGCCATGCAGTTTATGCACTCCATCAATAATTATTTTTTCTTTACCAGAGTCATAAATTTTTGCTCCCATTTTATTTAACATCTGACATAAATCTTGAATTTCAGGCTCCCTTGCCGCATTCTCTATCACAGTCCTCCCTTCTGCTAAGGATGCCGCCATTATTAACGTTTCAGTAGCCCCAACACTTGGACAATTTAATTTGATATTTGCACCAACTAGTTTACTTTTTTTCTCGACTAGTTTTGCCTTTACGACATCTCTGTCAATAATAATTTCTGCACCTAGTGCCCTTAGTCCATTTATATGCTCGTTGATAGGTCTTTCACCAATATTGCACCCACCAGGTAAAGGTATTGAAGCTTCCCCAAATCTTGTTAATAATGCTCCAATACAAAAGAAACTAGCTCTTAGTCCATTTACAAGTTCATATGGAAGTTCTTGTATGGATATATTCTTTGAATCAATGATTAATTGATGATCTTTATTATGTAATTTAACTCCTAAATTCTTAAGTATATTTCCCATTTTCTCAATATCAGTCAGAAGAGGAACATTATCTAATATGATTTTTTCGTCAGTTAGTAATGATGCCGCAAGTAATACTAATGCAGAATTCTTTGCACCACTTATTTTCACCTTCCCTCTTAAGGTTTTTTGGCCAATAATCTTTAAATGTTGGGATTTAAGATATGACTTATTGTTGCTTACGCAAACCATTAAGAATTTTTTTATTGGTCTAATAATGACAAACTAAATATAGTAAGTCCACCCTGTGTAACGTGATGAATATTAATTAATACTAAAGGGTGTAAATTTAAATGGCTAAGAATTAAGATTTAAAAAAAATATAATTGATCAAAATATTTAAGTAACTAAAATGTATTTAAAATAAAATTTATTTAAATTACTATAGAAAAATTTTTTCCAAAAATAACTAGTAAAAGTAATGCTTTAGTTAAAAGATTTAGATCGTTTAAAAAAGGATCTAATAAAAAAGATAAAGATTGTTTTTGCATTGAAGGTACTCATTTGATTGAAGAAATGCTGAAGTCTGGCAATCATCCTTCAAAAATTTTAACTACTGAAAAATGGCTTGATAAAAATGAGGATCTTTATCAAAAGATTGAAAAATCATTATTATTTGTAGTATCAGAGGAAGTTTTAGCTTCAGTAGTATCTACAAAAAATCCTGATGGAGTAGCCGCCTTGGTTGAGATTTCATCAATACCTAATTTTGACTTTAATAATATTGAAGATGACTTTATTCTTGTCCTTGATAGGATTCAAGACCCTGGGAATATGGGGAACCTTTTTAGAACAGCTTTAGCTGCTGGTGTTAACAAGATATTATTAGCAGGGGGAGCGCACCCCTTAGGGCAAAAGGTATTACGAGCATCTAGTGGATCTGTTTTTCATCTCCCATTTAAAAGATTTGATGGAGGTGAAGAAGAAATGATTAATTCTTTATTGTCATCATTAGATCAATTTTCAAAGAACGGGTTTCAAATAATTTCTACAAGTAGCCATAATAAAAATCTCAATAAACCTCAAAAACCATATTGGGAAATTGATTGGTCTAAACCAACTGCACTTATATTGGGTAATGAAGGTAATGGTATTCATAAAAGAATTCAAGAAGCTTTTAATGAAACAATTACTATTCCGCATAGTGAGCTTGTAGAATCATTGAATGTGGCTTGTGTTGCAGTTCCATTATTACTTGAACGAAAAAGAGTCACATATACTTCTACTTCAAAAATACAAAAGTGACTGATCCAAATTTTGACTTTGATTTGATAGTAATTGGTGCAGGATATGGAGGATTTGATGCCGCCAAACATGCTGCAGAAAAAGGTCTTAAAGTTGCCATCATAGAATCTGGAGATATGGGAGGTACTTGCGTAAATAAAGGATGCGTACCTTCAAAAGCTCTTTTGGCAGCAAGTGGAAAAGTTAGAGAAATAGCCAATTACGAACATTTAGCAAAGTTTGGTATTCATGCTTCACCTGTTAGATTCGAAAGATCAAAAATTGCTGATCACGCCAATAATTTAGTATCAAATGTTAGAGAAAATTTAACAAAAACCCTCAAAAGAAGTGGAGTTGAAATTATTTTAGGATTTGGAAGACTTGAAGGTAATCAAAAAGTAGGAGTAAGAGATAATAATGGAATTGATAGGATATTTACCTGTAAAAATATAGTTCTAGCCACAGGTTCTTCTCCCTTTGTACCTCCTGGAATAACCATAGATAATAGAACAGTTTTCACAAGTGATGAAGCAGTAAAACTTGAGTGGCTCCCGAGATGGATAGCTATTATTGGAAGTGGATATATAGGTTTAGAATTCGCTGATGTATATACAGCTTTAGGTTGCGAAGTGACGATGATTGAGGCTTTGGAAAATATAATGCCCACCTTTGATCCGGATATTACAAAAATAGCCAAGAAAAATCTTATTCAATCAAGAGATATTGATACAAAATCTAATGTATTTGCGACTAAGATCACCCCTGGATGCCCTGTAAAGATAGAACTAACGGATGCAAAATCAAAGGAAATTGTAGAAAACTTAGAAGTTGATGGCGTTCTTGTAGCTACGGGTAGGAGTCCTAATAGTAAAAATCTCAATCTTGATTCAGTTGGTATAGAAACTATAAAAGGTTATATTCCTATTGATGATCAAATGAGAGTTTTAAATGGTGAAAAAATAATACCTAATGTTTGGGCCGTTGGCGATGTTACTGGCAAACTTATGCTTGCCCATACAGCAGCAGCTCAAGGAACAATTGCTGTTGAAAATATATGTGGTGAGAATATTGAAATTAATTATATGAGTATTCCAGCTGCAACATTCACTCATCCTGAGATAAGTTCAGTAGGCTTATCCGAAAATGATGCTAAAGAAATAGCTACCAAAGAGGATTTTACTTTAGGAGTTGTCAAGAGTTATTTTAAAGCTAATTCCAAGGCATTAGCAGAATTAGAAAGCGATGGAATTCTTAAGTTACTTTTCAATAAAGACAATGGAAAAGTATTAGGTGCCCATATCTTTGGGATGCATGCAGCTGATTTGATCCAAGAAATTGCAAATGCAATCTCTAGAAACCAAGATGTAATGGAACTATCTACTGAAGTACATACTCACCCTACTCTTAGTGAAGTAGTTGAAGTTGCTTATAAACAGGCAGCTTCTCAAGTTAAATGAATTGATTTGTTTATGGAAATACGACGCAGGCCACCAAATCCAACAGTCAGGGTAGAAAATTTAGAATATGCTGTTCCTCATAGAGAGGCAAAAGCAAAAAATATTCTTGAGGAAATTGTTTGGCACAAAGATACTGAAATCAAAAATTTCAAGAAAATAATCTCACTTGAAAATCTAATAAAAAAACTTGATAAACTTTCTCCACCAAAAGATTTTTTTCAAAGTATTTTACATTCTAAAATTAAACCGGGAGTGATTGCTGAGATTAAAAAAGCTAGCCCTAGTAAAGGTGTTATTAGAGAAAATTTTAAACCAAAAGAAATTGCTTCTTGTTATGAAAGGTCTGGTGCCTCATGTATCTCGGTATTAACTGATAAAAGGTTTTTTCAAGGAAGTTATGAAATACTTCAAGATGTCAGAAGAGCAACTAATCTGCCTTTGCTCTGCAAAGATTTTATTATTTCTGCTTATCAAGTATATAAAGCGAGAGTATCTGGTGCTGATGCAATATTATTAATTGCTGCAATCTTAAGCGATGATGATTTATTTTATTTGAAGAAAATTGCAGATAATTTAAAGATGAGTGTTTTAGTTGAAGTGCATGATGGTCAAGAACTTGAAAGAATATTGAGTTTGAAATCATTTAATTTAATAGGAATAAATAATAGAAACTTGAAGACTTTTAAAACTGATCTAAAAACATCAATAGGAATAATGAGTAAATATTCGGATATATTTTCAAAACATAATATTGTTCCTATTAGTGAATCTGGAATAAATAACTCTGATGATTTAAAAACTCTCAATTCGATTGGAATAAAGGGGGTTTTAATTGGCGAAAGGTTTATGAGGGAAAGTGATATTGAAAACTCTTTTAAGAAATTATTTAACTCAATTTAA
Organism: Prochlorococcus sp. AG-388-A04; assembly: GCA_003279935.1. Lineage (GTDB taxonomy): Bacteria > Cyanobacteriota > Cyanobacteriia > PCC-6307 > Cyanobiaceae > Prochlorococcus_A. The sequence goes on from QCGL01000013.1 coordinate 23,251, forward strand.
TTAAAGCTGGATATTTATGCTATAAAACTGAGTATTGTTAAGTTGTATTTTATATATCAATGCAGGTTGTAATATTAACTGGAATTCTTGCTGGATTTATTCATGTAGTAAGTGGCGCTGATCATCTTATTGCAATGGCCCCATCATCGATTACGAGTCCAAAAATTGCGGCGAGAAATAGTATCTCATGGGGCTTGGGGCACTCTTCAGGAGTAATCTTTTTAGCCTTTCTAGCAATTTTTATAAAAGATATTACCCCTTTAAGTAAATTTTCCAACTTCGCTGAATTTTTAGTTGGAATTTCTCTTCTTATTATTGGATTCTTTGCAATAAGAAATTCTTTACATCTAAACCTTCACTCTCATTCTCATCAACATAATGGCGTAGCTCATCATCATTTGCATTTTCATAGTGAAGACAAAAAAAAACATAATAAGCATTCTCATGCATTGACAGGACTAGGATTACTTCATGGTTTAGCAGGTGGCTCTCATTTTCTTGCAGTTCTTCCAGCATTAGCTTTACCTCTTCCTAATGCATTTGCTTATTTAATTTCATATTTGAGTGGTTCTTTAGTAAGTATGGTTTTATTTACTTGCCTAATATCTGTAACAACTTTAAACGCAGGTCAAAAATTTATTAGAAGGTTAATAGCTTTTGCTGGTGGATTATCTTTTTCTATGGGCTTGTTTTGGGTCCAAAAAAGTACTTCTCTATTTTTGACCTAGAATATTTTTTTAATTTTTGAAGTAACTATTCCAATTACTTTTTCATTATTAATTAATCCAAATTTATTGCTGTCATCACTGTATTCATTATTATCTCCCAAAACTTCGATACTATTTTTAATGATATTTTTAACTCTTTTAATTAATCTAATATTTTTAAGAGGATGATAGATAATTACTATTTGACCAACTTTCAAAAGTGATTTGTTTGTTATATATTTTTTAAAAAAAACCATGTCACCTTCCTTTAAAGTAGGCAACATGGATTGACCTTTAACGGTTGCTATTTTTCTGCGTCCAAAAAAAAATGCAATTAAATCGTAAAAACTTTTAAAAATAATTGAACTAGCTAGCTTTTACAAAAGCATCACTTCTGCCTTTTGATTCCCAGAAGATGTTATGTATCTTTTCTACAGAACTCATTAATTCTTCGGCTTGAGCAAGATCAATATTTACTTTACAAGCACTACATAATTTCGCTGCTTTCCAGATTGTTTCATGTAAATCTGGATAAGTTTCTAAGTGAACGGGTTTAAAGTAATCTGTCCATAAGATTAGAATTTCTTTCTTAGTTTCTTTAGCCTGCTCTTCTTTAACTGCTACAAATCTAGAAAATGTATTACTGTAAGCAGCCCAATCTGCTGAGTCTGTACTTGAAGGAGGTGTAAGCGCAATTAGCTTCTTTGTCATTGCTAATACTGCCTCAGCAGCGACTCTTGTAGAAGCGGGGTCGTAAACACCACATGGGCCGTCACAGTGTGCGTGGACTTCCAATTTGGAATTTTTATTTAAAAGAGAATTGATTAATTTAGTTAACATTCGTTTTTTTATATTTGAATATATCTTACTTCTAGATTAACTAAATTGAAAAGTTTTAGATGTTATTTCTTACTTTAATTGACTTTTAATAATTCAACTTCAAAAATTAAAGTTGCATTTGCAGGAATTACATTTCCTGCTCCTCTTGATCCGTATCCTAGCTCAGGAGGAATTGTTAATTTTCTTTTCCCACCAACTTTCATTCCTGCTACTCCTTCATCCCAACCCTTAATTACTCTCCCTGCACCTAATGGGAAACTGAATGGCCCCCTGCCAATACTGGTATCAAATTGGGTCCCATCTTCCAATGTTCCGGTATAGTTTACAGAAACTGTTTGTCCAGAGTTTGCTTCATCTCCCTCTCCCTTGACTATATCTACAATAATTAAACCACTGTCTGTAGTTATAGAGTTGCTTTCTTCTTGTGTTTCTTCTGCCATAGCGAAAAGTATTGGGTTTGGATCTGATGGATCTAGTTCAAATATATTAGTATTTGAAACATTAGATGGTTTTGTAATAGATGTTTTATTTACAAATTCAGGTTTTGATTCGGCTGCATTAACAACTTGAGGGGAATTAAATTGACTAAAAAGAGTTAATGAAATGCAAAATACAAAGATTGTAAAACTGATTAAAACTTCCTTCACTTAATTTTAAAAAGACACTATATTTAATACTACAGAAAAAGGTACAATAATATAACTTTTCAAAAGAATTAATTTAGAAATTTTATATTTTTGATTAACACTCTAAATAAAAAGTTTAATAAATATTTTTATCCATGCTTGGGAGGTATCTTTGGTGGAATTGCTACATCAACGCACTTTTGGTTGCTTTTTATGCCATTATCCTTATTTATTTTGTGGAGTAGAAGCGATAAAAAATTAGCAAATTTTCTTTGGGGTTTTTTCTTTATTTTGGTAAGTCATTCTTGGCTTTATGAACTTCACCCACTGACCTGGTTAGGTTTTTCATGGATATCAAGTTTAATTATTTCCCTTTCAATCTTGTTAGGTTGCTCTTTAATAGGAGGAATATTGGTTTATTTATGGGGTTTTTTAGGTGACAGAATTCTCCAAAAAAAAGATATTTCTAAGATGAACTCTTTAAAATTAACTATAAAAGTTTTATTGTTATCTTTTGCTTGGGGTTTGGGTGAATTCATTCTTTCTCAAACTCCTCTTTTTTGGATAGGTTTGGGCGAAGGAATAGTTCCCGGAGATTTGTATCTTGCGGGTTTAGCAAGATGGATTGGTGCAAGTGGTTTATGTGTAGTGCAGTTAATTATAGGTTTTTGGATATACTTAATCTATGAGAAATGGAAAAGAAAATATAATTTAAAAAAAACATTCTTATTTGGGCTTTTAATTATTGTTGTTTTACACTTTCTTGGAGGTTTAACAAACCCAATTAGTAGAAATAATGATTATCCAGTGGCTCTATGGCAAACTAATATGCCCACAAGAGAAAAAACGAAATTTAAAAATCAATTTATAAATGATAAGTTGATTTCTGCTCAGAAAATTGCTATTTCAAATAATGCAAAACTCCTTATTACACCCGAAGGGACTTTGAATAATAATTCTAATTTAAATTTCAAAAGTAAGATTAGGATGTTGGCCGGAGGTTTTAGAAACTCTAAAAATGGCCTAAGAAGTTCTTTGCTTGGATATCAAATTGGGGATAAAACTTATTCATCTTTTATTGATAAACATAGACTTGTACCCTTAGGGGAGAAAACTCCAGGATTCTTAAATATCTTCTCAAGAGGACTATCTGCAGTAGGAGGTATTCAGCCAGGATCAAATTCAAGGTTTTTTAAATGGGAATTTACTCAGCCACTTGCCATAGCAATTTGTTATGAAATTAGTGATGGTTTTAAAATAAGAAATGCTATAAACAATGGGGCAGAACTAATAATTTCAGCAGCTAACTTAGATCCTTATCCAACAAAGCTTCATAATCAATTTCTATCTTTGGCTAGAGTAAGAAGCATTGAAAATAAAAAAGATAATATAATTGTTTCAAATACTGGTCCTTCAGGATTAATAGATGAAGTCGGAAGAGTAATTAAAATCTTTGATCCTAATACTGAGCAAAATGATGTTGTAAATCCTAATTTTTCTACTGAAAAAACTTTCTACACAATATATGGGGAACGACCTTTGTTCTTATTATTTTTGTTTTTAGTAGGTTTAAATTTTTATTTGGAAAACTCACAAATTAGTCCGCCTCCTAATAAAATTTCATCTTTATAAAAAACTGCTGCTTGGCCAGGAGTGATAGAGCTTTGGTTAATTTCGAAAATTAATTTAAACTCTTTAGTCATGTTGTTTTCATCTTTTACGGGAACTAAAATTCCTTTAACTGGCTCACTCCTATATCGTATTTGTGCTTCTACTTCTATTTCTTTTGAAGGTGCTTTAATTGAAACCCAGTTAACGTTTTTTATTAAGGCCTCTCTTTTAAAAAGGTCATTTTTATTTGCGACATAAACTATATTTTTTTGTTTATCTAAACTTTCCACGTATAAAGGCTCTGGCCAGGCAATACCCAAACCTTTTCTTTGCCCAATTGTAAAATGTTGAATACCATTATGAGTGCCAAGAATTTCCCCATTAATATGCTTAATTTTTCCCTCTTTAGGTTCAATATGATTATCAATAAATTTTTGCATAGATCCATAATGTTCAACTAAACATAGATCTTGACTTTCTGGTTTTTTTGCTGTTCTAAGTCCTAATCTTAAAGCCTCTTTTCTTGTCTCTTCTTTTTTAAGATTTCCAAGCGGAAGTATTAATCTGCTTAATACTTCTTGGGAAAGACTGTAAAGAAAATAACTCTGATCTTTATTTTTATCAGCCCCCCTTAGGAGTAAGAAATCCTTGAATTGGAGATTTTCAGCGTTTTTGATGTTCTCGGAACAAACTTTTTGAACTCTTGCGTAGTGACCAGTGGCAATATAAGTAAACTCTTCTTGTTTAATAACAAAATTGAGCATTTCTTCGAATTTTACATTTTTATTACACATCGAGCATGGAAGTGGAGTTAAACCCGATTCATATCCCTCAGTAGTCTTTTTAACTACTTCCCTTTCAAAAATTAATCTTGAATCTAATATATTATGATTAATTCCTAAATCTTCACATAGACCTGCAGCGTCAACTAATCCTTCGGAACAACAAGAGCCCTCTCCTTTCATTAACCAAAGAGTTAGGCCTTCAACATTCCAACCATCTTCCATAAGAAGAGCTGCTGATAAAGAACTATCTACTCCACCTGAAAGACCAACAATAATTTTTCTTTGTTTTTTAGATTTATTATTGATAGAGGAACAGTTCTCTAATTTTTTATCCTTTAAAGTCTTTAACATGGAATTTTAAAATTTTGAACAGTTTTTAATTGCTTTGTACTAATTATGAAAGAAATTGGATGGCCAACAATTGACTCTAAACATCTAGTTGTTTATTCAAAGCAAATGTTGGATTTAGAGAATGAAATTTTTTCTCAAGGAATGCCTCAAGAGGCGTTGATGGAAAAGGTTGGAATTCAGCTATCTAAATGGCTTTTGAAAAGAAAATCTCTTTTAAAGAATGGAGTAGTAGTTTTGTTAGGTCCTGGTCATAATGGTGGGGATGGGGCAGTAATTGCTAAAGAGCTTTTTTTAAAGGGATATCTAGTTAAATTATGGTGCCCATTTCCCTTAAAAAAAACATTAACGATTAATTATGTAAATTATCTTACATCTATTGGAGTAGAAAAATTAGGAGAACCTCCTAATCCTGAAGGGAATGACTTATGGATTGATGCTATTTTCGGGAATAATCAAAAAAGAAAAGTTGATGAGGAATTAATTGAATTATTTGATAAAAAATTTGAAAAAAGGTCTGGCAAAGTTGTAAGCATAGATGTTCCAACGGGTTTATGTCCTAATTCTGGAAAACCATTTATGAAGAATGCTGTAAAAGCCGATTATAATTTGGTTGTCGGTCTTACTAAGATTGGATTATTACAAGATACTGCATTACCTTATGTTGGCGAATTACATCACATAGATATAGGTTTATCTAGAAGTCAATTATGTAAATTAGAAAGTAAGATTTTAAAAATTACTTATCAAGATTTTAGAACAATTAATCTTCCTTTTCTCCCAAAAAATTCAAGTAAATATAAGAGAGGCAGAACATTAATAATTGCGGGAAGTGAAAAATATCCTGGGGCAGCATATCTAGCAATAAAAGGTGCTATTTCAAGTGGGTCAGGATTTGTATCAGCGATTATACCTGATTTAGTTTCAAAATCTATTTGGCAAGTTGAACCAGAAGCCGTAATTATAGGAAAACTTAGTAGCGACCCAAATGGAAATTCAATTTTATTCGATGCATTAAAGAATGTTGATTTTTCTGCTTATGATTCAATAGTTGTTGGACCAGGAATTGGTTTGAATGAAGATGATTGGGAAAAATCAACAGAGTACTTAGTAGATTTAAAAGGTTTATTGATTCTTGATGCGGATGCACTTAATAGAATTTCTAAATCAAATTTGGGACCTAAATTTTTCTTAGAAAGAAAGTCTGAGACTTGGATTACTCCTCATAATAAAGAATTTGTGAGGTTATTCCCTGAGATTGAATGTACTAACAACGTTGAACTAGCTAAAAAAGCTGCAAAAGACTTTGATATAAGTATCTTATTAAAGGGAGCAAATAGTGTTATTGCCAATAATGAAAATGCTTGGCAACTTTTTGGAACTGATGCTGAGACTGCAAGAGCTGGTTTAGGAGATCTTTTATCTGGATTTATTGGTGGATGTTCAGCAAAAGAGTTATCTTCTTTTAGAGATTATATTAGAACTGAATCTTTAGCAAAATACGTTTTTTTACACTCTTTGGCTGCATCAAAGTGTAAAAAAGGATCGAATGCTTCATTAATAGGGGCCAAATTATCAAAGTTGATGAGAAAAACAAAAACGAGGCTAATGTCATGAAAGAAACAATTATAAGGAGTTTTTTATAGTTTCTAACACATAACTACATAATTAATACCTGAAATCTGAAGCAGGTATTAAATAATCGTGTATTTTCAAAAAAGTATAGGAGAGTTTTAATACCTCAATCTAGGTAAAAAAATGGCTTCATCAGCAACAACATCAATTGAACCACAAAAAAGAAGAGGTAATGACCCTATTAGTTGGTATCTCTCCAACATAGGTCGAGTCCCTTTATTAACACCTGCTGAAGAAATTGAATTGGGTAACCAAGTTCAAAAAATGATGGTTCTAACTGAAGACGGTCAACTAAACGAAAAAACAAAAGAATTTACTCCTCAAGATAAAAGAACTATAAAAATTGGAAGAAGAGCAAAAGAGAGAATGATGAAAGCTAATTTAAGGTTAGTAGTTAGTGTTGCAAAAAAATATCAAGGTAAAGGTTTAGAACTTTTAGATCTTGTTCAAGAAGGTTCTTTAGGTTTAGAGAGAGCAGTTGAAAAATTTGATCCTACAAGAGGGTATAAGTTTTCTACCTACGCTTTTTGGTGGATTCGCCAAAGTATGACCAGAGCTATTGCCTGCCAATCCAGAACTATCCGTTTACCAGTTCATTTAAGTGAGAGACTTGCCACTATTAGAAAAATAAGTAGGGAATTAGCTCATAAACTTGGAGCAATGCCAAGTAGAATTGAAATTGCGGAAGCAATGGAAATTGATGTAGAGGAACTTGATTCTGTATTGAGACAAGCTCTATCTACAAGCAGCTTGGACGCACCTGTAAATGGAGATGATGGCAGGAGTTTCTTGGGTGATCTTATTGCAGATAGTAATAATGAAGAACCCCTAGACCAAGTTGAGCAAAAGATGCATCAAGAGCAGTTAGGGAAATGGTTAAGTCACTTAAGCGAACAAGAACAACATGTTCTGAAGTTAAGATTCGGATTAGATGGAAATGAGAGACATACCTTAGCAGAAATAGGTAGGTTATTAGAAGTATCGAGAGAAAGAGTAAGACAAGTTGAACTTAAGGCTCTTAGAAAACTAAGAAATTTAACCAGAAAATTACCTAGTGGGATTTAATTTAATCTTCAGCCCAAATATATTTAGTTAATTCGTTAGAAGGCGGTTCTGGAGCATCTAAAGCATTTTTAACAGATTCAGAGATTTCTAAATCTATTTTTTTCTCTATGCTCTTTAATTCCTCCTCTTGAGCAAAATTGCCTTCTATCATCTGATTAGCTAATTTCTTAATAGGATCCCTTTTTGCCCAAAATTCTTTTTCTTCTTCAGCTCTTAATTCATCTGGATCAGCTAAAGAATGACCTCTGAATCTATAAGTTAAACATTCGAGTAAAGTTGGACCTTCTCCAGCTCTTGCTCTTTCAACAGCTCTTTGAGCAGCTCCTCTTACAGCTAATACATCCATACCATCAACTTCTTCACCATGCATCCCGAAAGCTGATGCTTTTCTCCATATTTCTGGGTTGCTTGTAGCTCTGTCATGAGCCATGCCAATAGCCCATTTATTATTTTCAACTACAAAAATTATTGGTAACTTCCATAATTGGGCCATATTCAAACATTCAAAGAATTGTCCATTATTACAAGTCCCATCTCCAAAGAAAGCAGCTGTTACAGAGTCACTTTGATTGTCACCTGCGACTTCTTTTTTGTATTTACTTGAAAAAGCTGATCCCAAAGCAACTGGAATACCTTCTCCAATAAAAGCATATCCTCCTAATAGATGATGCTCTTTTGAGAACAAATGCATAGAACCACCTCTGCCTTTACTGCATCCTGTTGCTTTACCAAATAATTCACTCATGACTTCAAAAGATGGAACACCTGCACTAAGCGCATGAACATGATCGCGATAGGTACTACAAAACCAGTCATGCTTCCTTTTCATTGCACCTATCACACCAGTGCTGATTGCTTCTTGGCCGTTATAAAGGTGTACGAACCCAAACATCTTTCCTCTGTAGTACATTTCAGCACATTTATCTTCAAATCTTCTACCAAGCGTCATATCTTCATAGAGAAATAATCCGGTTTCACGATCTAACTTCGCTTTTTTAAAGTCTTGAAGATTTGAAATTCTCTCTACGTGTGTTTCCAAGAAAATACCTTAATGAAGTTTTGATTTGTTAACATTCTAAGCTTCAATGGTCGATTTTCATGTTTTTTTTTAATAACTCTCCAAGACCTTATGAAAAAAAAATATAAATTGATAAAATTCATCTAAAGGATTTTCAATAGGATATTTGTTTGGAACTTCCATTAGACCACTTTCGTTTAATAGGTGTAAGCCCCTCAGCAACATCTGAGGAAATATTAAGAGCTTTCCAATTGCGCTTGGATAAAACTCCTGATGAAGGATTCACATACGAGGTTTTAACTCAAAGATCTGAATTGCTAAGACTTACTGCGGATTTGCTTACAGATCCAGATAGTAGGAGAGATTACGAAAATTTATTACTAAATGGAGCATCAGGTTTAGATTTATCTTCCAATAGAGAGGTTGCAGGATTAATTCTCCTTTGGGAATCTGGCTCTTCTAAAGAAGCCTTTAAAATAACAAGAAAAGCATTGCAACCCCCTCAAACCCCTGCTTTGGGGAGCAGCAGAGAAGCTGATCTTACCTTGTTAGCTGCTTTGACATCTAGAGATGCTGCGATACAAGAGCAAGATCAAAGATCTTACTCAAATGCTGCAGATTTTTTACAAGAAGGTATACAGCTTCTTCAAAGAATGGGCAAGCTAGCGGAATTTCGGAAAACTCTTGAGGAGGACTTAGTGTCACTTCTCCCGTATAGAATTCTTGATTTGTTAAGTAGAGATTTAAATGACTATGAGTCGCATAAAAAAGGTTTAGGTATGCTGGAAAATTTAATCATCAAAAGGGGTGGATTAGAAGGAAAAAATAAATCTGAATATAATGATTATCTAAATCAGCAGGAATTTGAATCTTTTTTTCAACAAATAAAGCCATTCTTGACTGTTCAGGATCAGATAGATTTATTTTTAGAATTACAAAAAAGAGGTTCAAGTGAAGCTGGATTTTTAGCCTTTTTATCGTTAACAGCAATTGGTTTTGCAAGAAGAAAACCTGCAAAATTGTTCGAAGCTCGAAAAATATTAAAAAAACTAAATATATCAGGACTTGATTCAATGCCATTAATTGGTTGCCTAGATTTGCTTTTGGCAGATGTTGACCAATCCTCAGCAAGATTTTTAAGTAGTTCCGATGAGAAGTTAAGAGATTGGTTAAATAATTATCCTGGAGAAAAATTAGAAGCAATATGTATTTTTTGTAAAAATTGGTTAGAAAATGATGTTTTGATTGGTTATAGGGATATTGATTTAAAAGAAGTCGATTTAGATTCTTGGTTTGAAGATAGAGAAATCCAAGAATTTATTGAGCAAATAGAAAAGAAGTCAAATAGAAGTGTATCTAAGTCTGGGACTCAAAATCAATCGAATTTTAAGGTTCAAGAATCTCCAAAAGATTTAAGTAAGGATCCTGATTTCAATTCAGATAATTTTGAAGAAGGCCGATTACCTTTGCCTGGGGGAGTAAAAAAAGATGATCAAGAAGTTATTGAAGAAAATATATATACAGATGAGATTATTAAAAATAAATCAATAGAGTTTTATAAGTACGCAATAGAAAAGATTGCCGAATTAAAATTTGTATTTGGAGAAGCGTTAGAGAATTATAGAATATTTAATAAATCTCCCTACCTAACATATCTTTATGCGTTTATAATTTTATTCGCTTTTGGCATAGGAGTGGGACTTTTAAGAAATAATTTTAAAAAACCTCCACAGGAAAAAGAAATAATTGATAGCTCATTATCGATAAATGAAAATAAGAATGTCTTTAATAAAGTTTTAAACCAAGACGATAAAAAAAAAGTTCTCAATAAATCAAAAATTATTCTCCCAGAAAATACAGAAAAAATTTCATTTTCAGGAGGAGAAATAAGAACTGCTTCTCCCTCCTTAGAACAAATTGAATATCTAATTAATACATGGCTAGTAAATAAAAGTAAATTTCTAGCAGGAACAAGTGAAATTAATTTATCAAAGATAGTTCAAAATGATTTGATTAATAGATTAACGAAGGAAAGACAACTTGATATTCAAAAAGGTATCTACAAAAATATAAGCACTAATGTTGAAAACATTGTACTTTTAACTCAAACTGCATCCAGAATATCAGTATCAGTTAACTTGAAATATACAGAAAAAATTTTTAAAACAGATGGAGAATTTATAAATGAAACTACTTTTACTCCTTTTTTGAAAGTTAAATATATTTTAGGTTTCTCTAATAACTCCTGGAAATTAGTTGACTATATAAGTGGTGTTTAGGATTAGCTATTACTATCATCTATAATATCTAAATAAATAATTATAAATGATGTTTGATGAACTCTCTTCACGTTTTGAAGATGCCGTTAAGGGTTTAAGAGGTGAAGCCAAAATTAGCGAAAATAATATTGATGATTCTTTAAAGCAAGTTAAAAAAGCATTATTAGATGCTGATGTTAGTTTATCGGTGGTTAAAGAATTTGTTTCAGAGGTAAAAGATAAAGCTGTTGGAGAAGAAGTCGTAAGAGGTGTTAATCCCGGACAGAAATTTATAGAAGTAGTGAACAAAGAATTAATAAATATTATGGGAAATGAAAATTCCCCATTAAACGAAAAAGAGACCCCACCTACTGTTATTTTGATGGCAGGTTTACAAGGTGCAGGAAAAACAACAGCAACAGGCAAGTTAGGCCTTTATTTGAAGGAAAAAAATAAAAAGGTTTTATTAGTGGCAGCTGATATTTATAGACCTGCAGCTGTTGAACAACTTAAGACAATTGGTAATCAGTATGATTTAGAAGTTTTCTCAGCGAAAGAAAAAGATAGTAAGCCTGAAGAAATAGCAAAAAATGCTTTGATTTATGCTAATGCAAATAATGTAGATACCTTAATTGTTGATACCGCAGGAAGATTGCAAATAGATGAATCAATGATGAGTGAAATGGTTCGAATCAAAGAAGTTACAAAGCCTGATGAAGTTTTGCTGGTTGTTGATTCTATGATTGGACAAGAAGCAGCTGACTTGACGAAGTCATTTCATGAAAAAGTGGGGATATCGGGGGCAATATTAACTAAGTTAGATGGCGATTCAAGAGGAGGAGCTGCACTTTCAATAAGAAAAATAAGTGGAAAACCAATAAAATTCATAGGAACTGGTGAAAAGATAGAAGCATTGCAGCCATTCCATCCTGAGAGAATGGCAAGCAGAATTCTGGGCATGGGAGACGTATTAACACTTGTAGAAAAGGCACAAAAAGAAGTTGAGCTTGCTGATGCGGAAGTAATGCAAAAGAAACTTCAAGAGGCAACTTTTGACTTTAATGATTTTGTTAAGCAAATGAGATTAATGAAGAGAATGGGATCACTTGGAGGCTTAATTAAATTAATACCAGGGATGAATAAAATTGATGATGGAATGATAAAAAATGGGGAAGAACAATTAAAAAAAATTGAATCAATGATATCTTCTATGACTTTAGAAGAAAAGCAAAAGCCAGAAGTTCTTGCGGCTCAACCATCAAGAAGACAAAGGATTGCACAAGGCAGTGGATATCAAGCAAAAGATGTTGATAAGGTACTTGCTGATTTTCAAAGAATGAGAGGTTTTATGAAACAAATGTCAAATGGTGGAATGCCAGGAATGGGTGGAATGCCAGGAATGGGTGGAATGCCAGGAATGGGTGGAGGGAATGGTAATAAATCATTTAAAAAACAAAAATCAAATAAAAAGAAAAAAGGATTTGGGGATTTATAGTTTATAAATAGCTACCTTCAAATGATATTATTAATGAATCTGTACTAATTTAAAATGATTAAATTGCGCCTTAAGCGCTTTGGAAAGAAAAAAGAAGCAAGTTTCAGGATCGTTGCGTGCAATAGTACTTCCAGAAGAGATGGAAGACCTCTTCAAGAATTAGGTTTTTACAATCCAAGAACTAAAGAAACTAGGCTTGACACAGAAGCATTAAGAATCAGACTTACTCAGGGAGCACAACCTACCGATGTTGTAAGAACTTTACTTGAAAAGGGTGGATTATTAGAAAAGAAAGTTAGACCTTCTATTGCTATTGGTAAAGCTAAATTAGAAAAAGAAAAGATTGAAAAGGCCAAGAGCAAAGAAGTTGAAAACGATAGTAAAGAAGCAGAAAGCTAAAAAATTGTTAAATTTAATTTTACATAATACTTAAATGAAAGAAGTTTCCAAAACTGGTCACTTCACAATAGATTTGCCAAGTTCAGATGCTGCCACTGCATTATCTGGCCCTGGAAATTCTTTTTTAAAAAAATTCGAATCTCTTACTGGAGTCTCCTTAACTATTAGAGGCCTACAACTTGAAATGAATGGAGTAATTCCCAAACTTGAAAAGGCATCTGCATTGGTAGAGCTAACAAGACCAATTTGGGAACAAGGATTAGAAGTCCCAGAAGTGGATCTTAAGGCTGCTCTAAGTTCCTTAAATATGGGAGAATCTTCTTCTCATGCTGAGCTTGGGAAAAAGATTCTAGCCCGTTCAAAAGAAGGGAGATATTTAAGGCCTAGAACTATACGTCAAAAGGAATATGTTGAATCTATAGAGAACTTTGATTTAACTTTTTCTATTGGTCCAGCAGGTACGGGTAAAACATTTTTAGCAACTGTTTGTGCCGCTAGATTATTAAATGAGAAAAAAATCGAAAAAATTGTTTTAACAAGACCAGCCGTAGAAGCTGGTGAAAATTTAGGTTTTCTTCCTGGAGATTTGCAGCAAAAAGTTGATCCTTACTTACGACCTTTGTTTGATTCTCTTCATAGTATTTTTGGAATCGATAAAACAAATTCCTTAATTGAAAAAGGTATTATTGAAGTCGCACCACTAGCATTTATGAGAGGAAGAACATTAGATAATTCTTTGGTTATATTGGATGAAGCTCAAAATACAACAACTTCTCAAATGAGAATGTTTTTAACTAGATTAGGTGAAAGATCCAAGATGGTAGTTAATGGTGATATTACTCAAATTGATTTAAAAAATGATCAGTTAAGTGGTTTGGTGGAAGCATCAAAAATATTTTCTAATACTGAAGGAATAAAGTTTTGTTATTTAACTGTTGATGATGTAGTTCGACACCCTTTAGTTCAGAAAATTATTGAGGCTTATAAATAAAATATTACTTGGGTGAACCGTACACTGAAATATAAAAAAATTAGGTAGAATAGACTCAATCTAAAATGTTTAAAAATGCCAGCAAGTAGTAATTTTAATCAAGCTATTCGCGATGCTCAAACTAGTTCAATCGTTGGACCAAATGTAGTACAGAAAGCTCTTCCTTATGTAGGGGGTGGAATGGTTTTGACTTCTTTAGGCGTATTAGCAGGTGTCTCATTGATAGCAACGAACCCTTCACTATTTCAACCTCTCTCTATTGTTGCTTTGATAGCTGAATTAGTCTTGTTTTTCGTTGCAACAAGTGCTGCCAACAACGCGAATAATGCAAAAGCTCTTCCTTTGTTAACTGGGTTTAGTTTATTAACTGGATTTACATTAAGTGGAATAGTAGCTTTGGCAATTGGAACAATTGGCATTGGATCAGTTGGAACAGCGGCACTCGCTACAGGTATTACTTTTGTAATAGCTTCTTATACAGGCCAAAGAATGAGTGATAGTGTTGGACAAGCTCTTAGCGGAGTTGTTGGACTTGGCTTAATTGGTTTATTGATAGCAATGTTTGTCCAATTAATAGGAGGATTCTTTGCTCCAGGAGTTTTTGGTGGATCAGGTCTTGAACTGATGATCGCAGGATTTGGAACAGTTTTATTCGTTGCGATGTCTTTCTTAGATTTCTACACAATGCCAAGAAGATATAGTGATGATCAATATCTAGCTGGAGCTTTAGGGATGTATTTAACTTATATAAATCTATTTGTATTTATCTTAAGATTGATGATTGCACTTCAAGGTGGCGGAAGAAGGAATTAAAAAAATAATTTTAATTAACTTAAATTTGTTAAAGCGTAGAATTATCTACGCTTTTTTTATTGTGCAATATCGAGAATTTGATGCTTTATAAATTCCTTTTGCTTGTCACTATATTTTTTTGAATTATCGAAGCTATTTCCGAGATTGTCTAAATTATTCATTATTTGTTTGATGTTTTTTGTAACAGACTTCGTTTCTAAAACTCGCAAAATGCTTTTACATCGTTCTGATATATTTTCTGAATTAGATTTATATTCAAGATTATTGTCACTTTCATGAACTATTATTTGGGCAGAACTCATAATTAGATTTTTAATTACTATTTCGACTACATCATTTCCAGCCTCTTGAAGTTTGAAAACAAATGAGAACGGAAGCTTATCTAATAAATAACAATTTTGATCTGACAATGCATACGCAAAAAACCCTCTCAAACCATTTTTTGTTTTAATTAGCTCTGCAACTCTATCTGCCAAAACTTCCTCACTTAAAAGATCTTCTCCCCATTCTTTACACCATTGAGCAGATATATTTATTGCCTGAGTAAAAGAAGTTTCTTTTAAGTTTATAGCTTTTTTTATCATTTTTGATCAGAATTTTATTATGGATATTTTAAAAGACTTTTGAATAATTATAAATCTGGTTTCGTAACTTTACTAGGTAGACCAAATGTAGGGAAATCTACTCTAATAAACAAGTTAATTGGAGAGAAAATAACAATTACGTCTCCTGTGGCTCAGACTACTAGAAATAAATTAAAAGGAATACTTACTACAAAATTTGGGCAAATAATTTTTGTAGATACGCCTGGAGTTCATAAACCTCATCATCTTCTAGGTGAAATACTTGTGAAAAATGCTAAATCAGCAATAAATGGCGTAGATATCGTTATTTTAGTTCTTGATTCAAGTGTTGAACCTGGGAGAGGTGATGAATACATAAAAGATTTTTTAGTTGCAAATAAAACTGAATTTATTGTGGTATTGAATAAATGGGATTTAGTAGATAAGGAATTCAAAAGTCTAAGATTAGATCAATATAGAAAAGTTTTTGGAACTAGTAAAAATTTTGAAATTGTAAGTGCATCTGAAGGAGATGGGTGCTCTGAATTGATTGATATAATTTTAAATTTCCTCCCAATAGGACCAATGCTTTACGAGGAAGATACAATATGCGATCAGCCCCTTGATAATTTATTAGCGGATTTAGTAAGAGAGCAAGTATTAATCAATACAAGGGAAGAAGTCCCCCATAGTGTTGCAGTAAACATAGAAAAAATTAAGGAAATTAAAAGAGATAAGGGTAAAAATTTTACAGCTATCTTGGCTACAATTATTGTTGAGAGAACAAGTCAAAAGGGAATACTTATTGGTAAAAAAGGTTCGATGTTAAAGACTATCGGTCAGACTGCAAGATCAAATATGAAGAAGTTAATAAATGGTCCAGTTCACTTGGAGTTGTTTGTGAAAGTTGTTCCAAATTGGAGAAAAAAAGAATCTAAATTAATGGAGCTTGGTTATGAGGTGGATTATTAAATGACTTGTTTCAATTTTGAGGTAATTACTTTGTTTCCCAAAGCTTTTGAATTAATCAATAATTTAGGTGTCATAACAAGAGCTTTAGATAAAAATCTGATTAATGTTAACTTGCATGATTTAAGAAAATACGGAGAAGGTAATTATAGGCAAGTAGATGATAAGCCTTACGGGGGAGGTTCAGGGATGGTTTTAAAACCAGAACCGATCTACAAGGCTCATGATTCAATAGATAAATTACCGAATAGTAAAACTCTATTAATGACTCCACAAGGTAAAGTCTTGAAGCAGCAAGATCTTTTAAGATGGACTTCTTTGGATCAATTGATAATTATCTGTGGGCAATACGAAGGTTTTGATGAAAGAGTTAGATGCTTGGCTGATGAAGAGGTTTCTATAGGTGATTATGTACTTTCAGGTGGCGAAATTCCTTCTATATCTATCATAAATGGCTTAACAAGATTATTACCAGGAACCCTGGGAGATCCACGATCGTTAAAAGATGAGAGTCATAATTCTTCTTTATTAGAATATCCCCATTACACTAGACCTTTAATTTTTAGAGAAATGAGGGTACCCGATATTCTGGTTAGTGGTAATCATGAAGAGATTAAATTATGGCGTAAGCAAAAAATGTTAGAAAGGACCTTGGATAGAAGAAATGACTTGATTTCGAATGAAGACTATAAAAAATTACCAAAAAGTAAGAGAATAAATAGAGACTCAAATGAAATAATGAAATTCCGAATAGGTAATGGATATGATATTCATAGATTAGTGGAGGGGCGGGACTTAATAATTGGAGGAGTTAAATTGCAACATCCTGATAATTTAGGACTGGATGGTCATAGCGACGCTGATGTTCTTAGCCACTCAATAATGGATGCATTATTAGGAGCTCTATCGCTTGGTGATATCGGAAAATATTTCCCTCCATCTGATCAGAAATGGAAAAATGTAGATAGCTTATTATTGTTATCTAAAGTTATTGAATTAATTAGAAAGCAAGGTTGGGAAGTGAATAATATTGATAGTGTTATTGTAGCTGAAAGACCAAAAATTAAACCCTTTGTAGAACTAATGAAGAATAATATTGCTGAGATCTTGCAAATCGAAGATAGTTTTATAGGAATAAAGGCTACCACAAATGAGAAATTGGGACCTGAGGGTAGAGAGGAAGGAATAAGTTGTCACTCTGTAGTTTTGCTTGAGAAAAAAGAATGAAAATAAACTTTAAAATTAAAAAGAAAATAAAAACCCTTTCTTTTTTATTTTTTTGTCTATTCATTTTTCTTTTTCAAATCAATTCTCCAATCCTTAATGCTCTTCCCATGGATACTGATCAAAGTGGACTTGTCACAGAAGAATTAAGACTTAAGATTCCTTCTGAGTTTAAAAAAGTATGGCTTAAGGCTGAAAAAGAAGTTTGGGAGCCTTGGTTATCTAATCAAGATGGTTTTTTGGGTAGACAAATATTTTGGGATAAAGAAAAAGAAGAAGCTTTAATATTGGTAAATTGGGAAAATAAAAAACTATGGAAAAGTATATCAATGAACGAAGTAAATAAGGTGCAAGAAAAATTCGAAGAAAACGTTAAAAAATCTTTGAATACAAATGTAAATCCTTTTGAATTAATTTATGAAGGAGAGTTAGTTAAACAAGGATGAATTTAGATATTAGGTTTGACTTCCAGAGAAGAGAAAGAATTGGCCTTATTGAAGCGATTTGGGGTGCAGATAAAAGTATAGATCAATTAAAGAAAGTCTCTAAAGAAGTCTTAGAAAAAAAAGAAGTAGTTTTCATTACGCGTATTGATAAAGAAAAAGCTATAAATTTATTAGAAATCTTTAAGGAGGGAAGATTTATTGAAAAAGCAAATTGCTTCATAATTGGTGAAAATTTAAATAAATTCTCGACAAATAAAAAAGTAGCAATAATCTCGGGAGGCTCTAGTGATTTAGCTGTAACACTTGAAGCTAAGTTATCTCTTGAAATTTATGGAGTGAGCTGTCAATCTTTTATAGATGTAGGAGTAGCAGGACTTCATCGTTTATTTAGTGTAATAGAGGAAATTAACAAATACGATGTTCTTATAGTTTGTGCGGGAATGGAAGGAGCTTTAGCAACTGTTATTGGAGGATTATTGCCTCAACCAATTATAGCGGTACCGGTTTCAGTAGGTTATGGAGTTAGTAAAAATGGAGAAACTGCTTTAAATAGTATGTTATCAAGTTGTGCTCCTGGGATTTCAGTTATGAATATAGATAATGGATATGGAGCCGCAATGGCTGCGCTAAGAATTATAAAAAGGATTTCCTAAGGATTAATTATTTTTTTCGATTTCTAGCAGATTCTCTATCCATAAATTGAGTTGTTTAGAAAGTATTCCTTCTTCTCTCATTTTAATAGCCTTAACAACAACTCTAGAATTTATCCATTCTGGATATCTTTTTGTCATTAATTTTATATTCAGTAATTATAATTTGATATAAATTTCAATAAAAACAAGATCTAAGTAACAAAATTAATTTATAGTGTTCGATTTGGTACCTAGTCTTGATAATTCTGAAGAAGTATCATCACCTTCAACATTTTTTAATCTTTCGATTAGTTCGGATAAATCTTTTTGAGCTAATTCACCATTTGGCTCCCATTTCAAAGATCTTGAGTTTTGATTTTGGAGTTCTTTCATTTTCAAACTTATGTAGTAAAAATATAAAATGAAAAAATTAAAATTTGGGTTATTGTTTCAAGCTTAAAGTTAAAAAAATATGAAGATTTTCAGATATTTAATATTTAGGTAATTATCCCCCTCCAACAATAGATACAATTTCCAGGCTGTCTCCTTCTTTTATTATTTCATTATCCCATTTTTTTGAGTTAATAATTAAGTTATTTACTTCAACAACTACAGTATTTTGCTTATATCCTAGAAATTCTAAAATGATTGAAAGTAAAGCCTGTTCATTTCCCAGTTCTATTTTTTTTTCTTTACCGTTTACTTTGATTTTCATTTGATAATTCTTTTAAGATTATAATAGCTTCTTCTTTTGGATCTTTTGAATTTAGCAGCCCAGAAACTATTGCAACCTTTCTAATTCCAAGATTCTTTAGAGAAGAAATATTTAATTTATTAATACCTCCTATTGCAAAACAAGGTATATCTATATCTTTTGTTAAAGCTTTAATCTTCTCCAAACCTAGAGGTTCTTTATTCTTCTTTGTTAAAGTTGGAAAAGCAGGTCCAACTCCAATGTAATCGCATCCATCTTTTACAGCCTTATTTATATCAGTTGAATTATTGGCTGAAACCCCAATGATTTTTGAGACGCCAAGTATTTTTCTTGCTGTTTTTATATCGATGTCGTCTTGACCAAGATGAACACCATCTGCATTTGATGCCAGTGCTATATCTAATCTGTCATTAACGATGAACAAAGAATTATATTTTTTACATAAGTTATTTATTTCAATTGCCTCTTTGAGATGATCTTTATCATTACCTTCTTTAAATCTATGTTGAATTATTTTTACTCCTGCTAACAATATTTTTTCAATTATTTCTAATAAGTTTTCTCTTTGGTCTGTTATTGAATATAAATTGTTTTCACTAATTATTGATTGTGATCTTTTGCGAGTATTAAAATTTAATAGTTCGATTTCCAAAGTGTAAATTTCATATCTAATATCGGAAGCTATTTTAGAAAGTTTATTATTATGAGTCCTTGAAAATTCTTCAATAACTCTAAGAGCTTCTTGAACCCTTGCAGAATTAGCACTTATTATTTTAGAGGAACTTTTTCTGTTGATTTGTTCAACATGAGATAAACCTTTGCATTGATCTTCAATATGGTTTCTTGATAATTTATAAATTTCTAAATGATTTTTACCTAATATTTGTCTGTAGTTTTTTATTCTTATAACAAAATCTTCATTACCCATGCCAAATCTGGCCCAGTCCTCTAAGACTCTTAAACCTTCTCTAGCCCTATCCAGATTAGCGTCAATGATTTGAGATATTCGTGAGTCTTCTGGTTGAGTTATGTTTTGGTTTTTCATATAAAAATTTGTTTTTTATGCTTATTAAGAATTTTTAAAGAATTTTCCTTGTCTTTTGTAATTTGATTAGAAAGTTGATCAATATTTTGAAACTTGATTTGAGACCTTAGCTTCTCAACAGGTTCTACTGATAAATTTAGCCCATATAGATTGATATCTTTATTAATTAAATGAACTTCAACAGCAGATGGCAAAAGAGGATCAATAGTTGGTTGAGAACCAAGATTCATAACTGAGGCAATTTTATCAGAGGAATTATTTATGGTAGACCATGCTGCATAGACTCCTTCACCAGGTAAAAATTTTCTTCCATCTATTTCAAGATTTGCTGTAGGAAATCCTATGCTCTTTCCCATACCTTTCCCTTCAACTACTTTCCCTTTAAAACTGTATGGCCTATTAAGTATTTTAAAAGCATTCTTTAAATCACTTTTTTGTAATAAATCTCTTACTCTGCTGCTACTAATTCTTCCTTCCTTATCTTCTAAAATTGAAATGATTTTTAGTTTTATATCCATATCTTTAGTGGCAAGTTTAATTGTATTAATATCTCCACTTCTTTTAAAACCAAATCTAAAATTAGCCCCCACGGAAATACTTTTTGCTTGTAATTTATTGATCAAAATATTTTTAATGAAGTTCTCAGCACTTAATTTTGAAAGTTGCTTATCAAAGGGAATTAGAACCAATTGTTCTATACCAAGATCTTCAAGAATAGGGAGCTTTTCTTCTGGTAGATCAAGTCTAAGACGAGTTTCCTTGTATAGTACTTCTCTTGGATGTGGCCAAAAGCTTGCGATTGTGGGTGTGTAATCATTTTCTTTAACAACACTTTCTATTAATTTTCTATGCCCTGCGTGTAGACCATCAAAACTACCAATAGCAATTGAGGTGGGCTTCTTAACTTCAGATGGTGATATTAAAGAGATCACAAGATAACGTGCAATTTTATGATTTTGATGGCAAATTTGAATAGACTATAGTTATTCAATCAAATGAATGTCTGACAAAATTGATTTTCAGTCGCTTTCATTTGGAATGCGGCGCGTTGGCTGGATACGCTTTTGGATTCAATCCATTTTAGGTGTTGTAGTAACAGCTGTTTTGCTTTTTTCAAATGTTGTAAATAAAAGCGAAGGACAGCTGAGTTTGACTCCGGGTCTATCACTAACAACAATTTCTTTGATTTTACTACTTTTTAGTTTGTGGCAAGGTTGGTTAATAGTAAGAACTGGCAGAGCAATTGCAAGTAATGCTAGACCCTCTAGAGGGCAAACAAGCAAATTAATAAAAAGAGGCTTAATAAATGATTTGTTAGGAATTTTGTTTGGCTTAATTGGATATCAAGCACTTATGGGTGCACTTTTTATACAGGCTTCCTCTCAAACAACTGGTCAACTTATTACGGCGTCATCTGATATTCCTATTACTGGACTTGAGATTTTATCAGTTCTAAGTAATACACAAGTTATCGCCGCTCATTTCTTTGGACTTTGCTTCTCTTTATGGTTGCTAAGAAGCATTTATAAATGAAGTATTGATTTTTGGCAACACGTCTAAACTTCCTCTCCAAAACAAGTCTGGTTCTACTGGTGTAAGAGAAATTTTATTTTCTTGTATTTGAGATACATCACTAGGCCAATTCTTGGGGCCATCACCTTTTGATTTAAGATCTAAAACAGCCTCACCCGCTAACCAATAATAATCATCGCCTCTTGGATCTTCCCTTTTAGAAAATTGGTTTTTATATTTTCGGATTGATAATCTTGTCCAGGATAATTCCTTTATTTTATTTCTTTCACAAGGAGGTATGTTCAAGTTCAAAAGAAGGGACTTTGGCCAACTATCCTTTATTGCTTGTTCAGCAATATTCATTGCAATTTCACTAGCAAATTCAAAATTTTTCCATTTAAAACTCGCAACACTAATTGCCATTGATGGAACATTTTCTAAAGTACCTTCCATTGCTGCAGCTACTGTTCCAGAACAAAAAATGTCTGTTCCTAAATTTGGACCATGATTTATTCCAGAAAGAACTAAGTCAGGTTTTTTATCTAATAATTCTGATAGTGCGAGTTTAACGCAATCAGCAGGGGTACCTGAACAACCCCAAGCTTTAATACCTTTATCAAATAATTCATCTGCTCTTTCAACTCTCAAAGGTGACTGCAAAGTGAGGCCATGACCAGTCGCCGATCTTTCTTGGTCCGGACATACTACGGTTACTTTATGCCCTTTTTTTAATGCGGATTTGGCTAGAGCTCTTATTCCCTCAGCAAAAACACCATCGTCATTACTTATTAAAATATTTAATGATTCCATTAATCAATACATTTTATTATGGACAATATTTAAGTAAGATAAAACTATATCTATTTTTACTATATCAGTGAGTCAAATTGAATCATTAAGCCAAATTGAGGGCAAATTAAATAATCTCTCTCTCTTAGCGAATGAAAATATAAAAAATGCGAAAAGTGATTCTGAATTGGACCAATTAAGAGTCTCTTTATTAGGAAAAAAAGGAGAATTATCAATAATATTGAAGACGATGGGCAAATTATCTTCTGTTGATAGACCAATTATTGGACAGAAGGCAAACTTGATAAAGATAAACTTGCAAGATTTAATAACTGAAAGAAAAAATCAACTTATTAGTGAAGCTATTGATAAACAGATCGAAGATGAAAAAATTGATGTTACAATTCCTTCCACAGGAACCCTCCCTGGAAATAAGCACCCCTTAATTTCAACTCAAGATGAGATCATAGATATTTTTTGCGGATTAGGATACTCAGTAGAGAATGGCCCTGAAATAGAGAGTGATTTTTATAATTTTGAGTCACTTAATATACCTAAAAATCATCCTGCTCGAGATATGCAGGATACTTTTTATTTAGATGAAAATCGTCTACTAAGAACTCATACATCACCTGTTCAGATTAGATATCTTGAAAATAATCCACCTCCAGTAAGAATTATTGCTCCAGGCAGAGTTTACAGAAGAGATGCTGTAGACGCTACTCACTCTCCTGTTTTTAATCAAGTGGAGGTTTTATGTATCGATCAAGATATAAATTTTAGTCATTTAAGAGGAACTGTGCTGACTTTTTTAAAAACTTTTTTTGGAGATATTCCAGTAAGATTTAGAGCTAGTTATTTCCCTTTTACTGAACCTTCTGCAGAAGTTGATGTTCAATGGAAAGGTAAATGGCTAGAAGTAATGGGTTGTGGAATGGTAGATCCAAAGGTTCTTGAAAAATTAGGAATTGATTCTGAGAAATGGACTGGATTTGCAGCTGGATTAGGTGTTGAGAGATTCTGTATGGTGAGACATCAGATTGATGATATTAGAAGGTTCTATACTAATGATCTAAGATTCTTAAAACAGTTTTAATATGATTAGTATTTTAAATTAGGTTTCTTTATCAAATTAGTTTAAAATACTATTAGTTTTAAATTTATCGATTGGTACGTAAAGCTGGACTAATCGTCAATGATGGTAAAGAACTGGCTGTTCAAACTGCAATTTCCGTTCAAAAAAAATTGGAAAAATCCAATTATGAAGTTGTAAGAGTAAGTAGTTCTGGAGGTATGGTTGGCTTTGCCAATCCTGATCAACACGTGCGTCCATTAGGATATTCGAATTGTGTGCCAGAAGGGTTCGATTCCTCTATGGAGTTTGCGATTGTTCTTGGTGGAGATGGAACAGTACTTTCTGCTGCGCGACAGACAGCTCCTGCAAAAATTCCAATCCTTACAATAAACACTGGGCATTTAGGTTTTCTTGCAGAAGCATATCTTTCAAATCTAGAGGAAGCAATTGATAAACTTATTATCGGTAAATGGGATATAGAAGAAAGAAAAAGTTTAATTATTAGCGTAATGAGAAATGAGCAAAGAAGATGGGAATCTCTTTGTTTGAACGAAATGGCCCTTCATAGAGAGCCTCTGACGAGTATGTGTCATTTTGAAATTTCCATAGGAAGACATGCTCCAGTCGATATATCTGCAGATGGGGTCATCCTTTCTACTCCAACTGGTTCAACAGCTTATTCTTTAAGCGCCGGGGGGCCTGTTATTACACCCGATTGCCCAGTAGTGCAATTAACTCCAATCGCTCCTCATTCATTAGCTTCTAGGGCTTTGGTTTTTAATGACTCGGAACCAGTTACTGTTTTCCCTGCTACTCCCGAAAGGTTAGTTAT
>QCGL01000014.1 GCA_003279935.1 Prochlorococcus sp. AG-388-A04
GGTGTTCTAGATTTAGATATTGAGTCTGATACTCAGTACCAACAAGATAATATATTTTATTCAGAGGGAAATGTGATTGTGTTCTTCGATAATGCAAAATTAAAAGCTGATAAATTAAGTTTTGATAGAGAAAAAAGTTTACTAACGATAATTGGAAATATCTCTTTTTTTAAAGGATCACAATACTTTCAAGCAGAAAAATTGATTTACAATTTTAATCAAGAAAAAGGATTTATTGAAGATATTTATGGTGTTTTGGATTTAAACAAAATTAATAAAGACTTAAATATAAAAGTAGATAACTTTGAAAATAAAAATACAGATTACGAAAAATTTGATGTAACAGATTTCGAATACATTAATAGTTCTAAGATTGGATTGGTGAACGACTTTGAATCAGACAAAAGATTTAATATTACTGATGTAACTCTTGAAGTCCCGACAATTACTAAATGGCGTTTTAAAGCTGAAAGGATAGATATTGACTCTACTGAATTTAAATCAGAGAAAGTTATATTTACTAATGATCCTTATAATAGGCCACAGTTTTTCTTCATAAGCAATAAATTTAGAGGGTTTATAAAAGACGATAAGTTAAAACTTATAAGTAGAAATAGTTGGATAAATTTAGATGATAAGTTTAAGTTTCCAATAGGAAGAAGAAGTATTACTGACAGAGATCCTTTATCTAAATGGACATTTGGCTCGAATCATAAAGATAAAGACGGGTTTTATGTGTCAAGATCTTTTGATCCAATAATTTTTAATAATGACTATAACTTAATTTTTCGTCCATATTTGCTTTTACAAAGGGGTATAAATGATTCAACGAATGCGTTTACATCTGAGGGAGCATCTTTGCTTGATAGTAAGGTGAGGAATGAGATTAAAAGTTCTGATTTATTTGGATTAGATACAGATTTAAATGGCAAGTTGAATTCTTGGGATTTTAAATTGAATACTAGTTTAAATTCTTTAAATTTAAAAAGATTGTCAGAATCGTTTAGATCAAAAATTACATTTTCAAAGAAAATTAATTTAAAAAAAATAGATAATTTGAATACATCTTCAAGCCTGTTTAAGAATGATCTAGACATTCAGATATCAAGTGCTTTCAGAGAAGAAGTTTTTAGGGGCTATGATGGAGATTCAGAAGTATATTTTGGGAACAATATCAGCTTATCTAATAGAAGACAATGGTCGAAAAATAATGTTTATACAAATTTGGCTTTGATTACAGATTTTGGAAAATACAAGGCCAAAGCTAAAAATAAAAACGAATTTAAAAATCACTTTAGAAATATTTATTCTCTCAATCTTTCTAATGAATTTCCAATAATCACATGGTACGAAGATGGGAAGATAAATAAGGATTACAAATATACGCCAAAAGTTATTAAGCAAGGTATTGATTGGGTTACAGATTTAAGGACTGGAATATTTTTTTATGATGATGGAAGTAGTCAACGTGCATTAACTCTCTCAACTGGACCTGATATCACAATTGGAGGGTTTAAAAAAAATTGGTTCAATTATACAAATGTAAAAATTAAAGGAAATTTAATACTTAAAGGAGGTGAAAGTCCCTTTACATTTGATGATATAAATGACACTAGAAGAATGAAATTTAGAATTGAACAGCAAATTTATGGACCTTTAGTTATAAATTATGATGCATATTTGAATCTTGATTCTGATAATACGAAATATGGTGAACTTGAAAGAGAAATATTTGGATTGGATATTAAGAGAAGATCTTATTCAGTAGGAGCGTATTACAAACCATCTGATGAAGAAGTTGGAGTTAAGTTTGAGTTATCTAATTTTGGTTATGATGGTAAACCAGATAAATTTTAGTATTTTCAATTAATTTCTAAGATTATTTTTTTTCAAATCTTCATTATATGCCTTTAAGGTAAGTTTTATTCCCTCCTCTAATTCTGTTTTAGCTTTCCAACCTAATTTATCTAATATTGAAGTATCAAGTTTTTTTCTTGGGGTCCCATTTGGCATTTCTTGATCCCATATTATTGAACCTTTAAAACCTACTAATTTTGATATCAAAGTTGCTAAGTCTTTAATAGATATTTCTTTATTACTTCCAACATTTATAGAAAACAAGCGATCACCATTTGCGTCTTTTAGAAAATTTCTTGGATTTGTAATCAGATTTTCTAAAGTAAAAATACAAGCTTCAGCTAGATCTTCTACGTAAAGGAACTCTCTCAGAGGACTACCATCGCCCCAGCAGGTTACATTTTTCATATCTTTTTCTTTTGCTTCAGAAAACTTATTTATGAAAGAAGGTAAAACATGGCTATTTAATTTGTGATAATTGTCACCAGGACCATATAAATTAGTTGGCATTAAACAAATTGCATTTAATCCTTTTTGTATCGCTAACGCTTCACAAAGCTTTATCCCTGCTATTTTTGCAATAGCATAATATTCATTTGTTTTTTCTAGATGGCCAGATAATAATTCTTTTTCAGAGATAGGTTGATTAGCAAATTTTGGATAAATGCAGCTACTGCCAAGAAAAAGAAATTTATCCACTTTAAAGTCATTTGATATCTCTATCAAATTAGTCTGTATTTTAAGATTTTCGAGAATAAAATCTGCAGGATTATTTTTATTAGCAAAAATTCCACCAACCTTAGCAGCCGCAAGTATCACAATATCAGGATTAAACTTTTTAAACCAATTATTAACTTCTTCAAAGTTCAAAAGATTTAATTCTTTTCTAGTAGGTGTTAATATTTCATTGGTTTTTGAAAATTTGTTTTCAGGTTTAGAATATGCTTTTTTTATAGCATTCCCAACCATACCTGAGGCGCCAGCTATCATTATTTTTTTTGATATGTTTGAAGTCATCATCCTTAAATTTTTTTTAATGAATTTTAATTCTTTTGGTTTTTAATTATCCTGCCATAAATATCTTCAAATCTTAGGATGTCATCTTCCCCAAGATATTCTCCATTTTGAACTTCAATTAAAGTTAATAAAAAATTATTTGGATTTGATAACCTGTGTTTACAATTCTTGGGAATATAAGTACTTTGATTCTTCTTTAGAATAGACACCTTACTATCTACTTCTACTTCTGCAGAGCCACTAACTACAGTCCAATGTTCAGAACGTTTTTTATGTAATTGCGAGGATAAAGATGAATTAGCATTAACAACAATTTTTTTTACTTTCCAATTTTGATCTTCTATCAAGGTTATAAAGTGCCCCCAAGGTCTATAAATTTTTGAATGTTCTGTACTTTCCTTAAATTTCTTATTTTTAAGCTTGTTAACAACTTTTTTTATTTCTTGTGAGGAATCTTTACTCAATACAAGAACCGCATCATTTGTCTCTATTACAATAATATCTTTGAGATTTATCCCAACAATTAGTCTGTTCTCACTTCTAAAAAAACAATCTTTGCTATTTTCAAGAAAAATATTTCCTTGAGAAGAATTTCCTGAATTATCCTTACTAGAATAATCCCATAACTGATCCCAGCTCCCAATATCTTTCCATCCAACATCTAAAGGAATCACTGTCCCTAAATTTGTCTTTTCCATAACTGCATTATCAAATGAAATATTCTTGCAATTAGAAAAATTTTCAATGCCAATTCTTTCAAAATCTAAATCTAATGAACTATTAGCCATAGATTTTTTGCAGTTCTCTATTAGTTCTGGTTCAAAACTCTTAATTTCTTTCAAAATATCTTTTGCTTTAAATATAAATATTCCACTATTCCAAAAAAAATTCTCATTGTTAATATACTCTTTCGCTTTGGATAGTTTTGGTTTCTCTATAAACCTTTTTATATCAAAACCTTTATTATTATTATTATTTTGCAAATTAACTGATTCAATATATCCATAACCTGTTTCTGGGTAACTTGGTTTGACCCCAAAAGTTACAATTCTTCCTCTGCTGGCGTAGTCATTTCCAATTTTTATAGCTTTAACAAGATTATTTCTTTTTTCTATAACATGATCAGATGATAAAACTAATAGTACAGCATTAGCATTTTTTTCTAGCGCTTTAAATGCAGCAATAGTAATGGCTGGCGCAGTGCCTCTCCCAAATGGTTCTAATAAAATAGATTTAGGCTTAATATTTATTTCCCTCAATTGTTCTGCCGTTAAAAATCTATGCTTCTCGTTACAAACTAAAATAGGTCTGTCTACATTTTCTATATCCAATAACCTTTCACAAGTGTTCTGAAGTAAAGATTTATTATTATTTTCCTGAAGATTAATAAATTGTTTTGGAAAGCTTTCTCTAGATAGTGGCCATAATCTTTTACCTGATCCTCCACAAAGAATTACAGGTATTACATTATTTAGATTCATCTTTATACAATATTTTTTTCATATTAATATTATTTAATGTATTTAATCATTATTAATTTTATTAATTTTATAACCATGTTTGATAAGTATAGATTTTTTTGAAATAATCTCTTTATCGCTTTTAATCATTTCAGCAATTAATTGCTCTAGTGACTTGGAGGGTTTCCAACCTAACTTATGTTTAGCTTTTGATGAATCACCTAAAAGGGATTCAACTTCTGATGGTCGAAAATATTGTTTATCAATTTTAATTACAATTGCATTAGTATCTTTTCTTCTCCCTACCTCGTTCAGTTTTTCTCCTTCCCAAGATATACCACCCCAGCCCAGTTCAGATGCACTTAGCTCTATAAATCTTCTTACACTTTCTTGTCTGCCAGTCGCTATTACATAATCTTCTGGGGTCTCTTTTTGTAGCATCTTCCACTGTAACTCCACATAATCTTCAGCATGACCCCAATCTCTTTTGGAATCAAGATTACCAACATATAAACAATCTTCTATTCCATATTCAATAGATGCTAGTCCCATAGTAATTTTTCGAGTAATAAATGTTTCCCCTCGCCTTGGACTCTCATGATTAAATAAAATTCCATTACATGCATACATACCGTAAGATTCTCTGTAATTTATAACTATCCAGTAAGCATATAATTTTGCGACTCCGTAAGGACTTTTAGGATAAAAAGGAGTTGATTCTTTTTGAGGAGTTTCTTGAACTAATCCATAGAGCTCTGATGTACTAGCTTGATATATTCTTGTATGATCCTTTAAATTTAATAATCTTACAGCTTCAAGAATTCTTAAAATTCCTAATGCATCACAATTAGCTGTATATTCTGGAGACTCGAAACTTACTGCAACATGACTTTGGGCTCCTAAATTATAAATTTCATGTGGCTTTATTTCTCCAATGATTTTTATCAAATTTGTACTATCTGTCAAATCTCCGTAATGTAAATAAAGACTTCTTTCAGCAATATGAGGATCTTCATAAAGATGATCAATTCTTTGTGTATTAAATGAACTAGACCTTCTTTTAATGCCATGAACTTCGTACCCTTTTTTTAAAAGAAATTCCGCAAGATAACTCCCGTCTTGTCCTGTTATTCCTGTAATTAGAGCTATCTTTCTTTTCATAAAAAAAAATTTTTTGTCGATCAATGCTCTAAGAATTATACGCGTTAAATTAAAAAAAATTTTTAATAAATTAAAATTATCGATTTATGGATAAAATCTAGAAGAAATTTTTTAATTTATAGTTAATATCTTCTTTTACTTTTTCTACCTTCCACAGAACACTCATGACTAACTTGACTTTTTAAGTAGGTGTGGAATTTCTTTAGAACAGCTCCAGAAAGCATGCTACAACTTGTAAATCTCTAGGTGCATTTTAAGGTGCAGAATCCATTGATCACTCGCGATAAAGTACTATAGTAATTACGATAGTTACTCAAGAAATCTTTAGATTGATTACTATGACTGACGTTTCGAGATTTGGGGCCATAGCTCAGCTGGTAGAGCACCTGCATGGCATGCAGGGGGTCAGGGGTTCAAATCCCCTTGGCTCCATAATTTAAAATCGATTTTTAATTAGAAAATCATTTAATTAAAAAAAGAAAAAATATAGAACATACTTTTACTAAATTAGATTAGTTTATGCGTTATTTAATAATTTTATATTTCAAAAAATAATATTTGAAAGTCACTTTTAAGAATTTTTCTTAATATGTAAAACTTTTTAATTTCAATTATCAAGTTAATCTTTTATTAAATTTTAGTTAGATGCTATATTCAAAAAAATTGATAAGTTAATGTCTAAAAGAGTTGGAATTGTTACTGGCTGTGGAAAAGGAATAGGTTTGGCAATTGTTAAGAATTTATTATCAAAAAATGAAGATAACTATATTATTGGAATTTCAAAGTCCATCAATTTAGAATTAAAAGATTTAGAAAAATTTTATGGAGAGAGGTTTTTATTTATTAAGTCAAAAATTGATGATACTGAAAAAATAAATAAAATAATTGATGGGATTAATCAAAAATATGGGTTGATAAATTTTGTGATATGTAATGCCGGTATTAGGTCAAGGTTAAGTATATCGGAGAGTAGTTTGGATATTTATAGAAATGTTTTAGAGATAAATACTATTTCTAATATCAATATCGCTAAAAAATTTATTTCAATAAGTTTAGAAAATAGGGTTGCGTCTAATATATTGTTTGTTTCTTCAATAGTAGGCTCTCGAGGATTTGATCAACTATCTACATATGCGGTATCAAAGTCAGCATTAGAGGGATTTATGAGATCAGCAGCTGTTGAATATGCAAAATATAAAATTCAACTTAATTGCTTAGCTCCTGGTTTTATTGAATCATCTTATTCTGAAAGTTTTAAGCAAAATAAAAAGGATTTATATGATTGGACTATTCAACAAACTCCTATGGGTAGATGGGGTAAATGCGAAGAGATAGCCGATGTTGCCTCTTTTATGATTTCTGAACAAAACTCTTACATGACAGGGACTACCATTTATAGTGACGGAGGTTGGACTGCAAAATAAAATGAAAAGAATAATAGGCTTAATACCTTCAAGATTAGGATCAAAAAGATTACCAGGCAAGGCTTTAGCAGATTTATCAGGCCTGCCAGTTGTTATTCATGTCGCAAAAAGAGCTTTGTTAAGTAAGCATCTTGAAGAGGTAATAGTTTGTACTGACAGTCAAGAGATTAAAGATAAATGTGTTCAATTTAATGTTAAATCAATACTTACAAATGGTGATTACAGAAACGGAACAGAGAGAATTGCATCAGTAGCAGATAAATATGAATTTGATTTTGCTATTGATATTCAAGGTGATGAACCATTAGTAAATCCATATCACATAGATTTAGTCGCTGAAAATATTGCTAGGAATAAAAATAAAGCAGATATTATTATTCCTACTCTTGAAGTCCCTTATACATGTCCTGAGACAATAGTAAGGGTTCAATCAACAATAACTGGGAGAATTATGACATTATCAAGAGCAAATATTCCACACAGATATGCTGTCCCAATTTCAACAATTCAAAAACATCTTTCAGTTATTGGATTTACTAAAAATGCTTTAAAAAAATATGCAAAGTTGGAACCTACTATAAATGAACAATCTGAAGATATAGAACTCCTCAGGGCTTTAGAAAACGATATGAATCTATATGCTCTTCAAGTTGAGGGCAATTCGTTTTCTATAGATGTTCAAGATGATTTGTTAAAAGCAAGAGTAGCAATAAAATCAGATAAATTTTTCGGTAAATATTAATTTAATGCATACGTTTGAGGCTATTATATCTCTTGATAAATTCCCAATTATTATTGGGACAAATATTTTTGATAGCTTAATAGCTTTTCTAAAAAATTACACTAAAAATAATATTTTTATAATTTGTGATAACTACTTTAAAGTAAACACAAATAGTTACTCCGAGAGTCTGTTTTTTATCCATGAATATAACAATTTATTCATTGATGGAGGAATTGAAAGTAAAACTATTGAAACCTATCAAGTTGTAATTAAAGAATTAGTTAAAAAGAATATTGCAAGAGATGGAATTATTGTCTCGATTGGAGGAGGAGTTATTGGAGATTTGAGTGCATTTGTTGCAAGTACCTATCAAAGAGGTATAGATCTTGTTCATGTCCCTACAACCACTACTGCAATGATTGATAGTTCTATTGGAGGTAAAACTGGTATAAATCATTTGGAACAAGTTAATTTAATAGGTTCTTATCACAATCCCAAAGCTATATTTATGGATCTAAGATTATTATTATCACTTAATAATAGAGATTATTATTCAGGGATTTGCGAAGCAATAAAAATGTCTATCACATCTGATAAAGAAATGTTTTTAAAATTTCTAGATATTTATGAGTTAGTTGAACAAAGAAATTTAGATACACTCGAAGAAATTATTTATTGGTCAGTTTTAACTAAATTAAAACATGTTTCTAACGACTACAAAGAAAAGTCTCTGAGGCTTATCTTGAATTATGGGCATACATTTGGACAAGCTATAGAAACATATTATGGACTTTATCAAGAAAAATTAAAGCATGGTGAAGCCATTGCACTTGGGATATCAATAGCAGCAAAGATTTCAGATTTGTTATTTGAGAATGATGATTCTAAAAATTTGCTTTTAAAAACTCATGAAGTTATAAATAAATATAATTTGCCTGATAAATTCAATAAAATTAATTCTCCTGACATACCTGATATAAATATTCTTATTAAAAATCTTTTTAATGATAAAAAAAGAATATCTCAAGGCAATAGATTTATTATCTGCGAATCAATTGGTAATACAAAGATAAAGATTTTAAACGATGAAAAGATATTAATTAAGGGATTCGAACATATCTACTAAAAGATAAAAATAAAAAATCTAAAACTTTTTTATGAAATAATCTATGAATAGGAAATTAAAAAATACTCCTTAAAAATTGTTCTTTTTTGGAGTTTTTTAAAGATGGTTAAAATTTTATAAATTTCTAGGTTATAAAATTGCTTAAAAAAAATTGATATGAAAATTATTCTTAATTAAAATCATAAATTAATTATTGGAAAATTTATTTTAAAATATAAATAAAAAATATTGAAATTTTGTTTAATCAGAAACCATTTGAAATTTCATTTGATTCGTGATTCCCAAAACTAATATTTCTAAGTCCTGCCATAAGAATCCAAAATAGAATACTTACCCGAATATCGTAATATACTATATCAAAAAGATGGAAGATAAGGATTAATAAACTACTAATAAACCATGCCTTCTCAAATCGAGATTCTTCATTATGATTTCTATAATTGGTTGAAATTTTTGGATAAATTCTTTTCCAACTTTTAACAAGAATAAAAATAATAATCCCTGAAATTAATATTGAAGTTAAGATTCCATAATTTATAGTAATTTCTAATGGGAGATTGTGCGCATGTCCATAATATTTGACATTTTCTAACTTTAAGGGGATATATCTAATGGTACTATTCCAGATTGATGAAAAACCATGTCCTCCCCAACCTAAAAAAGGTTTTTCAAATATATATTTCAATGATTCGCGCCATATTAAAACTCTCTGGTCATTGATTAATACTTCTGGTCTGAAGTCATAAAGATAAATAAAATCATATGATTTGAAAATAAAGGTAGATATTGCTATTAAAAATGAGATAAATCCAGCAAAGATTAATCTTAATTTATTGGGCATTATCAAAAAAGACATCAAAATTAATGATAAAAATGCATTTCTTGATTCTGTGAAAATAATTGATGTAATTACCAAAAAGCTAAAAATTACACTTATTGAATTTTCTAATTTAGAATTTTTTTTAGAAAATGAGAAAATAAAAAAAGGCAATACTGTAGCAAAAATACATCCTGCATAATTTTGGTTGTTAAAAACGCTAGTTAATCCTCCTGAACTAATGCTTCTTTGATACCAGATAATTAACCCATTAAATAGTTCAAATGGTCCATGCCAATCAATCAAATATTGGCCTAATCCGCTAACAATTAGAGGCATTGTGCTGAAAATTATTGAAATACTGAAAAATTCTCTATGCTTCTTGGTTTTTAGGTAAGGATTAAATCCCCAGTAGCAAATAAAAAGAGGTATCCAGTTGAATAGGCTATAAAAAGGATTGGTATTTTCTATAAAGCTTTTCTCTAAATTTATACTTGAATTAGTTAAGCCTGTGTAAAGACAACTTAACAACATTAGTATTATTGTGATTACAAAAAATATATTTAGGCTATCATCTTTTGGATTTGTGCCTTTTAATAAAAAACTAATATAAATTGAAGGAATTAAAAATAATAAACTAACAGCAGGTGCCGAAAATAAAAAAACAACCCCAATATTAAAGAAAATAAAACCATAATTTAATTTTTTATAATTAAAAAATCTAATATTTGCTCTCATCCCTTCTGAACAAGTCTCATAATAATTATTAAATAATAGCAAATTGTTTATTGAATGATTTTATTTAGAATGAGTTTTTAAATTAAAATGTAATTTAAAAAAGCTATAATAAAAGTTACAAATTTTTTTATGAACTAAATTTTTTGAAGCAATTATCATGAAAAAATTTCTTATTACTGGTGCTGCTGGATTTATTGGAGCAAAATTAGCTGAGACGTTACTAAAACATAATTATTTTGTAATTGGTATAGATAATCTTAATGATTACTATAATCCTCAATTAAAAAAAGAGAGGTTAAAAAATATAAATGCACTCAAGTTAAAATCTACAAATTGGAGATTCTTTAAAATAGACTTGAAGGATTTAAATTCTCTTGAAAATATTTTTGAAGAATTCTTTCCAGACATTGTTATTAATCTTGCTGCACAAGCTGGTGTTAGATATTCATTGGAAAATCCACTATCCTATGTAGATTCAAATTTGGTGGGATTTGTCAATATTCTTGAAATGTGTAGAAGATTTAAAATTGAGCATTTAGTTTATGCTTCTAGTAGTTCTGTTTATGGTGCAAATAGGGATTTACCATTTTCTGAAAATCAACCAATAAATCATCCTTTAAGTCTTTATGGGGCTACAAAAAAATCAAATGAATTGATGGCTCATTCATATAGTCATCTATTTAATTTAAAAGCTACAGGACTTAGGTTCTTCACAGTCTATGGACCCTGGGGACGTCCTGATATGGCAGCTATGATTTTTGCAAAATCAATTCTTGAAGAAAAAATAATAAATATTTATAATAGTGGAAATATGACAAGAGATTTCACATATATAGACGATATAGTATTTGCAATAGTCAAATGTGCTTTTAAATATCCAGAAGGTGATGAAAAATTTGATTTTATATCTCCAGATCCATCATCTTCGTTCGCTCCACATAGAGTATTTAATATAGGCAATTCAAATCCTATAAATTTACTAAAATTTATAGAAATATTAGAAGAGAATTTGGGGAAAAAGGCTTTAAAGAATTACGCGCCATTGCAGCCTGGAGATCCTGTTGAAACATTTGCTGATGTATCAAAATTAGAGAAATGGATTGATTATAAGCCGACTACCAATATTGAAAATGGAATAAAAAACTTCGCAGAATGGTTTATAAATAAAGGATATCTCTTTTAAACCTGTATTTAATCTCATCAATTTTTTAAATTTTATAATTGAAAATCGCCCAGTCTTTGCCCATCATATCCGTTTTCCTTTTTAATATAATCCACCCAATCTAAATTGTTTAAGTACCAATTAATTGTGTCTTGTATGGCTTTTTGGTATGTATATATTGGTTGCCATTTGAGTTCATTTTTTATCAAAGTTGAGTCAATAGAATATCTGAAATCATGTCCAGGTCTATCATCAACAAATTTAATTAAGGATTTATATGATTTATCCTTAGGATATATTTCATCAAGAAGATTACATATATCTTTGCAAAGATTTATGTTACTTTTTTCATTATCACCTCCAATGCAATATTGGAAACCACTTATACCCTTAATTGCTACAGTTAATAATGCATTAATATGATCTTCTACATAAAGCCAATCTCTTATATTTAAACCATTTCCATATATTGATATTGGTTGATTATTAATAGCACTAGTTATTATTTTTGGAATTAATTTATCAGGAAATTGGCGAGGCCCATAATTATTACTGCAATTAGTCATTAAAATTGGTAATTTGAAAGTATGAAACCAAGCTTTAACAAGGTGATCACTAGAAGCTTTACTCGCAGAATATGGGCTTGTAGGAAGATAGTTTGAATTCTCATTGAAATAACCCTCTACTCCTAAAGAGCCAAATACTTCATCTGTACTAACATGTTGGAATTTAAAAATTTCTTTTCGTTGAGGCGTTAAATTTCTGTAATGTAATAATGATTCTTCTAATAAGTTAAATGTTCCATTGATATTGCTTTTTATAAAATTTTCTGGAGAATCTATTGACCTATCGACATGACTTTCTGCAGCAAAATGAAAAACAATATCAGGATTTGCAATATCAAAAATATTGCCGATTTCATTTTTCTCTGAAATATCTATTTTGCAGAATTTGTATCTTGATGTACTTATTGTTTTAAATTGATTGTCCAATGATAATTTATTTTTTTTAAAACTTAATTTATCTATATTAAATATATTACTGGTAGTGTTTTTTAATAATCTGAAAATAAAATTGCTTCCAATGAATCCTAATCCACCAGTGATTAAAATATTCTTATATCTTCTTGAGAAATATTTGTAATCAATCATATTTATTAATTAGATATATAACTAAAATAAAACGAGGATTTATATTTTGGCAATATTTTTTTAATCAAAAAGCTAATGTTTTAGGGATTTAAAAATCTAATAATTATATTTATTTTAACAACTCTATTAAATAGTTTCCATAGCCGCTCTTTATTAAGGGCTTAGCCAAATCTAGCAGATCTTGATTTGAAATCAAACCTTTTCTCCAGGCAATTTCTTCAGGGCATCCAAGTTTTAAACCCTGCCTTTGTTCCATGATTTTTACATAATTTGATGCTGAATTTAGAGAGTCAATATTGCCAGTATCTAACCAAGTAATACCTCTTCCTAAGAGTTCTAGATGTAATTTCATCTCATTTAGATACATCTTTATCAAATCAGTTATTTCTAATTCGCCTCTTTTGGAAGGTAAAACTTTTGAGGCTTTTTTAATGACACTATTATCAAAAAAATAAATTCCTGTTATTGCATATCTACTTTTTGGGTATTGTGGTTTTTCTTCAATAGAAATTATTTTGCCATCTTTATCAAACTCTGGAACTCCATATCTTTGAGGATTTTTAACTGGATAAGCAAAAATTGTTGACCCTACTTTCCTACTTTTACTTCTTGTGAAATGTTTTTCAAGAGTATCTCCGTGGAATAAGTTATCACCTAAAATTAAAACAACGTTAGAAGAACCTATAAAATCTTCCCCAATTAAAAATGCTTGGGCTAAACCTTCTGGTTTATGTTGGATTTTAAATGAAATGTTAATACCCCACTGTCGACCGTCTCCAAGTAATTTTTTAAATAATGTCTCATCATATGGATTAATAATTATGAGGATGTCTTTTATACCAGCATGAATAAGAGTAGTTAAAGGATAAAAAATCAT
Organism: Prochlorococcus sp. AG-388-A04; assembly: GCA_003279935.1. Classification (GTDB taxonomy): domain Bacteria; phylum Cyanobacteriota; class Cyanobacteriia; order PCC-6307; family Cyanobiaceae; genus Prochlorococcus_A. The sequence goes on from QCGL01000014.1 coordinate 13,515, forward strand.
TGGCTTATCGTAAACGGGTAAAAGCTGCTTACTAATGACTTTAGTTAAAGGATAAAGTCTAGTACCTTTCCCTCCAGCTAAAATAATCCCCTTAGTATTAGACATTCATGAATTTTTGCTTTATCAATTTTATCAACTAAACCTTACAAATATTTTTTTAAAAATAATATTTATTATTAATAAATCGGGGTTTTTTTTTTTTCAACGAATAATATTGTAATCTTTAAGACTCCTTTTGATTAAAAATAGATGGAAGAAAATGGTTTTGTTCTAGTAACTGGAGGAGCAGGTTTTATTGGAAGTCATACTTGTTTAGATTTATTAGAAAAAGGATATGGCATTATAGTCATTGATTCTTTCTTGAATAGTTATCCAAAATCTCTAGAGAGAGTAAAGCAAATATTAAGATCTAAGAATTTGACTTTTAAAGATAAGATCTTTATTTATCAAGGTAGTTTAAAAAACAAAGATTTTATTTTAAGGGTTTTTAATGAAAGTGAAAAAAACGGCTGCAGAATTGATTCGGTTATTCACTTTGCTGGTTTAAAGTCTGTAAAGGATTCAATTAAAAACCCTCTTAATTACTATGAGGAAAATGTACTTAGTACAATAAATTTATTATACGTAATGAATTTATTCGCATGTAAGATTATTGTTTTTAGTAGTAGTGCCACGATATTTAAACCTTTTGAAAATAAATTAATAAATGAAGAGTGCCAAATTGAATCTATTAATCCATACGCAAGTACAAAAATTTTTATTGAAAGGATTTTAAACGATCTCCATATTAGCGATAAGAAAAATTGGAAAATTATGAATCTTAGATACTTTAATCCTATTGGAGCCCATTCTTCAGGCGCATTAGGGGAATCTCCAAAAGGCTTATCTCATAATTTGTTCCCATTAATAATGGAATGTGCAATTAAAAAAAATTTTACATTAAAAATCTTTGGAAAAAATTGGCCAACAAAAGATGGAACTTGCATAAGAGATTATATACATGTTATGGATTTAGCAGAAGGTCATATCAAGGCCTTAGAATTTTTAAGAAAAAATGAGCCAACTATTATTAACCTGAATCTCGGTACTGGAATTGGAACTAGTGTAGTTGATCTAATTAAAGTTTTTGAAAATACAAATAAAGAAAATTTAAGTTTTCTTTTTACAGATAGAAGAAAGGGGGATTTGCCATTTCTGGTTGCAGATAATAAATATGCAAAAGATTTATTAAATTGGACACCATTACGATCTCTTGAACAAATGTGTAAGGATGGTTGGAATTGGAAGTTGAAAAATCCTAATGGATATTAATATCAAATTATGCATTTATATAATTTTTACAATTAAAGAATTAAAATTAAGTTGAAACGCTTTTTTTTAATCTTTAAATTCTAAATAAACACTAAAATGAATTTTGTTGGCCAAAAAAAAAATATTCAGATTAATAATTTAGTTACTGGCGGGGCTGGCTTTTTAGGTTCTAATTTAATTGATTTTCTAATAAAAAATGAAGAAAATGTTTTATGTATTGATGACTTGTCTTCGGGAACTTTAGATAACCTTAAACACCTAAAAAATAATAAAAAGTTTGAATTTAAAAAACATGATATTCGTGAACCTTTTTTATTTGAGGGTAGGATAGACAAGATTTGGCATTTTGCTTGTCCTCCAGTTCCAAATATATATAAAATTGAACCACTTTCCACATTAGATATTAATTACACGGGTACACTAAATTTGCTTAATCTTGCAAAGAAATGTAATTCAAAGATTTTATTAACTAGTACCAGCGAAATTTACGGCAATACAAGAATCAACCCTCAATATGAGAATATGCCTGTAGATTTACTTACTTATAATCCTAGAGCATGTTACTCAGAAGGGAAAAGAATCGCAGAAACTTTATTTTTTGCTTTTGAGAGGCTTTATGGTCTTAAAATCAGAGTGGCCAGAATTTTTAATACTTATGGACCTAAGTTAAAAATGAATGATGGAAGAGTAATAAGTAACTTTATTAATTTCTCATTATCAAATAAAAATTTAATTGTTAATGGGGATGGATCTCAAACTAGATCATTTTGCTTTATTGATGACATGGTAATTGGTTTAGTAAAGCTTATGGGAAGTGACTATAATTTGCCTTTAAATCTGGGAAATCCAGAAGAAATATCTATAATTGAATTAGCTAAATTAATAAAAAGAAAAACTAATAGTTCTAGTGAAATTGAATTTAGACCAACAATTAAAGAAGAACCTTTTTTAAGAAGACCATCAATAGAACTAGCAGAAAGAGTTTTAACTTGGCAACCTAAGGTTTCTTTGGAAACTGGTTTAAATAAAACAATCGATTATTTCAAAAAACAATAATTCAACTTAAATGATGATAAAATTATAAAATTTAAAGAATTGGGTTTAATTAAAAAAATTTGTTGTGTAGGTGCTGGTTTTGTTGGTGGGCCAACAATGGCAGTTTTTGCGGATAAATGTCCGCAATTAAATATAGAGATAGTTGATATTAATAAAGAAAGGATCAATGATTGGAATCAAAATGATTTAACAAAGTTACCTATATTTGAACCTGGTTTAAAAGAGATTATTCAAAGAGTAAGAGGAAAAAACCTCCATTTTTCTTGTGATATTGAACCTGCTATTAAAAATGCTGATATGGTTTTTATTTCAGTTAATACCCCTATAAAACAAAAAGGAGTTGGAGCTGGTGAGACCAGTGACTTAAGATGGGTAGAGGCTTGTGCAAGAAAAATAAGTGAAGTAGCTACTGGACATACAATAGTAGTAGAAAAAAGCACATTGCCAGTAAGGACTGCAAAAACTATAAAAGATATCCTAAATGCATCTAATCCAAAAGTTGATAGGTTTGAAAATAAAAAATCATTTTCTGTTTTATCTAACCCAGAGTTTTTAGCTGAAGGAACAGCCATAATTAATTTAGAAAGACCAGATAGGGTATTAATAGGCGGAGATGATGATTATGCTATTGAGTCTTTAAAAAAAATATACTTGAATTGGGTTCCGCCTGAAAGGATAATTTGCTCAAATTTGTGGAGTAGTGAGCTATCAAAACTTACTGCTAACGCTTTTTTAGCTCAGAGGATAAGTTCGATAAATTCTATAACTGCTCTTTGCGAGGTTACTGGAGCGGATATTAAAGAGGTTGGTAAAGCGGTAGGCTCAGATAGTCGAATTGGCGAAAAATTTATATCTCCAGGCCCTGGATTTGGAGGAAGTTGTTTCAAAAAAGATATTCTAAATTTAGTTTATCTTTGCAGATATTTTGGTCTTAGTGAAGTCGCTGAATTTTGGAACAGTATAGTTAAAATAAACTCTTGGCAAAAAAAAAGGATTTATAGCTTAATAGTCGATAAACTTTATGGTAATCTTTTTGAAAAAAATATAGCCATTTTAGGGTTTGCTTTCAAGTCAAATACCAATGATACAAGAGAATCTCCCGCAATAGATATTTGTAAAGACTTAATTAAAGAAGGAGCACATTTAAATATACATGACTATAAAGTTTCTAAACAAGCAATAAGTAAAGAATTGGATTTAGATTTAGATCCATTCACTAATGTTCTTAGTAGAGAATCTACTTCTAAAAGTTGGTCATTCTTTGATGATGTTTATCAGGCAACAAAAGAGGTAGATGCAATAATAATTATTACTGAGTGGGAAGATTATAAGAAAATTGATTGGGAATTAATAGTTCACAATTTAAGAAAACCCTCTTGGATATTTGATACAAGAGTATTATTAGAACCTAGTTATTTTAAGAATATGGATGTTAATTTTTGGCAATTGGGTTTGGGCTTTTAATTTTTATAACGCTTCCTGCAGGATTCGAACCTGCGGCCCACTGCTTAGAAGGCAGTTGCTCTATCCAGCTGAGCTAAGGAAGCATCATTTTATTATATCTGACAGACATATCTCAAACAATAAAAATAACTTTTATAAAGATAATTATTATTCAAATTAAGAAATGGATAAATCAATGTTTCCTAAATATATTAATATGATTTTAAAGGGTTTAAATTTTGGCTAAAAGACTTTCTGAAAAACAAAAAGAAGAAATATTAAAATTGTTTAGTTTGGGTAAAACTGTAGATGAGTTGTCTCAAAAATTTAATTGTACTGAATTAACAATCTCAAGAAATCTAAAGAAAAATCTTGGAGAAGAAAAATTTAAAGAATTAGTTAAAAAAAATAAATTATCAAAACTAGATTTTGATCAAAAAGATCACAATATTGCATCTAAAGATAAAACTAACCATTTGAAAAATATTGAAGTCGAAAAAATAACTGTTAAAGAAAAAAAAAGTAAAAAAGCTATTCAAGATGAATATTTTTCTGTAACTCCCTTTATGGAGATAACTCCTTTAGATTGTGAAATTGATAATGTACCTCAGAAAGATTTATCATCAGTAACTATTGAAGAGATAAATTTACCTAATGTTGTTTATATGATTGTGCATAAAAATATTGAATTGGAAATAAAATATTTGAAAGATTACCCAGACTGGCAATTTTTGTCTAAAGATGAATTAAGTAGAAAAACTATTGAAATTCATCTTGACTTTAAAAATGCAAGAAGATTATGTACCAAAGAACAAAAAGTTATTAAAGTTCCTAATCCAGATGTTTTTAGAATTGTTACACCAATTCTTATTTCTAAAGGGATTTCAAGAATAGTAACTGCGGATAAGTTAATTGCTTTATGACTCTATTTTCTTTCTTCTTCAAAAGAACTCTTAGTAAGAAGAATTCCTGAAATTGATCCAGTAATAAAGCTTGCACCAACAATAAATCCAACAGGTAAATTAACTGTTTGCCACATTGTTAAATTTACTTTTTCTTTTTTTGAACTATTTTGTAAACCAATCATTAACAACAAAAACAAAGAAAAATTAAATGTAATAATATAAATTATTTTTTTTAATAGAATTAACATTAATTTTAGATGTTTTTTTTATATTAATACATTTTATAAATCAGGTTTTTAGCAATTTTGTTCTTTTTTGCTAAGTATTTAGAAGCTGCTGGTAAGCTTAATCCAGAATTAATCAACTCATTTAGTTCTTTCTTTATTTCAAATTTGTTATATTCATAAGTCACCCCCGATTTGTCTTTGCCTTTTATAACAATAGTTATTTCCCCTAATACTTCTTTACTTTCAAAATATTCTATAACTTCATCAATTTTATCTCCTATATTTTCCTCGAATTTTTTTGTTAATTCTCTTGATACCGTAATCTCTCTATCCCCACCACAATATTGTTTTAATTCTTTTAGAGAATTTTTAAGTCTTTTAGGAGATTCAAAAATAATGGTTGTTTTTTCATTTTCACTTATTTCTGAAATAATTTTCACTCTTTCAGATTTTTTCCTTGGGAGAAAACCTTCAAATATAAATTTAGAAGATGGAAGTCCACTTGACACAAGAGCTGTAATAGCTGCATTTGGTCCTGGAACACAAATTACATTTATCTTATTTAATTTCGCATTTTTTATGAGGTCCTCTCCTGGATCACAAATTCCTGGCATGCCTGCATCACTAACTAATGCAACTGATTTCCCAGATTTAAGATCTTTAATTAAGTTTGAAATTTTTTTATAAGAGTTATGTTGATTGAAACTAATTAAATTATTTGTAAATTCTAATTTCGACATTATTTTTTTTGTTTGGCGGGTATCTTCGCAAGCGATTAAAGAAACATTCTCAAGTATATTTATAGCTCTATAGGATAGATCATATAAATTTCCTATTGGAGTACCAACAACATAAAGAACGCTGCTTTCCGGTTCAGAGCTTTTGTGAGATGATAAGAAATTAGTATTCATTTTGTGATTGATTTACCTTCTGGGCTTGAAATTAATAGTCTTATTTATGATTTAAGGATTTTCAGTTGGGAAGCTTCTGAAACCTTACTTTATTATTCTCGAATATTAAAGGATTCAAAAAGTAAAATCAATATTTTGAAAAATGATAATTTTGAAGACCCTGTAACACTTGCTGATTTAAAAGTGAATGAGATAATTATTCAAAGAATTAATGAAAAATATAAAGATATTGATTGGGAAATTTTGAGCGAGGAAAATGTAAAGATAAACTCTTTTAGTTTTGATAAAAATGCTGAGTGGTCGTGGATACTTGATCCTCTAGATGGAACTAAAGATTTTATTCAAGGAACTAGTAATTATGCTATGCACTTAGCGCTTAACTATAAACAAAAACCTTATATAGGAATTGTTTTAATTCCTGAAAAAAATGAATTGTGGATCGCTGTGGGAGATGAGGTCTGGTGTGAAAAGAATGATGGATCAAAAATGAAACCACAATTATCTAAAAATAAAATTCTTCAAGAAATGACTTTAGTAACTAGTAAAAACCATGGAAATTTGACTTTGCAAAGTCTGATCGAAAAAATTCAATTTGAAGAAGTGATAATTATGGGAAGTATTGGTTGCAAAATTGCATCTATTGTTCGAGGAGACGCTGATATTTATATATGTTTAAGCTTACCTGGTAAAAGCTCACCCAAAGATTGGGATTTTGCCGCGCCTCATGCTCTTATAAGGGGTGTAGGGGGTGCAATCACAAATATAGATAATGAAGAAATAACTTATGGAAAATCAAATTTCCAACAAGGAGGCATCATTGTTGCATCAAATGATTACTCTAATCATGGGATGATTTGTTTAGAGATTAAAGAAATACTTAAAAAGTACGATTTAATATCTTTCGCGTCTTAATTAAGAGGTGCTACAGGGGTTGGGGTTGGTTCTGGATAAGACATGCCTCCATTCTGGGCAACTCCTCTTAAGGTTAAATTGATTCTGCCTCTACTATCTATTTCTCTAACTCTTACGGTTACTTCATCACCTTGCCTAACAACATCTTCAACTCTCTCAACTCTAGCTTCAGATAATTGTGAGATATGAACCATACCTTCCTTACCAGGAAGTATTTCAACAAAAGCTCCAATAGGAATAATCCTTGTTACGACTCCAGAGAAGATTTCACCTTCATGTACTTTTCGAGTTAATCCTTCTATTATCTTTTGTGCTTCTTCAGCAGCAGCACCATCATGGGAGGCAATAGTGACAATTCCACCATCCTCGATATCGATTTTTGTATTAGTTCTTTCAGTAATACCTTTAATAGTTCTTCCACCAGGTCCTATTACAGTGCCTATAAGCTCAGGATCAATTCTGAAGCTTAATAGTCTAGGGGCGTGCGGAGATAGAGATTCTTGAGGCTTATTAATTGCCTCATTCATTTTTTCTAAGATATGTAATCTTGCTGGACGTGCTTTTTTTATTGCATCAGAAATTATGGAAACTGGTAATCCCGTGATTTTCATGTCCATTTGTAATGCAGTGATACCTTTCTCAGTTCCTGCAACCTTGAAATCCATATCTCCGAGGAAATCTTCAATACCTTGAATGTCAGTAAGTATTCTGACTTCTTTCCCATGTTTAATTAATCCCATTGCAGTACCGCTAACTGGAGCTTTAAGAGGAACACCCGCATCTAGTAATGAAAGTGTGCTCCCACATACTGATCCCATCGATGTGGATCCATTTGAGCTTAAGACTTCACTTACTACTCTTAAAACATATGGGAATGTCTCTTTACCAGGAAGTACTGGTATGATTGCTCTTTCTGCTAACGCTCCATGCCCAATTTCTCTCCTCCCTGGAGTTCTCATGGGCCTAGTTTCTCCAACTGAATAAGGTGGAAAATTGTAATGGTGAAGATAAGTTTTCTCAGTACTTGGATTAAGATCATCCATCTCCTGAGCATCACTAGGTGTCCCGAGAGTTGTAGTAGATAAGACTTGGGTTAACCCTCTTTGAAATAATGCGGAACCATGTACTCTTTTTGGGAGTATTCCAGCAGAAGCAGATATCTGTCTAACTTCATCAAGGTCTCTTCCATCAACTCTTTTACCATCAATAATGATTTGTGATCTCATTAATTTTTTGGTTAACTTTTTGAAGTCAGAATGTATTAGTTTTTCATTCTCTGAAGTAAGAACTTTTAATTGATTATCATCTTTAAGAGAATCAATTTTAGTTTGAACTTCAAGTTCTATTTTATCTAATTCGAGATCTCTCTCTTCTTTGGATTGATCGAATTTCTTTAAAACTTGATCGATTAATTTCGAGCAGTTTTTTTCTAAATATGTTGCTAATGCTTTATCTTCTTCTGGTTCTGAAGGCTTAATCTGTTTTATTCCTAGGTCTTTAAGAAGATTTTCTTGAGCTTTAATTAGTTCGGTTACAGCCTCATAACCAAAATCAATTGATTCAATAGTATCCTGTTCGGAAAGTTGATTGGCACCTGCCTCAATCATTACAATTCCCTCTGGAGATCCTGCTACGACGATATCTAAATCACCTTTTTCTATTTCTCTGTAACTTGGATTTAAAATAAAGTCATCTCCTATTAGCCCTACTCTCACGGCAGCCATTGGTCCGTAAAATGGAATTTCAGCTAATAACGTTGCAATAGATGCTCCAGTTACACCTAGAACATCTGCAGGTACTCTTTCGTCTAGGGAAAGGCAAGAAGCAACTATTTGGATCTCGTCCCTCATCCATGAAGGGAAAAGAGGCCTCATTGGCCGATCTATTAATCTTGCTATTAATGTTGCTCTTTCAGGAGGCCTTCCCTCTCTTCTCATAAAACCACCAGGTATTCTTCCAGCAGCGTATAATTTTTCCTCGTAATCACATATTAGAGGCAGAAAATCTGCAGGTTGTTTCTTCGTTGTTTTTGTCGCGGTAACTAATAAAGATGTGTCTCCACATTCGATCATTACAGATCCTCCAGCTTGAGGAGCATATAGTCCGGTAGTTAGTCGTATCTCTCGTCCGTCAAACGTGATCGACGTATTTTTTTCTTCCACTTTTTAAAATATAATTCTATACATGATTATTGTTACATCTCATAGGTACAAATTGAGAGATTTATTTAAATAAGGTTTCAAACTAATACCTAAAATTGTATTAATAATGGGTTTAATAAGTTGGAATTACTAGTTTTTCTTTTTTTTAAAGGATTAATAAATTTCTTAAAATCTATAAATTTTATTTTTATTACCAGCTGGATTTTACTAATCCTGGTAATTCACCATTATGAGCTCTTAGTCTTAGCTGATTTCTGCATAATCCAAAATCTCTATATACGCCCCTTGGTTTACCAGTAGCCCAGCATCTATTTCTAACTCTTGTTGGTGCTGAGTTTCTTGGAAGCCCCTGGATTTTTCTATGAATTTCTAATCTTTCCATAGGATCTTTAGCAGCATTAAATTCATCTAATAATAATTTTCTCTTGACGGCGTATTTCTTTACTAGTTTTTTACGTTTTACTTCCCTAGCAATCATTGATTTTTTTGCCATTAAAAATTTCTACATAAGGTTGACATCTATTTTAACAGTTAAACTATCAAAATAAAAAAATTAAGTTATTGATTAAGCAATCTTTGTACGATTAGTAATTGGCTTGTATCTCTAATTATTAATAAAACGCTTAGTCCTACTAAAAGAAAAAAGCTTGATTGGGTTACAGCTATTTGTATTTTAACTGGAACTGGCTTACCTCTTAATCCTTCAATAAGAGTAAAAACAAGCTGACCACCATCAAGAAGTGGTAATGGAAGAGAATTAAGAACAGCCAAATTTATAGAGATCAAAGCAGCAAACAATAATATTCCAGTGCCACCTTGCTCAGATAACTGAGCTCCAATTTCAACAATTTTTACAGGACCACTTAATTGTTGAGCTGTTGATGAGAAATTTGTAATAAGTCCTTTATAACCTTGGATTGTTTTTATTAAAAGGGAAGTAAACTCCTTATTTGTGTATTCAAAAAGTTCATTAATATTTTTTGTTTTTTTTGTTTCTTTTTTAATATTTGGTTGTAACTGGGCTCCAATTGTCCCTTTACCATCTATGTTTTGAGGAATTAAAGTTAATTTTTGATAGGAGTTTTTTCTCTCAATCTCAATTGATATTGATTCTTCTGATGAACTTTGGATCCTTTTTACCAGTGAGGATACGGCTTGATCTCCAACACCTAATACATTCTCATCTATTTTTAAAATTTTATCCCCTGCTTCTAAACCTGCTTTAAAAGCAGCTTTGTCTGGTTGAGTTGCTAAAACTAAAATTCCTGGTTCTGGATCAAAAGGGATGCCAATAGTAGTTACGTTTAATATTAGAATTGTGTAAGCAAGAAGTAAGTTGGCAAATACTCCCGCAGATATCACAATTACTCTTTGGATTATTGGCCTATTCTTTAGAAGGTTTGGATCTTTTGGGTCAATGTTATTGATTTCTTCATCAGGGAAGGAAACAAATCCTCCTAAAGGAAAGGCCCTAAATGAGTACGTGATACCCTTAAATCTTTTTTGTATTATTGAAGGGCCAAATCCAATAGAAAAACCGTCAACATATATTCCTTGGAATATTGCTGCTAGAAAATGACCCATCTCATGAAAGAAAATGAGAAATCCCAGGACAGTTATTGAGGTTAAAACATTCATTATTTTATATTAGGCAGTTTTTATAAAAGATGATCCAAAATATGGAACTAGAGCATCCGGAATTTTTACATTCCCATCAGATTGTTGACCGTTTTCAAGAATTGCTGCCATTGTTCTTCCAATAGCTAAACCACTTCCATTTAAAGTGTGTATGTATGAATTTTTCTTATCAATTTTTGTTCTTATAGATGATCTTCGAGCCTGAAAGTCTAAACAATTACTGCAACTGGATATTTCTCTATAAGATTTACTGCTAGGCAACCATACCTCAAGATCAAAAGTTCTGCTAGAAGAAAAGCCTAAATCTCCAGTGCAAATATCTACTAATCTATATGGCAAATTCAGTTTTTTTAATATGCTTTCTGCATCTGCAGTTATCTCTTTATGAGCTTCTAATGATTTATTTGGATCACAAAACCAATATAATTCGACCTTGTTAAATTGATGAAGCCTTATTAAGCCTTTTGTATCTCTTCCATAACTACCCGCTTCTCTTCTAAAACATGGACTGTATGCTACATATTTTAACGGTAAATATTTTGAATCAATAATCTCATTTTTATGAAAAGCAGTTAAGGGTACTTCTGCTGTTGGAGAGAGCCATAAATCATCATTATCACACTTAAAACTTTCATTTGAAAATTTCGGAAGCTGGCCAGATCCTTGAAGACTTTCTGAATTTACCAATGCTGGAGGCATTAATTCTAAGTACCCGTTATTTGTGTGCACATCTAACATGAAATTTACAAGAGCCCTCTCCAGCTTCGCTCCACTTCCTGTAAGAGTAATAAAACGACTTTTTGCAATTTTGGTTGATTTTATCGAATCGAATAGATTTAAATTTTCACCTATTTCCCAGTGAGTTCTGAGATTGTCTTTTCTTAGAGGATCGCCCCATTCTTTAATTTGAATATTATTATTTTCATTTTTTCCAAAAGGTGCCTCTTTACTTGGAAAATTGGGTAATTTTGAGATTTCCTCTTTGAGTTGTTTGTCTAATATTCTTTTTTTTTCTTCAAATTCAGAAACTTTTACTCTGTATTGATTGCCCTTTTCCTTAAGGTCATGTAGTTCTTGAGAATTAGTATTGTTAGTAGTTCTTATTTCTTGTCCAATTATTTTGCTTAATTTTTTGCTCTCTGATTGCAGACTTGATATCTCTATCTCTATTTCTTTCCTTTCTAATGTTAGCTTATGTATAAAATTAATATTATAAACTTTTCCTCTTAAGGATAAGTTTTCTTCCACAAATTTTGGATTTTCTCTTATTAATTTTTGATCTAACACTCTTTTTAATTTTTCGTATCCTAATAAGATAGTTTATCTCAAATCATTATCAGAGCTTTTTGATGAAAAATTAATTAAATACGTGGATTAATAACTTAATTTGCATTTTTAAATTAAAAAGAAACTAAGAGGCAGAGCGAGCTCGTCCTGTAGAAGACCATTCTTTTAAGAAATCAATTTGTTCTTTAGCTGTTCGAGATAATGGAACTAATTCAGAAACAGCTTTAATTAAATCTTTTTCCATTAATTCTCTATTTTCAGAGAATGAAAAGTGCATACCCTCTATAACTGCTTGCTCAAGTTCCGCCCCTGAATATCCATTTGTACGATCAATTATTGTTGAAAGAGGAAAATTATAGCTTGGTCTCCTTTTCTTAATGTGCAAATCAAGGATGCTTAATCTTTCTTCAGAATTAGGTAAATCAAGAAAAAATATTTCATCAAATCTACCTTTTCTTAACAATTCTGCTGGAAGCTTATCGATAGCATTAGCGGTAGCAATTACAAATACGGCTGATTCTTTTTCTGCCATCCAAGTTAGCAAACTAGCTAAAACTCTTTGACTAGTTCCTCCATCACTTCTAGCATCCCCACCAAATCCCTTATCAATTTCATCAATCCATAGGATGCAGGGTGACATTGCTTCTGCTCTTGAAATTGTCTCTCTTGTTCTTGCCTCACTTGACCCTACAAGACTTGAAAATAATCTACCGACATCAAGTCTAAGAAGAGGCATTGACCAACTTTCAGAAATTGATTTGGCTGTTAAGGATTTCCCAGTTCCCTGTGGCCCAACTAATAAGACACCTTTAGGTATTGGCAATCCGTATTCTTGAGCTTCTTTTGAAAAAGCTCTATATCTTTGTTTAAGCCAAGTTTTTAAAAATTTCAAACCTCCAATATCATTTTGACTTGACTTACTTTCACAAAATTCTAATATCTCACTTCTAGCAATAACTTGTTTTTTCTCTTCAAGAATATCTTTGATATCATATTTACTTATTTTTCCTCTTTGAGTGAGTGCTTTTGCTGTTACTTGCTTAACTTTAATTTCGCTTAATCCACTTGAAGCTATGGCAAGCTCGTTTAGGTCTTGTTCGCTTAAATCAGAATCAGTATTAAAAGCAATTTTTTTTATAAGAGCTGTTAATTCACTTAAATCAGGAAGAGGTAAGTTGATTATTGTAATTAAATCGTCAAGTTCTTCAGATGATGGCAATATATGAGAACTAAGAATTAGGTTATTGTTCGTTTCTCTAAGTGAAGATGATAATTCTTTTATTGTTCTACTGATAGAAGGATCATCATAAAACTTATGAAAGTCTTTTACCAATAAAATTGTAGGTAATTCAGATGTTTGTTCCTTTATCCAATTAAGAACTCCTAGCGGATTGTTCGAAAATTTGCCATTTTCATTTATTACTCCCTTGATTCCATTAACACAATCCCAACATACGAATCTTTTAATATTTAATTTTTTACATGATTGATCTATAACTTTATATAATCTTTCTTCTTCCTTTGTTCTTATCCAAATTAAAGGAGTTCTGGCGTTTATAAGTAATTCGAAATTTCTACTCCAAGAATCCATTATATATCTAAGAAAGAAAAACTATTTTTTGTTATTTGGTTCAAATGGTAATCTTTTATCTGAAATGTTTGAAGTAGAAGGTATTACTTTATTTTTGCCTGTTATTTGATCATCAAGAATTTTTTGTAAGTTCGCTGGAAGAGCTTCTTTGTTTAGCAGAAAAGTCTGAAAAGCCTGGAATATGTTCGCTACAACCATATAAAGTAATACTCCAGCTGGTAAAGGAAAAAATAAGAACATACCTGTAATCATCACGGGAGTGATTTTATTAGCAGTAGATTGTTGAGCGTTTGAAGGCATCCCTTGACTAGATAAAACTTGTGAGAGAAGTAAGGTTAAACCGAAAGCTCCAACTAAAGTAGCTATATCCCAATTGATTGAACCGTCTACATAAAACCCAACCTGTCCAAGTGCTTTAATAAACAAAAATCCGCTTTTTGCGGCTAATCCAGGTATCTTAGCTTCAATTGTTGCATCTCCTGGTTTGATTGCGGTAACTAATCCGTCTTGTGAGACTTTAATGTTTTCAGAACCTTTTGAAACTGTCCAAGTTGGAAGAAATCTTGAACCGTTTTCATATTTTGAGAGTACTTCTGAATAGTTATTACCATTTGTTGTCTGCAAATTTATCTTAACTGATTCTTCGGAACCCAATTTTGTACCATTAGGTAGTGTGGCAATAACAGGAAAGTGTGATTTTTCTGTTACGAAAATTGAATGTCTCGGGGATTTAAAAGGCTTCGGATCAATAGCGGCAATTTGATCTTGGGGTAAAACTTTTAAGTTGATATTGTAAGGCACATCTGCAAATGGTGACCCTCTTAAAGTTGCAAATAATGCAAATAAAACAGGCATCTGAACTATCAAAGGTAAACATCCTGCGAGAGGGCTACCAAATTCATTCATTAATTTTCCTAATTCTTCTTGCTGTTTTTTTGGGTCACTTGAAAATTTAGATTTTATTTCAGCTTGCCTTTTTTGCATTACAGGTTGAGCTATTTTCATCCTCCTGGCGCTTCTAATAGAACCTGCGCTTAGTGGGAAGAGTGCGATTCTAATTACAACTGTTAGTGCAACAATGGCCAAACCATAACTAGGGACTAACCCGTAGAAAAAATCTAGAATCGGGATTAATAATTTTTCTGAAATGAACCCGATCACGATATTAAAGAAGGTTTAATTTTATTTGACACTTTATTTTACAGGATAATAAAACGTTTGTAATTAATTTAATCAAGATTTAGTAGCAAATCCCTCAACCTCATTAAGATTTAATGTTTGTGATCTTTTAACCATATTTTCCTCAATAAAATTTTGTTTTTCTCTAAATAAAGGTAAAGATTTCATCTCAACCTTGGAGCCATCGTTGAGTATTAATACCATGTCTCCATAAGATCCGAACCCTCTTGGGATAGATCTTATCTCTTCAATATTACTTAAAGATACTTGAGTTTTATTTTTGCCAAACCATCCTCCATCAATAGTTATTCTTTTATTAGTAATTTTATATCTTAACCATAAAGCTCTTACTATTGCAGCAAATGTAAATGGAAGACCAAGGAGAGTTAAACCAGCAAATAAATTGATTATTAAATCACTTTTAGCTGGGCCACCCTCATAAAACGATTCTTCATTAATGTTAATCATTTAAATAAACCTGACTTAAAAATTAGGTATTGAAATTCCTCCAATAGATTTATATTATCATTGTAGAAATTACCAGCTTTAAGGTTAACAAGTAACCAATAAGGTTTGTGGTTATTCTCTTGGTTGATATTTTTTAATAAACAATCCTGCAATATTCTCCTAAGTTTATTTCTTTCTACTGCTTTTTTTGATACTTTCTTACTTATAGTTATGGCAACTTTAAAATTATTTAGACTATGAATATTGTTATGGGAGATAAGAATTTTTGGATTTGATCTTGCTATTTTGAAAGTCATTAATTTCCCATAATATTTAAAAGAATTTTTATGAACATAATCAAAAGCCCTATGACCTTTTAATCTCATAGTTTTGGGCAAGGCCATCATAAAAAACTGTTAAACTGCTATTCTCTCTCTACCTCTTTTTCTTCTACTTTTAATAACTCTTCTTCCTGTGTGAGAACGCATTCTTACTCTAAAACCAGATACGCGTTTTCTTTTCCTTGATGTTCCGCCGAATGTTCTTTTTGTCATTTTTTTTATTACCCCTTTATTAATTTATCACTTAATTGATCAATATTGTCCAGCTTCCTAAATATCTTGAAGAGGTATCCTTTTGAGCATACTGACCATAAGAATGAAATTGCTTGAGACCAGACTTTTTAGGATTAAATATTTTTTTAAAAACAATCGCGTAACTATCTTTATTTGAAGGTATTGGACTGTAAGGAAATATATCTAGTGATGAATTATCCTCATTTATCTCTATATCTGAAGGAATATCTTTTATACATTTAGTACGACCTTCAAAGCCTCCTATTTTTACTTTACATAAACTTACTTTATCTTTAAGATTTGAATCAAATGTTTTGGGAATTTTTAATGTAATTTTTAGAAGCCCTCCTTGTCTTTCAGAAGGTCTCAAAAAGAAAAAAATTGTATTTCTAAATTTTCTTTTATCCTCTTTTTGGTACCATTTTAATCTTCGATATCCTGAATCTTGATCCCACTGGAATTCCAATCCTGCCTTAGCATCACTAGTTGTTAGATAAAATGGAATTGAAATTAACAATGGTGAAAAAAATAAAAGCTTTAAAATTTTAAAATTTAAAGCAAATTTTGTTTGTTTGTTAAGCATTTTTTTAAGACTAACTAGATAATTTAGTACTTATATATCTAGTTTGAGGAGAAAATTATTTTTATAAGATTAACATCTATCCGCCCTTAATTTTGAGGCACCTCTTAAATAAGGATGATTAACAGATTGATCGGCAGTTAACAAAACTTGTGCCATTAATCTAATACAAAAATCAACATCGTTTGGAACGTACATTTGTTGGCAGTCTAAGAACGCAACTGAATCAAGACTTTTACATTTTCTTGCAATGGAAGCAGGAAAACATGCATCTAAATCATTTGTCGCAGTAAATGTAATTGATAATAAATTATTTATAACGATATTATTTCTTGTAATTAATTCTTCGATTAATTCAATTACAGCACTCTCGATTTCTTTTACTGAATTATCTTTTGCAGTGGTAGCCCCTCTTATGATTGTTAATTGGTAATTTCCTTTAAATTTTTCAATCATATCGAATTTAAGGTTTATATAACCAAAGTATTTTATTAGATGAATTTACTTCAAAAAATATATTGTGAATAATTTTCTCTGCAATTCTACTCCCAGGTATAAGCCCTAATATTTTCTTTTTCTTCTTGCCAAAAGTTACCGGTTGTATTTTTGGATCGATTTTTACCATCTCTGCAGCAAGCTCCCTTGCAACAAACTCATCTCCGATCTTATCAACTAATCCCAGATTTTTTGCTTGTGTTCCAGTAAAAATTCTTCCATCAGCAAATTTCTTTACATCTTCTACAGGTAAATTTCTACCTTCAGATACAGCCTCTGTAAATTGTTTGTAACTCTCATCTATTAATCCTTGTAAGAGTTCTCTTCCTTCCTTACTTAAAGGCTTATCTGGTGAAAGGATATCTTTATAAATCCCGCTTTTTACTGTCTCAAACTTAATACCAATTTTATTCAAAAGTTCAGATAAATTATTTCCTCTTATTATTACCCCAATAGAACCCGTTATAGTTCCTGGGTTCGCTACAATTTTGTCAGAGGCTACACCAATATATACTCCGCCGGAAGCTGATATGTTTCCAAAACTTGCTACGACTTTACAACCTTTCTCTTTTAGTCTTTTAATAGCAGAGTATATTTCTTGACTATCGCCGACGGTACCTCCTGGGGAGTCTATTCTAAGTATTAATGCAGGGAATTCTCTGTCCTCAATTTGTTTTAGAGATTTAAGGACAGAAACTCTTGTTAAACTTGTGATTGGCTCATCAATTACTATACGAGCCATTCTTTTTTTTGACTTACGTCTAAAAGGCCAAATCATTCTTTTAAGGTAAAAATTATAAATCTACTTTAAAAAGACTATCAGCAGAACTAATGAATTCAATCCTAAATTGGTTTTTAATGATACTCCCTTTTGCTCTCTGGGGGACTTCAATGGCAGCTATGACCCCTCTAGTATCTAGTGCTGGTCCTGAGTTTGTCGCTTCATTAAGACTTCTACCTGCCGGGATTCTTGTTCTTATTACAACATATTTACTAAAAAGAGATTTAAAAATTTACAAGTGTGATTTGAAATGGTTTTTGGTTTTTACAATCGTAGATGCAACTTTTTTTCAATTATTTTTAACATATGGGATATCTAAGACTGGTGCAGGTCTTGGCTCTGTTTTGATTGATTCTCAACCCTTAATGGTAGCAATCTTGGCAAGAGCAATTTTTGGTAATTTAATTAATCCAATTGGATGGTTAGGGTTACTTTTTGGCTTAGGTGGAATAATTTTTTTAGGAGTTCCAAAAGAACTTTTGGAAAGTTGGTGGTTAATGTCGGATAAGAGTATTAGTGATATTTCATTTAATGTAGGAGAATTATGGATGCTTGGAGCCTCTCTAGCAATGGCACTTGGAACAATTTTGATAAGATTTACATGTACTAAAAGTGATCCAGTGGCAGTAACTGGATGGCATATGGTTTTAGGAAGTATCCCTCTTATTCTTAAACATTGCTTGCAAACAAATTTTCAATTGGTACCAAATTGGTCCATATTTGAATGGGGATTGATGTCATTTGCAAGTATCTTTGGAGGTGCTTTGGCGTATGGTTTATTTTTCTATTTTGCTAATAATAAAGAAATAACAGGATTTAGCACTCTTGCCTTTTTAACTCCAATATTTGCGCTCCTTAGTGGTGGTATTTACCTTAATGAAAGATTAACAACCATTCAATGGATAGGAGTGTTTTTTGTTCTGATATCAGTTTTCTTTGTCAGCCAGAGAAAGTCTATATGGGAAAATTCAAATAGTAATACTAATATTTAGTAAGTCAATAGGAAAATAGTTTTTAAAGAATGCATATAGTTTTAATTAGTACTCCTATTGGTTTTTTAGGAAGTGGTAAAGGTGGTGGAGTAGAGCTTACTCTAAATTCTTTAGTTTCTGGCTTGCTTTTAAAAGGTCATACAGTTGATGTAGTTGCTCCAAATAACTCAAAATTGTTTGAAGTTAGCGAAAAAGCAAGATTACATTTTGTAGAAGGAAAAGACCAAAAAAGTTGGCAACATCAAGATTATTATTCGTCGGTAAGTATTCCTGATAATTCACTTTTATCAGGAATGATTGAAAAGGCAATTGATATTGGAAAGAAAGCAGATATTATTTTAAATTTTTCATACGATTGGCTACCTATTTGGATGACTCTAAATATAAATATTCCAATTGCACATATTATTAGTATGGGTTCCGAAAGTTTTGTTGTAAGTAATTTAATTTCAAAGGTTTATTCCAAATTTCCTCATAACTTTGCTTTTCACTCAAAGATACAAGCATCTGATTATCCTTTTATTGAAAATCCAACTATTATTGGTAATGGATTTAATTTAGGTAATTATATATTTCAAGATTGTAAAAATGGTCCCCTAGGTTGGGTAGGAAGAGTAGCACCTGAAAAAGGTTTAGAGGATGCAGCATATGTGGCTAACGCTCTTGGCGAAAAACTTAATGTTTGGGGAATTGTTCAAGATGAATCATATGCATTAAAAATTGAAAAATTATGCTCTCCAGGGATTTTAAAATGGAAGGGTTTTGTAGAAACAGATGAGTTACAGAAAGAACTTGGAACTTGTAGAGCTTTACTTAATACTCCTAAATGGAACGAAGCTTATGGAAATGTAGTAGTTGAAGCATTAGCTTGTGGAGTACCTGTTGTGTCATATAAAAGGGGAGGGCCAAGTGAAATTATCCAGCATGGTAAAACGGGTTATCTAGCAAAACCTGATGATAAGCAAAGCCTACTAAACTACTTAAAAATTATTAATAATATTGACCGAAAAAATTGTAGAGAATGGGTAGATAGTAATGCTTCTTCAAATATATTTGCTGGTAAAGTAGTGACTTGGCTTAATAAAGTTATTAAAGAATATTAAAAACAAACTTACATTAAATGATTTTTTTTAAGTTTAAAGAAAGGCTACTAACTTTTTTAGTAGTTTTGGTTTTTGGAATAATAATTTTTCTTTTAGGTTTAGGCTCTACAGGATTAGTAGATGAAACTCCTCCACTTTTTGCTGCCGCGGGGAAGGCAATGAGTGAATCTGGCGATTGGTTAACACCAAAAGTAAATGGTATTTTCCGATTTGATAAACCACCCCTTATTTATTGGCTAATGGGCTTGTTCTATTCCTTACCGAAAAACGAGATATGGGACAGCCTTGGAACAATTTCAGCAAGACTTCCTTCGGCATTGGCTTCAATATTTTTGATGCTAATGATTGGGGATACAATATATTGTTGGCCTCAAAAAGGCGAGAGAAAATTAGCTACTGCGATAGTGGCATCTTTGAGCTTTGCCTTGTCTCCACTATTAATTGTTTGGAGCAGAACTGCGGTGAGTGATGCACTCTTATGCGGGAATTTAGGGATAAGTCTTCTTTTGTTTTGGAGAAGAATGGCTAGTAATAAAAAAGAAAAATGTATCTCTCCATGGGTTTTTCTGGGGCTTGCAATTTTAACTAAAGGACCAGTAGCTTTTGTCCTCGCAGCATTGACTATTTCATCTTTTTTATTAGTTCAAAAGAATTGGAGGGATTTACTTGACAAAATAAAACTTAAAAGAGGTTTATTAATTACAGCTTTATTAAGCTTGCCTTGGTATCTTTTAGAGTTAATAAAGGAAGGGAAACCTTTTTGGGATAGTTTTTTTGGGTATCATAATTTCCAGAGATATACATCCGTAGTTAATAATCATTCAGAACCTATTTGGTTCTTTTTATACATAATGGTTATAGGGTCATTACCATTTACTCCTTTTTTGTTTCACGGAATATTTGAGGCTTTTAAAGACTTGAAAACTAGTTTTAAAAAAGATTGTATCCCTTCAGAAAGTTTATTTATTTATTGCTTATGTTGGCTAGGTTCTGTTTTTATTTTTTTTAGTATTTCTGCAACAAAACTTCCGAGCTACTGGCTTCCTGCCATTCCAGCTGTAGCAATTCTTACAAGTAATAGTTATACGAAGCTTCAAAACGAAAAAAAAGCCTTTTCATCTTTGTGGGTTATTAATCTTTTTATTCTGTTTGGGTTATCAATAGCGTTCTTTTTATCAAATATTTGGTTGAACACAATAAATGACCCTGAAATGCCAAATCTTGCGTCAAACTTATTGAGTACCGGAATAATTCTTAAAGCAAAATTGTTTTTCTTTGTTTTTGCTTTCGTTGGAATTGTGTTATTCGTTTTTAGATTCCAAAATACTTTTCTTTATCTTCAATTATTACTATTGCTTGGACAAACTTTTTTGATGCCTCCAATCAGGAAATTAGGAGATACATCTAGACAATTACCTTTACGTAATATCTCTAAGCAAATTTTAAATACTCGACAGGATGGTGAAACTCTCGCAATGATTGGCATAAGAAAACCATCATTACATTTCTACTCAAAACAGATAGTTTTTTATGAATCTAGAAATGTAGAAGGAGTAATTAATTTATCCGAGAGATTGAACTTTGATAGAAGGATTAATTTTCAGGACAAACCTAATTACGATAATGAATCCTTTTTGGTTGTCATAGATAAATATTCATCTAGTGAAGAACATTGGTCAAATATTAGTCATCAAAAACTAGGTGTTCATGGCATTTACAATCTATGGAGGGTCAAAAAAAGTGATTTAAATGCTCAAGCAACTAATTTACTAAATAATGGTTTTGGAGCTAACTGGAGAAATAAAAAAGTGGAAAAGTTTTAACAAAGCTTTTTTTTAAGCATTTCATTCTTTAGGTCATCCAAACTACATTTATTCGGAATTTCGACATTATTTAAATTATCTATTAATTCTAGATCTATGACAGAATCCTCAGCCAAAAAACTGAAAACCTCATTGATACTAATCCCCATATCGCGAGCCATTTCTGAAATGAGCCGTAAGGTATCTCTTCTTACAGAGATTTTAAGATCCAGAGGGATATATTCATTTTTAGGATTTACTGACTTCATACTCTAAATCTTAAGACATTATGTAAATATCCGGATATATTATTTACAATAATCAGTAAATATGTTGTTTGCAATGAATATATCTGCTCATTTAAAGGTGTTATTTCTTATATTATTGAGAAAAATTTATCAAATTCGCCAGAGTAGGAATCGTTATAATTGAGATTAATGTTGTTGTAAAAAGAATTGTAGCTGCAATCTTTTGATTTGTTTTATATGCCTCAGCCATCAAGATTGTTGATACAGCTGATGGTGTTCCTGCCTGAAGAACCACTGCTGATGTCTCGTTTAAGTTAAAGCCCAAGATCTTGCTAAATACGAATATAAATAAAGGGAAAATTAATAATTTTAAAATTATTGAATATTTAATCCCTTTATTCAAATTAAAAAATTTAGTTTTCCCATTTGTGATTATTCCTAGTCTTGTTCCAACAACAACTATCGCTAAAAATATGACTATTCTTGCTGGGATCCACAGATAATCTCCTAAAACATTTTCCAAACCAAATAGATATGCAATCAAAACACCTACTATTCCTCTTGAGGCAGGGCTATTTAGTATTGCTTTTAAAAGTTCTTTGAAATTAAGGTTTGTATTAGAGGGTTTCCTTTTTTTGAGAAAGAAAGGCCCAAATATCCAAGCAAATAGAGTGGTTCCTAAATCGAAGCCTATCGTAAAATTAATAGTACTTGTTGGAAGGAGGGCTAAGGCAATTGGGATCCCTAGAAATGAAGTGTTACCTATTAAACCAGCTAATTGTAAAGAGTAATTAGGTAGTCTTGTTTTAAATATTGAAAAATAATTAATTAGAACTATAAAAAATCCAATTGATAGAAAAGCAATTAAAGCAGTTTTAATTAAATCTAGATCAATTCCTTCTTTTAATAAAAGGCCCATTACACTCAACGGAATACCATACTTAATTAGGGGTAAAGCGATAAGTTCTGAAAATTTAGGTTTTCTTTTTCCAATAAAAAAACCCAAAGTCAAGAAAGGAATAATATTTATAAAAAGATCGTAAATAGTATTAATTTATTTTTAATAAAATTATCTTACCTTTTAGGAGATATAGGATGAATATATATTTTTTATTTAATTTAAATTATTTTCCAAATTGCATTTTCTGGAATCAAGGGTGTCTTTTTAAAATCTTCAGGTTCTTTTGTAAGGACACGCCAATTTGGTACTCTACAAGTTACATATGATGGGCTTTCTATTAATATTCCAGGCTTTTCATCAAAAGTGCAACTAAAACCCTCTTTCCAATATCCCCCTTCATTGAGACTTCCTTTAAACCAAACCCAGCATTTCGAAGATTTCAAGACTTAAATCAGTTAATTGATTTATATTAGGCTTTATTTGAATGTTTTTCGAGTAAATTAATACTTTTAGATTAACTAATTATCACTATCTAATATTTCGGGAATAATATATTTTTGAAATTAAAATAAGTATGTTTAGTATAAAAGTGATAGTGTTTGCTAGTAAAATTGGTAATGAAGATATTTTGTATCCATAAATAATCCAAGACACTACGCCGCATAAAAACATTATTAAAGTAACTAAAGAGACATCCTCAGCTTTTTTCGTCTTTAAAGTTTTAATTAGCTGTGGGAGAAAAGCAGCTGTAGTTAAGATAGCCGCAATGTATCCGAAAGACTCAATATTTAAAGAATGCATTATTTACATATCTCAGATAAAAAAAATAAGGGATCTTCCATTCTAGAAGAATACCCAAGCACATCATTGGAAAAATAGTTGTAAATAATTTGGTCTTTATCATCTAAAAGAAAGGAAGCACCCCTTTGAGGAAGATACTTATTATCAAGAATATAATCATTCCAGTTTTGAAGAATTTCCAACATGTTAGTTAATCTGTAAGTAGCCAATTCAAAAGGCCTTAAATAACTATCACCACAAGTATATTTGAAAAACACTCCAGAAAATTTTATCAAATTAAAAAGATTTATTTGATCCTCGTCAGAAAAAATTTGTTTTGAATTCCTATCACCTGTATAGCCTCTAATAACCTCTTTAATCGTTTTTAACGAGTTTATTCCCGATAACATTATTAACATATTGATCCAACCTCCCAGTCCAATATCAATACCGTTTGAAACCTTAAGGTCCTTGTGAATTTTATTATCGTTAACCACTTCTAAATTCTTATTAGGAAACCCTGTAAATTTGCAAAATTTGTCTTTACCGATTTTGTTACCAATTGATATTGCAAAAATATCTATATCTTTATTTTGAGTATTGTTTATAAAATTTTTCAAGTTTATTGCGTATTCAAAACTGTCAAAATCACCCAGCAGGCCCAATAAAACAATTAATTTATATTTTTTTGAACTTGAAAAATTAAAATCTTTAATCAGTTTATGGAGATTAATTTTTTGATTATTACTGAGCATTATTATATTCTGATCGAGTTAGATTACTAGTGACTGATTTTTTTACGTTAATTTGTATAAAAATATACGTGAAAAAGTTTTTATAAAAATTAATTTATCGTATTTTGATTTTATTATTTTAATGTAAACATTTTGAAGTTATGACCGTAGGAATTTATTACGCAACTACAACTGGAAAAACTGAAGACGTAGCTGATCGTCTTCACAACTTTATTTCTTCAGCAGAATCACCTAAGGATGTTTCCGATGTTGATGATCTTTCTGAATTTGAAGGCCTTGATGGAATAATTTGTGGTATTCCTACATGGAATACTGGAGCAGATGAGGAAAGGTCTGGAACTGCTTGGGACTCAATATTAGAAGATATTGGAGAACTAAGTTTATCAGGAAAAAAGGTAGCTATTTTTGGTTTAGGCGATTCATCTACCTATACAGAAAACTATTGCGATGCAATGGAGGAATTACATAGTTATTTCACAAAAGCTGGTGCCGAAATGGTTGGCTATGTTGACAAATCTTCTTATACTTTTGATGAATCAAAGAGTGTAATAGGCGAAAGCTTTTGTGGGTTACCACTTGATGAAGATAGTGAATCTGATTTAACAGACTCTCGTCTAGAAACATGGGCTTCTCAATTAAAGGGCCAAATTCCTTCATTGGGATAAATCTTTTAAGGTATTTCCTTTTTCTTTGTAACATATGTTCTTTGCTGGGATGTTTTTTTTACATAAATAATTAAAGCCTGTAAACATCTTGTAAAAACCACTCGAATTCGCAATAAGCTCAATTTGCTGTTTATTTAAATCAAGTGTTACAAAACTACGGAAAAACTGATGTTACCTACGATTGGTACGCAGGAAATTCTGGTGTTGTTGGCCGTTCAGGTAAATTCATAGCTGCTCATGCTGCTCATGCAGGATTAATGATGTTTTGGGCAGGGGCTTTTGGATTATTTGAATTAGCTCGTTATGACGCCAGTATTCCAATGGGTGCTCAGAAAGCAATTGTTTTACCTCACCTAGCTGGAATTGGGATTGGAGGGATTCAAAATGGAGTCATTACTGAACCATATGGGATTGTTGTAATTTGCACATTGCATTTAATCTTCTCAGCAGTATTAGGCGCTGGAGGACTATTACATTCCAATAAATTTGCAGGTGATCTTGGAGATTATCCAGAAAATAGTAAGCCTCAAAAATTTGATTTCGAGTGGGATGATCCTGATAAGTTGACTTTTATACTTGGTCATCATCTTATTTTCCTAGGACTTGGAGCAATAATGTTTGTTGAATGGGCTCGAATTCATGGTATTTACGATCCTGCTATTGGTACCACAAGACAAGTAATTTACAATTTAGATATTGCTGCTATTTGGAATCATCAGTTTGATTTTCTTAAAATTGATAGTTTAGAAGACATTATGGGTGGTCATGCTTTCTTAGCCTTCTTAGAAATTATTGGAGGGGTTTTCCATATTTGTACAAAACAATTTGGGGAATATACAGAATTCAAGGGTAAAGGATTACTAGGTGCTGAGGCGATTCTCTCTTACTCAGTAGTCGGAGTTTCTTATATGGCTTTTGTGGCAGCATTCTGGTGTGCTTCAAATACTACTATTTATCCAGTTGATCTTTATGGGGAACCATTAAAGCTTTCATTTGAATTTGCGCCTTACTTTACTGACACTGTTGATTTAGGTTCTGGAGCATATAGTTCTAGAGCATGGCTTGCAAATACACACTTCTATTTAGGATTCTTCTTTTTACAAGGTCATTTATGGCATGCGCTTAGGGCTATGGGATTTGACTTCAAGAAAATTGGTCAAGCCTTTGACAATATGGAGAATACAAAAATTACACAAAATTAGTTAAATTAACTAAGAAAATTCCTCTCTATTTAGTTAGAGGGGATTTTTTTTGTAAAATTATTATTAAACTTGCTTATTAAATAATGAATTTAACAGAAATAAACTGCAAACAACTTTTTAAAAAAGCTTATGAAAAAAGATATACCTGGAGCCATAATTTTTGTGGTTATAAAGGGAAATGTATTTTATCAATTAATAGTGATACCTTTAGAGGGAATTTTGTTTTAGGGAAAGACTTTAAACCTGTAATTCATAATATTGATGATCAAAAAATAGTTAAGAGTATATCCTCACAATTATTCGAAATTTCTATCCATAGGATAAAAAGAGAATTTGAAGAAATTCACTCGAAAAATAATTTTAACTTAATTAAAGATACAGAAAGTGGGATTGAAATGATTGTATCCGGTAAAAGTGAGGGTGATAAATATAGTGTCAAAAATAATTGTATAAATATGGTTTATAGAAAAATTCACGGAATAATCATAGAAATTTTTGTTCAAGAATTCTTCGATACTGGGAATGGATTTCTAAGTAAAAAATACACTAGCCAACAAATTGATCCTATTACACTAAAAGCTAATTCTTTGAAGTTGGAATATGAGGATAGATTTATTAATATTGGTTCTCAAGAGATTTGGATACTTAATTCAAGATCCATAAAATACTTAAATAAAAATCAAGAAGAAGAAATACAAAAGTTTACTTTTGAGGATCTACGTTTATTGGGCTAGTGGTCCACTTTTTACTCTACTAATCTAAATCCTTTATCAAGTAATTTTTGATAAAGAAGCCTAGCTCTGAAAGCAAGAATTTGCTCTTCATTTTCATTACTAATTACATGAAAGTAATTAGCATCTAATTTATTTTTGCTAAAACTTACATTTGCCTCCCCTAATCTGAGTGTCCAATTTTCTTCTTTTGCTAAATCTTGATTAGGTCCTAGATCCCATGGACATTTTTCAGGATATTTTTCTCTTTTAGATCCCATTGAAAATTTTTAAACTACCCAATATTAGTAACAATTCAAAAGTATGGCTATGGATTTTAATTATTAGCTTTTCATTAGCTTTGTCTTCCACAGCAGTAAAGGAATGATTTATTCTTTTGTCGCAATTAAACAATAAAAAGGATCCTTTTTTAAAAAATTGAAAATATTAAGAGGAGGTTCATTAAACTTTTTAATGATTTTTGGTTCATTAAAGCCGTTTGTGATTAATACTTTTCTTACGTATTTTATTCTCTCATCTTCAGTAGACGTAGCCCATATATTAGGAGCCTTATGCCAAAATGCCCTATTTGAAAAAGCAATCATAAATTTGCCGTGATTACTCAAAATTCTTACGATTTCCTTGGTTAAATTTTCTGGGTATTGTAAATATTGCCAGGCTGCCACCATTAAACAATAATCGACGCTTCCACTATCTAGAGGAATCTCTTGATTTAAATTGAAATTTTGTATCCAATAAGAATCAAAAATTTTGTTTTTTTCGAGTTCTTGTTTGTTTAATCCATGT
>QCGL01000015.1 GCA_003279935.1 Prochlorococcus sp. AG-388-A04
ATTCCCAATTCAACTCTTTTGTTAGGAGAATTACCAACAAAGATCGAAGAAAATGTAGGTGTCATAGTTTATTCAGATCAAATAAAGATGAAATCTAATCCAATTGAAACTCTTATTAACTTAAAAAGATTAGGGGTTGAATCTAATAGGATTATATTAATATCATCCATTTGCAGCAATAAAGGTCTAAATGAAATTGCAAAGATATTACCTCAACAAGTTATATATACATCTTGTATTGATGAAGAAGACGAAAATTCTAATTTGTTAAAGCCTGGAATTGGAAACCCTTTATTGCGTTTGAGTACTATATTTTCAGATAAGAACTAAGATATAATATAAATAGAAATTTATTCCCAATGTCTGAATATAGAGATTCGTCTTCAAATAATTTTTTATCTTTAATAAGTGGGGCTTTTATTGGAGCAGCAGGTTTGGCATGGTGGTTAATCTCCGAAGCAGATAAAAGAAAAGAAGAAAAGAAACAAAAAGCAATGATGTATTCATCTAGAATTCAAGATGGTTCAGAGGCTATTGACAGTAACGAAAACATTAAAGACGTTGAAGGGGATAAATTAGAGCAGAAAGTTGAAGAGCTTAATTCTGCAATTGCTGATGTAAGGAGGCAACTTGAGGAGTTAGGACAATAAAATAAAAAAGGTTCTCAAATCATATGAATAAATTAAGATCATCTGCAATAACTCAAGGTGTCCAAAGATCTCCCAACAGATCAATGTTAAGAGCTGTTGGTTTTAGTGATGAAGATTTTACTAAACCCATTATTGGAGTTGCTAACGGATTTAGTACTATCACACCATGCAATATGGGGTTAAACAAGTTAGCTCTTAAAGCTGAAGAGTCGATAAGGGAAGCAGGAGGAATGCCTCAGATGTTCGGAACCATCACCGTAAGTGATGGAATCTCTATGGGAACAGAGGGAATGAAATATTCCCTAGTTTCAAGAGAGGTTATAGCTGATTCAATCGAAACAGCATGCAATGCGCAAAGTATGGACGGGGTTTTAGCTATCGGAGGTTGTGATAAAAATATGCCAGGAGCAATGATTGCAATTGCAAGAATGAATATCCCATCCATATTTATTTATGGAGGAACAATAAAACCTGGCAAATTAAACGGTGAAGATCTTACAGTTGTCAGTGCATTTGAAGCTGTTGGGCAATTAACTTCTGGGAAAATAAATGAGAAGAGATTAATTGAAGTTGAAAAAAATTGTATCCCAGGAGCTGGAAGTTGTGGAGGAATGTTTACAGCTAACACCATGTCTGCCGTTATAGAAGTCTTGGGTTTAAGTCTTCCTTATAGTTCAACAATGGCAGCTGAAGATTATGAGAAGGAAGTTAATGCTGAAAAAAGTGCTGAAATATTAGTTGATGCAATTAGAAAAGACATTCGACCTTTAACTCTCATGACTAAAGAATCATTTGAGAATGCAATATCTGTAATTATGGCAATTGGAGGTTCAACTAATGCCGTTCTCCATATATTAGCAATAGCAAATACAGCAGGTATAGATATCAATATTGATGATTTCGAAAGAATAAGACAAAAAGTACCTGTAATTTGCGACTTAAAACCCAGCGGTAAATACGTAACAGTCGATCTTCATAAAGCAGGTGGAATCCCACAAGTTATGAAAATACTTCTAAACGCAGGTTTGATACATGGTAATTGTAGAAACATAGAGGGTAAAACAATAGTTGAATCCTTAATAGATATTCCAGATAAACCTCCAGAGAATCAGGATGTCATTCGAGATATTGATAATCCGCTTTATGAAAAAGGTCACTTAGCGATTCTAAAAGGTAACTTAGCCTCGGAAGGTTGTGTAGCCAAAATTAGTGGAATAAAGAATCCTGTATTAAAAGGACCTGCTCGCATCTTTGAGAGTGAGGAGGATTGTCTCAAATCAATTTTGAATAATGATATTAAAGCTGGTAATGTTGTTGTTATAAGAAATGAAGGTCCTGTGGGCGGACCAGGGATGAGAGAAATGTTGGCACCAACATCCGCAATCGTTGGGCAAGGACTTGGAGAAAAAGTAGCTCTAATAACTGACGGTAGATTTAGTGGAGGCACCTATGGCCTAGTTGTTGGCCATATTGCACCAGAGGCAGCAGTTGGAGGAAATATAGCGTTAATAAAAGAAGGCGATTTAATAACTGTTGATGCGACAAACCAATTAATCGAAGTTGAACTATCTGATGAGGAATTAGAAATGAGAAGAATTAACTGGGAAAAGCCTAGTAAAAAATATAAAAAAGGAGTTCTTTCTAAATATTCAAGAATTGTTAGCACCTCAAGCCTAGGAGCCGTTACAGATTTGGAAGAATAATCTCCTAAAAACTATTCTAAGTAATAAAATTTTTTATCCTCGTAGCAAGGTTCTCTAATCTTGAACTATATTTTGGTGGAGAGCATTTTTTACCATCACTACTATTCATCCATATTGTTTTTACACCACTCCATAAAATAGGTTCATCAGGAAAGTTCAGCTTTGAAATAACTAAAACTAATTCACTATTTGATTTAAAAAGTTCTAACTCAAGATCATAAATATCCAATCTATTCCCTTCATTATCTCTACATAAAATATTTACAATTAAATCAATATCCACATTATCTCTTTCATATTCCCCATTAATCTTTACGACTGAGTGCAGAAAAGGTTTATTTGTTAAATCTGCAGACTTGGCAATTAAAGTATTAAATTTTTCATCAAAATCTTCAAAAAACACTGATTGATTTTATTAAAATTTTTATTGGACCCGATTTGAATCCATCATTAAGTAGACCATCATCTCCAAATTTTGAATGCAGCAGTTGTAATCTCTTAATTCTTGATGGTTTGAATTTGAAAGGGAAACGTACCTTATTAGCTCTTACTGATGGATTAAGAGAATTAAAAGGAATTTCTATCTTAGTTGTTCCAAATTTTTTAGTAGGAAATGATTTTATCCATCTCAGACCACCAGGAATAAATTCTGTCAGGCCAAGGATGTCATCTTCGCATGCGACTGCAAATTTAAAGGTTCTTCCTTGACCATCTATTTTTAATTCAAAAGATTGATACTCGTTAATATCTAATGAAGGTTTATATATCGTTGATCTACAACTAACAAAGCCTCCAGCTTTCTCTATGATATTTCCCTTTAATAGCAACCCAGAATTCGTATTTTCGCAATAAGCTGAACTTGAACCACCCATAACAGTATCGTTTAAGGTTTTCCATCCTTCAAACTCTTTTTTCTGGAATAAAACTTTTTTATTACTCATTAATTAGTTTAGAACTAATATAGACTTTAACTAAATTGATAATTCTTTTGAAGATTCTTCATCGCAAAATATTGATATCTGGTTACTTGATTTAATTAGTTTAGAAGGAGTCCTTTCTTGAGATTCATCTTTATCCAATAACCTCTGGAGTGCTAATTGTTTAGAAGCTCCACTAACTAAAAATATTATATTTGAAGAAGCAGAGAGTACTTTAGGTGTTAGAGAAATTCTTTTAAGCCCTTTACCCTCATTAAAAATTACTAGATCATCAGCATTATTATCTTTCTGATATGGAAATAATGAAGCGGTATGACCATCATCTCCAAGGCCTAATAAAGTTAAATCAAAAGATGGGGGTTTACCATTACATTTTTCATTTAATTTAGAAATTAATAAATTTTTAGAGATATTATCGTCAACTTTTTTATCACTAAAAATCTCATAAAAGAAGGCTTTAGAACCATATTTAGTTAGTAAGGAATTCTTTAACATCAGAGAGTTACTTAATTCAGATTTTGGATCAACACACCTCTCATCACCTAAAAAAATATCAACTTTCTCCCATTCAATTTCTCTTTCTGATAGTAATTGATATACAGATTTAGGAGTTGAACCACCACTTACACAAAATTGAAATTTGTCTTTTATTTTTAATGTTTGAACAATTTGATTTTCTATAAAATTAGAGACATTAGATGAGAGTTCAAGTTTATCTTTATAGATGTAGAGTTTGTATCCACCATAGGATTGTTCAATCATTTCATCCATTCAGTATGAAAACTTCCTTCCTTATCAACTCTTTCGTAAGTATGTGAGCCAAAACAATCTCTCATGGCTTGAACTAAATTCTGAGGGAGTCTGTTTGTTCTGTAACTATTTAAATAATCTAAAGTGCTTGATAAACAAGGCACTGGAATACCAGCCTTAGTTGAAGAAGAAACGACACTTGCTAAATTATCAATTCTTGTAGAAATTTCGTTGTTGAACCAATCATCAAAAATTAGATTCTTCAAATTTGGATCTTTTTGATATGCATCTTGAATCTTTTTTAATAATTTTGATCTAATAATGCAACCACCTTTCCATATTTGAGCAATAGATGGCATATTTAGCTCATAATTATAAACTGACGAAGCTTCACTTAATATATCCATCCCTTGAGCGTAACTAGCAATAGTAGCAAGAACGACTGCATCAAACAAAGGTTTCATACCATTAGAAATTTCTCCTAAATCAAAATCTTCAATAGCTTCCATCGGAATTGTTTTCTCGATTTCACTACGTTGAACCTTAAGGGAACTCATAACCCTTGCATTTAATGAAGCATAAATAGTGGGAACTGATATACCAAGTTCTAAGGCACTAACAACAGTCCACAATCCGGTACCTTTTTGGCCAGCTTTATCCAATATTTTTTCCACAACATCTTCGCCTGTTAGTTCATCTTTGGTGTTTAAACATATCTGCGTTATTTCTACAAGATAAGATGCCAATTCATCAGTATTATTCCAAAGACCAAAAACCTCAGCCATTTGTGATCCATTCATATTTTTAACTCTTTTCATAAGGTCATAAGCTTCTGCAAGAATTTGCTCAATGCCATATTCAATACCATTGTGAACAGTTTTAACGAAATGGCCTGAACCTCCGGGTCCAACATAAGCTACACAAGGACCGTCTTCTACTTTCGCAGCCATTTTAGTCAATAAACTTTCTATAGCGTCATAAGAGGCTTTAGTTCCGCCAGGCATCATACTAGGCCCCTCCAAGGCTCCTTTAGCCCCTCCAGAGACACCCATTCCTATATATCCAAAGCTTTTACTTTCAAGAGTCTCAACTCTTCTTTCAGTATCTTTAAACTGAGAATTACCTCCATCAATTAATAAATCACCTTCTTCAAGATATTCAGAAATATTATCAATAACAGCATCTGTAGCTGCCCCTGCTTTAACCATCATTAAAATTCTTCTTGGTCTCTCAAGCTTATTAACAAATTCTTGGAGTGTTTTAGCTCCTTCTACATTCTTTCCTAAACCTCTACCTTCTAAGAATTCCTGAGTTTTTGAATAGGTTCTGTTAAAAACTACACTAGAAAATCCATTCCTTTCTGCATTAAGAACTAAATTCTCCCCCATAACTCCAAGACCGATTAAACCAAAATGTGCCTTGGGCATAAAAATTAAAAAACGCAATGTATATATATTGCATGCAACTTAGAGAAATTGCTTAAAAAACATTACTTATGTCAGCGAAAAATGATCGAAAAACTAAATTAAATAATTGTTCCGTTTGCAATAGTTGCATTTTTAACTACAACAACAATTCCATTTCTTATATAAAATCCTAATTCTGGTTTATCTGCTTCTTCTACTCTATCCTTATTTACTATCACAACATTATCTCCAATTCTTGCATTCTTATCAAGAATTGCCCTTTTTATAGTTGAACCTTCCCCTACTCCAAGAGGGGTACCACCACCTTTTCTTAATTCAATCCTCTCTTCTAGCGATTCAAAAAAATCAGATCCCATTACAAGAGTATCTTCAATAACAGAATCACTTTCAATTCTACTTCTCACCCCTAAAACACAATGCAAGATGCTACAAGATTTCAAAATAGTTCCTTCACAAACTATTGAATCAGTTATTTGAGCATCTACAAGTTTTGATGGAGGTAGATATCTAGGCCTTGTATATATAGGAAATTTTTCATCATAAAAACTAAACGGAGGTTTTGGTTGTTGTGTTAATGCTAGGTTTGATTCAAAAAATGCTCCTATAGTTCCTATATCTTCCCAGTAATCATCAAAAACATAACTCTTTAATGTGTCCCCTCTACTTAATGCCTCAGGGATTATATCTTTACCAAAATCTGTATAACTAGGGAACTTATTTAAGAGATCGAAAAGTGTCTTTCTACTGAAAACATAAATGCCCATCGAGGCAAGATACGGTTTCTCTGATGCCGATTCCTTGGTTAATCCAAATTTAGAGGTATCAACCGCCATTGATTTTAATTTCTCACCAGTTGGCTTTTCACTAAATTCTTTAATATTACCCAAATCATCTGTTCTCATAAGCCCAAAACCTTCAGCCTGAGACTCATCAACAGGTAAAGCAGCTACTGTTAAATCAGCTTTATTATCTCTATGGTGTTGAACAAATAAACTATAGTCCATTCTATAAAGCTGATCACCAGACAATATTAAATATTCGTCCACATCCCACTCTTGGAATAACCATTGATATTTTCTTACTGCATCAGCAGTACCTTCAAACCACTTTGGACTATCAGGAGTTTGCTGAGCAGCTAGTACCTCCACAAATCCTTGACCAAAAGGAGCACTTAAATTGTAGGTTCTTCCAATATGTCTGTTAAGAGAAGCACTATTAAACTGAGTTAAAACGTACATTTTATTAATCCCAGAATTAATACAATTACTAATTGGGATATCAATCAAACGATATTTACCTGCTAAAGGAACTGCAGGTTTAGCCCTCATTTTTGTTAAGGGATAAAGCCTAGAACCTTTTCCTCCTCCGAGGATGATTGCCAACACACGCTTCATTCAATTTAATGGAGGTATACTCAACTATTAAAATTAACTGATTATGTGCAAATTTAAAAATGGAAATGGCCACTTTACAAAGGTATTAAGAAAAATCTAATGAAAAACTTAATATAAAGTCAGTTATTTTTAAAAATTTTATTCATCATCTACCAAAGAAAACAATTTTTCAACGATTTTTAATGATGCTTGTCTTTCATCTCTTGACTGAGGACTTCTCAATTTAGTAACTGGTGTGTGAAGAATCTTATTAATAATCCCTTTAGTTAAAGCCTCTACAACTTTCCTTTCTCGAGCAGAAAAATCAGGCCCCATTCTACTAAGTGCCTTTTGTAACTCTTCTTTTCTTATTAACTCCAAATCAGATCTTAATTTATTTATAACTGGAACTGCTTCCAAACTAGCCCACCACTCCAAAAAAATGATTCTTTCATCTTTAACTAGAGATTCAGCCTCTTTTGCTATTTTTTGTCTAAATTCTTGATTTCTAGAAACAACTTCTTCCAAGTCATCTACATCAAAAGAATCTATAGAAGCATGATGTTTAACATCATTTGATATATTTCTTGGAACACCTATATCAATAAATTTAAGTTTATTATTTAAACTAATATTTTCAACTCTTGCTAAATCAATAAAAGGTTTTTCAGAGGCAGTACTAGTAAAGACAAGAGAGGATAAAGATATATTTTCATCCAATTCATTTAAACTCTTGCAATTTATTTCAAGATCCGGGAAATCTCCTGCAAGATTAACGGCTCTATCAATATTTCTATTTAAAAGAGTGAGCTTATGACATCCTTTGGATTTCAAATGAGTTATTAAAAGTCTACTCATCCTTCCAGCGCCAACGACTAGAACTTTTTCAGATTTCAAACTAACGAGCCCATCAACACCATGATCCTGTCCAATTTTTAATTGAGCCAGTTCTACAGCGGCTGAGCTAATTGATACAGCACCAGTTCCTAAATTAGTTTCAGATCTAACCTTCTTCCCGGCACTAACTGATTGACTTAATAACCTATTAAGAATTGGCCCGGTAGATTGATTCTCCTGCCCTAATCTCATCATTTTTTTAACTTGCGAGAGTATTTGACCTTCGCCCAACACGAGGCTATCTAATCCAGCTGAGACTTTCATCAAATGTAAAACAGCTTCTTCTTGTCTAAAATCAAAAAGATGAGGATTAAGGTCTTCAAAATCTACGCTCGAGTAATCT
Source organism: Prochlorococcus sp. AG-388-A04 (assembly GCA_003279935.1). Taxonomy (GTDB): domain Bacteria; phylum Cyanobacteriota; class Cyanobacteriia; order PCC-6307; family Cyanobiaceae; genus Prochlorococcus_A. Next base: position 8,082 of record QCGL01000015.1, read on the forward strand.
GTTAAAAATTCTTTAATAGATGAAATACCAATATTTATCTCTTTAACAAGAGCGTATATTTCTAACCTATTACAAGTACTTAAAATAGAAACTTCTAAAATATCAGAATTGATACTCAGAGTTTTTAATGATTCTGAAATCGATTGATCAGGAATACTTAACTTCTCGCGCACTTCGACAGGTGCCGTGCGATGACTTAGTCCGACGACAACAATATGCATAAAATTAAATTGAAATATTAAAGGCTAATACTTTTAGCACCATCTTTCATGTGTATTGTATTTGTAAATCTACAAGTACTATCTAATGTACTTATTACAAGGCTACTGGTTCTAGTGCAGTCTTTTTCAAATTTGACTCCGTCAAATAATAATCCATCAGTAATTCCACTTCCCGCAAAGATCACATTTTCTCCTGATGCAAGTTCGTTGGCCTCATAGATTTTGTCAATATCAGTAATTCCCATTTCATTTAAACGTTTGATATTTCCTTCTTTTGTATAGTCGGCCCATTCAGAGGTCTGCGCAATTGCAGGGTCATAAACTAACTGTCCTTGAAAATGCCCCCCCAGAGCTCTCATAGCAGCAGCAGATATTACACCTTCTGGAGCTGCCCCAATACCCATTAAGCAATGAGTCCCTGTACCTGCAAATCCGCATGCAATTGCAGCTTGAACATCTCCATCAGAAATTGGTTGAATTTTTGCTCCACATTCTCGAATCTCCTTGATCAAATCTTTATGTCTTGCTCTATCCATAACTACTACAGTAAGTTCATCAATTGCTAGATCTAAGCAATTACTTAAAATCTTTAAATTCTCAGTAGCTGATTTCCTGATATCTACCTTTCCTTTTGCCGCTGGAGGTGCTGCTAATTTATTCATGTAAAAATCAGGCGCATTAAAAAGCCCACCGGTGTCTGAGGCAGCTAATACTGCCATGGATCCTCGTTGGTTATTAGCACAAAGATTAGTTCCTTCACAAGGATCTACAGCGAAATCAACTCCTGGCCCGTTTCCACTCCCGACCTCTTCCCCGATATATAGCATTGGGGCTTCGTCACGTTCACCTTCACCTATCACAATTTTCCCTTTCATCTCAATTTTACCCATTCGCAACCTCATTGCTTCAACAGCAGCAGCGTCAGCTTCGTCTTTCTGGCCGAGACCTGTAAGTTTCGCTGATGCGATTGCAGCTTGCTCGACTACTTCGAGAATTTCTTGAATTAAAGTTTGATTCACAATTAAATTTTTAAAAGATTTTCTAAGAGGTTTTAAACATATTCTCATAAAAAATGCCTTTTTTATAAGAATTATTTTGCTAATTAGCTTTTTTTAACTCTTTGCAGTTGTAACTTTATCAGGCCGCGACTTGAAATTAGGAATAAGCAACCAAATATAGTATCTTAATTAAATAATTAAAAATTAAATGATTGAAACTAACTCTAGAAATTCAGTGGGTGTTAATCGACCAATTCAAATAATTCCTTCCGTACTACCAGCAGACTGGGCAAATATGGGGGCATGCGTTAAAGATCTTGAAGAAGCAGGTGTTGACCGTATTCAATTTGATGTCATGGATGGAAATTTTGTTCCAAATCTTACATTTGGACCCGAAATGATTGCCGCATGTAGAAAATATTGTGAGGTTCCTTTTGAGACTCAATTAATGGTGAGCCAATATAATTGTGAAACAATGCTTGAGTCATACGTGAAAGCCACCAAAGGGCCAAATGGAGAGCCAGGAGTTGTTATAGCTCATGCCGAAGCTAATGTTCACCTTCACAGAGTTCTTGGAAAGATAAGAGATCTTGGTGGATCACCATCTGTTGCATTAAATCCTCATACACCATTTGAAATGATTGAAAACATTATGGATATGGTTGATCATGTCTTGGTGATGACAGTTAATCCAGGATTTGGTGGCCAAGCCTACATACCAACAATGTTAAATAAAATAAGAAAGATAAGACAATACGTAATTGAAAAGAATTTGAATATAGATATTGAAGTCGATGGTGGAATAAAAGCAAATTGGACGATTTCGCAATGTGCAGAAGCTGGTGCTAATTGTTTCATTGCGGGAAGCGGAATGTTTGCTTATCCCACTTTAAAAGAGGGTTGTGACGAATTAAGGTCAGTTGCTAAAGATGCTCAAAATGGAAAGATAATTTCAGAGACTTAATACTTTAATAACTGGAACTTAAAGTAAATTGAATATCCCAAATATCCAACCGTAACTATGTAAACCTACACCTAAGAAATTTACTCCGATGTAACATATGAGTATGACAAAAAAGCCAGAAGTAGCAAGCAATGCAGGTCTTCTACCCTGCCAACCCCTACTTATTCTCATATGTAAATAGGCAGCATAAAATAACCAAGAAATAAAAGCCCACGTTTCCTTAGGATCCCAACTCCACCAGGTGCCCCATGCTTCATTAGCCCAAATGGCTCCAGTAATTAATCCAAGAGTTAGAAGAACAAATCCTACTAATATAGATCGATAACTAAGAGTGTCTAGTTCCTCAGAATGAGAAAAATTTATAGGCTCTATTACATTATTAATCGAGTAAGAATTAGATATTTTGAAACCTCCCACTCCTGTAGAACTACTTCTAAGTTGAAGAGGTTGACTATTATTAATAAACAGTACAGAGGCTGAAAGTAAAGAGCCAATGATAAGGGCGGCATAACTAAGCATAACTACGCTTACATGCATAATTAACCAACTAGATCTTAATGCTGGCACAAGGTTAGATGATTGCTTTAAATCTTCAGGCAAAACAAAGCAAGCAAAAGCTATAGTTAAAAGTTCAATAGGTATCGCTATTGCAGGGATTATCGGAGTCGGGTATTCTTTCTCTATTAATAATTGACCTAAAGATATACCCCAAACCAAGAAATAAAGAGATTCATATAAATTACTTATTGGGAAATGTCCAGAGACGATCCATCTTGAGATAAGCTGTAAAGCTATAAAGAGATTAATTAAGATTGTAATTAATCTCACGTAAGAAGAGGATTTTTTATTAAACAAGGCTACTAGAGAAATAGGCAAATTAATTAATAAAAAATAAAAAATTAAAATGCCTATAGAAGATACTGGATCGTAAATTAAATTTTTGATAAAACCATCAAATATCATCTGTAAAATATAAAACTTTGTTAGTTTACTTATTTATAAAATAATAAAAATAATAAAAAATTCATGCTTATATCAAATATTTTAATTTATTTCTTAATTAAGTAGTCAAAGATGAAAATCATACCCCAAATAAAACTTTTTCACTATTTGATTATTTGCAAGTTCATCTGATGATCCATGCGCAAGTATCTTTCCTTCACTTAAAACATATGATTTGGTGGTAATTAATAGAGTCTCTCTTACATTATGGTCTGTTATAAGAATTCCCATTCCATTTTCACTAAGTTTAATGATAAGTTTCTTTAAATCATTTACAGCTAAGGGATCGATCCCTGCAAAAGGTTCATCCAAAAGTAAATATTTAGGTCCTTGTCTACCAACTGATAGAGCTCTTGCTATTTCACACCTTCTTCTCTCCCCTCCTGATAGTTGATAACCATAATTGTCAACAACTTTATTCAGATTAAATTCATTAATTATTTTTTCTCTCTTATTTCTTACTATTGCGCTTCTAGAAAATGAATTGTGTAATGCTAAGTCAATATTTTCTTTAACTGTTAGATCTCTAAAGATACTTGCTTCTTGAGTCAAATATCCTAAACCAAGTTTTGCTCTACTAGGCAAAGGTAATTTTTTTATAGATTTACTATTCATTAATATATCTCCCTTATCAGGTTTTAAATTGCCTACCGCAATATTAAAAGTAGATGTTTTACCTGCACCATTTGGTCCCATTAAACCAACAATTTCGCCCGGGCAAACCTTTATTGAGACATCATTTACTATTGATTTTCCTTCAATCGTAAGAAAGACGTTCTTTATTTCAAAATTCATTTTTCTATGTTCTCACTATGTAAGGCTTGTCATTTTCGTTTAATGCCTCTTTGTATTGAAGTTTTCTTAATAATTCCTCAAGACATTTACAAAAAGATTCGAGATCTATCCCTAAATCAATATAAGTTCTATTTTTTATTCTACCTAAGCCTTCTCCTATTAATATAGTCGCTCCATTTAGATTCCCTTTACTTAAATGGAATTGAGAAACGGATACTTGAAGTATGCCTTGTATAATTTGTCTCTCGTCTCCTTCAAGAGTATTCCATATATTTTCAAAAGCATCATGAGCTTCATACCATTTTTGATTATTAAAAAGATTTAAAGCATCTAAAAAAATATCCTCGAAACTTTTATTATCTTCTTCTCTCATAATATTTTATTTTTTCATTCCCTTCTTATTTAATTTCCTCATTCTTATAGAATCAGGCGTTACCTCAAGCATTTCATCGGAACCTATATATTCAAGTGCTCTCTCAAGGGTAATATCAACGGGAGATTGTAAAGTATCTAATTCTTCTGCTCCAGCAGATCTCATATTAGTCAATTGCTTTGTTTTACAAATATTTAACTCTAGATCTTGTGATCTATTATTCTCGCCAATAATCATACCTTTATAAACTTTCACTCCCGGTTTAATAAAATAAACACCTCTATCTTCCGCATTTTTCAAAGCATAGAAAGTTGCGACACCCTCTTCAAAAGAAATTAGTACACCATTTCTTCTCGTTTCGAAATCTCCAGCTTTAGGTTTATATTCATAGAAGGAATGACTCATGATCCCTTCACCTCTGGTTATTCTAACAAATTCACCACGAAAGCCTATAAGGCCTCTTGATGGGACAAGAAATTCTAATTGCGTTCTTCCATCTGAACTTGTCTGCATATTTTTCATCTCAGCCTTTCTTGATCCTAATTTTTCAATGCAAGAGCCAACAGCTACTTCTGGCACATCTAAAACTAATGTTTCTATAGGTTCACATTGAACACCATCAATTTCTCTAAAAATAACTTGGGGTTGCGAGATTTGGAATTCAAACCCCTCTCTTCTCATTGTTTCTATCAAAATCCCCAAATGAAGCTCACCTCTCCCGGAGACAGAAAATCTATCTGGAGAGTCTGTTTCTTCAACTCTTAGAGCTACATTAGTTAATAATTCCCTCTCCAATCTATTTTTTAATTGTCTGCTCGTAACAAATTTTCCCTCTTTGCCAGCAAATGGGGAGTCATTAACAACAAAAGTCATATTAAGTGTTGGTTCATCAACCTTAATTAAAGGAAGTGGATGAGGAGAGTCAGGACAAGCAATCGTTTCTCCAATATTCACATCATCGAAACCAGATACAGCAACAATATCTCCCGCAAAAGCTTCATTAATATCAATTCTTTGTAATCCCTCAAATCCTAAAAGTTTACTTACTTTACCCTTGATAGTTTTCCCACTTTCTTTTATTAGGCTTGCTTGTTGGCCATTTTTTATAGTTCCATTATGAATCTTTCCAATCACAATTCTTCCTAAAAAATCAGAATAATCCAAAGTTGTAATTTGAAGCTGCAGAGGCTTATTTAGATCCCCTACAGGTGGTGGAACATGCCTAAGAATAGCTTCAAAAAGGGGCATCATATTATCATTATTCGATTCCATTTCTTCTTTTGCGAAACCAGATAATCCACTACCGAATAAATAAGGAAAATCACATTGATCATCATCTGCACCTAATTCAAGAAATAAATCAAGAACTTTATCCACCGCAATTTCTGGAACAACTCTAGGCCTATCAATTTTATTTACAAAAACTATAGGCCTAAGACCTTTTTCTAAAGCTTTTTTTAATACAAACCTTGTTTGAGGCATTGGACCCTCATTAGCATCAACGATTAATAAACAACCATCAACCATGCCCAAAACCCTTTCAACCTCTCCTCCAAAGTCAGCATGTCCAGGTGTATCGATAATATTGATTCTAGTGTTTTTATAATTGACAGCTGTATTTTTTGAAAGTATTGTTATTCCTCTTTCTCTCTCGAGATCATTTGAATCCATTACACAAGTTGGCACTACTTCGTTATCTCTAAATATTCCAGATTGAGATAATAATGCATCGACTAGTGTTGTTTTTCCATGATCTACATGAGCTATAATTGCCACATTTCTTATTTCTTTAATTGAAGCTGACATCTAAAAAATTACAAACCAATAATTAATATATTAAGGCTAACTCAAAGAATGCTTTTTCTGAAAGATTTGCCCATAAGACTTTGAAAATCATATAAAAATTGTTATTAGTTCTTCAATTTTGTAGCTTTTTCAAATTCCTATTTGATGCTTCAAAAACTTTAAGTGCTTCAATGGATCCTTCATATCTCCAATGCCAAGGTTCATAATCAACATTTTTATCATTTTTATTGAAAGATAATTTGAAGTGATACTTAGCTGCATTTTCTTTAAGCCACCTAAAGGCATCCGTATTCTCAAATTCAACTTCAAAGTCTGTTTCTGTTTTATTAGCATCTCCAATATCAATAGCGAAACCCGTACTATGTTCAGAATAACCAGGAGGTGCTGAGACCTTAGCCCTCTCAGCAGCAATCTGATTTCTCATAGATTTTAAAGAATAGAAAATATCTTTCTGTAGACTTATTGATCTGTAACCACTTAGGAATACCAAATTTATACCATTTTTTTTCGCATCATCCCTCATTTTGAGAAGGGATTTTCTCATATCTATATGAACCTCAATATTAGGTTCAATAAAAACCAATTTTTCTTTTGAAATTTCCTTATAGGGTAAATGACCCAAAATACTGAGATCGTCATTTACGGTTTCTTTAGTATTATTAACTCCAGAAAAATTTAATTTTAAATTACTCTTAAATGCCAGGCCAACAAATGGTAATAAAAATATTAGAAAAAAAACTATAAATATAAGGTATTTCTTAAATTTAAATTTATTTTCCTTTAAATTTCTTCTCTCAGCAACTTGTATATCAAAGGATTCATTTATAGGATTTTTTATTTTCAATATAAATTTTTAAATCAAAAAGATATTTCGATATTAACTATTAATTTACGAAATGAACTTTTATGAGGAAATTGATGTAGTTTTTTAATAGGATACAATTTTTTTAATATGTTGAGAGTTGCTGTTATCGGTGGAGGTCCAAGTGGTTCATGTGCTGCTGAAATACTTGCTAAATCTGGAATAAAAACTTGGCTTTTTGAAAGGAAGTTAGATAATGCAAAACCTTGTGGAGGAGCCATTCCTCTTTGCATGGTTGAAGAATTTGACTTACCAGAAACTATTATAGATAGGAAAGTAAGACATATGAAAATGATATCTCCCTCCAATAGAGAAGTTGATATTAGCTTGGATAATGTTTATGGCAAAAGTGATAATGAATACATAGGAATGTGCAGAAGAGAGGTGATGGATGCATTTATGAGAAACAGAGCTTCTGAACTTGGGGCAACATTAATAAATGGATTAGTTACTTCAATTGATACTGGAAATGATAATCAAGGGCCATACAAACTTTCATATTCAGATTTTTCTTCTGGAGACAAGAAAGGAGAAATTAAAGAGTTAACCGTAGACCTTTTAATTGGAGCTGATGGTGCCAACAGCAGAGTTGCCAAAGCTATGGATGCTGGCGATTACAAAGTGGCAATTGCATTCCAAGAAAGAATTAAATTGCCTAAAGAAGAGATGAGTTACTACGAAGACCTCGCTGAGATGTATGTAGGGACTGATGTTTCTCCCGATTTTTATGGTTGGGTATTTCCTAAATATGATCATGTCGCAGTAGGGACAGGCACAATGCAAAAGAACCAATCCTTAATAAAAGGCCTTCAAGAAGGAGTAAGAAATAGAGCAAAAAAAAGGCTTGTAAATGGTGAAGTTATAAAAGTTGAAGCACATCCTATTCCTGAACATCCAAGACCTCGAAGAGTTGTAGGGAGAATGGCTCTGGTAGGAGATGCAGCAGGATATGTAACAAAAAGCTCTGGAGAAGGTATTTATTTTGCTGCGAAAAGTGGGAGAATGTGTGCTGAAGAAATCGTTGAAGCTTCAAAAAATGGGCAAGAAATTCCATCAGAAAAAGATTTAAAAAATTATTTAAAAAAATGGGACAAAAAATATGGAACAACTTACAAGGTACTAGAAATCCTTCAAAATATTTTTTATAGAAATGATTCTGCTAGAGAAGCTTTTGTAGAAATGTGTGATGATATGGATGTTCAAAGACTCACTTTTGATAGTTACCTTTACAAACGAGTTGTTGCGATGAAACCCCTTCAGCAAATTAAACTTACCATGCTTACTCTTGGATCAATTCTAAGAGGAAAAGCACTAGCACCACTAAAGTATAAACCAGTTAATAGTGCTGTAAGAGAAGAAAAAGAAGTAGAAAAAATGTTAAAGAACTATTCAATTAAAGGTGGAATTAAAGTTAAGAGTTAAAAAGGGTAAAGTCAGCAATTTTTAAAGAGTAGTTCCTTACCAAACCTAATAAATTGAGACGATTATTTCTAATTTCAGGATTTCCTGCCATTATTAAAACACCCCTTTCATTATCAAAGAGTTCATTAAGATTAATAGAGTTAGACTCAAATAGGTTAAATAGTTGAAAATAATCCCAATTAGTTAATTTAATAATTTCTTCTAATTCTTTGATGAATTCAAATACCTTATTTTCACATTCTTTTTCAAACAGATCTGGATTTACATAAAGTTTGTATGAAAAAATTGTTGTTTTAAGATTTCCACATTCAGCCAATTTACTAACTCTCGAGATAACTTTTTGAATTTCAGAAAAATTTGGTTTCCTTTTAAGTTGGTTAATAGTATTAATTCTATTTTTTAAATCCAAAATATTCATTATTTTTTTTTCAGCTGATGACTCAATAAAACAAGTAGCTTTAATTAAATCTTTACTGATTGATAATTCATCAAGATGGCTTACAATTCTTTGATTAGTAAATTCAATTAAGTCATTTAAAACTTTTTCTTTCACGAATTTCAAATTTGGTAATGAGATATTCCAATATTCAAGAAGTTCCTCAAAAATATTTTCAAGGTCCAAATCAAATTCGAATTGCCAAATAATTAGAATAATCCCATTTAAATTTCTTCTAAGTGCATATGGGTCAGATGAACCACTTGGTCTCTTTCCAGATATAAATATACTTATTAAGGTCTCTATTTTATCAGAGATAGAAATAATAGCTCCATATTTTGTAGAAGGTAAATCATCTTTATAAAAACCAGGCAAATAATGTTCTGCTACTGCTATACAAATTTCTTTGCTAAAGCCTTCATTTCGTAAGTATTTCCCACCCATTATCCCTTGCAATTCAGGAAATTCATAAACAATTTCACTACATAAATCGTTTTTACAGTACTTTGCAGCTTCTTTAATTTTTTCACTATCTAAAGATTGATCATTTAAATTGTTAAATATCTTTTCTGAGATAGCCCCAATTCGTTTTACTCTCTGAGAAACATTACCCATCCCTTTCAAGTAAGAAACCGTTTTAAGTTTTTCGTTCCTTTCTTTAGAAGAAACTTTAATATCACTTTCTACAAAAAACTTCGCATCAGAGAATCTAGCCCTTAATACTTTTTCATTTCCCTTAGAAATAATATTATTAGACTCTCTTAGTCCATTAGATAACACAAAGAAATCTGTACTTATAACTTTTTCAGAACTCAAATCTAATTTAGAAAATGCTCTATTTTTTTTTAGAAGAGGAATATATCTTTGGTGATTTTTCATTACAGTTGAGAGAACTTCAACAGGCAAATTAAGAAATTGCTTATCAAAGTTACTAGTTAATAAATTGGCAGATTCAACTAAATCAGTTAATTCGTTAAGTAAATTATCAGAAAGATCAGGCTCTAAATTTACCAATTGAGATTCATGATTTATGAGATTAACAATTTTTTCTTTTCTTTCTTCTCTTTTAACAAAAACTCCACTCTTAGCCATTAATTCAAAATAATTATCTGGAGAAGGAATTTCAATAACTTTATTAATTAATCTATGACTTTTTGATATATTGCCTATTGAAATCTTAGGATCACATTCATCAAAAACAAAATCAAGAATTTCATCGTTGTAGAGGGAGACTATCCATCTGATTGGTCTTGAAAATTTAAAGCTTCCACCTCCCCATTTCATAAAACGAGGGCCTTGCAAATTTTTTATTACTTTAGGGATTATTGAAGATAAAGAAGATCTTGTAGATTCTCCTTTCTCAATTTTAGTTCCAAATACAAACTCACCCTTTTCTGTTTCTCTTATTTCTAAGTCATCTATATTAATACCTAAACTATTTGCAAAACCTATAGCAGCATTAGTAGGTACTCCATTAAGAAATGCAGAAGAAGCTTTTGGACCTTTTCTTATTACTGTCTTATCATCCGCCTGATCAACTAATCCCTCCAGAAATAGAACTATTCTTCTTGGTGTGGAGGTACAAATAATATTATTAAATTTGATAAGTTTCTTATCAAATTCAAATTCTATAAGAGAGTAGATTTGATTTATTACAGAATGAGAAAATTTGGCTGGTAACTCTTCTGTTCCTATCTCAAGTAAATATTTAGACAAGAATAATTTATGGCTATTACAACTATAATTTACTACCAGTTAAATAAGGTTTTCGCTAATGTATAAAAAGAGATATGTTTTGGTCCCTTGATCAAGGTCGAAAAAGTAAAAAAGAAAAAAAAGATCGCAAAACAAGAGACAGTTTGTTTGGCTAATGGTCTTGAAGTTTCTAAATTTGAAAATTTCAAGAAAGGTAGTGAATTTCTAAAGGAGCCACTTGCAAGCGAATTAAAAAATGAAAGCGATCATTTTACTAATGATGCTGTTCAACTTTTAAAATTCCATGGAAGTTATCAACAAGATAATAGAGAAAATAGAAAACCTGGCAAAAGTAAAGATTGGCAGATGATGCTTAGGCTAAGAAGTCCAGGTGGGGAAATCCCAGGAAATTTATTTCTTTCTCTAGATGAATTATCTGACAAGCTTGGAAATGGCACTCTCAGAGTGACAACTAGACAAGCCTTCCAAATGCATGGGATCAGAAAAGATAACTTGAAGGAAGTAATTAAATCTATTGTAAATTCTATGGGCTCAACTTTAGCTGCCTGTGGGGACATCAATAGAAACGTCATGGCTCCAGCAGCACCTTTTGAAACAGCAGAATACATAACCGCAAGAACTTTGGCAGTAAAAGTTGCTGATCTTTTAACACCTGTGGCCGGACAAGGAACCTTTTTGGAGCTGTGGGCTGACGGAGATTTGGAATATACGATAAAACCAGATAAAGAAATTGAAGAGAATAGGAAATTACAGTTCAAAGAGAATGTCTTTAGCGGGACTAAAAAAGAACCTCTATATGGATCAACCTACTTACCAAGAAAGTTTAAATGTGCTGTTACCGTCCCAGGTGATAATTCTGTTGACCTTCTCACTAATGATATTGGAATAGTTGCATTCACCTCAAAAGAAGGATCCTTCGAAGGATGTAATTTTTATATCGGTGGAGGTATGGGGCGAACTCATAATAATGAAGAGACCTTTGCAAGAATTGCAGATCCACTTGGTTATGTTGAAAATAAAGATACGTATGAACTAATTCAAAGTATCGTTGCCATTCAAAGAGATTATGGAGATAGGAAATCAAGGAAAAATTCCAGAATGAAATACCTATTGCATAGAAAAGGTATTAAATGGTTTAAAAAAATACTTTTAGATAAATACTTTAGAAAAGAAATTAAGCCTTTAAGAAAAGAACCCGAGAATAAATTAATTGATTATCTAGGTTGGCATAAACAAAATGAAGATTATTTTTTTGTTGGACTACCTTTATTATCAGGAAGGCTTTCTGGAAAAAAGAAATCGTTAATAAGAGATCTTGTTAAAGAAAATGACCTAAATTTAAGACTTACTCCTAATCAAGATATTCTGCTTTGTAATATTCACAATAAAAACAAAAGCAAAATTAAAAAGGCCTTAAAAAAGATCGGATATGACAATCTTAATGATATCAATGAAATTCAAAGACACGCTCTAGCTTGTCCAGCACTCCCTCTTTGTGGTCTAGCCATGACCGAAGCTGAAAGAATTTTACCTGAAGTTCTAACTAGAATAGAAAATCTATTAATTCATATGAATATAGAAAAGACAATATTATTTAGAATGACAGGATGTCCTAATGGATGTACAAGACCTTATATGGCAGAATTAGCTCTTGTTGGTAGTGGGCAGAATAAATATCAATTATGGTTGGGGGGAAGTAAAAACCTTCAAAGATTAGCTAAACCATATTTGCAAAGAATGGAACTTGATGATTTAGAAAAAACCATTCAACCTTTATTAGAAGGTTGGAAAAAAAGCAGTGCCGAAATAGATTTCGGGGATTTTATTAACAACCAAACGGAAACTTTCATTACAAATTTACTAAGCGAGATAAATTAAATATTATATTTTCCCATAAAAAGCATTAGGCTGTTTATTCTTCCAAGCCCATAGTTGATCTCCATAACTAAAATGCCACCACTCATTTGGATGCTGAACAAATTCAAATTTAATCATAATTTCTTTAAGTAACTTTCTTCTATCATTCCAGATAATTGCATCCATATTATCAATATTATTATAAAAATCTGGTTTTGATTTATCATCCATCTGATCAATATTACTTCCCATATACATAATATTTCCATACTTATCGGCCAAAGTGATATCTAAAGCACCTCCAGTTGAATGGGGTGGAGGACATCTGTCATCGAACGAAGGATATGCCCAAAATTTCTCAACATTTTTTTTAACTATAGGATATCGTTCCATATCTTTTTCAGAAGCATCAATATCTAGCCTTTCACATTCCAAAATAAAAGCTCTATTGAACATAAACTTTTGAACTTCGATAGGTCGCCAACTGTCATAAATCAAAAGGGATAAACTATTATTTTTTAATTTTAAAAAGTCATTTACTTTTATTAATCTCTTGACAACTTCTTCTCTTAATTTCCAAATGGACTTTTTTTCCTTATAAGGGGCACCTAGATCATAGTAAGGATGAGGACAAATAAATTTAAAACAACTTGGTATTGCAATTAATTTGTCTTTATTCTCCTCAATTGGGATCTCATTCCAGATTTTCAATGAACTTTGTCTATTGATTTTATATTTGCATATATTTAAAAATTGACAATTAAAAGTTTTAATTTAAGAAGTCATGAATAAATTTATTATCAGAATTGTCGATTAACAAATCTTTTAATAAAATATTTTTTCTTAAGTCAGGATCTTCATTTATTACCCTCTGAGCCTCTTCTCTAGCCTTTTCAATTAGAATTTTATTATTTGGTAAGTTATCCAATACAAAATCGGGTAATCCCGATTGCTTATATCCCAAGATTTGGCCGGGACCTCTAAGTTCCAAGTCTTTTTCCGCGATATAAAAACCATCATTAGATTTTTCTAAAACATTTAGCCTTTTATTATCTAATCCATTTTTTTCAGAAGTTACTAAGTAACAAAATGATTTATGGGATCCTCTCCCAACTCTCCCTCGTAACTGGTGTAATTGAGACAAACCAAATCTTTCTGAATTATAAATAATCATAATTGAAGCATTGGGTACATCAATTCCTACCTCGATAACTGTAGTAGAGACCAATATATTTAATTCATTATTTACAAAAGAATTAATTACATTATTCTTCTCTTCAGAATTTAATTTTCCATGTAATAGTCCAACCTTATTTTTAGAAAAAATTTCCTCTGATAAATATTTAAAAATCTTTTTTGCAGAACTTAAATTCATTTTTTCAGAATCTTCAATTAATGGCAAAATTACATAAGCTTGCTTCCCATTATCTATCTCATTCTCAACACGTTTAAAAAGTTTATTTAACTCTTCTTCTGAAATAATTTTTGTTGTTATTGGAACTCTTCCTGGGGGGAGTTCTGTAATCTGACTGATATCTAAATCACCATATAGCGACAAAGCAAGAGTCCTAGGTATGGGAGTAGCTGTCATTGATAACAAATTAGTATTATCTCCTTTATTAAGTAACCGATTTCTTTGTGTAACGCCAAACCTATGCTGTTCATCTATGACTACCATCCCTAATGAATTAAAAACAACTTTATCTTCAAATAATGCATGCGTACCTACGATAATATCTACCATTCCATTTTTTAAGTTTGTAAGTATTTCTTTTCTCTTTTTCTGTGGGGTATTACCTGTAAGAAGTTCTACAGAAACTAAAAGTGGGTTCAAGAATTGTATTAAATTTTTATAGTGCTGTGAGGCAAGTACTTCAGTCGGAACCATTAATGCACCTTGTTGATCTTTTTCAAGTTCAATTAAAAGAGATGCTATTGCAATAATAGTTTTACCACTGCCAACATCTCCTTGTAGTAGTCTCGACATAGGTGTTAAATTTGATAAATCAGATTTAATTTCATCAAGTACTTTTTCCTGAGATTTTGTTAATTGAAAAGGAACTTTATTTAAAAAATCTTTAAGTAAAAAATTCTTTTTTATAGATTTTTGAATAGTTAATTTTTTATTATTCTTCCTTTTTCTTAATAAAAACTTCATTTGCAATAGAAATAGTTCATCGAATACCAATCTTTTTTTTGCCTCAATCAAAGCATTCTGATTTATAGGTAAATGAATATTTATTAAAGAAGAACTTTTTGAAACTAAAGATAAGGAGTTGAGTTGTTTTTGATTAAGTAGATCTGGATATTGTTTTGAATAAATAATTACTTTTTTAATTAGTTTTATAAAACTTAAATTTGAGAACGATTCTGATAGCGAATATAAAGGCATAATCTTTCCAGAGAAATTAAAAGATTCTTCATTTGTATTTAAAATTTCTATCTGGGGGTCTACAAAATTTTTCCCATACTCAGATAATTTGACCTTACCAGATATCGCTAATTTAGTACCTGGAATATATATGGATTTCTGAGAAGAAAAAAAAGAATAAGATCTAAATCTCTTGCCTAAAAAAAATTTTGTGATTTTTATTGAGGAGGTCTCATCAAATATCACTATATTCATTATTGATAAATTACTATTATTTGGACTCTTATAAATGTAAAACTTTTTTATAGTTGCAATACAGGTATATAGATTATCGGGTTTTAAATTAATTATTTTAACTCTATTTGTATAATCTAAATAAGTACGTGGAAAATAATTAATTATATCCTTTATATTATATATACCCAATTCATTTAAATTATTTTTATTAACCTTTCCTATACTTTTTATTAATGCAATATCTGAGTCTAAGGATAGATTAGAATCTATGACTTTTGAATAATAACTATCTTTATTTTTATTAGAATAATTTAAATCAATAGCTTTACCTAATTTAAGTAGACCTTTTCTAGTATCAATTACCAATCTTTTTCTCTGATTGATGTCTAAATCGTTATATTCAGAATATTTAATTGAGAATTCACTAAATAATTTAATAAATTCATTAGTGAATTTCAAATTATCTAAATTACTTAATGACTTATTTAAATAATCATTAAAATATTGTTTTTTACCTAGTAAATTAGTAAATTTATTTTCTGATTCAAGCGTAAGAGCTTTTTGAAGGGGTCTAATCCAATTCTTAATTAAATTATTATATTCTTCATTATTAGTCACTTTATCAACAAGATAAGTTTAATTTTTAATTACTTTGAACTATTTGAGGCAAGTTCCTTATTTTTCCAATATCTTTGCTTTTTATTTATTAATTTAAACTTACTTTTTAATTCATTTATATTATTTCTACAGATTGAAAGTTCTAAGTTATAAAATTCTAATTCAACATTAGTTATATTAAATAAATAAACATCAGAAGACTTATTATTAATTGAAGATAACTTATCTGGATACAAATCATATCTAATAATAAAAGGATACGGATGTTTAATTATAGAATTATTTTTTGATAAATATTTGAAAGTTTCCTCAGATATAATTTTTTTTATTAACTTTATTTTAAATAATTTTAAATTAATCTTATATGAAAGATTCAATAAAAAGTTGCTAAATGATTTATCAATAAATTCAAAAATATTTAAATTATCACTTGAGATAAAAACATCAGGTGCTTGATCATTTATTTTTTCATAATCAACTAATTTATTATCGCTTGTTTCTTCTATTAATTCAAGGACAGAATTAACTATATGTTTCCCCTCCTCAATCTTTTCAATACTTATTTCTTTAGAAAAAGAATTTAAATAACTACTTTGATCTAAATTTACAGAGGAAATTTCATCTTCACTTAAAGTTTCATAATATTCATATGTATTTAAATTTTTATCGCAATGAAATTCTATAGATTCGTTAACAGTTATTTCACTCTCATAATCAATATTTACTGATTTATATTCTTTTGTTTTTGCCAATTCTGTTAAGACATTTACATTTACTAACTGTTTTATAGGGTCATTAATATCAGCCAACTTAAGTTGTTCAATAGTTATAAAGGGAAGTTTTGAATTGATAAGCAGACTAATATTTTTATTTAAGAATATATTTAATTCCTTTGAATCTAAGGCTTTGTCACAAATAGAAAAATTAGAATAAATGCCAGCTATACCTTTTTTAGCAGAGGTAAGTATAGATTTTCTTACGATATTAAAATAAGCCTCATATTCTTTATATATATTTTTTATTAAAATATTTTTTTGGATTTCAGCCCTTTTGAGCTGAATTATTACTTCTTTTGAATTTCTACCTTTGATACTATTACTCAAGTTTTTTAGTTTGACTTTAAAGATGCGACTTCCTCAGCAAAGTCCATTTCGTTTTTTTCGATACCCTCTCCTAGTGTATATCTAGTAAAACGTCTAACCTTGATATTTTCACCAATTTTAGCTGCTGCTTGTTTCACAAGGTCCTCAACTGTGAGTGCACTATCTTTTATGTAAGGTTGAGAAAGCAAGACTAACTCATTTAGTCTTTTAGCTATTCTTCCCTCAACAATTTTTTCTTTAATATTTTCTGGTTTGCCAGACAAATCATCTCTGCCCATTTCTATTTGTTTTTCTTTTTCGACTATATCTTTTGGTATTTGATCAATAGATACGTACTCTACATTTGGACATGCAGCAACTTGCATAGATACGTCTTTTAAAAGAGATTGAAATATATCTCCTCTAGCAACAAAATCAGTTTCACAATTTAGTTCTAAAAGAACACCCACCCTTGATCCCGTATGTATGTAGCTACCAATAGAACCTTCAGCAGCAACTCTTCCTGATTTCTTCTCTGCACTTGCTATACCTTTCTTCCTTAACCATTCCAGGGCTTTTTCAATATTTCCATCTGTCTCGTTTAAAGCCTTTTTGCAATCCATCATTCCTGCTCCAGTCTTATCTCTAAGATCCTTAACTAGTTTTGCTGTAATGTTTCCCATTTAAAAAAATAATGTTTTTTGTTTTTATTAAAGTTTGAAAATTAATTTTTTCTTTGATCGTTAGAACCTTTTCTTCCCTCATTGATTGCATCTGCAAGTCGTCCTAAAATAAGTTGAACAGATCTCACTGCATCATCATTGCATGGAATAGGGACTTCACACAAATCAGGATCACAGTTAGTATCTAACATTGAAACTAAAGAAATATCTAATTTCCTAGCTTCAAGAACAGCATTAGATTCTCTTCTTTGATCTACAAGAACAACTACATCAGGTAATCTTCTCATACCTTTAAGACCACCTAAATACTTCTGCAATCGTTCTAGTTCTCGCCTCAATACAGCCGCTTCTTTTTTAGGTCGCATGGCGATAGCCCCACTACTTTCCATTCTCTCAAGATCTTTCAATCTTTCTATCCTTGCTTTCATAGTAGTCCAGTTAGTAAGCATACCTCCTAACCATCTCTGATTCACATAAGCAGCACCACATCTAACAGCTTCTTGAGCAACAACATCTGATGCCTGCTTCTTAGTACCTACAAAAAGAAACCTTTTTCCACTTTTTGCAGCATTTCTTGTCCACTTGTAAGCATTGTTCATACATAAAGCAGTTTTAACAAGATCAATAATATGAACCCCATTTCTCGCACAATATATATATTTAGACATTTTGGGGTTCCAACGTCTAGTTTGATGCCCAAAATGGGCACCAGCTTCCATCATTTCAGATAGTGATACAACAGCCATGTTTAAATAAGTTTCGGGTTAGCCTCCATCTGACGGGAAATTTAAATATTTAAATCACCCGAAACAGTCAGATGTGTGGTTTTAGTTTTTAATATTGTAGCAAATAATGAGAAATCCTAAAAGAATTTCTTTTAGAATAATCTTTAAAATTTAAATTAATCTTCTAAGTTCTCTTACATAAATTAAATTAAGAGGAATTCTAACAATCTCTAATGCAACTCTATTTCTACCTGAATCAACTAGAAATCTTAATAACGGGAATAATCTTTTAATACTTATCAATCCCCCCAGACAAATTATTTGCCAAAGCAAAATATGAATAGGAGTTAATTGAATCATAAATCTAACTCTCAAATTTGAGTGTTTTTTATAAAATATTAAAGCCATCCTTGCTCTCTCTTTTTCTTGGGATACTAATGATTCAATTTGCCCAATATCAAAAGGGGGGTGCCAATGAAATCCAACAGCTTCTGGACATTTAATTAATGTTGTACCTAATTTTTTTAATCTCTCTCCCAACTCTAGATCTTCCCACCCATAAAGGCTAAAAGAGTTATCAAATAATCCAACACTTAAAAGTAATTCTTTTGAAATAGCAACATTTCCAGTAGCAAAGTATGCAAAGGAAAAATCAGTTAATTTATATCTTTCACTTTCTGGATTCGAGAAATTAGAAGTATTAATAACTGAACCATAAGTAAAGCATTTTTTATTATTTTTATTCCAAGAGAATAATAGTTTATTCACATGACAAGCAATAAAGTCTTCTAAAACAATAAGATCACTATCGATAAAAATGATAATTTCATATTTTGATTTCATTACACCTAGGTTTCTTCCTAAAGCAGGTCCGCCATGTTCTTGTTCATATAAGACAACATGAGAGAGAAATTCACTATTATCTTTTATCCAAGAAGTTGTGCCATCGGTTGAGCCATCATCAACAACTATTACTTCATAATTACTAATATTCTCGTTTAAGTTCTGATTTTCAAGAGCCTTTAGACATTTTTCCAATATTGGTTTTCTATTATAAGTTGGGATAACGATGCTTACATTCATAACCATATATTATTTATTTATTAATATACAGAATTTTAAAATATAAAAGATCCAAATTTTTACTAATCAGCCGCTCCGCCATTATTAGCTGTTCCAGTTACGTTATTTCCTTCTGGTCTACCATCCGATCTAAGCTTTCTTTTTTTGAATTTTCTAGCATATGCACGATTACGGTCTTGCTTTTCTTTTTTTAAATTTCTTCTCTTTGACATAAAAAATCTTTTTTACTTTTAACTATCTTAGCTCACTAAGTGCATTAAATATCTTACCATCTTCCATGTTTAATATCCTATCCGCCATATCTGAAATCCTTGGATCATGAGTAACCATAAGGACAGAACAATTTTGCTCTTTTGCTAATTTCCGTAAAAGTGAAACTATTTCTCTTCCAGTGACACTGTCTAAAGCTGAAGTCGGTTCATCCGCAAGTAAAAGTTTAGGATTAGCGGATAATGCCCTTGCAATTGCAACCCTTTGTTTCTGACCTCCTGATAATCCATTTGGCAGTTTTTTATGATGACCCTCTAAACCAACAGCAGATAACCACTTCCTTGCTACTTCTCTTCTTTGTAAATACGTTAAATTTGTAATTAAATCTGCGCCCATCTGAACATTTTGTTCTGCTGTTAAACATCTAAGCAAATTATGTCCCTGAAAAATCATCCCAATATTTCTTCGAAGTTTTTGTCTAGTTTTTCTTGAGGCCCCATTTAGTTGATTATTTAAAACCGTCAAATCTCCACTTTGGCATGTTCTCAATGCACCAATCAAAGTTAGAAGAGTTGTCTTGCCACATCCAGAGGGTCCTTTTAAAAGAACTAACTCTCCTTTTTCAATAAAGAAATTTACATTATTAAGTACTTGTTTCTTATTTTCATCAATACCATAATAATGACTCAAATTATTTATAGAAACAGTTTTTGAATTCTTATCTTTTTTATTGATGGCTTTAGGCATAGAAATAATTCTAGTTAAAATATTTCAGCAGGATCTGCATCGACTAATTTACGCATGGCAATTCCAGCAGAACCCATACACATAACCAAGATCAAAATAAAAATTAAAACAGTTTTATTAGCATCCATTACTATAGGTAATTTTGTAGAATTTCTTACAATTGAATAAAGTATTTGTCCAGAAAAATAAGCAGGCAAATAGCCAAAAAATGCCAATAAAAAACCTTCTCTAGCTACAACAAAAAACAAAGATTTTAGTCTATACCCCATAGCCAACAAGGTTGCATATTCAGGGAGATGATCAGTAACATCACTATAAAGAATTTGGTATACAACAACGCAACCAACTACAAAGCCCATTAAAGCACCTAAACTAAATATAAAACCAATCGCGGTACTGTTTTTCCAATAATTTTTTTCAAATTCTATAAATTGATCTTTTGTTAAAACACGAACATCATTCGGTAAAGACTTGTTTAAAATTTCGGATACCAGATTAGGATTGGAACCATTTCGCAGTTTCACTAAACCAATTTCAATACTTCCTTTTGGATTTGCTGGAAAAAGCCTTAGATATGTTTCTCTACTTGTTATGAGGTTTCCATCTGCTCCAAAAGAAGGACCTAACTCAACAAGTCCTTCAACTAATACTCTTTTACCGGCAACTTCGGTTTCTACTTTCTTTTCCGAAAGAAACCAATCTTCTATAGGCCCAAATTCTGGTCTTGAAAGTTTATCAAAAAGAACTCTTCCTGGATTTTTAAGTTTATCAGCATTTCTTGAAAATCCATCATCTAGTAAAAGAGAATCTGAAGGATTAAATCCTAAGGTTAAAATAGATCTTGTTTTTAGATTCTCTGGGTTCCTCCATAGAAGATAAGTTAAATTAACAGGGGCAGTTTTTTCTACGTCTTCTAAAGCTAAAGTTTGAATTAATCTTCTTTTTGGAAACCCACTCATACTTATAGAACTTTTTGATCTTGGACTTATCAATACAAGATCAGCATCCAAAAGTTTATGAATAGTTACACTTGTATCAAATAATCCATCTCGAAAGCCTAATTGCAAAAACATTAAAATCCCAGCGAAGCTAATTCCTGCAATAGCAACTATTAATCTGAGTGGCTGTCTTGTTAGTAACAACCAAGCTAAAGGAATTTTCCTAAATTTTATGAAAGAAAAATTTATCAAGGTAGGAATTTTGCAATGACTTTCATACCAGTATAATTTTTTACTAATTTTATAGATTCCGGATTTAGCTTTACAAGAACCTCTATAATACGAGCATCCGCATCACCTGTTGGATCTGTGGATAAGACCTTTCTTTGTTTTACTTGTGGGCTAATTCTTATTACTTCCCCTTTTAGAATTTTTTTAAAGCCTCCATTCTCACTACTTAATTCAACATTTTGCGAGATGAATACTCTGTTTATATCAGATTCATAAACTTCTATAAGAGCCTCCATATTCTGACTTGAGCCAATATCAAGCACTCCTTCGTTTTTAGATCTTTCTCCAACTCTTGTATTAACATCAAGTATATAGCCATCAATTGGGCTTCTAAGTTGAGAGTTAAAAAGATCTATCTCAATGTCTTTTTTATCCGCAACATTAATTATTTTTTGTTTTTGTAATTTTAACAATTCATCTTTTCTCTGAGAAAGTTGTACCAATGAGTATGCTGACTTTTCAACGGCTAATTCATATCTTTTAATTTGATCTTCTTTTAATGAAATCTCTAAAATATTAGTTTTGATGAGTTTATTCTTCCTTTCAAGATCTGCCACTAATTTCTTCCTATTTTCAAAAACGGCTAGAACTGAACCTTCCTTGACAAAATCACCCTCCTTCACTAGAAGTTCAGATAAACGAGGAGATGATCCAAATTGAGATATTGGTGCTGCTAATTGCCTAATCTCCCCAGATGGAGAAAGTTGACCTAATGCTGCAACTGCCTCTATTACAGGAATAAAATCAGAACTAATTTCTACATTAGAATTAGAACTTAATTTTTTATTTTGAGAACATGAACTTATTCCAATCGATAATGGTAAAAATATCAAAACATAAAAGATTAGATTTTTAAAATTATTTATAAACATCAAAAATCAAATAATACTTTTTTGATATATTCATCTACCCATATTTTATCAAAATATTTAAGCAGAACTAAACTTGTTTTTTCATTTTTCATTTGTTGAAAACAATAATTTTTTTGGTAATTAATTCTTTCTTCAATTATTTCATAATCAGAATCAGGACTAGTGTTTTGACTTAATTGAATTAAGACAGAAAGATAATTATCAACTATTTTACAAAAAGCATTTTTTTCACTTTCATTTTTTAAAGAAGCAAAAAAAACATTTTTAGAGAAAATATTTCCCCAGACTGGAATTTTCCTTTTAGATTTAAAAATACTTTTATCAATATGGGACAATAAATGATCATATTTTAAATTTTGGTTCTTAGAGGAAGGAGATAAATCAACAATAGCTGCTGATACTAGTTCATTAACTTTAACTAAATCCATGCCAAATATTGGAATGTCATACTTTGGATCTGGGAAAAATACGCAATGTAGAATCTTTAGACTTTTTGAAAACTCAGCCACTTCAATATGTAACTTTCTAAATCCTTTTGCTTTATAAAATTCATTTTCTATATATAGCTCCTTACCTTCTACATTGGAAATTATGTTTGATAGTTTAGGATCTATTTCCATGCAAATGAGGTCATTAAGCTTGGACCTCTGAACCTTTATATTTTGCAATAAAGCCAAAATAAGTGGGTCAATTAATTTAGTTTTGGTTAAAGATTTAGACAACAAGTTTAAAAAGTATCAAAATTAAAATAAGGAAAGGATTTCAATGAACCCAGGAGAAGTTAAGTACTTTAACCATTCAAGCAAACCTAAATGCGTTTTTGTGGAAAATAAAGAATTGCCTCTTATATGCATAGATTTTTGGTTTAAAGCAGGATCTGCGTTTGAGGAATCAGATAGAAACGGAACAGCTCATTTTTTGGAACATATGATTTTTAAGGGTAGTAACAAATTGATGCCAGGAGAATTTGATTATAAGATCGAATCTCTTGGTGGGATGAGCAACGCTTCAACTGGATATGATGATGCACATTACTATGTATTAATACCTGAAAACAACTTTAAAGAATCACTGGCTCTTTTGACAAACATTGTTTTATCTCCAACTATTAATATTCATGAATTTGAAAAAGAGAAAAGTGTTGTCATTGATGAAATAAAACAACAAAATGACCAACCTGATGAAAAACTTTTTAATTATTTTTTGAGCCGGGTTTGGAAGGATAATAAATATGGCAAAACAATATTAGGAACTGAAAAACATCTCCAATTATTAAAAAAAGGTGATTTAGAAAAATTTCACAAAAGCTTTTACAAAAAGAATAATTTTTGTATTGCAATTGCTGGAAATCTATCTGAGAAAACTTTTGAAATATATCAAGAAAACAACTTTTCTTATCTAGATGAAGGTGAAACTTCTCAAATAAAAAATAATAATAAATCAATTGCAGACTCAAGAACTGGAAGAGAAGTGATTAATTTTAAGAATATTGAATTGTCTAGAATATTCATGGCATGGAGTATACCCAACCTAAAGAATCAAAAAATGAATATTGGCTTTGAAGTATTAGCATCGTTACTTTGTGTTGGAAGAAATAGCCGATTAGTAAAAGTTTTAAAAGAAGAAAGTAACCTTGTTGAGTCAATATATGTAGATGTAAATGGTGGAGAATTTGGCAGTTTGTTAGTAATTGAAGCTTGCTGCGAAGAAATAAATTTAAAAAAAGTAGAGGAAGAAATTAATGAAACAATTCAAGAAGTTATAAGTTGTAAAAATTTAACTTTAAATGAGATTAGAAAAGCAATTAATATAGTTAAAAGCAACTATATTTTCAATCTAGAAACGTCAACACAATTAACTTCTTTTTTTGGAAATGAGCTTTTGTGGGGTAGAAAAAATACTCTAAATGATTTAAATAATCATTTAGATTACTGGAATGATACAAATAATCTTAAGGAAATCATAAATTATCTTTCAAGAAATAAATACACTTTGATTGCATCAACAGGAAAATGATAAAAGCACATTGCGAAACAAACATTAGTCGGAATTTTTCAATTGCAATGGTTTGGATAAATGGTGGAAGCAATATGGATATTGAAGAGAAAAAAGGGATCAATCAAATTCTTTGCTCATTACTAACCAGAGGATGTAAAGGTTTTGGAAATTTAGCTTTTTCAGAGTATGTAGATTCTCATGGAGCGGAATTAAATCTAGAGACATTAGAGGACGGTATGATAATAAGCCTCAAATCATTAGATGAACATTTTAATAAACTTTTACCTTTATTAAATTTAATAATAAATGAACCATCACTCTCATATAACCAATTCCAAAATGTAAAGAAAACAACTATTAGTACCCTAAAAAAAGATAGGGAAAATCCATTTAATATTACTTTTGAAAAATGGAGAAAAATTGTTTATTTGAAGCATTGCTACGCTTATAACTCATCTGGATATGAAGAAGATATTTTAAAAATTACTCACAATGATATTTTAACTGAATATGAAAATTTTAAAAATAGAAATAAGTATGTAATTTCTAATAATTTGAACATCAAAAATAAAAGTTTTGATTTAATAAACCAAAATAAAATTGCTCATAACGTAGAAAGCAAAAATCACAACAATAATCCTAATCTTTTGAATAGGTTTGTTAGTACACATCAGAAGTCGAATCAAATAATCTTGATGTTAGGTAATCAAACATGTCCGATATCAAGCCATGAATACTTACCTTTGAAAATTTTAGAATCATATCTCTCGTATGGTATGAGCTCTGTGTTGTTCAAATTGTTCAGAGAAAGGAATGGTTTAACTTATGAAGTTGGGGTCTATAACCCTTGTAGAATTGAAAACTCTCCTTTTTTAGTTTACTTTTCTGTCTCAAATAAAAATGCTCTTCTTGCATTTGAAATCCTATCCGAATTATGGAGTAAATTACTATCTTCTTCAATTATCGAAAAGGATATTTATTTAGCAAAGATTAAATTGAAAAGTTCATTTCTAATATCTAACCAAACTTTAGATGAAATATTACAGAGAAAGATTCAATACATTGGATATAAATTAGATCAAAATTATGATTTTTTAAAGAAAATTAATGATGTAAGCTCTTCAGATATTTTGAAAGTAACTAGAAAATATTTAGGAAAACCTTTTTTGAGTATTTACGGAGACGAGAAAAAATGTAATGAAATTAATAAACTTTGGATAAAAAATTTTTAGATTTGTGTTTTTTCAATCTTATCAGTATCAATTAAGAAAGATCCTCTTCTAAATTTTATTTCAACAGTAATAGGAGATTTTATAGCTATTATTTCTCCAACTTCGTCAATATCTACTAAGTCAGGTGGTCTAAGCATAGGCATATTGTCAGAAGTTTTAAGATAAGACAAAGGATTTTTTAGTTTAACTTTATCTTTAATATTGAATTCCATTAAAATTAATCAATATAAATTAAATTTACTATAAAAGATAGAGTTTAGAAAAATATCAACGAAAAGCATCCTTTCATTCTAGAATTATGAAAATTTATATATGAAATAAATTAATGAATCAAAAATTCAAAACAATAATTTTATGGGCTATTCCAATTATTTTAGTCATAGCTCTTTCATATCAATTTCTTTCAACAAGCAATATTGATTCATTAAAATCCAACGGTACTACAATAGCTCCTAAAAATTCAGCAGTAGCAAGAGTTAGTTATGGAAGATTTTTAGATTATATCAAGTCGGGTCGAGTTACATCAGTTGATATTTTTGATGGAGGTAGAAATGCTGTTATCGAAACCATAGATTCAGATCTAGACAATAAAGTTCAAAGATTGAGAGTAGACTTGCCTGGTCTTACACCTGAATTGATAACTAATCTCAAAAATGAAGGTATAAGTTTTGATGTGCACCCTGTTAAAACAACACCACCAGCATTAGGAATTCTCGGTAATCTTCTATTCCCTGCAGTTTTGATAGGAGGTTTAATTCTTTTAGCTAGGAGATCAAATGGTATGCCTGGAGGACCAGGTCAAGCAATGCAATTCGGGAAATCAAAAGCTAGATTTGCTATGGATGCTGATACTGGAGTGGTATTTGACGATGTCGCAGGAGTTAATGAGGCAAAAGAGGATTTAGAAGAGGTAGTTACATTTTTAAAAAAACCTGAAAAATTCACTTCTGTAGGTGCTCGTATTCCAAAAGGGGTTTTACTTGTAGGTCCTCCAGGAACGGGTAAGACACTTTTAGCAAAAGCAATTGCAGGAGAAGCAGGAGTTCCATTTTTTTCGCTTGCAGGTTCAGAATTCGTGGAAATGTTTGTTGG
This sequence comes from Prochlorococcus sp. AG-388-A04, assembly GCA_003279935.1. Classification (GTDB taxonomy): domain Bacteria; phylum Cyanobacteriota; class Cyanobacteriia; order PCC-6307; family Cyanobiaceae; genus Prochlorococcus_A. The sequence continues at coordinate 34,713 of QCGL01000015.1, forward strand.
AGTAGGTGCTAGCAGAGTTAGGGATCTTTTTAAAAAAGCCAAAGAAAATAGTCCATGCTTAATATTCATTGATGAAATTGATGCAGTAGGAAGGCAAAGAGGAGCTGGTATCGGTGGTGGAAATGACGAAAGAGAACAAACTCTTAACCAACTTTTAACTGAAATGGATGGATTTGAAGGGAATAGTGGAATTATTATTATTGCTGCAACTAACCGCCCAGATGTTTTAGATTCAGCCTTAATGAGGCCAGGAAGATTTGACAGACAAGTCACAGTTGATGCTCCTGATATTAAAGGAAGACTATCGATACTTGAAGTTCACTCAAAAAATAAAACTCTTCAGGAAGACTTAACTTTAGAAAGTATTGCAAGAAGAACTCCTGGTTTTACCGGAGCAGATTTAGCAAATCTTCTAAATGAAGCCGCAATCTTAACTGCAAGAAGAAGAAAAGAGTCAATAGGCATTTTAGAAATTGATGATTCAGTTGATAGAATAGTTGCCGGAATGGAAGGTTCTCCATTAACAGATGGAAGAAGCAAAAGATTAATTGCTTATCATGAAGTTGGACATGCAATAATAGGAACTTTAGTAAAAGCTCATGATCCTGTTCAGAAAGTAACTGTAATTCCAAGAGGGCAAGCAAAAGGACTTACTTGGTTTACTCCTGATGATGATCAATCTCTTATAAGCAGGGCAAATTTGAAGGCAAGAATAATGGGTGCTCTTGGAGGAAGAGCAGCTGAAGATGTTGTTTTTGGTAAAGGTGAAATAACAACTGGAGCTGGAGGCGATTTTCAACAAGTAGCTTCAATGGCTAGACAAATGGTTACAAGATTTGGAATGAGTGAGCTAGGACCAATTGCTCTTGAGAGTGGTAATCAAGAAGTTTTTGTAGGGAGGGATTTAATGACTAGAAGCGAAGTTTCTGACTCTATCTCTAAACAAATTGATGAAAGTGTAAGAGTTATGGTAAAAGAATGTTATAAACAAACCTATTTAATAATTAGTAAAAACAGGGAGGCAATGGATAAATTAGTAGATCTTTTAATAGAAAAAGAAACCTTAGATGGCGAAGAGTTTGTAAATATCCTTTCTGAATTTACACAAATACCTGAAAAACAAAGAACTCCACAAATACTTAATTAAGTATTTTTAATTGGTTTTTTATCTAAAACCAAATCTATTAGACCATACTCTACAGCCTCCTTCGGAGACATATAAAAATCTCTATCAGTATCTTCCTTAATAGTATCAAGTTCTTTACCTGTTCTTTCAGATAGCTCGGTATTTAAACGTTCTTTTAAATATAAAATTTCATCAGCTTGAATTCTTATGTCGCTGGCTTGTCCTCTTGCACCACCAAGAGGTTGATGAATCATAATTCTTGAATGTCTCAGGCTACTTCTTTTACCTTTAGTACCAGCCGCAAGCAAAAAGGCACCCATACTTGCCGCTAGACCAACACAAACCGTATGTATATCAGGCTTTACATGTTGCATAGTATCAAAAATGCCTAAACCATCATAAACCGAGCCTCCAGGAGAATTAATATACATGTAGATGTCTTTCTCAGGATCTTCCGCTTCGAGGAAAAGTAATTGAGCAACAATTCTATTAGCAGTATCACTAGTTACTTGTTCTCCTAAGAATATAATCCTCTCTCTTAAAAGTCTCGAGTAAATATCAAATACTCTTTCACTTCCGCCAGATTCTTCTAAAACTAAAGGGATCATAATAATATTTATTTGTTTATTAGATCTTAACGATATTGACTCAACATACGCTATGGTTATTAAGGTTTACATATAAACAATTGAAAGAAAAATTGACTGTCTCAGATAGCAAAAAGTTATTTCATGAACAATTCCCTTACGTAATTCCAGGTTTATATAAAAGGATAGTTGATGAAATGCTTGTTGAACTAAATCTTTTAAATCACCAAAATGAATTCATACAAGATGATTTATTTAGTGTTGGTCTTACAGAAACATTCAAAGAATTAACGAAAGGTTATAAGCCTGAGGAACATTTAGTGATGCTTTTTGAATCATTATGTAATTCCTCAAATTTTGAACCTAAAAAAATAAAAGAAGCCTCCAAGAAAACTCTCGAAGGCTACAAGAATAAATCCTTAAAAGAAATCTCTATTTTATTAAAAGAAAAATCAAATACTAATCTATACTCTTCTAGGATATTGAATTTAGGAATTTACTTAATTATAGCTAATGCAACTGATTTCAAGGATATTAAAGATTCTGAAAAGAATAAAATCATTTCAGATATCATTAATAAATTAAATTTATCATTTAATAAAGCAGAAAAGGATATCGGAATTTATAAAAGCAGTATTATAAAAATGGAACAAGCGAAAGAACTTCTTCAAGAAGCAAAATTGAAAGATAGGAAAGAAAAGAACAAATAGTTTTTAAATTAAAAAATTATTTCTCTATTCTTCTCTTATCCTTCCAAGAAATATAAGAAATATAAATTACTGCTAAAGTAATTAGACTTAGTAGAGCAAAAGATGCAAAAATAAGAAATTTGCCTAAATAATCTTCATGGTTAAATGATGAAAAATCATATATCAATAGAACCGTCACCATTTCTGCCCCAAACAACCATTGCAATTGAAAAAGTAAAGATTGCTGCTAACGCAGCCCAACCTATTTGAAAAATCATCATAATTTAATTAGTAAACCCAATATAACAGAACTTCCAAAAAAAATTTTTAATCCAATCCTTTTCAAACAAAAATTTATTTCTCAGAAATGAATTCTATTAAATACAATATTCATAAAGAGAGTAATCACCTTGGGAAGAGTTGTTTTAAACCACAGTACGCATATAGAGGGTTTGATTCCAGTTCTTAAAAAACTTGCCTTAAACATAAGAATTAAAACTATAACGCCAGCAATAATATCAAGAGTAAGAGGGAGATCTACTAATTTAGTTATAAGAGTATCTGTAAAAACAATTAACGGTTATAAAGCAATTGCAAGAAGGGGGAAAACAGCTCAAGAGGTTTTTATTTCTACAGACTTAAGTAAAGATGAATTAAAAAAGCTTTTAGATTTTTGTAATTATGGTTAATCTAAAAATAAGATTTAACCTTTTTTTAAAATAAAAAAATTGATGAAATTATTTCTCAATACCCTTTTATTTTTTTTTATTTTAATTTTTTTTGAGAATAGTGCTTATTCACTTTCTGATTATCAAATAAAAAAAATATGTCAAAAGAAGCCAAATAGATCTAATTGTATTAAAAACCTAAAATTTAAAAAATTAAATTTATTACAAGGGAATAAAATTGAAATTCCTGTAATACCTTTCAAAAAATAAATCTATTTTATATTTCAAACTCTGACTCAAAAAGAGAAAAAGCTTTGTTGTAGTCAGCAATCAATTTTTCAGAATTATCATTGAAACCAATTAATTCATAGTCATTTTTTAATTGATCATAAGAATGAACAACATGGTTAAAAGCGCTCATATATTCTTTTTGTATATCCTCATCATCAATATCATAAATTTTAGCCAAAACTAATTCAACATTTTTTTTTGAAGTATATATTTTTTTCTCGAAATCTTTATTTAACTTTCTTCTTTTTTTAGGCATTATGAATTTATATATTTAAATTACAAATTTACAATAATCAAAATCATGTATAAATCAAATTAAAACTTAAAAAATAAAAATATAGTTTTCAAATCAAAATAAAACCACTATATTCCAAATAAGACATTTGATGATATGGAGAAAAAAGAATCAAGAAAGGTACAAGGTATAAAAGATCCAACCTTTGAAAATAAAAAATTAAAAGCTTCAACAAATTCAAATAATAAAAAAAATAAATCTCTCCCTTGGTGGGTCGAATTATTGTTTGTTCAAATTGGATTGCCAGATAAATGGCTTATTAAAGTATTAAAGTCAAAGAAAAAATATAGCG
>QCGL01000016.1 GCA_003279935.1 Prochlorococcus sp. AG-388-A04
CTCTGGCGATATACGCCATTGTTTTTTCTGCCTCTGGAGTTAATGAAATTAGCTCAACTTTACTCATATTAAATTTTGGCTAAAGTAACTTGCTCTGGTTGATTTTGATATTTACCTTTCCTATCTTCATATGTTGTAGAGCAAGGATCACCCTCAAAAAATAAAAGTTGACAAATACCTTCATTCGCATAAATTCTACAATCTGCACCTGAACTGTTGCTGAATTCTAATGTAAGATGCCCCTCCCAACCTGCCTCTGCTGGAGTTGTATTTACAATAATTCCGAGACGAGCATAAGTACTTTTACCGATACAAATCACAGTAATATTTTCTGGTACTTTCATTTTCTCTAAGGCGACGCCTAGGCCGTAAGAATGAGCAGGTAAAATAAAAAATTCACCATCTTTATCTTCGTGAAGAATCGTTTTTTCTAAATTATCAGGATTAAACTTCTTTGGATTCATCACGGTTCCCGGGACATGCTTAAATATTAAAAATTCTTTAGAAGATAGTCTTAAATCATAGCCATATGAAGAACATCCATAACTTAAAACCGCATTTTTTTTATTATTAGGATCTAGATGTCTGACTAAATTTGATTGAAAAGGATTTATCATTCCTTCAGAAGCTTTTTGGTTTATCCAGAGATCATTTTTGAGCATAATTTCTATGAGCGAAGTTCTGTTATTTGGTCAGCCATTAATAAGAAATTTTTTGGAATGGATGTACCAGTAAGGATTACATCTCCTGATATAAATCGGTTTTCAAGTGTTGAAATCAAATCATCTTTACTGATAATATTCATCTCGACAGCAAGAAAAACTTCATCAAGAATAATTTGATCATATTCGCCAGAAAGTAATTCTTTTTTGCAAAAATCCCATAATTCTATTATTGAATTATTAATAGATTTAGCCATATTATTGTTTATGTTTTTTGACTCATATTGATCATAAGAATCAGAAGGTCTTATCCAGGTAAGATTACCGCAAAGCCTTTGAGCATTGGCAATTCCTTGTTTTACACCTCCCTTCATTAATTGAACTAAAAGTACTTTTCTTCCTAAAGCTGCATTTCTTAGTGAATCTCTGAAAACGGATGAATAACTTCCTCGGTATGAAGATTGATAAATCTGAATTTGACCATTTTGATTTACCTTTCTTAATTTAAATTCTTTATTTTTATTTATGTTTACAACTTCATGATTGCTTGTTAAATAACTATTTGACGAACTGGCTACCATTATTTTGAATTTACTTTTCTACATTCAGTATAGTTTGAATTTTAGAACACTGCATATAGTGTAATTTTCCTTAAGGAAGCTTCTTAGAATAAAGAATTGTTTTTTATAAAAATTTAAAAAAAAATATAACATTTGAAAAATGTTACTGTTGATACAAGGTATTTCTTGCTGTCTTCTTAAGTTTTTTAATAGTAAAGATATTTATGTCACCTGCTTCTAGAGGATTCAGCCGCTTAACTCCGCAACCTTCCGGACAAAATACTATTAATACTATTGGTGAACGTTTTCCGATTAATAGAACGTTAATGGAAGTCATAAAAGGTCTTGAAGGTGCTAGTACAGAAATGGTTGAGAGATCGAAAACAATTTTTTTTCCTGGAGATCCTGCTGAAAGAGTTTATTTAATAAGAAGAGGAGCAGTACGGTTATCAAGAGTTTATGAATCAGGAGAAGAAATTACTGTTGCATTGTTACGGGAAAATAGCCTTTTTGGAGTTTTATCTCTCCTGACAGGTCATAGATCTGATCGTTTTTATCATGCTATTGCTTTTACCAGAGTTGAAATGATTACAGCTCCTGCAAATTCTGTTTTGAGAGCAATTGAAGCAGATGCATCAGTTGGTCTTTTACTCTTGCAAGGCCTTTCAAGCAGGATTCTACAAACAGAAACAATGATAGAAACTCTTACACATAGAGACATGTCATCCCGCCTCGTAAGTTTTTTGATGGTTTTGTGTCGAGACTTTGGAGTAGCAACTGAAAAGGGTATTACTATTGATTTGAGACTTTCTCATCAAGCAATAGCAGAGGCAATAGGTTCTACAAGAGTTACCATTACAAGATTATTAGGAGATTTGAAAGATTCAGGATTACTAACTATTGAAAGAAAGAAAATTACAGTTTTTGATCCAATAGCACTTTCAAAAAGATTTAATTGATATTTAATCAATTAATTTTCTATTATGATGAGTATATAAATATCTAAATATATAAACATATTGTGTCGGGTTGGCTTTTCATTATTTTCTTATTACTGCTTGGCGGTTTAATTTCAACGTTAGGCGACTTATTAGGTTCAAAAATAGGTAAAGCTAGATTTAGTATTTTAAAGTTAAGACCAAAAAAAACTGCAATTTTAATTACAATTCTGACAGGTAGCCTCATAAGTGCTTCATCTTTGTTCTTAATGATATTAGTAAATAGACAGTTGAGAGTAGGGTTATTTAGGTTAGGAGATTTACAGAAAAAACTTCAAGAAAGTAAACAAGTTTTGATACCTTTAGAAAAAGAAAGAGAAAAACTAGAAAATAAAATAAAAGCTAAAGAGACTGAATTTAAGCAATTAGAAAGTAGTATAATTGCATTAAGGAGTGGAAAATTTGTAATAAGAAGTGGGCAATCTTTAACTATTTCAGAGATAAGTTCTTCTAACCTGGAAGATATTAAAGCTAAAATAGAAAAAATTATTATCAATGCTAATAGATATACTCATAGGATAGTTAAACCAAAAAATAAAGAAGTTACAAATTTATTGTTATTAAGAAAAAATCATATCGAAGAAATGCAAAATACTATTTTAAAAGGAGGTAATTGGGTAATTAATATAAAATCTGTAAGGAATGTTTTAACAGGAGAAAATTTTGTGTATGCTTTTCCTGAAATAACAGAAAATAAGATAATAGTTAGAAAAGGTGAAAAAATAACAAAAGTTGACTTCAAACAAGAAGATTTTAATAAAAAAGATTTTGGCGATAAGGTAAATTTTTTACTATCTTCTAGTTTGGCCGAAATCAAGAGAAGAGGTTCACTCATAAATGAAATTAAATTGCGAGGCGATTCTATAAAAGAATTAAGAGATTTCTTAAATAAAAATGATAAAACTAATTTTGAATTAGAAGTAGTCTCTTTGATTAACAGTAAGACTGCTCAACCAGTGATTGTTGAACTAAATGTAAATTATCCAGAATCTTAGATGTCTAGAGTTATAACTATTGATCCGGGGATATCGAAATGTGGAGTGATAATAGCTGATATCAAAGAAAAAAAAGTTTATGAAGCAGTAGTTATTAAAAGTCATCTACTTTTGAAATATGTTAAAAAAAAATATCAGAGCGGAAAAAACGTTCAGTTGTTAATTGGTAATGGAACAAGTAGTAAAAATTACGTAAAATATTTAACTCAGTTTGAGCCAGATTTGATTATTGCTGAAGAAAAAAATTCAACTTATAGGGCTAAACAAAGATATTTTGAAATTTTTCCTTTAATAGGCATAAAATGTTTTTTACCAAGAGAGATATTTATTTTGAATAAAAATTTAGATGCATTAGCTGCATTAATTATTATGGAAGATTATTTCAAAATTAAATTTGATGTAAGTGAAAAACTTAAGACTAAAACTTGGCTGAAATAATGAATTTATATTCATTTCCTGCTTCAAGTTCATAATCTTTCTTTAAAAAGAATCTCAATAATGAATCTTCAATTAATGCTCTGCCTAAAGGTGGTTTTACAAACAAAACTCCTTTTCCAAATGACCACGTGAAGGACCACTTGAAATCGCTTGCTTCAACAATTCCTTTTACTTCTTTTTTTGTGAAACAGTATTCTTTTACACTTACATGTGCAGTTGTCTCAGGCTTTGATTTCATTTATAAATTCTCTTCTCTATGAAAGGAGTTTAATTCACTAATAATATAATTTTCATTTTTATCATTTAGTTCAATTAGTGATTCGATTAATTTTTTATAAACTTTATCTAAAGTTAAACTTTCTTTTGAAGATATATTTCCCAAGACATGAGATACAGTGTTGAAATTTTTTGCTTTTTCATTAACGGGAGGTGATCCTATTCCGATTTTTATCCTATTAAAATTTTCAGTTTGCAATTTGTTAATGATATCTTTAAGGCCATTATGTCCTCCAGAACCTCCTTTTTTTCTAAATCTAATTTTACCTAGAGGTAGATCAATATCATCAACTATTATAAAAAGGTGATCTAAATCAATCTTATACCAGTCCACTATTGCCCTTAAAGCATCTCCACTATTATTCATAAAAGTGTTCGGCATAAATAATCTATAAGTAGAATCATTTATCTTAAATTCTGAATACCAACTTTTTAGTTTATTTTTTAAAGTAAAATTTGAATGATATTTTTCAGAAAAATTTTTAACTAATAAAAATCCAATATTATGTCTACTTTTTATGTATTCTTTCCCCGGATTGCCTAAACCAATTATAAATTTTTCATTATTATTCATAATTAAAATCTATCAGTCAATTTTAAAATTATAAAATATAAACTCTAAACAGTTTCTCAAATGTGGATGAGTAAACAAACTTATTAAAGAATTTTTATTTTTATTATTAATTAAATTATAAATTTTACCTATTTAAATTTTTACGAAATTAAAAATTGCCCCATAAAAAAATAAATTAATAAAGTTTAGTTCCCATTCCAATCTACCGAGAATCCTTGTAGTAGTAATGATTGGTTATAAATTTGTAGGAGGATAACAAGGAATACTAATAAAAGTAAACCTATGACGGTCATAATAGGAACTGCTCCCCAACCTGGAACAACTTTTCCTTGACCTGAATTCCCAATAGCTTTCAAAAGAGTTCCTAATGCAGTTTTTTGGCCCATAGTAATTTCTCTAAATCAATTATATTTCGTTATTGTATAAGAGCTAATACATAAATTGTTCACAAATTCACCAAAATTGATGCAAACTTTATCATCGGCCCCTGATCCTGCTGTTTCTGTAGCAGTAACAATACTTGCAGTACTCTTAGCTTTGACAGGATTCGGATTATGGACAGCCTTTGGTCCAAAAGCGGCAAAACTAACTGATCCTTGGGATGATCATGATGATTAAAACGTTTACAATTACTTTATTAATTACAAAAAGTATTTCAAAATTTACCAAAAATACAAAAAGTAAACCTTTTAACATAATTTAAATATAAATTTAATAGGATATAAATCTGTTAGTAATTGCAATTCCATGCTTGCCCTTAAAATTTCTGTTTACACTATCGTATTTTTCTTTGTAGGAATATTCCTATTTGGGTTCTTAGCGAGTGATCCAACCAGAACGCCAAATAGAAAAGATCTAGAAAGTCCTCAGGATTAGTCACTTATTTTCTTGGAAAAATTGATTAGATTATATTTCATACTAGAAATTTAGTATATATTTAATTCTTGTTTTAATTTACTTAATCCTACAAATTCTTTTCACTTCTCAGATTTGTAAATAAAGTATTAGTGGTAAACTCTTTTTATAAGTATTTGAATGGTTAAAAGGAATCAGAATTAAATTGTATATAAGGTAAACTGTTTAATCTATTGTCAATCAATTCTTTATTCTCAAGTAATTTTGAAGTAGCATCCCATTCCCCAGATAAAAACATTTTTTTTGAAGTTTCTTTTATTTCAAGATTAAATTTCAATTCTTCTGCTTTTGCAGTGGATTCGAAAAGATCAATCTCTAAGAATAAATTTTCAATATCCTGATATTTCTGGATTTCTTTTATTGATTTCTTTGGAAGAGTAAAGCATGGAATTCCAATTGCAATACAGTTACTATAAAAAATATCTGCAAAACTTTCTCCAATTATGGCTTTTATTCCCCATCTCATCAATGCTTGAGGAGCATGCTCTCTGCTTGAACCGCATCCAAAATTACTATTAACAACAAGTATTGAGGCCCCTTTATTAGTCTCTAAATCAAAGGGATGATTTCCTTTAAGGGTTTTACGATCATCATCAAAAACATACTTACCCAAGGAGTCAAAATCAATACATTTAAGAAATCGAGCAGGAATTATTCTATCGGTATCAATATCATCTCCAACTAATGAGATGCATTTCCCACTTATTTGAGACAAATTTCCTATTGGCGGTTTGAATTTAGAACTCATTTGTTAATAAAATCTCTTACGTCACTAACTTTTCCTGTAAGTGATGCAGCGGCAACCATTGCTGGACTCATTAGAAGCGTTCTTCCATTTGGAGAACCTTGTCTACCTTTGAAATTTCTATTGCTAGAGCTGGCACTTACTTGATTTCCAATGAGTTTGTCTGAATTCATTGCTAAACACATTGAGCAACCAGGCTCTCTCCACTGAAAACCTGCTTTTATAAATATTTTATCAAGACCTTCCTTTTTTGCTTCTTTCGCAACCTTCTCTGAGCCAGGAACTACAAAAGCTTTTATATGTTTTGCTACTTTATTATGCTTCAATATTTTTGCGGCAACTCTTAGATCACTTATTCTTCCATTTGTACAACTCCCAATAAAACAAACATCAATTGGAGTATTTTTAATTGATTGTCCCGGTTTGAAGCCCATATATTCATATGCCTCTTCAGCAATAAATTGGTCGTTTGGATTTATCTCATTTAATGAAGGAATTTTTTGATTTACGCCGATACTTTGCCCAGGTGTAATACCCCATGTAATAGTGGGTTCTACTTTAGAAGCATCTAACTTGAATACATCATCATAAATACAATTATCACTACTTTCTAATGATTTCCACCATTTAACGGCCTTTCCCCAATTTTCATTTTGAGGCGAGCATAATTTATTTTTCATATAACTAAAGGTTTTTTCATCAGGATTTATATAACCGCATCTTGCTCCTCCTTCAATGGACATATTGCATATAGTCATCCTTTCTTCCATTGATAATGCACTTATGGCAGGACCTGCAAATTCATAGGCATAACCTACTCCTGCTTTCACTCCGAGTTGATTAATTATATGTAGTACTAAATCTTTAGCATAAATTCCATTTGATAATTTATTTTCACACCAAATTTGTCTAACTTTGAGCTTATTCATAGCTATGGTTTGAGTAGCAAGTACATCTCTTACTTGGCTAGTACCAATACCAAAAGCAATTGAACCAAAGGCTCCGTGAGTTGATGTATGAGAATCTCCACAAGCAATAGTCATACCTGGTTGGGTCAAACCAAGTTCAGGAGCTACTACATGAACTATTCCTTGATTACCACTCCCAATATTAAAAAATTTAATTTTGTGCTCGATACAGTTCTTTTCTAGAGTGTCGATCATTTGTTCTGCCAGATTATCTTTGAAAGGCCTGCTTTGATTATCTGTTGGAACTATATGATCAACTGTAGCTACAGTTCTTTGAGGAAATTTTACCTTTAAATTTTTATCTTTTAAAGCTCCGAATGCTTGCGGGCTAGTAACTTCATGAATAAGGTGAAGACCGATTAAGATTTGATCGGAGCCACCAGGAAGATTTGCAACTTTGTGTAAATCCCAGACTTTATCAAATAAGGTATCTTGACTCAATTTGCAAAAAAGTTACTTACTACTAGATAATAAGATTAATCTAAGGCTGTTTAAACACACGTTTACACTTAGTCTTTGAATTTCAATTCTATTTCTTGTTGAGCTAAATATTTTTTTAATATTGGTTATGTGACCATTTGGTCCTGCAATTGAGATATAAACTAATCCAACAGGTTTCTCTTTATTACCTCCACTTGGACCGGCAATGCCACTAATTGCGATACACCAATCTGAATTTAGTTTTTCTTTTGCATTAATTGCCATAGTTTCAGCTACCTCTTCAGAAACAGCACCAAACTTTTTTATTAGATTTTCTGGAACATTTAATAATGATTGTTTAAGGTTATTACTGTACGAAATAATACTGCCTTTAAATACTTGTGATGAGCCTGGTATTGATGTGATTGAAGAGGAGAGAAGACCTCCTGAACAGGATTCTGCAAAAACCAAAGATTCTTTTCTTTTTATTAATTCCTTTATTAATACGCTTGATAAATTATCATCGTTTTCACCAAAAATAAATTTGGAAAACTCTTTTTTCAATTTTTCTTTAACGGGGTTGATTATATTTCTTGCTTCTAATTCATTTTTAGCTCTTGCTGTTAGTCTGAGCTTAACTTCTCCTAAATTCGCGTATGGGGCGACAGTAGGGTTTTTTAGTTTTAGAAGATTATCAATCTTTTCTGAAATAGTAGACTCTCCTATCCCAGAAAATTTAAGAGTATTTGAAAAAAATATATAACCATCTGAAAAATTATTTTTAATATAATTAACAGCAGTTTCTTTCCACATTTCTTTCATTTCACTTGGCACTCCTGGAAAAGTTAGGATGGTAAATCCCTCAATTGGTTTCCATATCATGCCAGGAGCAGTGCCTCTAGGATTATTAATTATTTGAGCATCTTTTGGAAAAAAACATTGTTTTTTTAAACTAGATCTATTGAAAGTTGAACCTGAAATTGAAAGCTTTTTTTTAATTTGATCCCATAAATATTCTCTTTCAGAAAGAGTTGCATTAAAAGATTTAGCTATTGCCTCAGTAGTTAAGTCATCTGGAGTAGGGCCAAGACCACCTGTAGTAATTAATAAATTACTTCTTGAAGATATTTCTTTAATTAGCTTAGTAATTCTCTCAGAATTATCTCCAATAGTTGACTGTCTAAAATGATTTAGTCCTAAAGTTGATAACTCCTCAGAAATCCATTGAGCGTTAGTATTTACAATATTTCCTAAAAGTAACTCGGTTCCTATAGAAAGAATTTCAACCCCTTTACAGTTAGGATCATTTGATTGATGCTTCAAGTTTGAATTCATAAAGAGGAAAACGATTACATAAAGTTAATACCCTTTCCTTGCATTTTTTTTCTATTAATAAATCATCTGGATTGAGTAATCTATCAGCAATAATTTCACCAACTTCAACAAAAGCATCATCATTAAAACCTCTAGTAGTTAAAGCTGCAGTTCCCAATCTCAACCCACTTGTTACAAAAGGTGATTCAGGATCAAACGGGACAGTATTTTTATTTGCTGTTATGTTAACTTCACTTACAAGTAAGTCAGCAACTTTTCCAGTCATATTAATACTTCTTAAGTCAAGCAATACAATATGATTATCAGTACCTCCACTAACAATATCTATTCCTCTTTTAATTAAAGTTGAAGACAGAACTTTTGCATTATTGATAACCTGTTTTGAGTAACTAATAAAGTTGGGCTTTAAAGCTTCTCCAAAGGCAACAGCTTTAGCTGCGATAATATGTTCCAAAGGCCCACCCTGAGTTCCAGGGAACACAGATTTATCAAATTTCTTTCCAAATTCCTTATCTTTACATAAAATTAATCCTCCTCTTGGACCTCTCAAGGTCTTATGTGTTGTGGTAGTTACCACATCACAATACGGAATTGGATTAGGGTGGAGTTTGGTTGCAACTAGTCCTGCGATATGAGCAATATCAGCCATTAAAAAAGCTCCAACTTCATCAGCAATTCTTCTGAACGACTCGAAATCAATTTTTCTTGGATAAGCAGAATATCCACAAATAATTAGTTTTGGTTTTGTAGCTAATGCAATATCTCTAATTTCATCAAAATTCAATTTATTAGTTTCTTTATCAACTCCGTAGTGAACAGCATTGAACCACTTTCCGCTCATATTAACTGGGGATCCGTGGGTTAAATGTCCTCCATGCGATAGGTCCATGCCTAATATTGTGTCACCAGGTTTAAGTAAACTTAGAAAAACAGCTGCATTTGCTTGTGCTCCACTATGTGGTTGAACATTCGCCCACTCTGCATCAAAAAGTTGTTTTGCTCTTTCGATTGCGAGTTCTTCTATTTCATCTACAAATTCACAACCACCGTAATATCTTTTTTGTGGAAGACCTTCAGCGTATTTATTTGTTAAAACCGAACCCTGAGCCTGCATTACAGCCATTGATGCAAAATTCTCACTAGCTATCAATTCAAGATGCGTTTCTTGCCTATTTTTTTCGGAATTAATTAAGTTAGATATGATTGGATCGCTTTCTTTAAGATTTTGAAGAATATTCATTAAAATAAAGGGAACATTAAGTTAAATATAGACGATATTTTGAAAGAAAATGTAAAAAAATTATTTCATAATTTTTAACGCGCCTGGAGAGATTCGAACTCCCGACACCCTGATCCGTAGTCAGGTGCTCTAATCCACTGAGCTACAGGCGCATAATTATGTAATATCTCTGGTCCTGGGTCTCTTAGTCAACTAGATTTCAGTTAAACTATCTAATATTAACAATCTAAATTTATAATTATGCCGATTAAATGGTATGGCAACGGTGATTCAGAAGACCCCATTTACAAACATTTTTCTAGAATAGTAAATTTTGTAATTCATTGCATGGTATTTACTGCAGTCGTAAGTGGAACTTGGCTTTTTAAAGAGATTAAACATGATTTAGTTTTTTTTAATAATTTTGCAATTGCATGGGCAGTCATTCTCTCATCGCATTTACTTTTTGTATTTATAAAAAAACCTAAGGATTATAAAAAACAATCAACTTAAGTTTTTATTATGAATTCTCAGATGCAAATCAGTGATCTAGAAAATATTATTTCAGAAAAAATTTTTATAAAAATAGAAAAATGGAATCTGTATCTTGGAGATGCTGGTTTAGCTAGAAATCTTGCTTTGGAATGTATTAGCAATTTAGATAAAGGTAGCCAGCAGGCTGCAAAATTAGGCTTAGAAGCTATTAAGGTAAAAATTGGAGATGGAAATCAAACAATTCTTTTGTCTAAGTTGATAACTGCATCACAAATTTGTGATTTAGAGGAAATACTTGATAATTTATGATTCTTAATCATATTTTGATTAGTGGATTTAATTTATTAACCCCGAATAACTTGGTTATCGAAAAATAAATAATCAAAAAAGCCAATAATCCTATAACTAATATAAATATCTCCCAAAAGTTTGAATTTAATACATTTATATCCTTGATAACTGAATAACAAATTGTGCTTGTAATAGAGCAGGCTAATGAAATAAGAACAATTTTTTTTAATAAAATAATTTTAGGGATTTTGATTCCATAAGTATTAAAGTTTGTAGTAAGAAAAATACAAATAATTAAGTTAACTATTCCTGAAGAAAGGATTATACCTATAACACCAAAATTATAAGGAGATAAGTTTCCATAATTAATAGTTGGAGCTCCTACTAGAAACCAATCGAAAAAAACATTTAGTATTATTCCAGCGAAAGATAATTGAAAGGGTAACTTTGGATTCTCAATTGCATAATAAGCTCTTACTAATAAATCTCTGTAGAGATAAAAGGGAATTCCAATTGCATAGGCAATTAAAATATTTTTTACTAAAAATACGGCTTCGGAATTAAAAGCCCCTCTTTGAAAAACAAATTGTACTATCTGATTATTAAATGTGATAAAAAAACCAGTCAAAAAAATAGTTGTTAAAAAACAATATTCTATTCCTGAAATTAAACTTTTTTCTAAGTTTCTATTCTCTTGCTTACTGTTGAATTTTGAAAACTTTGGAAGTAGTGGCAAGATCAAAGCATTTGATAAAACTCCAAGTGGAGCTTGTATAAGAAAATTGCCGTAGGCTAATCCCGATGCGGCACCTTGAAAGCTTGAAGCAAAAAACATATCAACAAAAACATTAATTTGCCCTAAACCTGATGAAATTGTTGCAGGAGCGATTAACTTGAAGATTCTTTTCTCTTCATTTTTAAATAAATGCCAAGCCGAATTAAATCTAAATAGGCCGATCTTATTGATTTCCCAGCACTGAACAGCAAATTGTATACAAGTACCTGTTAAGGTCGCTTTGGCTAGTAATCCTGAATAAAACAAATAATTAGAATTTGTATTTTGATGACTAAAGATCCAACTGGCTGAAATAAAAAAAATTGTTGTCAGACTTGTTAAGGCGGGGCTTATGCTTGATATGAAAAATTTATTTCTTGAATTTAAAGCTCCAAAACTCAACCCTATAAAAGCAGAAAGAGGAATACAAGGAGTTAGGATTTTTAATTGATAAGTTGCGATAGATTTAGCTTCATCACTTAAATTTGGGGCTATAAAGTTTATTAGAAAACCTGAATTAAAATATACAACTACTCCTAGAATAAAAAATAACAAAGTCAGTTTAATACTTACTTTTGTTAATACGAGGCCCCCCTCTCTCCTCTTAAGTGGAGTTAGCACTGCTACAACTGCATTATGTAATGGGCCATTAATTCCACCAATAATAATGAGTAAAAAACCTGGGATTATGTAGGCGTAGTTATAGGCATCGTATGTTATTCCAATTCCAAAGGCTGCAGCGATAAATATTTGTCGTATAAAACCCGCAACTTTACTTAGAGATGTGGCAAACGAAATTGAAGCCACATTATTTTTAAAATATGAATGCATTTGATATTGAGTTAAATCTTTTCAAGAAGATTTAGATTCCATTATATTTTGTTTCTAATCTAGTTCACACTTTATGAATGATCGAATAATTGAATTTGAACCATTAATTGAAGGTATTTTAATTAAAAGATATAAAAGATTTCTCGCTGATATTCAGATTGAAAATGGAGAAATAGTTACTGCCCATTGTGCTAATACAGGCCCGATGAAGGGTCTTTTAAACGAAGGAGCTAAAGTAAGAATTAGCTTTTCTTCATCAACTACAAGAAAGCTAGCTTGGACTTGGGAACAAGTAAAAGTAATAGGAACTGATAACAAAGAGGTTTGGGTTGGGATAAATACATTATTTGCAAATAAACTGATTAGAAAAGTTATTGAACAAAACCTATTCAAAGATAAACTCGGGGAAATAGCGAAAATCAAGTCTGAAGTACCTTATGGCAAAGATAAAAAAAGTAGAATTGATTTTCTTTTGACTCCAAAATCTTCAAATCCTGATAATCGTAACATTTATGTTGAGGTTAAAAATACTACTTGGACAAAAAACAATGTAGCTCTTTTCCCTGATACAGAGACGAAAAGAGGACAAAAACATTTAATAGAATTAAAAGGCTTAATTCCTGAAAGTAAAAGTGTTTTAGTTCCTTGCATTACAAGAAAAGATATAGATTATTTTGCCCCTGGAGATGAATCAGATCCATTGTATGGAGTGCTTTTTAGAGAATCAATTAGTGCAGGTATGTTATTAATGCCATGCTGTTTTGAGTTTCATTCAGATCATGTAGCTTGGAAAGGATTTAAACCCTTAAAATTAAATTAATTTTGGGGATTTTTAAGTTGATTTAGAAAAAATACCTTAATTTAACAAAGATTTTTTGGGATGCAACAATTAAATTGGTATAAACGACTACTAGACATACATAAGTTTTCTGAGCAAAATTATATATGAAAGGAAACAGGACTCCTGTTTTTTTGCAGACTAATTTTTTATTTATGACCACTGCTTTGCAAACGCCTCAAAGGCGCTCTAGGTCCAAGCTTCAAGATGCAAGTCTTGTTAATGGACCTATGCTCCTTTTGAGGAGTATTCGTGGGTTCAGTTCAAACCGCTCAATGTTGTGGCTTGCAACTGTTCCTCTAGCTTTGTTTGGTTTAGGTATTTTTAATCTTTCAGCTCACGCAGCTGATTTACCTGAGTTGAATGCAGCTTTTCTAGCTAACAATTTATGGCTTTTGATCGCTACTATCTTAGTGATCTTCATGAACGCCGGTTTCGCTATGGTTGAAGCGGGTATGTGTCGGTCTAAAAACGCCGTCAACATTCTTGCTAAAAACCTTTTCGTATTTGCTTTAGCTGTAACCTCTTATTGGTTTATTGGCTACTCATTAATGTACGGAGGAAGTGTTGCTGACGGATGGCTATATTTTGGAGGCTTATTTTTTGATCCCACAGTAACAGCCGATATGGTTACTGATGCTGGATTAGTTCCAACAGTTGATTTCTTATTCCAGTCTGCTTTCGCAGGTACTGCAGCAACTATCGTTTCTGGTCTTGTTGCTGAAAGAGTTAAATTTGGTGAATTTGTTGTTTTTGCGATTGTACTAACAGCATTTATTTATCCAATTGCTGGTAGCTGGAAATGGAATGGTGGTTGGCTTGATTCTCTTGGTTTCGTTGACTTTGCAGGTTCTTCAATTGTTCACTCAGTTGGAGCATGGGCAGGTTTAGTGGGAGCTATGCTTCTAGGACCAAGAATCGGTAAATACTCCGATGGAAAGCCACAGGCTATGCCTGGTCACAATATGGCTATTGCTACTTTAGGTGCTCTAATTCTATGGATAGGTTGGTACGGATTTAATCCTGGTTCTCAACTTGCTATGGATCAATGGGTTCCATATGTTGCTGTAACGACTACTCTTGCAGCTGCAGCTGGTGCTATTGGAGCGACTATTGTTTCTACTTTAACTTCCGGAAAGCCAGATCTTACTATGATCATTAACGGTATTCTTGCTGGTTTGGTAAGTATTACTGCAGGTTGTGGTGACATGACTCTTGCGGGAGCTTGGTTCGCTGGACTAGTTGGCGGTATTATCGTTGTATTCTCTGTTGCAGCACTTGATGCAGCTGAAATTGACGATCCTGTTGGTGCATTCTCTGTTCACGGAGTTTGTGGTGTATGGGGTACCCTCGTTATTGGTCTTTGGGGAACTGCAGTTCAAGGAGATGGAGCAGGTATGGGATTGTTCAATGGTGGTGGTATTAATCTACTTCTTGTTCAAGCTCTTGGTGCAGCAGCTTATGCTATCTGGACACTAGTTACTTGCTGGATCGCTTGGTCTATCATCGGAGGATTATTCGGAGGAATCCGCGTATCTGAAGAAGAAGAGACCCAAGGTTTAGATATTTCAGAGCATGGTATGGAATCATATCCAGACTTTGCATCTGCTAAATAAACTAAATTTAAGTAAATTAAAGAAATCTGACTTATGTCAGGTTTCTTTTTTTTTGCAAAAAATAATTTCAAATGATGTAATATTTAATTATGGATACTCAAGCAGTAAAACATGCCATACAACATTCGGGGAGGTATAACCGTAAAGGCTTTGAATCGCCTACTAAACGTGCCAAGGCTTTAGGTGATTCTTATCAAAGTGATTTAATAGGATCAATAAGAGAAAATGATTTTAGTTTTGAAAAAGGTAGGTTAAAAATAAAACTCGCTAAATCTTTTGGTTTTTGTTGGGGTGTTGAGAGAGCAGTAGCAATGGCCTATGAAACTAGAAGACATTACCCTAATGAAGGTATTTGGATGACAAATGAAATTATTCATAATCCATCGGTTAATAATCATCTAAGTAGGATGAATGTAAAAATAATTTCTACAAAAAATGGGATAAAGGATTTTTCCTCTGTCTCAACTGGAGATGTCGTTATTCTTCCTGCTTTTGGAGCTACAGTTCAAGAGATGCAATTACTTCATGAAAAAAAATGTCAGATAATTGATACCACTTGCCCTTGGGTTTCTAAAGTTTGGCATACTGTTGAGAAGCATAAAAAACATACTTTTACCTCTATTATCCACGGTAAATATAAACATGAAGAAACTCTTGCCACTAGATCATTTGCAGGAGATTATTTAGTAGTTTTTGACTTAGCTGAGGCCGAATATGTATCAAACTACATTCAAGGAAATGGTGACAAAAATCAATTCATGAAGAAGTTTGCAAAAGCCTGTTCAAATGGATTTGATCCAGATATACATCTTGAGAAAATAGGAGTTGCAAATCAAACGACAATGCTTAAAAGTGAAACAGAGGAAATTGGGAAACTTTTTGAAAAAACCATGTTAACTAAATATGGCCCTGCAAAAATTAATGATCATTTTTTAGCTTTTAATACTATTTGCGATGCGACAGAAGAAAGGCAACATGCGATGTTTTCTTTAGTTGATGAAGATCTGGATATTCTTGTAGTCATTGGAGGGTTTAATTCTTCAAATACGACCCATTTACAGGAAATAGCAATAACTAATAATATTGAATCTTTTCATATTGATATATCAGATAGAATTTCCGTTGAGAATAATTCAATTTGTCATAAACCTCTTGAATCTGAATTGAGTTTGAAAAAGAATTTTATTCCAGATGGTGAAGTTACTGTAGGGATTACATCTGGAGCCTCAACTCCTGACAAGGTAGTCGCTGATGTCATTGAAAAGTTAATTGCTATTACTAAGTAAATATTAATTTTTTTGCATAATTTTTAACTTTATTAAATACATATCACCAAAAGATCCTCGTTATTATCTAGAATAACCAAAAGTAATTTGGAAGTATGGAAGACACAACACAATCTAATCGAGATCAAACAGCTAAAATGAATGCTTCAAAGGCTCCTCAAAAGGTGGAAGTGGTTGTTGCTAATCCCTCTACGAATTCAGAGGTCAATATACTAGGTGAATTATCTATATTTATTTTAAGGATTGGTTTTAGTGTTTTAATGATTCATCATGGTTTGGAAAAGCTTCAAGATCCTCAAGGCTTTGGAGAATTTGTTGTAGGCAAATATTTCCCATTCTTACCAGGCGACCCTGTCCTTTGGACATATGGAGCCGCTATTACTCAATTAGTTTGCCCATTGGGATTAGCATTAGGAATTTTTGCAAGACTTAGCTCTCTTGGACTTTTCTCTACGATGGCATTTGCTGTTTATTTTCATCTTTTAGATACAGGTTTAGAGGGATTTCCATTAGCAGTAGTTGAAGGTCATAATTATGCTTTTGAACTTTCTTTCATATACGGAGCTATCTCTCTTTATTTCTTATGTGCAGGACCAGGAAGATTAGCACTTCTTCGTAAGACAAATAAAATCACTTATTATCCAAAATCAAATTGATTTAGTGTAAAAAATGCCTCTTCTTTGTAAATACCATAGAAATACCTTTTAGATTACACATTTCAATACTTTCTTCATCCCTTATACTTCCCCCTGGCTGAACAATTGCACTTATTCCGTATTCATTAGCAAGCTCTACTGTATCTGCAAATGGGAAGAAGCCATCACTTGCCAATACTCCTCCAGAACCATTTTCTTTAGAAGCTCGTAAAGCTATTTTTGAAGCCCCAACCCTATTCATTTGTCCAGCTCCGATGCCAAGAGTTTGTTGATCTTTTGCAATCACAATGGCATTTGATTTAACGTGTTTGCAAATTTTCCAGGCAAAACTCAAATCTAAATAATCTTGAGGACTTGGAATTTTTTTAGTAACTGGATTCCAAGTTTCAGTTGTTTCTTCGCTATTATCAGTATCTTGAACGAGTAATCCTCCCATTATTGATTTAGTAGAAATTTGGTTCTTTTTTGGGATTTGATCTTTTGAAAACTTTAAAACTCTTAAATTCTTTTTGAGTTTTAAAATTTCTAAAGCCTCTGCATCAAAAGATGGAGCTACGACACATTCTAAGAAAATATCTTTGAGGTTAATTGCGGTTTCACTATCTACATTTGAATTAAAAGCAACTATTCCTCCAAATGCACTAACTGAGTCACATTTTAAAGCATTCAAAAATGCTTGAGAGGCTGAATTACCTATAGAAGCACCACAAGGATTATTGTGTTTTAAAATGACAGATGCAAACGTGTCTGTTGTAGGTTCATCTTTATCTTCATAGCCAAATTCTAAAACTGTTGAAAGTGCCGACTCAAGATCCAATAGATTGTTATAACTTAACTCTTTACCTTGTAACTGTTCTGCTGAATTCCATCCAATATTATTTAAACCATACCAAAAAGCTTTTTGATGAGGATTCTCCCCATATCTTAAGGTTTTGATTAGTGGATAAGACTCAATATACATGGAAGATTGTAAACCTCTTTCTTTTCTTATCCAATTAGATATCGCGGTGTCATAGTCAGCTGTATGTTGAAAAGCTTCAAGTGCTAATTTTGCTTTATATGTTTCTTTTAACTCCCCTTTGTTACTTTCTTCAAGAAATTCTTGATATTGACTAGGATCGACTAAAACGGAAACGTCTTTATGATTTTTAGCGGCAGAACGAATCATTGATGGTCCTCCGATGTCAATATTTTCAATAGCATCTTCCCATTTAGATCCCTCCTCAACAGTTTTCTTAAAAGGATATAAATTGACAACTACTAATGTAATTAGTTCAAGATCGTAAGCTTCTATATCTTTTTTATGTTCCTCATCTGTTCTTTTAGCTAATATTCCTCCGTGAATTTTCGGATGCAAAGTTTTAACTCTTCCTCCAAGTATTTCTGGAGAATTAGTAAAATCTGCGACTTTAATAACTGGAATTTTTGCCTCCATTAGATGTTTAGCAGTGCCTCCACTTGATAGAATTTTATAATTAAATTTTTCTACCAATTCTTTACAAAATGGGATTATATTTTTTTTATCAGACAGACTTACTAGGGCTAATGGTGACATTATTGAAAAGTTTACTTACTTAAGAATATAAACATGAAATATGATATTGATCATGAATTTGTCGGGATTAGTTCTCAAACCGCAACTCATAGAATAATTTTGCTACATGGATGGGGAGCCGATGCAGATGACCTTTTAACACTTGGAAAGGAGATTATAGAAAAAATAAATCTTGATTTTGAGGTAATTTCTTTGAGGGCTTCTGGATTACATCCAAGTGGTAAGGGAAGACAGTGGTATCAATTGTACCCTCATGATTGGGAGAGTGCTGAGGTTGAAGTAAATAAACTTTTAGGTACATTAAAAAAATTTGATACTGATCAGATTTCAATAGGAAAAACAATTTTGTTGGGTTTTTCTCAGGGAGCAGCTATGGCAATTGATGCAGGATTTAAATTAAAATTAGGACTAATTGTTGCTTGTAGTGGTTATCCCCACCTAAACTGGGCTCCAGGAGAAAAATGCCCACCATTAATTATTAGTCATGGTTTATTTGATGACGTGGTGCCTATAGATGCTTCAAGAATTATTCATGAAACCGTAAAAAGTAAGTCTTCTAAATTTTGCGAATTAATAGAATTTGATGGGTCCCATCAAATTGATCCAAATTTAATTGATTTTATAAGTTCAAATATAAATAAAATTTTTTAAACGAAAGCATATTCGTATTCTTCAATCTCTTCCCAATCATCTGCAGTAAGTTCTAGACCTTCAAATATTTTTTCTTCACCAATTCCCTCAACTACAACTTTTAGTGATGGAAATAGAAAATGATTTTCTTCAGCATATTGGGCGCTAAATAAACCTTTTTCACCCCAAAAAAACCTATCAGTGGTATGTTCATTTCTTCGAACGTTAAAAACTGAAGGGGCAGACAAAGCATTTTCAGCTATAAATCTTCTTGCAGCTGTAACTGGTTTATGTTTGCCAGTTTCGATATGATAAATAGGTACATGTGCCATTACTCTTTGGCCAGCCAACCTTCTTCTGCTGATTCTTTTTCTCTTTTTTGACATTGATTGGTACTCCTAGAATTATTAATGAGATTAGTCTTAATTATTTTTACTAATCTTATATCTGTGATTTTGAATTCAATTAAATTACATAGAGGACCCATCAACCCCTGATGTAGCTTAAAATATGATTAAATGTTCATATTTAAGGCTGGCTAAAGTCAGACCTCTTTATATATCTTAATACTTTTTTCATATTTTACAAGTCCTTTTTCAGATTTTTTTTAAATTTCACTAATTATGAAGCTCTCAAAAAAATTTGAAGAATTAATCATAAAACAGCTAGAGAGCTTTGGTTGCTCAATGGGAGTGACTCATTTGGTTATGTATCTTGCTTCAACGGAGCAAGGAACTAAAGCATCTTTTGAAATGATTGGTCAATGGCCACAAATTGATAGGCTTCTGATATCAGTAGAAGATGATCCTTCCCTAAAAGTTTCTTCTCCTAATAGAAGATGGTACCCGCTTCAAGAAAACGATATCCTACTTGGAGTCCTTAGGGTAGAAACTGATTTAAAAGAAGGGAATTGGCCAGTATCTCTTGATTCTAGATTAAAAGCACTTTCACTATCTTTAGCTAAATGCGTTTCTATCGAATTAGAATGTCAAAATAAAAATGAAGAAATTAATTATTTAAAAAATCAGGTTAATGTCATAATCCATCAATTGAGGAACCCATTGGCTGCTCTTAGGACATATGCAAAATTACTAATAAAAAGACTTGGCTCAGATGATGACTCTATTGAAATAGTCGAACGAATGATAACAGAGCAAAAACAAATTAATAATTATATGGACTCTTTTGCTCAATTAAATTCAGCTATTCAACTTCCTCTAGAAATTGGAGAGGAAAGATTATTATTACCACCAAATTTAGATAACAAAAAGCTAATAACTGTCCAGAGTTTATTGAGGCCAATTTTAGAAAGGGGTCAAGCTAATGCGAACTTAGAGAATAGAGAGTGGACGGAACCTTCTCTTTGGCCAGATTGGACTTTATCGCCATTAAAGTCTAAATATGCTGTAATTGCTGAAATTGTGGCTAATTTATTAGAAAATGCGTTTAAATACGCCCAAAAAGATGCTGAGATTGGACTCATCATTATGAGTAAAGGTCTTTGCATATTTGATGATGGTAAAAAAATAACCAAAATTGAAAATGAGAAAATTTTTCAAAAAGGCTTTCGAGGATCTGCGGCTAAGAAGAAGGATGGTACTGGTGTTGGACTTTTTTTAGCGAGGAAATTAGCAAAACAAATTGGAGGAGAGTTGAGATTGCTTGAAAACTCCTCAATTAATGATGTAAAGGAATTAAAAAGTCTTAAGAAGAAGAATATTTTCTATTTAGAACTCCCTATAAAAGAATTGCATTCATAAATAACATTGTAGTTTCGACTAGTACAACACTCGCACCGCAAGCATCTCCATTAAATCCTCCAATTTTATTCCCAAGTATGTTTGGAATAGAATAACTAAAAAAAATACCAATTAAAATTAGAAATAAAAATTTAATTAATATTGCTTGGGATGTGATTGAAACAAATTGGTATGCGATGAAAATTAAAAGAAAAACAATGGAAATCAAAGATTCTTTTTTAAATCCATTCCAAAACTTTTTGTGACTAATAGATTTTTTCTTGTAACTCATATATTTAAACTTTTCTATAAAAAATAAATTTGAAAATCTTCCCCAAAATAAGCATATTGGCAAAACAATAATTATTTGGTTTTGAATTTTGAGTATGCAAGCAATCTGAATTAAAGTTATAAAAAATAAAGATTGAACACCAAAGGAGCCAACTTTACTGTCTTTCATAGCTTTTAAACGTTTCTTTTTACCCGCGAAAATACCATCGAAAGTATCCATTAAACCATCGAGGTGTAGACCTCCTGTAATTAAATATCCTGAAGCTAAACAGATTAAAGTAGATGCATAAATAGACCAAGAATTTACGCTTAAAAAAATAAAAATATAACTCTGTATTGTTCCAATAAAAAATCCCAAAGGTGGCGCAAATTGTGCAATATTTTTAAATTCGGGATTAATTAAAGGTATCTTTGGAAATGTCGTATAGAAAATCCAAGATCCAGCCAAATTTTTTATTAAATATTTTTTGATGAGATAAAAATAGATTCAATATTAGATAATAGGGTAGATTATTAAAAAAGGATCAAAAAATTTTATAAATTATCGTGTTTGAATTTGAAATTAAATCGAATTGTAGTAATACAGAGGCAAGAACTGGTATATTTCATACCCCAAATGGTCAGGTAAACACTCCAAGATTTATGCCTGTGGGTACTTTGGCAACGGTTAAAGGAATTTCATCTAAGCAGTTACTCTCTACAGGATCGGAAATGATTCTTTCGAATACCTTCCATCTTCATCTGCAACCTGGAGAAAAACTAGTTAAAGAATCTGGTGGAATTCATAAGTTTATGAATTGGGATAAGCCTATTCTTACTGATTCAGGTGGATATCAAGTTTTTAGTTTGGCCAAATTAAATAATATTTCTGATAAAGGTGTGGAATTTAAAAATCCAAGAGATGGTAGTCGTGTATTTTTATCACCTGAAAAAGTAATGCAGATTCAAATGGATCTTGGTTCTGATGTTGCTATGGCTTTTGATCATTGTCCTCCGCACACAGCTAACGAAAATGATATTGAGGACTCTTTACAAAGAACTCATTCATGGTTGCAAAAATGTGTTGAGACTCATCAGAAATCAAATCAAGCATTATTTGGAATAGTTCAAGGTGGTAAGTATCCAAGATTAAGAGAACATAGCGCAAAATTTACAAGTTCTTTTGATCTACCTGGAATAGCGGTAGGAGGTGTCAGTGTTGGAGAGGCAGTCGAAGAAATTCATAGTGTAATTAATTACGTCTCAAAATTCTTACCAATAAATAAACCAAGATATTTAATGGGAATTGGCTCTCTAAGAGAAATTTCTTTAGCTGTTGCAAAAGGTTTCGATATATTTGACTGTGTTTTGCCTACAAGACTGGGAAGACATGGGACTGCATTTTTTAATGATGAAAGATGGAATATACGTAATGCCCGCTTTAAAAATGATTTTTCTCCAATAGATAAAACTTGTAAATGTGAAACTTGTAAATCGTACTCTCGTGCTTACTTACATCATTTAGTTAGAAATGATGAAATATTAGGCCTAACGCTTATAAGCCTACATAATATTTCTCATCTAATTCGATTTACAAATGCAATTTCTGCTGCAATTAAAGATAATTGTTTTACAATAGATTTCGCTCCATGGAAAAGATCCTCTATTGCTCACCATACGTGGTAACGTCTTAACATAATTAATTAATTTATTAAGAAGGTGCTCACTCTTTTAAATACATTCGCTGAATTGCCTGAAGCATATAAGGCTTTCGCTCCAACCGTTGACGTTCTTCCTTTAATACCTTTATTTTTCTTTTTATTAGTTTTTGTTTGGCAAGCTGCAGTAGGGTTTAAATAAAATCTATTTATGATTCAGAAGGGTATTTCAAGGGATATTGCATCACCAGAGTTTTCTACTGCACATTCAATAAAATCTGCAATTTTTAATGCTCTTGAGGCTTGTTCTCCGTCCACTTCTGGTAACTCTTTACCTTGTACGCACTTAAGAAAATGTTCTAATTCTGCATATAAAGGTTCGATAGAGGTTGTGCTTACTTCTTCAACATAACCATCATTTCGATAAACTAATTCTCCATGCTCTGCTGTATAGGATTCATGAGCTTTTCTATGGATTTGGAGAGAATGATTTAAGAAGTCTGTTTCAACTAGACCATTTTGGCAATGTGCGCTTAAATTCCTAATTTTTTTATGACTCATTTTGCTGGCAGTTAAGCTTGCAATAATATTATTCTTGAAAACCAAAGTAGCATTTACATAATCTATTAAGCCATCACTATTTCTTCCTCCGACGGCGGCTAATTTCTGTATCTTTGAATTAACTAATTCAAGCACTAGATCAATATCATGAATCATTAAATCCATAACTACTGATACATCATTTGCTCTGTCAGCATGAGGACTGTGCCTTCTTGCTTCTAAAACTACAATATCTTCATTTTGAACTATTTTATTTAACTCCCTAAAAGCAGGGTTAAATCTTTCAATATGTCCAACTTGTAGAAGACAGTTACTAATTTTAGAGGCATTTATTAAAGATTTAGCCTCTAGCTCAGTAGCTGCAATAGGTTTTTCAATAAGAACATTAACACCTGCCTTAAGACAATCTAGACCTACTTTGTGATGGAGAAGTGTAGGGACAGCAATACAAATTGCATCAACTTTAGAAATAAGATCATGATAGTCTTTAAACCACTCACATTGAAATTGCTCTACTGCTAATTTACCTCTGCTTTCGTCTGGATCGGCAACTCCAACTAAATCTGCATCTTTTAGCAAACTAAGCACTCGGGCATGATGCCATCCCATATTTCCTATACCGATTACTCCAACCTTTACTGAGGATGAGGTTGGTTTCATATCTTATAGTCCATGTATATTTAGTTATTATCCTTCATTAGATGTCAATTTTAACTTTTTGGCAGAAATATTTTTACACGATCTATTTTGGGACCTGACATTGAAATTATTTCAAATTTAATATTTTTAAATTCTAAACTATCCCCGATTTTTGGGACCATTTGAAATTTTTCAAGAAGAAATCCTGCGAGTGTATGATAATCAGCTCCTTCTGGAAGAAAACATCCCAACTTTTTGTTGATTTCTATTATTTCTGCTTTACCAGCAATTGACCACTTCTTAGAGAAATTATCCAACATTTTCATATCAGAATATAATCTGCTATTTAGCATTTCTTCCCCAACAATTTCACCAGTAAGATCAGCTGCAGTGATAAGTCCCTCAGTCCCACCATGTTCATCAACAACCAGTAAAAATGGATTGTAATCTCTAACGATAGGTAATATTTCTGCTAATGAGCATGTCTCTATTACTTTTGTTACTGGCAAAAGGAAAGGTTCTAGTAATGTATTTGCTCCCATTTCGCTTTTAGAAATTGGTTTTGCTAAATAACGTAAATCTAAAACTCCTAAAACATCATCTAATGATTCACCAATTACAAAAAAACGAGCATGCCTTGTTTTATCAACCTGTTTCATAAGTTCAGCAAAAGTAATATTTTTTGGCAAAGTTACCATTTCAGATCTTGGAATCATTACTTCTTTGACTTGAGTATCTTTTAAAGCAAAAACACCTTCTAAGATGTTTTTCTCATCAGGCTTTAATCCTGTGACATTATCTGTTTCTATTAATGTTTCTAATTCACCTGCTGATAATACTGAATTTAATGAATCCCATTTGTTGTTTAGATTAAATAACCTTAAACAAGCACTTGCAAAAAATTCAATTACAGAAACAATAGGTTGCATTCCTTTGCGAACTGCATCAAAAATTGTAGTTAATCTCAAAGCGGCTGACTCTGGATTATTAATTACTAATGCTTTAGGAATAAGACCTGATATAAGGGTGACTATAAGTACAATAAATAAAAATAATAAGAGATCATATATTCGATTTGAAAATTTATTTACGTTCCAAAAATCATTAGCCAAACCTTTACTTAACCAACCAACAGCTATAAGAGAAATTGTCACGCCAAATTGAGATGCTATTAAAGAAGATCTGAATCTTTTTTGAATTTTTAAAATGGAAAATGCTCCTTTTCTTTTCTCTTCTATCAGTCTTAAAACTTTACTTGGCCTTATTAATAAAAATGAAAGTTCACTCGCAGCAAAAAAAGCTGGAAATATCAAAAGTAAAAATAGTAAAGTTATTTTCATTCAATAACAAATTAGTGATGGGGGTGGCGAGGATCGAACTCGCCTAAGCCAAATTATGAGTTTGGTGCATTCACCAGATTGCTACACCCCCAGATTTTCTTCAGTAATGATTAATTACATTCGATTTACATACAATATAAAAATAATATTTCAAAAAGCACCAACTTAGTAAGTTTTTGTGAGATTTCTTTTTTTTCTCCTAATCTTGAAATATAAGCTTAACTTCTATTAATGAACAATTTCTCGCAGAAGAATAAATTAAATAAGAAGAATTTGTTAAAACTTTTAATTGAAAAGTCTTATAAGAAAGGAAACTTTACTTTGGCATCTGGCAAAAAAAGTGCTCATTATCTAAATTGCAAACCCGTATCTTTAAATGGCACAGGGTTGAAATTAATTAGTAATTTGTTTTTGGAGTTAATGGATCCAAGTTCAAGAGCTGTGGCTGGGTTGACTTTAGGAGCCGATCCTTTAGTTAGTGGTTTAATCGTAACAGCAGCTTCTCAAGGGTTATTAATAGATGCTTTAATCATCAGAAAAGAAATAAAAGAATATGGAACAAAGGCTGGGTTAGAGGGGCCTACATTAAAAGAAGGAACTGAAGTAACTGTCTTAGAAGATGTTGTGACTACTGCTGGATCAGCTATTAAAGCAATTAATAAGTTACGAGAAAATAATCTTTTAGTTAAAGAAGTTTTGTCTATTGTCGATAGAAGAGAAGGAGGATATGAGGCCTTAAAAGAACAAAATATACAATTAAAAAGCTTATTTTCAATAGAAGACTTTCTATAAATAATGTCAAAAATTAAAGAAAATAAAGAACAATTTTGGCTTGAAAAATTTGATTGCTTTTCTGTTACTGGAAAAGATAGCAAAAGATTCTTAAATGGAATAACTACAGGAAATATTGTTGATTTAAATAACAAGGTTTTAAAATCTTGCTGGTTATCCCCAAATGGAATTTTAAAATCATTACTTGAAATTAATTGCTCAGAAAATGAATTAAAAGTAATTGTCTTAGTAGGAAATACTAGCGAGATTAGAAAATACTTTAATGACATTATTTTTCCGTCTGACGATGTTTCATTAAGTGATACTTTTTCAATAAATAGACTTCAGCAAGTTGATGATATGAATTCTTGGAGATTCACTCAACCTATTTTTTTAAAAAATGAAGATAAAAAATATGATTTTTATAAAAATAATCCAAATTCAATGAATACTAATGACTTGCAATTGTGGAAGATTAATCAGGCTATACCATCTTTAAATAGTGAAATTAATGGAAAAAATAATCCACTTGAATTAGGTTTAACAGATCTTATAGACTTCAATAAAGGTTGTTATTTGGGTCAAGAAACAATGTCAAAAATCAAGAATGTTGCTTCTTTAAAGCAGGAGATCAGAGTGTGGACGGCTAAAGATAAAGATTTGAATTTAGAATCTGTGAATAAAATTCTTTTTAATAATCAGAATAAAGAAAAATCGGTTGGTTATATTACCAGCATTTATGTATTAGAGTCTCGAATAATAAAAGGCCTAGCAATGATAAAGAGAAAATATTTAGATAAGGGAAATCCATTTTTCTCTGAAAATTTTGGCCAAATTTCATTAGAGAAATCTGTAGGTTCAACTTTTCTTTAATTAACATTTTCATGTTTTTTGATTAACCACTTCGCGATTTGAAGTGTAGCCAAACAGTCATCTCGATTATATTTAATTATTTTTTTTAGAAAAATATCATTTAAAGTACTCTTATATTGGATCCACCAATATAAAGCTTTTGATCCACTTACATTTTCTTGCTCCCATTTGAATCCAATCCAATTAGCAACTGTTTTTAAACTATAGTTTCTAATAGGTAATATCCATGATCCTCTTATGATTAAGTGTAAGTCTATAAATCTGGAATTTAGGATTTCAATTTCTTTTACATCGAGATCTGATTGCCTAGCTAAATTTAAAATTGCAATTTTCTCTGTCTCTCCATAATGTAAAACTGGCCAGTATTTTTGAGAAAAAAGTTTTTGAATAATTTCTTGATTAGATTTTTTAGTATTGTTTTTAAGGTTTAATATTGGATCATAAAAATCATCTTCAATATTTTCAAACAAACTATTTACTTTTAAAAATCCATATAAAAAATCATGTTTATCATCTGGATTTGACTCAATATCAAAAATAAAGAATCCCGAATCTTTATTTTTTAAAAGATAAGATAAGTTTTTATTTTCCAAAATTCGAATTGGTATTCCTGATAAATATGCTTTTGATTGCTTTATAAACTTTGAAGCTTTTTCAAATCTTTGCTCCTTAAATTGAAAAAGTTTTTTTCCTAAATCTATTTTCTTAGTAGCAGCTAGTTCTTTAATATTAGATATCCCATTTTTTTGGAGAAACAAGGCTGTTTTAGAACCAATACCATCTATATCAGTTAGATATCCATTATCTTTTGCTTCTTTATCGCAGAACTTTTGCCATGAACATATCGTACATTTTTTCCTGTCTTCAGTTATATCTGGAATAGATCTTTTTAGATATTCATTTACCTTTAAAAAGGTATGTATTACTTTTTTTCTTAAGCGTGGATTTAAATCAATTTTTTCAATATTAATTCGATTTGAAAAATTTGAAATTACCAATCCTTTTTCAATTTTTGCTTCTTGAAAGGGTTCTAATAACATCGAAGAAAAAGCTAAATCGAATAGATGCTCTTTTGTTGTTCTATGGCCTAACTTATATACAACAGGTATATATTTATATTCGCCCCATTTGCTATGACCACCTACTTTTTTAAGTAATTGAGGTTGCATTTCTGTATTTATATTGTTGATTAATTTAGATCTTGCTTTTAATCCGATTACTCCATTTGAACCCCTCTTACAGGCTTTTTCCCCAGAATATAAATCTCCATCACTTAGTTTGTAAAAGGTTTTGTATCGTTTAATTATTTCTATAGATTGATGTGGTGACCAAATTCTTTGAGACTTATTGCCCTGATAATCGAGCCAAGCTTTTCTTTTGCATCTTATAAAACTTTTTAAATAAAGATTATTCAAATTTTTTTGCAAAGGCAGTTTAAATTTTACTTCTATAAATTAATATAGATAATTATTGGAAATTAAGGAACTATTTTACTTTGTCTTCAAATGAACTAGATGAAATAAAATTCGGAACTGATGGCTGGCGAGGAATAATTGGTTTTGATTTCAATCTATCAAATCTCTCAAGAGTTGTAGTCGCTTCTTGTCAGGAATTATATTATCAATACTTCGAAGAAACAAATTCTAAAAAAATTCTTATAGGGTACGATCGTAGATTCATGGCAAATGAGTTCGCAAAAGAGATAGCATCTTTTGTTAAAGGGTGTGGTTTTGAACCCATTCTTTCTACTAGTTATGTGCCCACGCCTTCCTGCAGCTTATATGCCAAAAAATTTATGTTTTTAGGTTGTTTAGTTATTACTGCAAGTCATAATCCCTATAATTGGCTGGGTTTAAAGATTAAAAGTTTTAAAGGATGTTCTGTGGATGAATCTTTTACAAAGGAAGTTGAAAAAAGGTTACTTCTGGGAAACTCAATTGAAAGATTGGGAGGTGCATATGAAAAAGTTGATATTAAGAAGTTTCATTTAGATCAAATTAAATCTAATTTTAATATTGATTTTATTGCTAATAATTTAAAGAAAATGAATTTGCATATTTTTGTTGACTCTATGCATGGTTCAGCAGCAAATTGCCTTAGTCAGATCTTTGAAGGTTATGATTCAAAAATTTTTACTGAAATTAGAGCAGATTATAATCCTTTATTTGGAGGAAATCCTCCAGAGCCACTGCTAAAATATTTAGATAATTTAACTGAAACATTAACAAAAACTTCTAAAAATGGTATCAAAACGCTAGGCATAATTTTTGATGGGGATGGCGATAGGATTGCTGTAATTGATGAAAAAGGAAGATTTTGTAGTACTCAAGTTTTATTACCTTTCTTTATTAGTTATTTGGGAGAAAAGAATAAAAATTTATATCCAGTACTTAAAACTGTTAGTGGTTCAGACATAATTAGTAATATCGCAAAAAATCAAGATAGAGAGGTTTTCGAACTGCCGGTTGGTTTTAAATATATCGCAAAAAAAATGATTAAAGAAAAAATATTTATTGGGGGAGAGGAATCAGGAGGTGTAGGTTTTGGAGACTTTATGCCGGAGAGAGATGCTTTATATGCAGCTATGATTTTACTAAATGGAATCGCAGAAAAATCAAAATATTTATATGAAACTTTAGATCAAATTCAAGAAAATTTTGGTCCAAGTTTTTATAGAAGAATTGATGTTGAATTTCCAAATCAATCAGAAAAAAAAATTCTTGAAAAATATATTAAAAATAATATTCCTTCAAAAATATGTGGCTATAGTATAAAAAGTGTATCAAATATCGACGGCATAAAATTGAGAATGGATAATAATTTTTGGCTATTATTTAGGTTCTCAGGAACGGAGCCTCTTTTAAGATTGTATTGTGAGGCAAAATCTGAAAATAATGTAAATGAGGTTTTGGAATGGAGTCAAAAATACATAAATAAAGTAAAAAATATAAAATGAAAAAATTATATTTAGCAAGTAAAAACCAAGGTAAAATTGAAGAATATAAAAAATTACTATTAAATGTAAATTGCCAATTATTGCTTCAACCAGAATCAATAGAAGTTGAGGAGAATGGGATAACATTTAGGGAGAATGCAATCAAAAAAGCAAGTGAAGTTTCTAAAAAGACAAGGAACTATGCCATTGCAGATGATTCAGGAATATGTATTGATGCTTTGGACGGTAGGCCAGGAATTTACTCATCAAGATATGCAGAAAATGATCAAAAAAGAATAGAAAGAGTTTTACATGAACTTGATGGAGAAAAAAATAGAGGTGCTTTCTTTATTGCAAATGTTTGTGTTTGCTCTCCTACTGGAGATGTGATATTAGAATCAGAGGCTAAATGTTTTGGAAACATTATTCTAAGCCCTAGAGGAAACAGTGGTTTTGGTTATGATCCTATTTTTGAGGAGTTATCAAGTAAATTAACTTTCGCTGAGATGAATAATGAATTAAAAGATTTATGTAGTCATCGTGGTAAAGCAGTTAAAAAAATCATTCCTCAATTGTTAAATATAATTGCCTAATTAATTATTAACCCAAGATCCATGTAAGCCATGCGGAATGGATATTGGAAGTTCATAAATAGCTAATTCTTTTAAGTCTTTAGCATCTAGTATCACAAGATCACTTCCTCTTCTACTACCATTCCATAACAGAATAAATAAGTAACCCTCATCTTCTTTGTTTGATGATTGTGATGGAACCATTATTGGTTCACTAACAAATCCGCTAGGTGCAGCTGACCAAGAAATTTCATCTTTGGTAATCAAATTTATTTTTTTAATAGCTTGTAAAGGAGCATTCCCTATTTTCTTATCTGTACAAGCCATCCATGAGTAAGATGCTTTTAATCCTAAAAGTTTAGGGTTAACAGTAGCGAATTCGCAACATTGTGAACTTAAAGTTTCAAGCTTAGAAGTTTTCAACTTTAAATCTATAATAGATCTTTTTAAATTACCCTCTGGATACTTATCAAAGTCAATATCCCTAAAATTTTCATCGGGCCCAACAGAAGGAAAATCATCATAAAAAATACTATCTAAAATTATGTTTGAATCTTTTTCGTATGCATTAACATGATGAAATACAAATCCATCTGGTGCATCTATAGTTATAGGTGGTTGCCCCTTAAATAAACCACTTTCTCTTGGGATTATAAAAAATTTAGCTTTTTTATTAGGATTTGATTGCAAACATTGAGCGGCTCCTTTTTGGCCCATTACAAATGGTAAAGGATTAAAGTCTATAGCGTTTTGTAAAAATATCGCCCAATTGGTTGTAATGGCAAAATCATGAAGGAATGCAAATCCATTAAATGTATCTTTCCTGTCTATTATCAGTTCACCAGCATTTTCACCAGCATTTGAAAATTCCATTAATCTAATAGTACTTTTTGGACCAGTTTGTACTCCAAAAGTTACCAAAAGTTCAGATGACATATTTGAATTTAAATCAGCTTTTGGATGAGCACTAAATGCTTCGTTGCTCTTTAAAACTCCACCTAAAGTTGTTAGTCCAATAGTATCAAGATTGTTAGGATCTAAGGCATGTGGACCCGCTGCTTCCCATAGTGCAAGCACTTCATTGCCTAATTTTATAACGTGTGTATTAGCAATATTTTTGAATTTTAAATCTAAAGCATTATTTAAAATCCCTCCACTTTTTTGAGTGCCAAAAACTCCTCTATATATAAATTTGTTAATCTTTTTTTCTTCTAAAAAACCTTTTGTTTGGACAAATTTATTTGTTAAAGATGGTTTTCCATTCTCGAATTTAATTGCTGTAATCATTCCATCTCCATCAAAGGGATGATGAACCCATTGGCCTCCTCTTTCTAATATCCCTGGCCCGTTTCTGAATAGAGTTCCATTCAATTCCTCAATATCCCCCCCCTTACTTGTATTTAATGGTTCATTTGTTAATTCTTTTTCAACATTTTTGTATGCACTTGCCCAGTCTTCTTTATTAAAAGCTGGTTTATCATTAATTTGTTTTTCTTGAATATAAGTCACTTTAAAATATTAACTTTATTTATTTTCGCCAAAAATACATGAAATTGTGGCTAATTCAGAAAATTACTGACTTTAATTATCTAATCACTTTCTAACATTCCTTTACTACTTGGAATAGTTCCAGATCTTCTGATATCTATTTCAGAAGCCATTCGCATTGCTCTTGAAAAGGCTTTAAAACATGCCTCAACTATATGATGAGAATTTGTACCTTGTATTTGATTGATATGAAGAGTGATTCCACTATTATTTACAAAAGCTATAAAAAATTCTCTTACTAATTCAGTATCATAATTCCCTATTCTTGGTGCTTTTAATTTGAGATCATAAGACAAATGAGGCCTCCCTGAACAATCTAATGTTACTTGAACTAAAGCCTCATCTAAAGGAGCAAAAAAATGCCCAAATCTGTTTATCCCTTTTCTTTCTCCTAGGGCTTTAGTAAAAGCTTTCCCAAGAGCAATGCCAACATCCTCATTTGTATGATGGTCATCAATATGTGTATCTCCAATAGCTCTTATTTTTAAATCAAATAATCCATGACTAGATATTTGATGCAACATATGATCTAAAAAAGGTATGCCAGTATCAATTTCAGAAATTCCATTGCCATCTATATTAAGAAAAATACTAATATCTGTTTCATTTGTTTTTCTCTTAATTTCAGCTTGTCTTGAGGATGACATTTTACTTTGTTTAAATTGTAATTTACATTCCATTAATGCAATAACCTGCATCAACATAAATAGTTTGGCCTGATATGCCACTTGAAAGATCACTTAAAAGAAAAGCAGCTGTATTTCCTACTTCTGTTTGAGTAACTGTTCTTCGTAGCGGAGCTTTTTCTTCAACATTATGGATCATATCCAAAATGCCACCTATTGCAGAACTCGCAAGTGTTCTAATTGGACCAGCACTTATTGCATTTACTCTTACTTGCTTTTCAGGACCAAGTTCTGCAGAAAGGTATCTTACTGAAGCCTCCAAAGCTGCCTTTGCTACGCCCATTACATTATAGTTAGGTATAGCTCTCTCAGATCCTAAATAAGTTAAAGAAACTACCCCAGCGCCATCGCTGAAAAGTGGTTTTGCTGCCTTACATAGAGGTGCTAAAGAATAAGCACTAATATTCAAAGCTCTATCAAAACCTTCGGATGAAGTTGCACTATAGTCTCCAATTAATTCGTCACGACCTGCGAATGCAAGACAATGAACTAACCCATCAATTTGTCCCCAATTGTTTTTAATATTTTCAAAAATTTCTTCAATTTGAGAAGGATTTTGAACATCAAGTGGGAGGAATAATGATGGCTCTAAATCTTTGGTTAATTCTCTTACTTTTGATTCAAACCTTCCTTTTTCATCAGGTAAATAAGTAATTCCTAGTTCAGCCCCAGCTTTTGAAAGTTGCTGAGCTATTCCCCATGCTATTGAACGATTGTTGGCAATTCCAGTAACTAGAATTTTTTTGCCAGTTAAATTTAGAAGCATTTTATTTCTTATTTATATAATTGTCCTACAAAAAGTACACTTCTTTGCGAATTACTGCAAAATATACAATAAATTTCAACTATAGGGAATATTTTTTAAGTATGGTTAAAACAAATTCAATGTTTTTGGAATTAGGGACTCAATTACCTTCTTTCGAAATGATTAATACCAATTCATCTAATCAAGAAAACTATAATTTAACCAAACTAGATGATAGGCATTTACTTTTAATGTTTATTTGTGCCCATTGCCCTTTTGTGAAATATTTAGAAAATTACATTTCGATTTTAAGTAGTGATATAGAAGATAAAGTTCAAACTATCGCAGTTTCAAGTAATGATATTGTTACTCATCCTTCAGATTCTCCAGATTGTTTAAGAAATCAAGCTCAATTACAAGGTTGGAGTTTTCCTTATCTTTATGATGAAAGTCAAGTTTTTGCCAAAGAGTTAAAGGCTGCATGTACGCCTGATTTTTATCTTTTCTCAAATGCTGGCAATAGAAAATTTACCCTTTTTTATCATGGCCAACTTGATAGTAGTAGACCAAGTAATGATATTTCTATCACTGGCGAAGATTTACATGCCGCTCTTAAAGGCTTAAATAAAAATAGTAAATATCCCCATCCTCAAAAACCATCGCTTGGATGCAATATAAAATGGACTCCAGGTAAAGAGCCTGATTGGTTTAAATGAATTAAATATAATATTTATCCCAGAGAAAAACCTTTAAAGCTAATATAATAAATATGCAAATACCTCCATTTACATTAGAACGACAGTTCCAGGAAATCGGCTCTGATATTGAGGAGGCGGTTATAAAAGTTCTTAAAGGTGGACAATATATCGGTGGTCAAGAGATTGCTGAATTTGAAGAGAATTTTGCATCTCTTGTTGGGGTAAATCATGCTGTTGGGTGTAATAGTGGGACTGATGCATTAATACTTGCTTTACGTGCTTTAGATATTGGGAAAGGGGATGAAGTAATTACTTCTTCTTTCAGCTTTTTCGCAACTGCTGAAGCTATAAGTGCAGTAGGCGCTAATCCAGTTTTGGTTGATATTAATCCAAGTGATTATTTAATTAATATTGATTTAATTGAAGAAGAAATCAACTCTAATACTAAAGCTATTATGCCAGTCCATTTATTTGGTAATGCTGTAAATATGAAGTCAATAAAAGCATTAGCTGAAAAATATAATCTAAAAATAATTGAGGATTGCGCGCAGGCAACTTGTACTATGTGGGGAAATTCTAAAGTAGGAAGTATTGGAGATATAGGATGCTTTAGCTTTTTCCCAACTAAGAATTTAGGCGCTGCTGGAGATGGAGGGGCAGTTACAACTTCAGACCAAAATATTGCAAAAAAGGTCAGAGAGTTGGCAGTTCATGGAAGTCCTAAAAGGTATCACCATACTCAAATAGGTTTTAATAGTAGGCTAGATACTCTACAAGCAGCGGTTTTGAATATAAAAATAAAATCTATATCAAAATGGATTAGTA
>QCGL01000017.1 GCA_003279935.1 Prochlorococcus sp. AG-388-A04
AAAAATACTTGATTAGGAGCTTAATAACCAAATAATACACACCACTCAGTCTTTACAAAAAAAATAATAAGAAGATAAAATTTTTGACACTACATGTGGTGAATTAAAAAATAAAATGAGCTATTTGTGGGGTTGATCTCTATAAAAATTTCTGCAATAATAAAAGTCCCCATCACCTAGGCTCGGCATTTTATGCAGGAGTCTTTTTTTTTGTCTATTTAAAACTTCTTAATAAAAGACCAATATTTACGTATTTCCGATATCGTTCAACATAAATAAAAAAATAAACAAAACTAATTCATTGATTATTAAATGAAACTTAAATAAATATCTTATATACTCACAGTTGAGCACTTAATGTAACATAATAAGTTTACATATAGTAACAATTAGATGAGAAAAGTCATTCCATACATATCCTTTTTTTGTTTGGCTGGATTTACAGCAACAAGTAATTTACCTCTTATGGCAAGCAGTTGCAGCAGTCACATGAATAAAAAAGCAGATATTAAATGTGCCGAAGATGATACTGAGTGTCAAACTGAAAAAGCTGAAAAGTTTGAATTAAACAAAAACATAAGGTCATAATAATTGTCTCAACTTAGTTTAATTATTAACTCTGTTCCAATAGATTTACTTGAATTCATCTTCTGTTTAACTATTGGTTATATAGCGGGATCACTAGGCTTTATTTAACAAATAACCACATGACTACTACATCATTTTTTCTAATATTTTCAAGCTCACTTTTAACTTACGTAATGGCTTGTTTGTGGAGAGACCTTATAAATCAAAAAGTAAATATATAGCAATCAATTAAATCAACAACCATAAAATAAAGTAAAATTAAAGAATCACATGCGATAAACACCTTACTTGTCACAAGAAAATAAATTTGCCGAAACTTTCCCGTGGGATTATAAATTTGGAGATGAGAATTTTCAAAAAGAGCCTTGGATTCTAAATAAAGGAAAGCAAAATGTAACAATAGAGAAGAATTTAGATAATAAAGGTTTTTTTTATGTCCAAAAGAACGAAGAAAGGCGTCTGTCTCTAAACCATTTACAAATTAAATCTACATATAACCAATTGATTCAATTTGGTTATAAGCTACAAAAATAAAGATTACAGAATATTTTTGATGTTTTTTCTTTAGAATTTAATTTAAATAATTAAAAAAGAGTCCTAAAAAGAAATAAAAGTAATTATATGAAACTTGATCTAATATGATCTAAACATTCTTCCGTTATTTTTTGACTGATATTAAAGATTTGAAGATAAAGTTAAAACTGTGTACAAACTTTATAGTTAAAGAAGTTATCGCTCTCGATCCAGTGATAAGAAGACAATGGCTTTATACCTACAAAGGAATTGTTGAGTATGTTGATTCAAATACAAGCGACCTTTCTCAAGAACAAATTATAGGAGCTTCAATTTATAGAGATCTTATCAAGCAAGTAGAAGAATTTATAAACTTAGAAAAATATGAAGGACAAAATTATAATAGATACAAAAGTCGTGATCCCTCCGAGTCTAAATACGAGGTTATTTACCAAAAACGTTTAAAACAAATTAAAGAAGATTTCTCAGATCCATAAGTATTTATAGAAATATAGTTAAATAATTTAAAAGAAATTTAGTAATAACAAATTAAAGTAAAAATTACTCATAACTAATAGAAAATCATCTTTAAGAAAGATTCAATTGAGAAAAAGAAATAATAGAAAGAAATAACTTCTACTAGTGATGATCAATTCATAAAAATAAAATATAATCTATTAACGATAAACCCTAATTTTAAATATTTAATTAATAGAAAAATTAATTATTACCTTTCACTTAATAAAACTTGCTTTTAAGATTTATACGAAGGAGTACTTCCAAAAAATATTTAAAAACTTTAATTAGATAAAAATCAGTAAGAAAATATCCCACTAATTGGATTTTTTGTAAAAATTTTCAGGAAGTTACAATAATCTATAAGATCATAGAATTCCTTTTATCTTTAATATCATATTGCAATTAATTATTAATGAAAGACAATTATCACAAAGGTAATTTAGAGAACAAGATAAGTATGGTATTCTTTTGGATTTATCTTTTAGCGGTTGCAATTATCTTTACTCGTGGACTAATTTTATTTGTAAGTAAGTGAATGGTAATATACAAATATAGAACAGAAATTAATTAACAAGTCAACTTGATTAAATAGTATTCAAAATTAACAGTTAAAAGATATCATTAAAATAAAAATTG
The DNA here is from genome assembly GCA_003279935.1 of Prochlorococcus sp. AG-388-A04. Lineage (GTDB taxonomy): Bacteria > Cyanobacteriota > Cyanobacteriia > PCC-6307 > Cyanobiaceae > Prochlorococcus_A. The sequence continues at coordinate 2,257 of QCGL01000017.1, forward strand.
AGACTTAACTTGCCACTTAAATATTCCTTTGCTAAAAAGATAGAGTGGACTAAAGTCCAATTCTCCACGAGGATTTAGTCCGCTATCAATAAATAACTCTACAAATTTTTTTTATTAATTATTTTAAAAACAATTTATTTATAGTGAATTTCATTTTAAAGTTGTCTAATCTATTTACTGAATACTTTTGAAGAAAAAATTAATAAAAATAATTTTAAATTACCATATTGTTTAAATTATATTTTTTTAGTTAAGGTTGTAAGATGGAAATAACCATTTTTGTTCAAAGAATATTTATCAAACCAAAGGTTTAATAAGTTATCAAGTCCAATTCCTTTCAAAGTCTTTTTATTCAAAATCTTATAGTCTGATAAGGCTAGTAATAAATAAGGAAACATCATATCAGAAACTTCCGCTGGTAGATTCTTTAAAGGAATACAATGGCCTTTTTCCCAAAGGATGGACATATCTTGAGTAAACAAAGAGCTCCAATAATTAAAATCACAATATAATTTATCCGGAGGCAAAAGGTTAAGCTTTAATTCCTGAGCATAAAAATTCATAGTAAAAGTTAAAGGAAATGGAAAAGGACTTAAAATAACTGAATACATTTTCTATTCTCAGAAAATAAATATTCACTAAAGACTCATTAATTCAAAATAACTATCTCATAAATAGTACCTTACTGTACTGAACAGTGCAACACTTATTTTAATAATTTCTATTTTTCATTTTTTCTTGAAATTGAAGGAACATTAAAAATTTTTCATAAATTTCCTTGTCAATAAATTCATCACTTTCCTCTTTAAAATGTTGATTTTCAGTATTTTTAAACTTGTTAAATCCATTAGGGAAATCTTTACCATCTTTGTTCATCAATATTTTTTTTTCATTATTTAAATTAATTTTGCTTTCATATTTGAAAACTTTACCATTGTTTATATTAAATATCCCTCTTTTATGTAGTGCTTCCTCTACTAGAATATTAATTATTTTAGAGATACTTAAATTGCTTTCAAAACTTAATTTATTTATTAGATCCAATACATCGCTTCTAGGGATAAAACCAACTCTTCTTTTCTTAGTAGGCATTTAAAAGTTCAGCACTTGACTAAATTAAGTGTTGCACTATATTCAAAACAAGTCAATAATTTTTATTATGATCGTACCTCTTACTCTTTTATTCGGGGCCATTGGATATCTTTATTACAATTCGAAAGATGAAGTGTCTTTAGTCGAAGAAGAGAAAGTAGATTCTCCAAGTAATCAATTAAATCAAGATGATTTATATAAAGACTTGGAAGACCTATTTATATAGTTAAATTTATTTAGCCTTAGTTAAATATTATTTACCAAAGCCCATATTATATGAATGCAAGCTTAGTAATAATAATATTGAAAAACCAAAATACCAAACAAGGAACCATCTAATGAAAGCTCCTTCACTAGATTTTTTTTTGAATTTATCTAATATCTTTGGAAAATAAAGATTAGCCTTTCTAGAGAACCTTAATGATTTCATAATTAAATTCTTTTATTTAAATCAAACATAAAAATATATCCATGCAAGTGTATTTTCTATTTTTTTGTCATTTAATATAAAAATTTAGAATAAATGAAAAAGATAAAGTCCTTAAATAAAACAATTTCGTTTCATAACCGAACGCATAAATAAATAAAAGAGTAATTATTATAGATTATTAATTAATTTATACAGTAATGACTGTACATCAAGATTACGAAATAAAGATCAACATAAATGAGTTGATTGAAAAAAGAATTCCTTGTTGTGATTTATTACATCCGGATCATTGTCTAACTGAACAACAAGTTTCAGAAATTGCTCATGACATTCGTATGGATTTAAATCTTCATGACTTATATAAGCAAGTTGATCAACACATTATGAACTATGTCAACGCAGCAGGTATCGATAATAAAGAACATTGGGTAGAACCACATCTTCCTGATTTAGATAGAGATGCTAAAGAAGAAGTTGGCATAGAATTTGATTAAATTGTTAATAAGTGAAAATATTTTTCAATTATTAAATAACTTTACCAATTAGAAATTTGAATTAATCTAATAGATATATTTTTTTTCTAAATCATCAATTAATTTATATATACTTTCTGCACTTCTCTTTTTACTTTTAAAAAAGATTTTAGAAACTGAGAATATTATCATTAATGTTGAAATTGATGCAATAAACAAGGTTAATGAATTAAACGTCATTAAAATATAAACTCTTAATATATAATTTATTTAATTAATATGAATTGTTAAATAGGTACTTTATACATAATATTAAATTTAGGCGTAATTAATAATGTAATTTTCATAAACATAAATTATTATTCTAATCTTGATTTATCAACTATTATTATTCACAAAACTAGTAATATAATCAAGAAATGATTAAAATTTTTGCTTTAACATTATCTGAGATTGGAATAGGAAAATTAGAAATATTTGTAATCGGCATAGTGTCTTTATTATTTCCAACATTCTTCATAATTGCCTCTAGAAATCTTGATGCAAAAGGTGTTTTTGACTGGATGATGGAGAAACCGAACGATTGGATAGGGAGGAAATAAAATTTTATTTTAGGAAATATTCAAAATTTAATTTTTGAATGCCAATTTGTCTAATTCATATTCAGGGAAGTCGAATATCTGGCAATTATTTTTTAGTCTTAGAAGAATATTTTCATTAAGAAGTTCATAGTCAATAAAATTATTTAATTTATTATTTGAAAATTCTTTATTTGTCTCGCCTATAGAAAATCTCAACGCCCCATCTTTGGAAATACCGAATTTTATCGAGTTACAATAAGTATTTGCAAATTTACTGGAGATCTTTAAAGAATATTTTTCAATAGCCTTTTGTGAAGAGTCAATAGGAAAAGCAGGAGTATCGAATATCAAGAAAAGAGTCAATAGTAGAATATTTAAAATATTTTTAATCATTGAACACCAAAATTTGTTGGTTTAATTTACATTAAAAAGAATTATTAAACAATCGCATTCTTTAAAACTTGATAATTCATTGGTGTAAAAGAATTATTTAGATTCAAATAAAGTAATTCAGAAAATAAAAAATAAACAAAGAATTTTTTAATAAATCTACTAAATAATTTGAAAAAATTAATAATAGTACAAAATTTACTTATCAACTGATTAAAAGATACTTTATTTGATTAAAGGATCATAATCTAATATTTATTCTACAAATATTGCTACAAATGATAGAGAATTTTTTTTATAACAGAAATTGATTATTTACTTGAGTTATAGTTCCCAAAGATAACTGGTCAATTAAAAAAAGATATTAGTTTATGGAAAATAAGCAAATTAATTTTTTTAAAGCTAAAGACATTAATACGGTTTTAAAACCTTTTAAAAAAGGAACCGTAGTAAATATCGAAAATTTGGAGGTAAGAGAAAAACAAAAAGAATTAAAATTAGGTTTATATGGTTGGTATGCAATTTGTCCCTCAAAGGAGCTTCAAAAAAACAAAATTCATTATTTCTCATTGTTTGATGAACCTCTTCTTCTTTTTAGAGACAAGAACAATAATGTTAGATGTATCAAAAACATTTGCCCTCATAGAGGTTCCTCCTTTTATGGCGGCTCAATTTCTAATGGTGAATTAACATGTCCATACCATGGTGCAAGATTCAGTTCTCAAGGAAACTGTCAAAATATAGATAGGATAACCTGTAGTCATATTGTTGATAATAATTATGATAATTATGCAAAGAAAATTCACTTATCTCAATACAAAGTAGTAGAGAAAGAGAGTTACATTTTTATTTATTTTACTGACAAGTCAGAGACAGATTTAAATAATTTTAACGATGATTCATTATTTAGTAATTTTGATTTAACTACTAATGGATTTTCAATTAAAGATTCCGTATCGGAAGAAGTTTTAGTTGATTTTAAATGTGATTGGTCAAGAATTATCGAAAATCATTTGGATATTCTTCATATATTTTGGGTTCATGGAGATACAATTCCAGACAAAGATGTAAATAAAAATGTACTAGTAAGTTTTAATCAAAAAATAAATATCAATCCAAATTCTATTGAAAGTATATATTTCTACAAAAATAATCCTACAAAAGAATTTATAAGAATAAAGTATATTCCCCCAGGAAGGATTTTAATCTATAAAGGAGATCCTGCCACTTCACGATATGTACAAGTGCTTGATCACATTCCCCTAGGAGATAACAAAGCGAGAGTAATAGTTAGACATTATAGGAAATTCCTTAAAAACAAATTTCTTAATAATTTAATATTATTCAAAGAGATTCAAAAAAAGATTTTTTACAAAATCTTTGATGAAGATTATATGATTCTTAAAACCCAAACTTATAATCAAAAATTGGGCTTAATAAAAAATGACGAGATAAAATTACTGGGTGAAGATAGAATAATAAATTATTTCTGGAACTGGTATAAAAAATCTGAAGAAAAGGATAATCCTTGGAAACACATAAATAAAAATAAGGAACTAAATGTTTATGATGAGATAATTTTAAAATATCCTCCAGAAATTAAGAAATTGGAAGTAATTAATAATATAAACATAATAAGAAAAACATTTATAAGATATGCAGCACCACTTGTATTTTTGTTGCTCATAATATAGCTTCAATGAAAAAAGTTAATCGACCAGCATGGCTTAATTGGCTTTATCTCTTAATATTCGTTCTTAGCTCAATACAGTTATTCATGTTCTGGAGTAACAAATTTTAGTGACTAATGATTATTGGCTTGAAGCAAAAAATATTAGTTGCTTTAAAAATGAATATGAGGTAGTTAAGAATTTAAATTTAAAACTAAAAAATAGTGAAAATGTAATTTTGATTGGGCCTAATGGTTCTGGAAAGTCATCTTTATTAGAATTAATAAATAGAAATATATATCCAGTTCAAAAAATAGATACTGTTTTTAAATTATTTAATAAAGAACTTATTAATATTTGGGAACTTAGAAAAAAAATTAGTACAGTAAATCCCGATGTTAAGGCAAGAATAAAGGCAAATTTAACTGTATTTGATTTAATTATTAGTGGTTTATATGGTAAATATTGCAAAATCTCAAAAAAATCTGAAAAGGATGTTTTATTAGCCGAAAATCTAATAAACAAAATGTTTATTAGCAAGTTATCCCAAAAATATTTTTCACATTTATCTGAAGGTGAAAAACAAATTGTTCTTATTGCTAGAGCCTTAGTTAAAAACCCAGAGATATTAATTCTAGATGAGCCAATTGCTAATTTAGATTTAAAATCAAAATTTTACGTAATAGATCAAATTAATGAATTAACTAAATTAAATACGAAAATAATTTGCGTAACTCATGACATATCAATGATTACAGAAATATACAACAGGGTCATAATGATGAAAGACAGAATAATTATTGCAGATGGAAAGCAAGATGAAACTTTAAATAGCAAAAATTTAAGTATTCTATTTGATATTAATATCGAGGTTATAAAACACAAAGGCTATTGGCATATTTACAGAAAACCTATAAAACTACAAGCAATAGAATAACAAAAGCAATTATTAAATAAATAATTTTTTTGTTTTGAATGCGTGAAAAAGACTTATTTTTAAATGAAGACGAACCACATTTAAAGCAGACCATCCTACCTCCCAATGATCTGTCTGAGACAAGTTCAGAACTGCCACAATTTAAACATATTTTATTAGAGCTCATATCTAATTTTTAAATAAATTTATCCCATTTAAATTATATTCAAATTAGTAATGTAAAGAAAAAACTCAAAATCAAATATGATAATGAGAATAAATTGCAATAAGCTATTATTTGATGCATAATTGATAATAATTCTCATTATCAAAGTATAAATAGATATGAATTTCCATAATTATGGAGAATTTTCATCAAAAACTGTTCGAATAGTAACTGGACAGTCAGTTCTTATAGATCCCTCATCGAGGCCAATGGGGACCTGTCTTGAGGTTGAAAGTGGTATTGCAAGGGTATATTGCCCATGTGAAGAAACAGAAGGAATGACTCTTGCTTTCTTACAATCAGGAGATCAATTAAGAACTGATTTATTATGCAGTGAAGGTGTTTGTGTAGAAGCCTTAACTGATTTGTCCTTCCATAGTAATGTTAGTATTGCTGAAAATTCTGGCTTTGATGCTGTTAATGAATGGACTCTTCAACTATTGAGAATAAGACATCTTGGAAATGCTGAGCAAAGACTGCAAGCTCTATTTTCAATATTAGTCAATCGTCTCGGAAAAAGATGCGGTCAATGGTGCGAATTACCTTTTAGGCTTACTCATGAAAGGATAGGAGAATTAATAGGTTCAACACGGGTAACATCTACAAGATTAATCTCAAAACTCCGTTCATCAGAGTTATTAATAGCTCCAAATGGAACACAGACAGTAAGTGTTGACCCATCTTTTATTGAATCCTCACCTTTATAAACGAAATATGTATAAATCCGAATCCATAATCAATAACTTACTAATTGAAGTTGACTCATTAAGTTACAGGATAACGAATATTCATCAAGCTTATTTCAACACTTCACATAGAGGCCTGCGAGATAGACTAATTTATGAAAATAAAAATATCTCGCAAAGATTAAATGAGATATTTTCAATAGCAAAAGTATTAAAAAATAGAAAAAATGAAAATATTAGTTTTTCTAGTTTATTAGTTGAGAAATGTAAAAGAACTATTGATCAGAAAAAAATAGAAAAGAATTTATTTTTTCTTTAAATCGCTATCAATTAAAAGTATTGCAGAAGGCTGATTAGCTGCAAATTTAACTTTTCCTAATATATGAGCAAATTCATCTTCAGATTTTGTTTGAGCTTCCACAATTGGATCTAAGAAAACACTAGTTCTTGTATCTGAAATTCTCTCTGAAATTGAATATAGCTGTTGTAACGAAGAAGTTAAATCAGCTTCCATATTGAATGAATAAGATATTATGTCTTCAATAGAATCCCATGTCTGAATTGGAGCTGGTAATTCCTTCAATTTTACAGTTTGTCCACGAGCAATAAAATAATTAGCAAATTTATAGGCATGTTCCATTTCTCCTTGAGATTCACTTAGAAAATATGAAGCAAAACCATCCAAATCTCTTTCTTGAAACCATAAATAAATAGAAAAATATTGAACATTTGCATATCTTTCCATTGTTAGATGTTCATAAAAGTTATCCAATAAGCCAACATCTATTGGCTGAGCAACAGCTCTACCAGAGGGACCTAAATTAACTAATTTTTTTGTTTGTAAATTATTCATAGTCAGTTTCAAACTTTATATATTTAAATAATACAACATTTTGTATAAATTGGTAACTTAAGAAGATTAAAAATATATGATTGAATATGATAATGAATATCAATAGCAATATCAATAAAATGAATTTTGGAAAAGATTATTCTGAATTTCTACTAATTAATAAATTATATGCAAACAAAAAAAAGAAATGTAAAAAGAAAAAATGTTCAAACTGGAAAGGGGGCAAGTGTAATTGCCTATAAAACTTAATTAAAAAAGATCTTATGTGCTCCAGGATATAAAAAAAAGAAACAATCTTTATCTATACTTAAAAAACAATTATCTCCAACATTAAGATCATCATTAATGTTAGTTCTGACCCTTAATGTTTCATTCTTAAGAGATAGTTTATATATAAAATATTCACCCATAAATTCTTTTGAAACTATTTTTGCATCGCCATCTATAGAACTTTTAATAGAAATAAATTTCGGAGGAATAGAAATAAATTTGATATTATTTTTACGCACCAAAGAAGAAGTATTTATTTCACCAATACAACATGAAAAAGAGTTTCCTTCTTTTTTGAGATTAAGAATATTATTGCCAAGAAGAAAACTACTTACAAAAATTGTTTTAGGTTTTTCTAAAAGTTTTATTGGTGAATCAATTTGATGTATTTTTCCTTCATTCATCACAGCAACCTTATCGCATATGGACATTGCCTCTTCAGGATCATGAGTAACCATTAATCCGCTAGCATTGCAACTTCTAAGGATATTTGGAAGTTCACTTCTTAATTTTAATTTTACGTGCATATCCAAACTACAAAATGGTTCATCTAATAATATAAAATTTGTTCCTGGAGCTAAAGCTCTAGCAATAGCAAGTCTCTGTTTTTGTCCTCCTGATAATTCATGTGGATATCTATTGATAAACTTATCTAGACCTACAATATTTATTAGAAAATTAACTCTAGTTTTATCCTTTTTATCTTTTAAACCAAACATTGCATTTTCTAAAACAGTTAGATGAGGGAAAAGAGCATAATCCTGGAAAACCATTCCTATTTTTCTTTTTTCTGGAGTAAGTATTCTATGTTTATTTGAAATTTCCTGATCATTTAAAATAATTCTTCCTTTTAAAGGATATTCAAATCCTGCTATCAATCTTAAAAGAGTTGTTTTACCGCAACCAGAAGGTCCAAGAAGTCCTAACAACTCACCCTTTTCTATTTTAAAGTTAATTGCATTTAATATCCAATTGGAAATATTTTGATTATCGTATTTATGATGTAAATCATCAATTATTAACGCCTCTTTTTCCACCAAAACATTAAAGTCTTTAGAATAATAAAACTAGCAGAAAACACTCATCCTTAATAACACTTGTATAATTTTATACATTACCTGAAGAAATTAAATAAATGAAAAAGAACGAAAGAGCAGAAATTATACTTAAAGAACTTAAAAAATTATATCCATCTCCTCCAATCCCCCTTGATCACAAAAATGCTTTCACTCTGCTTGTGGCAGTAGTATTAAGCGCTCAATCTACAGATAAAAAAGTTAATGAACTAACTAAGGAATTATATAAAGTCGCAGATACTCCAGAAAAAATGATAGAACTCGGTATTTCCAGAATTTATGAATACATAAAACAATTAGGTCTTTCCAACCAAAAATCTAAAAATATTTATCTCTTATCAAAATTAATAATCGAAAAATTTCATAGTCAAGTACCCAATTCATACGAAGAACTTGAATCACTACCTGGAGTTGGTCATAAAACAGCTTCAGTTGTAATGTCACAAGTATTCAATATTCCATCTTTCCCTGTTGATACGCACATACATCGTTTATCACAAAGATGGGGACTTACAAATGGAGATAATGTAAAGCAGACCGAAAAAGATCTTAAAAATATTTTTCCAATCTCAGAGTGGAACACTTTACATTTGCAAATAATTTTCTATGGAAGAGAATATTGTACTGCAAGAGGTTGTGATGGTACAAAATGCTTAATGTGTAGAACTCTATATCCCAATAGAAAAAAGAAGTTTATATGTAAAAAGGCTTAAAAAACAAATATAATAAAAAAACTAAATAAGTTAACATGAAAATTGCAATTACTGGTGCTTCAGGTAAAACAGGATATAGAATAACTGAAGAAGCAGTGAAGAAAGGAATAAAAGTAAAGCAGATAGTTAGGAAAAATTCAAAGGTTCCAGAGAATCTTAAAAATACCGAAACCTTTAGAATCTCATTAGATAATAAAGATGCATTAGATAAGGCTTTAGATAATGTGGATGCATTAATAATTGCAACTGGAGCAAGAGCTTCATTAGATCTGACTGGACCTGCAAAAGTAGATGCACTTGGAGTATATAGACAATTACAAAGTTGTAAAAGAGTCGGAATAAAAAGAGTTATCTTAGTTAGCTCTTTGTGCACTGGTAAATTTTTTCACCCATTAAACTTATTTGGTTTAATTCTTATCTGGAAAAAAATTGGTGAGAACTTTCTAAAAAATCAAAATTTTGATTGGACTATTATAAGACCTGGAGGATTAAAAGAAATTGAAAAAATAAAAGATGAGAATATAGATTACACAAAAGAAGATACGCAATTTAAAGGTTCTATTCCAAGAAGACTGGTAGCAAAATGTTGTATAGATTCATTAAGTAATAAACAATCATTTAATAAAATAATTGAAGTAACAAGTTCCAGTGAGAATAAAAGAGTATCTTTTAAAAAGGCTATGCAAAATATTTAAAAGATGCAAAAATAAACAAAAACCATGAAAATAAACCCAAATATTGATGCATTACAATTGATGCTTACTGATTTAAGAACAAGAAATGAACCTATCAGGCATAAAGCAGCATTTAAAGGATGTCAACCAGAATTTCAAATTCTTGTTTCAAGATTAATAAAGCAATTAGAGGATGAGTTAAATTCTGAAAAAATTATAAATCGAGACAATTAAGCTAAATATGATTATTTAAAGGAATTTAAATAATCATATTTAGCTTGCTTTGAGAGTTCGTCATAACCACCAAAAAAAATATCATCTAAAAATATTTGAGGAAAGGTATTGTGGTTACTTAAGGAATTTACCTTTTGAAAATCTTTGTCATTCTCGATTAAAATCGAATCATACGGAACAGATAAAGAATCAAGCAACCTAATGCTTCTCTTTGACCAAGGACAATTTTTAAGGATATATGCTTTTACTCGTGATTGATTGTTATTTAAATTTATTTTTGAGATATCTATAGTCCTATTTTCAAAAGATACTAATAAGATATCAGTTCCTTTCTTAACAATCGAACCTTCTTCTAAATGCCCTCCAAAAACATTACATCCCTCATCAGCGAAGCTTAAATGAAGATGGACATCGCCATTATTAAAATTTCCATTGAGGGATACTATTTCTAAGTTACCTTCAAATTTACTAATTTGTTGGCTACCAGGGCACTGAATACAAGCATTACTAAGATTACCTACGACACCTGAAACATAACCATATAAATTATTTGAGAAAGAAAATTCTTTAATACAAATAATCAAATCAGAATCTGGAGATAGCTTTAAGCTATGAGGCTGCATTTAGGCATCTATAGTATTTAAATAATATAAAATATAATTATTCTTAGATAGAAGAACTGTTTATAATCTTTAAAATTTTTTGAAACTTAAAAAATAATATAAGTGTAAAATATAATTTAATAATAAAAAAAATTTTGTTAATCAAAAATAAAAATATTAAAAAATTAATAGCAAATATTCCAAATATTTTAACGATATCTCGACTATTTCTTACATTTCCACTAATAATATTTTTAGAACTAAACAAAACCAATTTTGTTTTTGCTTTAATTATTCTTGGAGGAATAACTGATTATTTCGATGGATATTTTGCAAGAAAATTTAATCATACAACGAAGTTTGGAGCTATAATTGACCCGTTATCAGACAAAATATTTTTGTTAATACCTTTATTGTGGCTAAGTAAGATGGGAATAATCCCTTTTTGGTCATTATCAATAATATTATTTAGAGAATTAATTATATCTGCATTAAGAACTACTAAGAAGGATGGATTACCTGCCTCTCAACTAGGGAAATATAAAACCTTCTCCTTTTTTATTGCATTAGTTTTATTTTTCCAACCATTTTCAAAAGATTTATTATCTAGTTTAGGAATAATATTTTATTGGCTAGGATTTATATTGACACTTATTACTTTTATAGATTATTTAAGCGTTAAAAAGAACACTATCTGAAGTTCTGTCAAATTCATTATCCTTTTTAAATTGGTAATCTTTGATAAAGCTATCTTTCAAACCACTTAGTAAATCAAATTTTGGTTTCCAATTTAAATCGTTTTTAATTTTTGAAATATCAGTTTGATAGTGATTTAACCTTATTGGGAATCCTTTTCTTGATTTAGGATCTAATTTTTCAAAATCAAATTTAATTAGAGAAATTTCGTTTTTATTTAAACCACAAACTTCTGCACACATATATATTAAACCTTTAATAGTTACTCCTTTTTCTCCAGAACAGTTATATATACTATTTTTAGATTTTTCAAAATCCAAACACTTAATCATTACATCACTTAAATCAGAAACATGTCCTAACTGAGTAATCAAAGAACCATCAGAAGGAATTGGGATTGATTTTAGATGAAATAATCTTTCAAAAAACCAATTTTCAATTTTATTATAATTTCCAGGTCCATAAATATAAGTAGGTCTAAAACTTGTAAAAGGTATTTTTTTCTCAACTAACCAATTTTCAGTTTCAAATTTTCCTTTGTGTCTACTATTAGTATCAAGCGGAGAGTCCTCGGATAAAGGTAATTCATAGTTATCTTTATAAACTCCAGCTGAACTAACATAGATATATCTATGGAAAGAGTCATCTAAATTCTCGATAAGAAGTTTAGTTTGCTCTACTTCACGACCAGAGATATCGAAAATTACATCATATTTTTTGTTTTTTAGTTTATGAATACATTCGATATCATTCCTATCACCTTTTATTAAATTTGTATTATCAGGATTAGATTTATTACCCCTTGTAAAGATATCAATATTATGATTTTTATTTAGCAGCTTACTCACCAAAGACTTGCCAACAAACCTTGTTCCGCCCATTACAAGAATTTTCATATTCGAAAAATATTAAATATAAGTAGTAACCTAAGTTAGAACTACATAATGAATAGTACTACTAAGAAGTAATTAATGAAAAGGATAAATCCATGAAACTAATTCCAGCAATAGATTTAATGAATGGTAAATGTGTAAGACTTTTTAAAGGTGACTTTAACAAGAGAAAAGACTTCTCCAGAGAACCTTACGAACAAGCAAAATACTGGGAGAATGAGGGTGCAAAATGTATTCATATCGTTGATTTGGATGCTGCCAAGACCGGTGTTCCAACAAACGATCAATCAATTCAAAAGATTGTCAAATCAGTAAATATTCCTATTCAAATTGGAGGAGGAATAAGATCACTAGAAAGGATTGAACAATTATTTTCTTACGGTGTGGATAAGGTTATAATGGGAACCTCAGCTATAGAAAATAAAGAACTAGTTAAAAGTTTATCAACCAAATTCCCAAAAAAAATTATTATTGGAATTGATGCAAAGGATGGGAAAGTTAGCACAAGAGGTTGGCTAAAACAATCAGATGTATTAGCCACAGAATTAGTAAAGGAATTTTCCTCTTTTAAAATTTCTAGTTTTATTGTCACGGACATCAATACCGATGGAACGCTAGAAGGGTCTAATGAAGTTTTTATAAAAAAAATTCTTGAAATTACTGATATTCCTGTTATTGCTTCAGGAGGTGTAGGTTCAATTTCTGACTTATTATCATTAACTAAATTTGAACATTCTGGACTATCTGGAGTAATAGTGGGAAAAGCTCTTTATGAAAATAAATTTAAGATCTCTGAAGCTAACAACATATTATCTCCAGAAAGAATAAATGATATTTCAAGTAATAAAGACTATTACGCTTAAAAAACCAAAAAAATATTTATATAGTACTGGATTTTCCAGATTTATTAGTTAATTTTAAACAAGAGATAAGCTTTTAGCATTGGAATTAATTACGAAAAAATCAATACTAATTATTGCTCCAAGCTTAATTGCAGAATCTTTATCACTAAAGTTAACTTCATTAGATACTAATTTAAACATCACACTAAATAATGGCAGTAAAAATTTAAATCCAGATTTAATAATATGGAATATTCTAAATTATCAATCAGAAGATCTCATAAGATTAGAACTATTAAAATTAAAAGAAAGATGGGATGAATCAAAAATTCTTGTAATTTTTTCAGGTGAGTTAGTAAATAAAACAAAACTACCCCCCTCTTTAAATAGCGAAGGTTTACTTTTAAATCCTAGTGCAGATAAAGTTCTTGAATCTATTAATATCATTACAGAGGGCGGCAGAGTATTTGACCTAGAAATAAATCCCTCTATCAAAATTAAGAAAGAAAAAGAACTTACTTTTAATCAAAAATTATTATCATCTGGCCTTAAACAAATCGATACTGAGATAAATTATGTTTTTAAATATGTAAATTCTGACTCTACTCCCGAATTTTATAAATTCATTTTAAAAGGACGATTAAGAGAGCTTATTACGGCTAAATCCTTTCTTATATTCTTGTGGGGTAATTCATTAGATCTTTATTCTGAAGCTATTTACACTGAGGATAAAATAAACATAGAAAATAAAAAAAATAATACTATCTTTATAAAAAATAAAAATACATTTGAAATTTGGGATTTAATACTTGAGCGTCTTAGCAAGAGATACAACTCCACCAATTTAGATGTTGACTTTAATAATTCATCTATAATTTTGTCTGGTATAAAAAAAGAGTTTATTTCTCGTCTAATATGTAAAATGCTTGATGAACTTGATAATTTAATAAAAAATATAAAAGAAAACTATGAAGGAAAAGACTACAAAGAGGATTTCAATTCTCTTATTGAAGAACTTAAGCTGAATACTATTTCGAATATAACTGAAAGTTATTTCAGAGTTAAAAAAAATGGCGAGTCCATTTCAATTAATGAATACATATATAAAGAAATAACCTGCAGCGAAATAGATAGAGAATCCCATGAATCAATAATGTTTATAGATCCAATAATAAAAAATGAGCCAATAGATTATGATGGCAAACTATTGCCTTTATATGAAACAGAATCATTTATTGTTCTAGAAAATATTATATCTAATTGGATAATAAGAAACTGCAATTTATTAGCCTCTGAAGTATTTAATATTTGTTCAAGTTGGCCAGAATTGAGAACAATACTTGTAAATCCTCAATTGCAGTCTACGCGGTCCTTTGAAAGATTTAGAAATAATATTAATAATTACAATAGATGGCATGAAAATATATACATGCCTATATATTTATATGAAAGTAAACGGGAATATATTGATATTATTGATTCTAAATTTACTAGATACTATAAAAATGAGAATAGAGAAAAAGAACTAGAAAATTTAGAATGGTTTCAAAAACAAGTTACTTTATTAGTAGAAATTAGAGATGCAATAGCTCCACAATTAGAAATTGCTGTAAAGTATATCGGTAACCTTTTCGTAAATTTCTTAACAAAAGTAGTTGGAAAAGCTATTGGATTAGTTGGGAAAGGAATCTTACAAGGTTTAGGTAAATCTAGTACTAAATAAATTTCCAACCTTTAATGAAGCTATTTCAATTAATACTTATCTTATTAATACTTTCTACTTCTTATCCCGCTAATGCTAGTAGAGATACTAATAGTTATGACGGAAACATTTTTCCAATATATGCAGGAAATGGAGCAATTGTTCCTCCTCAAACTACTCTTGAAGAATCATTAAAAAACCAAAGGGTCTCTGTTTTGTTTTTTTATCTTGACGATAGCTCTGATAGTAAAGCCATGGCTCCAGTAATATCTGGTTTAGATCTTATATGGAGAAATAATATTGACTTGATAGCTCTTACAACAGATGAATTACAAAGCGACAAATCAAAATCAAATCAACCTAATTACTATTGGAATGGTTTAATTCCTCAGACTATAATTTTGGATAGCAAGGGGGAAGTTAGATTTGATATGAATGGGATGGTAAATATTGATGATTTAAACAAAATTATAGGTGAATTAAAAGGAATTGATATAAGTGATTCTAAATTCTCAGTTGAAAGCTTTAACGAATATAACAGTATAATCTCAGAAAAAAAATGATTACTAATGCGTTTTTAAAATAACAATTTCATGCTTATTCTAAATATAATTTTCATATTTTTATTTGTAATAATTTGTTCAGATTTATGTATTAATTACTTTCCTAAAACAAATTTAGTTTTAGTACCTATAGATTATAAATCAAGAGAAGAGAATAATATTATCGAAGTGGTTATTGATTTAAAAATAATCAATAAAAGTAAATCAAAAGAAACAATGGTTTCTAATCTTAATCTAGATTTTGATTTTTTTAAAGGAAAAAAAAATCAATATTTTAAAGAGTTAGATTATGAGGAAAGTATTTATATTTATACTGAATCTACTAAAAAAAACTTAAATAATTATTGGCCAACAACAATTATAAAAGCGAACTCAGAACTTTTTATACAAGTAATTTTAAAATTTAAGAATAAGGATTTAAAAAATAAGATCAAATATATATGGTTAAAAGTTTTTTGGGATAATTACGGTCATTTTGGAATAACTAAAAAACAAGATGGTTTATTAATGAATTTGAATCGTCATAATCTAAACAAAAAAGAGCTTATTCAAATCCCTTTAAATCAAGACTACAAAGCTATTGCTGTTAAAACTGATTTGCTTGGAACCTTTGATAATCCAATAGAAACTATTATGCATTATTGTAAGGACGTCACAAAAAAAAACGATATTTTAACTATAGGTGAAACTCCACTAGCAATAATGCAAGGAAGGTATATAGCTCCTGAGAATTTAGAATATAGTATCTTTTCTAAAATATTATGTTATTGTTTTCACCCGACAAGTAGTCTCGCAACCGCCTGTGGTATGCAATTACTAATAGATAAAATAGGTGTAACACGAATAACATTTTCTTTAATTTTGGGTTTCTTATTTAAATGTTTTGGTGTTAAAGGGGTATTTTATAGATTAACTGGTTTTGAATCTTCACTAATCGATGACATTAGTGGAACAGTTGTTCCATATGATAAAAGCATAGTTATGGGTCCAATAAAAACAAAATTATTTTGCGATAAATTATCGAAACAGCTTGAAGTAGAAGTAGCGGTAGTTGATGTTAATGATCTTGGGGGAGTAAAAATATTAGCCAGTTCAAATAAATCAGTAAATAATATACTCAAAGAAATCTTAAAGGTTAATCCAGCAGGCAATTCTGACGAAAAAACACCTATAGTATTAATAAGGAATAATGAATAAATGAAACAAGATACAAATCATTTTTTAAATTCTAATGAGAACCAAAATATTTCCTTTGAGGAACTTCACATACGTCATTTAAAGCTGTTAATAGATTTAAAAATTAAGAAGTTAAATAATTGGTTTTTAAAAATGGCAATTATAAATACTTTTGATGACTTAAAAATTTTTTTAAATAATTTAAAAAAAAATAAGCATAAGTGTATTATTGCAATAGAACAAAAAAAAATTGTTGGTTATTTAAATATATTCCCCTTAAATGTTAAAGGTACTTGTTTAAGAATATCAAAGCCCATTTTTACAAATAATAAGTCTTCCATAACTGAAAAAGATTTAACACTGGGATTAATAAAGAAATCAATCTCTATTACAGGTATAAAAACTTCAAGCTGGGTAATAAATTCTGATATAGATAATAGTCACCTAGTCTCTAGTGCAAGAGAATTAGGTTTTCAGCCATTACATAAGGTGAAACTGTGGAGTAAAAATAATATTAATAAATCCATTAAAAATACAAATGAAAATTTTTATTTTTTTGATGAATTTCAAGAAATTAATAAATTAAATTTGATAAATGTACTTAATTTTATTCGTTCAAATCAATCTCCTTTAATAAGGACGATATTGGATCTTGATCAAAAAGATATATCCAATAGAAATGATTTAAATAGTGGTGCAATAATTTATAGAAATTCAGTTATATGTACAATTTTAAAAGATATAAATTTTCAAGATAGTAAAATCTACACATTAACAATTGGCAAAAATTGGGACGATAGATTGAGTCCAATTTTAAAAAATATTTTAGATAAATTTTTTGAAAAATCTCCTTTTTCTATAATTAAGACTTATGAAGAAAATACTGAATTAAATTCATATTTACAGAATTCTGGTTTTAGAGATAATTATCAAGAAATTATCCTTGTCAGAAATACTATTGTTAGAAACGAATCTAAGCAAATTAATAAAATAAACCAATCCTTAGAATCAATTTTTGAAAAATTAAATCCACAAGGTAACGCTTACCCATCTCCTTTTCCTTTGAAGTCTAAGTGAAATATTGCAAGCCCAAATCTAAGTCAATATTAAGTTTAGATGTTGGGATAAAAAGAATAGGATTAGCATATTGTGATTCACTTTTTATTACGGTAAACATTCTTCCTGCAGTAAAGAGAGAAAGAAACAATGAGGAGTTAAATACTATTAAAAATCACATAAAAAAGCATAATTTAGCAGGGTTTATAGTTGGTTTACCTCTTGATGAGGCAGGGAATATGACATCTCAAGCTATTGATTGCAAAACTTATGGTGAATTTCTTTTTAATGAATTAAAACTTCCTTTTTCCTTCGTCAATGAGCATAGCTCAACGTGGGAATCAACAAATAGATTTGGTGTAAAGAAAGATAAATCTGGACTTATCGATAGTTTATCTGCCAAAATAATTCTCGAACAATGGATTCAAGAAGGTCCTGAGTTAAAAGAATTAGTGGGGAATAAACCAATATAATATTAATATAAATATATATATTAACTTAAAAATGAACGATCATAAATCCCAAGATAATTATGAGGCTAAAACTCTTATTTTAAATGATTCAAATGGAAATGAACTATTTTGTTATCTTGAACAAATAGTTAAAGTTGAAGAAAAAGAATATGCACTATTAACACCAGTTGATACACCAGTAAGTTTATTTAAAATTAATGAAAAAGATGATCCAGAATTAATCGAAAAAATTGAGAAAAACGAACAAGTTTTAAAAAATGCTGATGCTGTACTACAAGAACATGATCTAAAACTTATAAGATCGGCGGTTACATTAACTGTATCTGGGGAACTCGAAGAGCCAATTTATGATGAGTTAGAAGAAGACAATATAGATGAGGAAAGTGAAACATACGAATTACTTGTTAGTTTTAATCTGTTGGAACAAGAATATGGATTATATATTCCTCTTGATCCTTTTTTTATCGTTGGAAAACTTCTTGATCAAGGGGCATTATTAATTGAGGATGATGAATTTGATAAAATTCAACCTTTAATTGAATCCGAGTTAGAAAAGAGTAATTTGTAGAATAATGAGTTCTCTTATAAATGTGCATTGGGATTCTAAACTTCCAATATATGAAATATCTCATTTAAAACTACAAAATGAAGGAATTAAAAGCTTGTTAATAGATGTTGATGGTACATTATTAAGTCGTCAATCAAACATAATTCCAACAAATGTAAAAAATTGGATTAAAGAATCTAAAAAATTATTCTCTTTATATTTAATTAGTAATAACCCCTCCAATGAACGCATTAGAAAGATTGCAAAAGAATTAGATATAAGATATAAATCAAACGCACTAAAACCAAGAAAAAAAATCACTTTGGGTGTAATTTCAGAAATGAATGAGGACACAAAAAATATTGCTATAATAGGGGATAGGATTTTTACGGATATAATTGTAGGAAATAGATGTAATATTCAGACAATCTTAGTAAAACGTTTAAGCAGAAAGGGCTTGCCGATAAAGCTGAATTTAACATTAATCCTAGAAAAAATGATTTCTATATTCTTAAAATGAAAACATGGGTCGTAAAAATTGGTACTAGTATTCTCAGAGGAGATGAGGATCAATCTACAGAACAAGTAATAGAAAGTTTATGCAAATCTTTAACAAGTTTTATTCTAAAGGGCAATAAAGTCATTCTCGTAACAAGTGGCGCAGTTGGATTAGGATGTAAAAAATTAAATTTGAATACAAGACCAAAGGAAATTAGTACACTTCAAGCTGTGGCTGCAGTGGGACAAGTTAATTTAATGACTTTATATGAAAAGACAATGAAAAAGCTAGGTCATAATATAGCTCAAATACTAATTACAAAAACTGATTTTGATACGCGTGAATCCTTCAATAATGCTTCAAAAACATTTAAAAAGTTAATTGATCTGAATGTTGTACCTATAGTCAACGAGAATGATTCTATTGCTAATGAAGAACTAAAATATGGGGACAACGATACTCTTTCTGCTTTAGTTGCTTTAGCAATAAATGCTAATAAGCTAATTTTATTAACTGATATAGAAAATTTATATTCTAAAGATCCAAGAAATAATAAAGATGCTCATCCAATAAAAGAAGTTAATATTAATGAATTAAAAATTATCAAAGATACAAATATAAAAAATTATAATAGCGAATGGGGGACAGGTGGTATTACAACAAAATTAATCGCTGCCGAAATCGCTACAAAAGGAGGCGTAGAAGTTCTATTAGCCGATGGCAGAAATGAAAAAAATTTAATAAATATTTTCAATGATAATAAAATAGGTACAATATTTCATCCTGTAGATAAACCAGTTGGTAATAAAAAAAGTTGGTTATCTCATGCAATTAAAACTGTTGGACAAATAACTTTAGATGAAGGAGCTTGTTTAGCAATTGAGAAAAAAGGTGCATCTCTTTTAGTAGTAGGAGTTAAAGAGGTAGAAGGAGATTTTACTATTAATCAGGCTGTTAGAATTGTAAATACTAATAAGAAAGAAGTTGCAAAAGGTATAACATCAATGAGTAGTGATTCTCTAAAAAGAATTTTAAATAAAAAAGAAACTATTAATTCATCAATGATCGTTGTTCATAGAGATGTTCTTGCTCTTACCTAAAGAAATTAAAAAATGTTATTAAGTAAATTAGTTGATCTCATTAAGAGTGGAGATTCAAAATTTATCAAAGCAAATATATTCGAAAATATAGATATTGAAAATGCTGCTTCTCTAGATATCGCATCAAGAAATCAAATATCCTTTCTAGAAGAAAATAATATTTTAAAAGATAATTTAGGTGAAACTAATGTTTCAGCAATTATTACATCAAATAATAGTGAAATATTACGTTTATTAGAGTCACTAAATATTTCAAATATAGTTGTGGAGAATCCTAGAATTGCATTTGCAGAAGTACTAAATTCTCTATATGAAGAAATAAATTTTAATCCAGGTATTGATGATTCAGCTGTTATTAGAAGATCCACAAAAGTAGGGGAAAATTGTTATTTGGGACCCAATGTTTATATTGGCGAAAATACAATAATTGGCGACAATAACAAGATTTTTCCTGGCGCAACAATTTTAGGAAATGTACGCTTAGGAAATAATAATATTATTCATCCAAATTGTGTAATTTATGAAAATACAAGTATTGAAAATAATTGCGTAATAAATTCGAACACTGTTATTGGATCTGAAGGTTTTGGTTTTATACCCCAAGATGGCAAATGGATTAAAATGCCTCAAAAAGGCGCCGTAATAATAAAGAGTTTTGTAGAAATTGGGACCAACTGTTGTATTGATAGGCCATCCGTCGGCAATACATTTATAGACGAAGGAACTAAAATAGATAACTTAGTGCAAATAGGTCATGGAGTTAAAATAGGAAAAAATTGTGCATTTGCATCACAAGTTGGGATAGCAGGAGGAGCTGTGATTGGAAATGGCGTAATCCTAGCTGGGCAAGTGGGAGTTAATAATAGAGTGAAAGTTGGAAATAATGTCATAGCCAGTTCAAAATGTGGTATTCATTGTGATATTGAAGATGGAGAAGTCGTTAGCGGCTTCCCAGCTATGAAAAATAAATCTTGGTTAAGAAGTTCAAGTATATTTAAAAAATTACCTGAATTAGCAAAAAAGCTTAGACAACTAGACAAGAAATAAATTATTCTTTTAATAAATAAAAATCTAAATGAAAAGATATAAAGTTGTTCTACTTTCTGGAGATGGTATAGGACCAGAAATATCAGAAATTTCAATAAAACTATTAAAAAAACTTTCCAAGAAGTATGGTTTTAATCTTGATATTAATAAAGAATATTTTGGTGGTATAGCTTATGAGAAACATAAAGATCCAGCGCCAAAAGAAACATTAGATCAGTGTAAAGCTAGTGATGCGGTACTTTTGGCTTGTGTAGGTGATGTGAAATACGATACTTTACCAAGAGAATTAAGGCCAGAAAGTGGTTTACTTAAATTAAGAGAAGCATTAAATTTATTCGCTAATATAAGACCCGTAAAGATAAGAAAATCCTTATTGGATTCAAGTTCTTTAAAAAAAGAAGTTATTGAAAATGTAGATTTAATTGTAGTAAGAGAGCTAATAGGTGGAATCTATTTTGGACAGCCTAGAGGACAAATCTCGGACACTAAACTTAAAAAAGCTTTCAATACGATGGTTTATGATTCAAATGAAATAAAAAGAATTACAGAAGTTGCAATTAAGATAGCTAATCAAAGAAGTAAAAAAATATGTTCGGTAGATAAATCAAACGTTTTAGAAGTAAGCCAATTATGGAGAGATACAGTTTCATTAGTCGCTTCAAAAGAAAACGACTTAGCTTTAAGTAATATGTATGTTGATAATGCCGCCATGCAACTCGTAAAGGAACCGGGCCAATTTGATGTGATTTTAACTAGTAATTTATTCGGAGATATTTTGAGTGACCTAGCCGCAATGATAACTGGCTCGATTGGAATGCTTCCATCAGCATCATTAAGCAATTCAGGACCAGGAGTGTTTGAACCTGTTCATGGTTCTGCTCCTGATATAGCTGGAAAAAATATAGCTAATCCTATAGCAATGGCTTTGTCTACTTCAATGATGCTTAAAATTGGTCTAAATGAGATAGAAGCAGCAGATGATATAGAAGTAGCAATTGATAATGTTTTATCGAAAGGATATAGAACGTCAGATCTAGATAATGGTAATTGCCAAGTTCTTTCTTGTAGTGAAATTGGAGAAAAAATAATCCAAGAAATTTGAATAAAAAATTAATAAATTAAAAAATATCTTTAACTTGAACAAAAAGTTGGCATATGACCTGTCAGAATCAATGGATATTGTTTTAATTAAATGTCTAAACGTCATCCAGTAGTTGCTGTAACAGGATCATCAGGTGCAGGAACAAGTACAGTAAAAAGAGCATTTGAGCATATTTTTGCAAGAGAAGATATAGTTCCAGCTGTTGTGGAAGGAGATAGTTATCACAGGTTTGAAAGAATGCCTATGAAAAAAGCAATGGCAGAAGCTCTCTCAAAAGGGGAGAATTTTTCTCACTTCGGGCCAGAAGCAAATCTTTTTGACAAATTAGAAGAACTTTTTAAAGTTTATGGTGAATCAGGTGGAGGGAAAAAAAGATATTATCTTCACAGCACTGAAGAAGCACAGGAACATAATGCAAGACTAGGAACATCATTAGAACCAGGTCAATTCACCCCATGGGAAGATATTCCAAATGGAACAGATGTTCTTTTCTACGAAGGTTTACATGGTGGTGTTGAGGGAGAAGGATACAATGTTTCCTCTTATGCAGACTTACTTGTTGGTGTTGTACCTATTACAAACTTAGAGTGGATACAAAAAATACATCGGGATAATGCTGAAAGAGGTTATTCAGCAGAAACAATAGTTGATACTATTTTAAGAAGAATGCCAGACTACATAAATCATATTTGTCCACAATTTAGTAAAACAGATATAAATTTCCAGAGAATACCTACTATTGATACATCGAATCCCTTTATATGTAGAAACATTCCTACACCAGATGAAAGTTTTGTAATAATACATTTCAGAAAAGGGGCAAGAGAAAAATGGGGGATTGATTTTCAATATCTTTTGGGAATGATTCATGATTCATTCATGTCAAGCCCAACGAGCATAGTTGTTAATGGAGGGAAAATGGGTTTTGCCATGGAATTGATCCTTACTCCAATAATCCATAAAATGATTGAAGAAAAAAAACATTCATAGATAGTTTTAGTTCACTATTACTTAAGCCTTCAAAGTAATCTTAATTTTTGAAGGCATAAATTCATGAAAATAAATTGATTATGGTATTTGTAAAATTAACTAATAAGATATTTCAAATATTTAAATATCTTCCTTGATAAAAGGGCCTTATTTAGACTTAAATAGAAAAAAACAGAGAATGTTGTGTCTTTAATCGACTGGTTTGCTGCAAGGAGAAAAGATCAATTTGTTGGGAAGGTATCTCAAGATCCTGAGGAAAGTGATGGTCTTTGGGTTAAATGTTCAGAATGTGGGCAAGTTGCTTATAGAAAAGATTTAATTTCAAATTCTAATGTGTGCAGTAATTGTGGCCATCATAATAGGATTAATAGCGATGAAAGAATAAATATAATCGCTGACAAAGATTCATTTAAAGAGTTTGATGAATCATTAAGTCCCACTGACCCATTAAAATTTAAGGATAGGAGATCTTATTCAGAACGAATAAAGGAGAGTCAACAGGGTACTGGTCTCAAAGATGGAGTTATAACAGGTTTATGCTCCATTAATTCAATGCCTTTGGCATTAGCAGTAATGGATTTTAGATTTATGGGAGGATCAATGGGATCTGTAGTAGGAGAAAAGATTACGAGAATTATTGAAAGAGCAACAATTAAAAACTATCCAATTTTAATTGTTTGTGCCTCTGGTGGAGCAAGAATGCAAGAGGGAATGTTAAGCCTTATGCAAATGGCAAAAATATCAGGTGCACTAAAAAAACATAGAGCTAAAAATCTTCTTTACATGCCTTTATTAACTCATCCAACTACGGGGGGAGTTACTGCTAGTTTTGCGATGTTGGGAGATCTAATTTTGGCGGAGCCAAAAGCTCTTATTGGATTTGCAGGGAGAAGAGTAATAGAACAAACTTTAAGAGAAAAATTACCTGATAATTTTCAAACAGCAGAATATCTTTTAGAACATGGATTCGTTGATGTAATCGTAAACAGGAAGGAACTTAAAAGCACTTTGACAAAACTTTTAAAAGTCCATGGTGTAAAAGAACTGGTACAGACAAATTAAAAAGATGAAAATTATTTTTAAATTTTTTTCTTTATGTTTTACCTTTTTAATTCTAATTTTGAATAACTCTGAATTTTCTTATGCCGTCAGTAACGTAGATTGGGTACTTTTAAAAGAAAATAATGATGGTAAGGAATGGATTGATATGGGAAGTATTAAAGAAATAAATGCTGGAGAAGTAACAGTTTTAACAAAGTTCCTTAAAAATCCTAAAGAACCAAGCGATAAAGAAGAATTATCTCTTTATGTTATGAGAATTAATTGTAATGATAAAAAATATAAAGATACTTCAATTAATGGGATCCCACAGTTCGGCTCAAAGTGGCAAACTTCAAATAATGATGAGCTTATTGATGTTGTTATTGAAAAAGGTTGTTCTGAAAAAATGAATTAATGACTAACATAAATATTTCACAAAAATTAAGAATCGCAATTGCTGGCTTAGGATTTGGAAAAAAAATTCATTTAGAAGCTTTAAAAGAATCAGATTACTTAATTCCAACTGCAATTTATCACTATAAAAAAGAAAAAGGACCATCATTAAAGAAAGAAACCGGTTTAAATTTTTACCATGATTGGGAAGAATTAGTTAAATCTAAAGATATCGACGGCATAATAATCGCTACATCTCCTGAATCAAGATTTAAATTAGCAAAGGAAGCACTAGAGAATAATAAACATCTCTTATTAGAAAAACCTGTTGCATTAACTTGCGAAGAAATTGAAGAACTCCAAAGAATATCTTTAATTAATAATTTGAGTGTTTGCGTAGATTTTGAATATAGAGCAGTGCCTCTTTTTCTACAAACCAAGAAAATAATTGATGAGAATATTTTAGGTAAAATTTATTTAATTAAGCTTGATTGGTTAATGGGCAGCAGATCTGATCCCAAGAGAGCATGGAACTGGTATTCATTAAAAGAAAAAGGGGGAGGAGTAATTGGAGCTTTGGGAACTCATGCTTTCGATATTTTGAACTGGTTTTTCGGAGAATCGATTAAGGTATCAGGAAAAATATCAACCTCAATCAAGGAAAGATCCTTGCCAAATTCCTCCAAAACATTGGAAGTAACAAGTGAAGATATTTGTATAGGTAACCTTGAAATAACTAATTACGATAGCGTTCTCATACCATGTCAGGTTTCATTATCTTCGATTTCAAAAAATGGAAGAGGATTTAGTTTGGAAGTGTACGGAAGTGAAGGTTCACTTTTCCTAAGGAGTGAGAATCAAAAAGATTACGTACATGGTTTTAATTTAAAAATTTCTAACAAAGAGGATAAAACATATAATTTGCCTGCTGATCCTCTCTACAATTTTGAAAAAACCTGGTCTGATGGAAGAATTGCACCTGTTAAGAGAATTCACAATTTATGGGCTGAGAGTATCAATAATCAAACACCCGTAATCCCTGGATTGTCTGAGGGACTTACTAGTCAAAGAGTTTGTGAAGCAATAAGAAGATCCTCTGAGAGCGGCATTTCTATAAAAATTTAGCTATATACATTGTTGAGTAACAATTATTACTCGATAAAGTATTGAATTGATTTTATTTTTTCTTCATATTCTGGAAAAATCAACTGAACTGAAATTTTAAAGAATGGCATTAAATTACTACAAAAAAGAGCTTAAAGAAAATGCTCAACATTTAGCTTCCAAAGGTAAAGGAATATTAGCTGTAGATGAATCAACTAAAACAGTAGGAAAAAGATTAGCAGGTATTGGAGTAGAAAATACTGAAGAGAATAGAAAAGCATATAGAGGAATGCTTTTCACCACGGAAGGTCTTGGTAAATATATAAGTGGCGCAATTTTGTTTGAAGAAACACTTTTTCAGAACCATCAGGATGGGGAATCAATGGTGCAAAAGCTTAATAAATTGGGAATCATACCAGGTATTAAGGTTGATAAAGGTTTAAATCCTCTCCCAGGAGGTGGAGACGTAGAAACATTTTGTTCCGGTCTAGATGGATTAGTTGAAAGAGCAGCAAAATACTACGAGCAAGGAGCAAGATTCGCAAAATGGAGGGCAGTTTTACAAATAACAGAAGATGGTTGCCCATCAAAATTATCTATACAAGAAAATGCATGGGGATTAGCAAGATATGCTAGATCAGTGCAGGAATCAGGCTTAGTACCAATAATTGAACCAGAAATTTTAATGGATGGTGATCATACTATTGAGAAAACTGCCGAAGTTCAAGAAGAAGTTATTAAGCAGGTATACATAGCTTGTCAGGCTAATGGAGTTTTCCTAGAAGGAACACTCTTAAAACCTTCAATGACTGTTAATGGAGCTGAGTGCCCAACAAAAGCTGATCCTATGAAGGTCGCTGAAATGACAATAAGAACAATGGAAAGATGTGTACCTGCATCAGTTCCTGGAATTGTATTTCTGTCTGGAGGTTTAAGTGAAGAAGCTGCTTCAGTGTATTTAAATAACATGAATACTCTTTATAGAAAAGCTTTATGGAACGTTTCATTCTCATATGGACGAGCTTTACAGCATTCTTGCTTAAAGGCTTGGAAAGGAAGCGAAACAGATGCTGGGCAAAAAGCTTTAATTGCTAGAGCTCAGGCAAACTCTGAAGCTTCAAAAGGTTCATACATAGCAGGATCTCAACCTTCATCTGATGAGCAATTATTTGTTGCTGGCTATACTTACTAACAAAACAAAACAGAAAATATACACTTAGATATTTAAATAGTTTCATATTTTTAGTAATTTGTATATCTAATGACGTGACATTTGATACCTCTATATATTAAACTCTCGGAACATATTGCTTATTTTTTCTTAAGCTTCTAATTAATTTTAATTATGGCCCTCGTTCCACTGAGACTACTTTTAGATCACGCAGCCGAGAATGGTTACGGTATACCAGCTTTTAATGTCAATAATCTTGAACAGGTTCAAGCGATCATGGAGGCTGCTTACGAAACTGATAGCCCTGTAATTCTTCAAGCTTCTAGAGGAGCAAGAAATTATGCTGGAGAAATTTTCCTTCGTCACCTGATCCTTGCCGCAACAGAAACTTATCCAAATATTCCAGTTGTAATGCATCAGGATCATGGTAATGAGCCATCAACTTGTTATTCAGCAGCTATTAATGGTTTTACATCAGTAATGATGGACGGATCTTTAGAGGCAGATGCAAAAACACCCGCAAGTTATGAATATAATGTTGCCGTTACAAAAAAAGTAGTAGATTTCGCACATTCAGTGGGAGTTAGTGTTGAGGGAGAACTAGGTTGCTTAGGATCCTTAGAGACAGGGAAAGGTGAAGCTGAAGATGGTCATGGATTCGAAGGTGAACTTTCTACAGATATGCTTTTAACTGATCCTGAAGAAGCTGCAGACTTTGTAGCGAAAACTAAAGTTGATGCTTTAGCTATAGCTATAGGAACAAGTCATGGGGCATATAAATTCACAAGAAAGCCAACAGGAGAGGTTCTTGCTATAAGCAGAATTGCTGAGATCCATAAAGCTCTACCAAATACTCATCTTGTGATGCATGGGTCAAGTTCAGTTCCTCAAGAATGGTTAGATATCATTAATAAATATGGTGGAGAAATGCCACAAAC
>QCGL01000018.1 GCA_003279935.1 Prochlorococcus sp. AG-388-A04
AAGTTATTTTTAACTTTTTTTGGATTTACACCTTGAAGTTCATATGGCTTTTGACCTAATGCGAATGTTTTTAATTTACGAAGTCTATTTTTTGGGATTTTTACTTTATTCATTTGTAAGAAATTTCAACTAAATATTTTTTATAAAATGATCTAGATTTACTATTAAAGTGTGCAAGGTGGCTATTGTTTATTAATATCTATATAGATCATATCTTAAGAAGTTAACTCCTCCCCTCTTCAATCACAATTATTGCTTAATTTAGAGGAATATTTCCCATTCCCACTAGATCCCTTTCAAATAGAGGCAATAAAAGCTATTAATAGTGGAAATTCTGTTGTTTTAACTGCTCCAACTGGCTCAGGTAAAACATTAATCGGTGAATTTGCTATTTATAGAGGCTTATCCCATAAAAGTAGAGTTTTTTATACAACACCTTTAAAAGCTTTATCAAATCAAAAGTTTAGAGATTTTATTAATCAATTTGGAGAGAAGAAAGTAGGTCTCTTAACTGGAGATATTAGTATCAATAGAAATGCTCCAATCTTAGTAATGACTACTGAGATTTATAGGAATATGCTCTATGGAGAATTTGAAGAATTTGATGACCCATTGGTAAATCTGGAATCTGTAATTCTTGATGAATGTCATTATATGAACGATCCTCAAAGGGGGACAGTTTGGGAAGAAACAATAATTCATTGTCCAAGTAGAGCACAGATAATAGCTTTATCAGCAACTATCTCTAATGCAGACCAGCTTCAAAATTGGATTGAAAAAGTTCATGGTCCTACAGTACTTGTGAACAGTAATAAAAGACCAGTTCCATTAGATTTTATTTTCTGTAGTGCCAAGGGACTTCATCCTCTTTTGAATAATAAGGGTAATGGGATTCATCCAAATTGTAAGATTTGGAGAGCACCAAAAGGGCAAAAAAAGAAAGGTAAAGTAGGAAGAATAATGCAACCAAAGGCTCCTCCGATTGCCTTTGTAGTCTCTAAACTTGCAGAGAGAAATATGCTACCAGCTATCTATTTTATTTTTAGTAGAAGAGGTTGTGACAAGGCTGTTGAGTATATAAAAGATTTATCTTTAGTAAGTTATTCAGAAGCAAATTTGATATCTCACAGATTAGATGTTTATCTAAAAAATAATGAAGAGGGTATAAAAGATAAATTTCATTGTGAAGCTCTTAAACGAGGCATAGCTTCACACCATGCCGGTTTGCTTCCAGCATGGAAAGAGTTAGTAGAGGAACTATTTCAGCAAGGATTGATAAAAGTTGTTTTTGCAACTGAAACTTTAGCTGCGGGTATTAATATGCCTGCAAGAACAACAGTAATTTCAACATTATCAAAAAGGACTGATGAAGGACATAGATTATTATTTAGTAGTGAATTCTTGCAGATGTCAGGAAGAGCTGGAAGAAGAGGAAAGGATTTGCAGGGATATGTTGTAACCTTACAAACTAGATTTGAGGGAGCAAAAGAAGCTAGTACCTTGGCTATTAGTGAACCAAATCCACTAGTTAGTCAGTTCACACCAAGCTATGGAATGGTTCTTAATCTTTTGCAGAATTATAGTTTAGATAAATCTCGAGAGTTAATAAAAAGAAGTTTTGGGAGCTTTTTATATTTAGGGGAATCTTCAGAAGAGACGGCTATTCTTGATAATTTAGAAAGAGATTTAAAAGAACTAAAAAAAATAACTGCCAATATTTCATGGCAAGATTTCGATTCATACGAAAAGTTGAAAAGTCGTTTAAAAGAAGAAAGAAGATTGTTGAGGATATTAGAAAAACAAGCAGCTGAAAAATTATCAGAAGAAATTACTAGTGCACTTACCTTTATTAAAGATGGAAGTTTAATTTCTATAAAAGCCCCTCAAATAAATAGAAAAGTTGTTCCAGCTTTAATTTGTAAAAAAATATATGAATCAAATAAAATTAAAAGTTTGCTTTGTTTAACAATTGATAATTTATTTATCCTTATAAAACCTTCTTACATAGTCAATATTTTTCCTGATTTAGAAGAAATTGAAATTTTGAGGCTTAAAGAACCTAAGATGAATTTCTCAGGAGAAGTTGTAAGAGGTGATAATGAATCACAAACTTTTGTAGATAGAATTTTTGATATTTCTGATAAATATGATTTAAGAACTCCTCAATATGACCTATCAAATGAAGTTTTGGCACAAAAGAAACTAATTACTAATTTGGAAGAAACAATTACTAATCAGCCTGCGCATAAATTTGGTGACTCTAAAAAATTAAAAAGATATAGAAAAAGGATTATCGAGATTGAGCAAGAAATAGTTATGAAAAATAATCTTATGGAAGAAAAAGAAAATCATAACTGGATAAAATTTACTAATTTAATAAAAATTTTGAATCATTTTGGCTGTTTAAATGATTTAGAGCTTACCGAAGTAGGGCAATCAGTTGGTTCAATACGTAGTGAAAATGAATTATGGGTTGGACTTGTTTTACTTAGTGGATACTTGGATGATTTGCCCCCTCCTGATTTGGCCGCAATCATTCAAGCAATTTGTGTGGATGTAAGAAGACCCAATCTTTGGTGTAATTTTAAGCCTTCCATAAAAGTTATAGATGTTTTTAATGAGTTAGAGAGCCTAAGAAAATTAGTAGCTTCGAAACAAAACAAGTTTAATATTAACACTCCAATTTTTTTAGAAACGGAGTTGACTGGGATAATTTCAGAATGGGCGAGAGGTAAAAAATGGAAAGAACTAATTTTTAATACTTCTCTAGATGAGGGGGATGTTGTAAGGATCTTAAGAAGGTCTATGGATGTTTTATCACAAATTCAATATTGCGTAGGAGTAAGTAATAAACTAAAAAATAAAGCAAAGTTAGCCTTAAAAGCTATAAATAGATTTCCTGTTTCTGAATCGAATGATTTGTTAAAAGTCTCCGATAATATAAATCCAGCAACGAAAAGAATTGATAATACTTCCTAAAAGTAGTTCAATTAAATCATTTTAGTAGTATTTATAGCATCCTCAAAATCTTTAGCATTTAAGTAACCTAATTTTATTGTTGCTTCTTTTAAGTTTATTGATTCATTAAAAGCAAGATTCGCAATTTCTGCTGCTTTTTCATAACCTATTTTGGGAACCAATGCGGTTACAAGCATTAGTGAATTTTCAAGATTAGCTTTTATAGTTTTTGGGTTTGGTTGTATGCCTTCAACTAATTTTAGTCTGAAGTTACTTATCGCTTGATTCAGTAAATTTATACTCGTGAGAATATTAAATCCAATTAGTGGCTTATATTCATTCATTTGTAAAGTGCCGCTGGCATTAGCTATTGATACTGCGTATTCAAAACCCATTACTTGAGTGCATACCATAGATAATGCTTCACATTGGGTTGGATTAACTTTTCCAGGCATGATTGAGCTCCCCGGTTCATTTTGGGGAATTATTAATTCATAAATGCCAGATCTAGGTCCTGAGGACAATATTTTAATATCATTAGAAATCTTAAATAATGCACTTGCTAGGATTTTTATTTGACCCATTACTTGGGCTAATCGATCATGAGATGCCATTAAAGAGAAATGATTCTTTGATTTATAAAAAAATAAACCAGTATATTCTGAAATTGATTTTATAGATTCTTTTGAAAAATCTTTTGGACAATTAATACCTGTACCGACTGCCGTACCACCTAGTGGTAAGAAACATAATTCATCAAGACTAATTATCAGAGCATCTTCAGCGTCCTTTAGTTGTTTTGACCATGCAGAAACTTCTTGACCAAGAGAAATTGGCACTGCATCTTGAAAATGCGTTCTACCTATTTTTATAAGATCTTTCCATTTATTACTCTTACTATCAAGAACCTTAGTAAGTTCTTTTATTGATGGAACTAATTTTTTAATTATTTGAGTAACAACAGATATCTGAATAGCTGCAGGAAAAGTGTCATTTGTAGACTGCGATTTATTAACATCATCATTTGGATGAATAGGATGATGACTTCCAAGTTCTGAATTTGTTTTTAACGCAGCAATATTAGATATGACTTCATTGATATTCATATTTGTTTGTGTACCACTACCTGTTTGCCATATTTTTAAAGGGAATTGAGAATCGTGTTTCCCATCAAGTATTTCTGTACAGGCTTCAATAATGAGATCTTTTTTTACATTATTGATTAAACCCAATTTGAAATTAGAAATTGCAGCTGCTCTTTTTATAACCGTAAGTGAATAAATTAATTCAATTGGGATTAACTCCTCACCAATAGAAAAATTTATAATTGATCTCTGCGTTTGGGCTCCCCACAAAGCCTCTGAAGGAACTTTAATCTGTCCCATACTATCTTTTTCAAATCTAAAGTTCTTGGTCATCAAAAAAACTGTGGTTAAACTTCAAATAATATTTAGGGATTTAAATACTTAACTTATCCCATATTACATTTAAATTGTTGAGGTGAATTGAGGGGTCAAAGCATACCTTTAAATCTTTCTCAGAAACTAATGTCATTATCTCTTGGTCCCCCTCAATATTTTCCTTGAAATTACCATTCTCTTTATTCCAAGCTTGATGAGCACTTTTTTGTACCAAGCTATAAGCCTTTTCCCTAGACATACCCTTTTCAACAAGCAAAAGTAAAACTTTCTGACTAAAAATTACTCCCCCATATATATTTAAATTTTTGAGCATATTGTCCGGATAAACTTTTAAATTATTTATAATTTCTGTCATTTCTCTAAGCATAAAATGCAGGCATATAGATACATCGGGTAACATGATACGCTCATTAGAACTATGGCTAATATCTCTCTCGTGCCAAAGCGGAACATTCTCAAGAGCTGTTACAACATAACTCCTCAAAATTCTAGATAAACCGCTAACCCTTTCACTACGAATAGGGTTTCTTTTATGAGGCATAGCTGAGCTTCCTTTTTGCCCTTTTGAAAATCCTTCTTCGACCTCTAAAACATCTGTTCTCTGAAGGTTCCTTATCTCGGTAGCAAACCTATCAAGTGAAGCTCCTATCAACGCGATTGTTTGAACATATTCAGCATGTCTGTCTCTTGATATAACCTGAGTACTTGCTGTATCTGGTTTTAAACCCAGCAACTCGCAAGTAATTTTTTCTATTTCTGGGTTTGTATTAGCGTAAGTTCCCATTGCTCCACTTATTTGTCCAATGGAAATAGATTCTTTAAGGATTAATAATCTTTTTTTATCTCTTAATATTTCTGCTAACCATCCTGCCAATTTAAATCCAAACGAAATAGGCTCTCCGTGAATTGCATGGGATCTGCCAATCATTAAAGTATTTTTATGCTGTCTTGCCAATGATCTGACCTTATTTTCTAGTTTTTCAATTTCCTCTAATAACAACTCGCAGGAATCTTTTAGCTGTAATGATAGGCCTGTATCAAGGACATCGCTGCTAGTCATTCCAACATGGATGTATCTGCCGGAATCTCCAACATATTCATTGATATTTGTTAGAAATGCAATTACATCATGTTTTACTTCTTTCTCGATTTCTTTAATTCTTGATTCTTCAAATTTTGCATTTAAACGAATTTCTTTTAACGCAGCTTCAGGCATTTTTCCAATAGAACAATTTGCCTCGCATGCTGCAATTTCAACTTTAAGCCAACTCTGGAATTTTGCATTTTCAGTCCAGATTCTTCCCATTTCGGGTAATGTGTAACGTTCAATCACAATTTTTAAACATCTTCAATTTAAACTTTATAACTAAAATCTCATAATTGCTCTATACGTAAAAGTTCTACTTGCCATTGAACATATTTGTATAAGTATTATTGTTATAAATAAAAGCTTTTGGGTTTGTAAATATCAATTTATTTTGAAAAATGTCTAAATCTTGCGATTGGATTATCTTTATAAATGGTAGGTATTTTGTTTTTAATAAAATTTTAAATTAGTATTATGTTTCAAAAATATAATTTGAAAATAGCCAGTAATTATTTTTTAAAGTTACCTTTTTAGAATAAATGATTAAAAAAAGTAGGCTAGATCTTTATCTTATTTACAAAGGTTTATGCGAGACTCGTCAGAAAGCACAGAGGCTAATTCTTGCAGGAAAGGTTAAAGATATCAATGGTATGATTTTCGATAAACCTGGTCAACAAGTCATAATAGGAACTGAATTTATTATTGAATCTGAACCTCAATTTGTATCGAGAGGAGGAGAAAAATTACTGGAGGCTTTTAAAAAATTAAAGATTAATGTTAAAGATAGAGTTTGTATAGATGCAGGAATTTCAACTGGAGGATTTACTGATTGCTTGTTGCAACAAGGGGCGAAAATGGTTTATGGGATAGATGTAGGTTATGGTCAAACGGCTTGGAAAATAAGGAAAAATCCAAAAGTAAAACTCTTTGAAAGATCAAATATTAGAAATTTAAAGCCTTTAGATATCTATTCTGAAGAAAGTTTATTACCAAATTTTGTTGTAGCGGATTTATC
Organism: Prochlorococcus sp. AG-388-A04; assembly: GCA_003279935.1. GTDB lineage: Bacteria > Cyanobacteriota > Cyanobacteriia > PCC-6307 > Cyanobiaceae > Prochlorococcus_A. The sequence continues at coordinate 6,482 of QCGL01000018.1, forward strand.
TTTTATTTCACTAAAGTTAGTTTTACAACCTATTAATAATTTATTATCGGGAGATTTTATTGAGGGAATATTTCTTATTAAACCTCAATTTGAAGTAGGAAAAGATAGAGTAAGTAAAGGGGGCGTTGTAAGAAAGGCTGAATATCATATTGAGGCTATTGAGTCAGTTATTAATGCAGCAAATGAATTGCAATGGAATATTCAAGGTCTTGTAGCTTCGCCTTTAGTTGGGCCTGCAGGAAATCATGAATATCTAGCTTGGATGTCTAAGTTTGGGATTTCTAATCCAATAATAAATACAAAATTTATAGAAAATTTAGTAAAAGAAACTCTTTAATCAAAGGGCTTCTTCATCGGTATCTCCAGTTCTAATTCTTACAACAGAATCAATAGATGATATAAATATTTTTCCATCTCCAATTTCGCCTGTTTTTGCTGCTTCGGCAATTGCATCAATTACTGAACTTACTTTTTCATTTTCTACTACAACTTCTACTTTAAGTTTCTGAAGAAATTCAACTGTAAATTCAGAACCTCTATACCTTTCTACCTGACCTTTTTGTCTTCCAAATCCCCTGACTTCACTTACAGTCATTCCAACAATTCCAGAGTTTACTAATGCAATTTTTACATCTTCCAATTTAAATGGACGTATGATTGCCTCAATTTTCTTCATGTTTTTCTCTTGAATATCTTGATTTTAATTCTTTTTCTGTAAAACATCTAGCATTGAGACTCCAGAAAATGATTTGATATTTAGACCTGCGCTAATTGCATCATTAACTAGTAACTTAGAGTTTTCTTTTGAAATTATTACTTGATTATTTGATAACGCCTCCCATTGATCATCTTCAAAATGCGTTTGGAGCCATAACATTCCAATAACACTAGTGGGTTTAAGAGATTTATTTGAATTGTTGTCTATATCAACCAAACAGATATCCATAAATTTTTAGAAACTAGATACATCTAAACCTTTTTAATGACCTTAGGATTGTTGCCGTTGATACAAAACAAAAATTTATATCCCTTGACTTATTGATTTGTAATACTTGAGTATATTTTTAATTTTTCGAGAATTATTAGCTTTTTTTATGGTTTTTTATATAGTTTTAATAAAGGTGATTTTGAAAAAAAAAAATGAGTACAGCTAATTTACATGATGCGACCAATAAGCCCTTATACGGCGAAAGACTAATAGAAGAATCAAAAATCATTTGTTTTGAAAATCCAAATAAAAAAAGAATTTATGAAATTTCAATTGAATTACCTGAATTTACGTGTAAATGCCCATTTTCAGGTTATCCAGATTTTGCAAAATTAAATATCTTTTACCAGCCTAAGATGAAAGTATATGAGTTGAAATCCTTAAAACTTTATATTAATAACTTTAGAGATCTCAAAATATCACATGAAGAAGTGGTTAACAGAATTATGGATGATCTTTTAAATGCAGCTGCGCCGCACTGGATTCATTTAAATGCTGATTTTAATCCTAGAGGAAACGTCTCTATGAAATTAGATATCTATAGTGGACAGAAAAGAAATTAATTATTCTTGATCTCATCTGATAATTTTAGAAATTCCTTTTTAAAACCTAAAAGATTTCTATTACTTAAGCCACCAATAAATAATTTATTTGTATTTTCATTAAATAAAATCCATATTTGGTTTGTGGGAATAAGACTAAAAATTGTTCCCAAAATTATTAAAGTAAAGGATAAATAAATAAATGGAATTGAAGGATCATTTTTAATAATTAAACCACTACTAGGAATTATTTTTTTTAAAGATAGTTTTGAAGAATTAATTTCTAATGGATTATTATTCAAATAAACAAAATTTTCAGAAAAATCTTCAATATTTGAGACTTTAAGTGGGCCATTTTCATTATCAATAGTTAAAAGATAATTTTTTTTATTTTCTCTACCCAATTCAATTAAAACCCCCCATATTTGATCTCCTATCTCAGGAATAGGCTTTAGTTGGAGTTGGTAAAGAACAGTATCAATTTCCACAACAATATTTGAAACAGACCAATCCGCTTGATAAATAGTTAAACCTTTGAATCTGATAGGTTGATTTACTTGAGTTGTTTTTATTTCATTCAAATTTTGTTGTTTCGAATAAAATTCTAAATTTGAAATAAATTGCCTTGGTTTCCCATCACTTTCACGTTCAATAAAAAAGTTTTTTAATTTTATTTTCACTTTTGAATTTGTACTCTCATTTATTAAATCTAAACTTTCTCCTAATCTCAAATATTGTTCTTTAGATTGGCTACTGAAATTTCCGTATGCAGAACCGATCAGTAAAATAATTAACCCTATATGTACAATTATTGGTCCAAGTTTTCCCACTAAGCCTTTTCTTGCCGATAAACGATTTTCAAATTTGGAAATGTTCCAACCTTTTTTTCTAAGTAAAGAATCAGCTTTCAAAATGTGATCTGCATCTTGGATTATTTCGTAATTAGTTATTAATTCGAGTTTGTAGAATTTTTTTTCATTTTCATAGTCAGTCCATTTTAATGCTGCTTTTAAAGACGGTATTTGCCTCCTAAAGCTGCAGGCTGCAAGAGAAATACAAAGTAGTATTAATGAAAATAAAAACCAATTACTTGTATAAATATGATCTAATTGGAGTCTTATAACTTGAGATCCATTAATAATTCCTAATATTGGCGTTTCGTTGTAGAAATCAATATACTCTTGTTGATCATTTCCTTGAGGTATAAACGTTCCAACTCCACTTGAAATGGCAATGAAAATTATTAATAGTATTGCAAATCTTAAACTTGATATCTTTAGAATAAATTTCTTAAAAATAACCATTTAGATCCAATTTGAAATTAAATTTAGAATCCCTAGCGAAACTAAAAATACCCCACTTAAAGTAGGAATTATTTGGCTATATTTTCTGAGTTCTAGAAACTGCTTTAAATTTTCAGTTGTAGCTCCTGCAAGAATTAATGGAGTTACTTGACCAAGGCCAAAGAAGAACAAAAAAATTATTGAAATTGCAGGGCTTTTTGCTTGTGATACCCATGCTAAGAGTGAAGCTAGTACTGGGGTAATACAAGGTGAAGAGGCAAGACCAAAAGCTCCACCTATTACAAAAGGGGTAATTATAGAAGGTACCTTATCTTCCATAAATTGCAAGTCGGGCCCATTAGGTAATTGGAATTTTAAAATTCCCAATAAATTTAAGCCCATAATAATTGCTATGAAAGCTACTAAAGATGTGTAGTAAGAGGGCAATTGTCCATATATTTTTCCTAAGAATCCACTTAATGCACCCAATATAATTAGGGAAAAAATTACCCCTCCAGAAAAACTAATAAGTTTAAATTTATTATTCTTAGTTCCACCAACATAAGCAATTGTGATTGGTAGTAAAGATAATGAACATGGACCAAGACTTGTTAAAAGTCCTGCGGTAAAAACCAAAAATATTGTTAGTGGGCCTGGATTATTGAGCCCTTGCTCCATTAGTAGATTACCCTTTTGGGCTAATTCTGAAATAAATAAATTAATTGAGGCGATAACAGGAATTTAAATCTTCTAAATTCTAACTAATGAAGAGACTTTCGTGCATTAATCATGCCTATATATCCAGTTGATTCCAGTGAACACCTTAACAACATTCCGATCACAAAAAATGAGGATAATAAGGAATTTCCTCCATAACTTACAAGAGGTAATGGTAACCCAGTTGTGGGCATTGTTCCTGTTGCCACTGCTATATGCATTATAGATTGACCTATAAGTAAGGTTACGCATCCGATAGCAACTAACTTTGTATAATTATTCCTACACTTTATTGCGATTCTTAAGCTTACATAAGAAAAGAGAACTAAAAAGCCCAACAATAATGTTGATCCTAATAAACCAAATTCTTCTGCAAAAATAGCAAAAATGAAATCTGTGCTTTGAATTGGTAAATATTGTAATTTTTGTGTAGATAGGCCAAATCCTTGTCCAAATAATCCTCCTGAACCTATCGCTAGTAAACTCTGAATTAATTGATAGCCATTGCCCTCTGCATCTTTCCAAGGATCTATGAATGATATGACTCTCAGCTTCTGATACTCATTACTCAAAATACTAATACAACCACTTAAAACTCCTAATGAAGCTACTGATAAGAGGGAACTGAATTTAATCCCCCCGCATAAACCCATCACCCAAAAAAGAATTCCTGATAAACCTGCGGTACTTAAATTGGGCTGCTTCATTATTAGTAAAATTAAAAACCCAAAGGTGCTTAATGAAATAATTTTCCTATTATTTTTAACTAAATTCCAATGTGCGAATAAGTTGGCTGCTTCTAAAATTGAAAAAGGTTTAATTAATTCAGACGGTTGAATCTGTAGAGGACCTAGAACCAACCATCTTGAAGAACCGTTAACTGTAATGCCAAAGAATATTGTTAAAATTATCAAGAAAATTAAGAAGTAAAAAATAATTTTTGAAATTTTTAAAAGATCTCTAATATTTGTATTTAAAACAAAATAAAAAAAAGTTAATCCAGGAATACACCAAATAATTTGTCTTTTTAAATAATAAGCCCAATCCCCCATTTCCTTGCTAGCCACCCACCAACTAGCAGAACCAAGAATAAATAAACCTAAAACAGACCAAATACCTATTAAAATAAGTAGAATTTTCCCCTCATAAGGCCAAATTTTCCAAGGTATGGGTAAGAAATTATCCCTTAAATAGTTGGGCTTGTGTATGGAATCAAAAGTTCTATTTCTCTCAAAATCACTCTTATATTTTGTAGTTGATTTACTTATCTCCAATTTAAAGTTTATAGATATACTTATTGAGACGTTAAATGACTACTTTGCCAAGTCTTTATGCTCCTTTTTGAGTGAATTTGAGTTTTTAGATTTTGATTAATAAAACTCAATTTGTTTTTAGTTTTTCAAAAATATCTAAATCAAATATCACAAATCTTAAGAATTAGGACTTTAAACAAAAAATTCCTAGCTAAAAGACCCCTCCCCATGATAGATTCCGTGGGTTTATATACTTACTTAAATCTGTATAGAGGGGGTTTTCTAAATTATGTTCACATCAGTGGACTCAAATAGAAAAAAAATTGTTGAGCATCTTCCCGGTAAGAATGTTCATGATTCCCCTTCCAAGGATAATTCTTTCATTAATAAGGTTAAATTATTTTTTGCAAGTCAATTTCAAAAATTATTTTTAAAAAATGATGAATATACTAAATTGCAAATAACAATTTTTGGTATTACTTTTATCGTTGCCATTTTAGTGGCATCCATAACAGGAATTATAATTGGATATACTTTTGGTTTTAGTGTTTTTATAGGTGCCATTGCTGGTATTTTTTACTTACGTTTGCTTGCTAAAAGCATAGGAAAAATAGGCAAAGAATCAAATGGGGTTTCTAAATTGCAACTATTGGTTCCAGTTTGTCTCTTTCTTTTTGCAAGCAAGCTAGGATCTTTAGATATTTTTCCAGCAATGATAGGCTTTTTTATCTATAAGCCTTCTCTTATCTTTTATTTCTCACGTTCTTAAATAAATTTTGCTTTTCAAAATTTATTAATTTTAATTCAATTCAAAATGTTCTTAAACTCCTTGCCAACAAATTTTGCCGCATTAGAAGTAGGTCAACATCTTTATTGGCAAATTGGAAATATAAGACTTCACGGACAAGTTTTTTTAACTTCTTGGATCCTTTTAGGTGCTTTATTAGTTTTCATTTCTTTAGGTACAAAAAAAATGGAAAATGATCCTAAGGGATTGCAGAATTTACTTGAATTTTTATGGGACTACATCAGAGACCTTGCAAGAACTCAAATTGGTGAAAAAGTATATAGAGATTGGATGCCTTTTATAGGAACTCTATTCTTATTTGTGTTTGTAAGTAATTGGGGAGGAGCGCTTATACCTTGGAGATTAATAAAGTTACCAAGTGGAGAATTAGGAGCTCCAACAGCTGATATTAATACAACGATTGCATTGGCATTGTTAGTTTCTCTATCTTATTTCTATGCTGGGCTTAGTAATAAAGGTTGGAGATATTTTGAATATTATGTTCATCCAACACCGATAATGTTGCCTTTTAAAATTCTAGAAGACTTTACTAAACCTTTATCTTTATCCTTTAGGCTTTTTGGAAATATTCTTGCTGATGAACTTGTTGTTGGTGTTTTGGTTTTTCTAGTTCCCTTGGTTTTACCTATTCCTGTAATGTTTCTAGGGTTGTTCACAAGTGCAATTCAAGCATTAATCTTTGCTACACTCGCTGCTTACTACATAGGAGAAGCCGTAGAAGAACATCATTAGTTTCTCTTTAATACATTCAGACTCTTTTACAAAGGGCCTGTAATCTGGCAAAATATTTAATCGCGTAGGTCTGAAAAATTCAGACCCATTCTTAAAAAAAAGAATGTCCAAGCGTGTTAGACAAAAAGATTTATCACAAGCATTAAGCTCTTTATTTCAAAATTATGGATTCCATTACTTCCGCTGCATCTGTTGTAGCTGCTGGCTTAGCAGTTGGCTTAGGCGCTATTGGCCCAGGCCTTGGACAAGGTAACGCAGCTCAAGGTGCTGTTGAGGGTATTGCCCGCCAACCTGAAGCTGAAGGTAAAATCAGAGGAACTCTACTTTTATCTTTCGCTTTCATGGAGTCATTAACAATCTACGGATTAGTTGTTGCTCTAGTATTACTTTTTGCGAATCCTTTTTCCTAAAAGTTAATGTTGCTTTTAATTCTTATTAGCAATATTTAAATATAATTTTTTAATTTCAACTGAAACATATGTTGGCCTTTGATTTTTTTGGTGCTACTGAAGGTGGTTTATTTGATATAAATGCCACTTTGCCACTTATGGCAATACAAGTAGTCGTTCTTACTTACATACTAAATTCTCTGTTTTTTAAGCCTGTAGGCAATGTTGTTGAAAAAAGAGAAAAATTTGTAAGTAACAATATTATGGACGCCAAAAATAAACTTTCAGAAGTTGAAAAATTAGAAGCTGATTTACTAAGTCAGCTTCAAAGCGCTCGCTCTGAAGCTCAAAAGATTGTGAGCGAAGCTGAGAATGAATCTGATAAGCTTTATAAAGAAGCTCTTGAACTTGCTAATAACGAAGCAAACGCTTCTAAGGAAAAAGCAAGGTTAGAAATAGAAAATCAGACATCTTCAGCTCGTGAACAGCTTTTTAATCAAGCTGCTGACTTAAGCGAACTTATTGTTAATAGATTAATTCTAGAAAAATGAATTTACCTCTTCTAGCTACAGAAGGTTTTGGATTAAATCTTAATTTATTCGAAACCAACGTTCTTAATTGGGCTGTAGTTGTTTTTGGCCTTTATAAATTTTTACCAGGTTTTCTAGGTAAAATGCTTCAAAAAAGAAGAGAGGGAATTCTTCTTGAATTAAAAGATGCAGAAGATCGACTTATTAACGCCACAAAAGCTTTAGAGAAAGCAAAAACTGACTTATCTTTAGCAGAAGAAAAAGCTAGTCAAATAAAAGCAGATTCTCTTAAGAGATCTGAATCAATCAGGATGGAAAGTGAGAAAAAAGCTATTGAAGAGATGGCACGAATAAAACAAAGTGCAATTTCTGATGAAAGCTCAGAAGCCTCTAGAGCGATTTCTCAACTTCGTAAAGAGGCTGTTGAATTAGCTATTAAGAAAGCTTTAGATTCTCTACCAAATAGACTTGATCAAACAACTCAAGAAAATTTGGTAACTCAATCCATAAATAATATTGAGATGAATTAATGCCACTTTTAAATTCCGTTACTACCCCATACGCAGAAGCATTACTTCAGGTTGTTAATGAAAATGATCAAACTGAAGAAATGGTTAAGGAGGTAAAACAACTAATTTCCTTAATAAATGATTCCCCTGATCTTGAAAAAACATTATCTTCTCCTGTTTTAGAGACAGATACTAAGAAAAAAATCATAATTGAAATTTTTTCAGAAAAGATTAATTCTTCCCTTTTAAATTTTTTAAAACTATTGGCTGATAGGCAAAGAATTGGAATTGTAACTTCAATTCTCAATAGATTCTTAGAAATTTACAGAGAAAATAGTAATATTGCTTTGGCAACTGTTACTTCTGCTGTCGAGCTTACTGATGACCAAAAAGGTTTAATCACCAAGAAAATCATCAATATAGCTGGCACTGAAAAATTAGAACTTGTAACTAAAATCGACCCATCCCTCATTGGGGGTTTCGTCGCGAGTGTAGGATCTAAAGTAATTGATGCTAGTCTTGCCTCTCAAATTAGAAAGCTTGGTTTGTCACTATCCAAGTAAATTCAAAATCCAACCTTAAATTCTTAAATCCATGGTATCTATACGCCCTGATGAAATCAGTTCAATCTTAAAACAACAGATAACTGATTATGACCAATCCGTAAATGTAAGCAATGTAGGAACTGTTCTACAAATTGGTGATGGCATTGCAAGAATATACGGCTTAGATCAGGTCATGGCTGGTGAATTATTAGAATTTGAGGATGGGACTGAAGGTATAGCTCTTAATCTTGAAGATGATAATGTCGGTGCAGTTTTGATGGGTGAAGCCTTGGGTGTACAAGAAGGAAGTAATGTAAAATCAACAGGAAAAATCGCATCTGTCCCAGTCGGAGAGTCTATGAAGGGGAGAGTGGTTAATCCTTTAGGCCAGCCAATAGATGGAAAAGGTGAGATTCCAACAAGTGATAATAGACTTATTGAAGAAATGGCTCCAGGAATAATTAAGAGGAGATCAGTTCATGAACCTATGCAAACAGGTATCACTTCTATAGATGCGATGATACCTGTGGGAAGAGGTCAAAGAGAATTGATTATTGGAGATAGGCAAACTGGAAAAACTGCTATCGCAATAGATACGATAATTAATCAAAAAGGCCAAGACGTAGTCTGTGTCTATGTAGCGATTGGTCAGAAATCTGCATCAGTAGCAAACGTTGTTGAAGTTTTAAGAGAAAAAGGAGCTCTTGAATATACTGTTGTGGTAAGTGCTGGAGCTTCTGAAGCGGCAGCCTTACAGTATTTAGCTCCTTACACTGGAGCTGCAATAGCTGAGCATTTCATGTACCAAGGCAAAGCTACTCTTGTTATTTATGATGATTTAACTAAGCAGGCTCAAGCTTACAGACAAATGTCTCTTCTTTTGAGAAGGCCACCAGGAAGAGAAGCTTATCCTGGAGATGTTTTTTATTGTCATAGCAGATTACTTGAAAGGGCAGCAAAATTGTCAGACGATATGGGTGGTGGATCAATGACAGCTTTGCCAATTATTGAAACTCAAGCTGGAGATGTCTCTGCATATATTCCAACAAATGTGATATCAATTACTGATGGACAAATTTTCTTAAGCGCAGATTTATTTAACTCAGGCTTAAGACCTGCAATAAATGTTGGTATTTCAGTTAGTAGAGTTGGGGGAGCTGCACAAACAAAAGCAATTAAGAAGATTGCTGGAACACTAAAATTAGAATTAGCTCAATTTGACGAACTAGCAGCATTTTCTCAGTTCGCTTCTGATCTTGATGAGGCTACTCAGCAACAACTTGAAAGAGGTAAAAGATTAAGAGAATTGCTAAAACAAGCACAATTCTCACCGTTAAATCTTGCTGAACAAGTTGCAGTTGTATATGCAGGTGTTAAGGGGCTTATTGATGAGGTACCTGTTGAAGATGTAACCAAATTTGCTGCTGAACTTAGAGAATACCTTAAGTTAAATAAAGCAGAATTTATTGAGGAGATTCTGAAAGAGAAAAAACTTAATGAAGGCTTAGAAACAACTTTAAAAGAGGTTATAAAAGAAGTTAAATCCTCAATGCTTGCCACAGTTTAAATTTATATAAGGAGATATTATGGCAAATCTTAAAGAAATCAGAGATCGAATTGTTTCTGTTAAAAATACTAGAAAAATAACAGAAGCTATGAGATTAGTTGCGGCTGCAAAGGTGAGGAGGGCACAAGATCAAGTACTAAAAAGTAGACCTTTCGCTGACAAACTTGCCCGTGTTCTGGAGAATATTCAATCTAGGGTTCAGTTTGAGGCTGTAGACTCTCCTCTTTTATCTAAAAGGAATGTAAAAACTATATCTTTAGTTTGCGTAACTGCCGATAGAGGTTTATGTGGTGGATACAATACCAACATAATTAAAAAGGTAGAAATTAGGTACGCAGAGTTGATCAAACAAGGTTATGAACCTAACTTGATTTTAGTTGGCAAAAAGGCAATAGGTTATTTCCAAAATAGGAAAGATAAATACGTAATTAAAAGTACATTCAAAGAGTTAGAACAAGTACCAACAGCTATTGATTCTGAAGGAATAACTAATGATGTCTTAGCCGAATTTTTATCAGAAAACTCAGATAGGGTAGAAATTATATATACCAAATTCATCACTTTAGTAAGTTGTGCTCCAGTTGTGCAAACATTGTTGCCTTTAGATCCTCAAGGAATTGCTGAGGAAAATGATGAGATTTTTAGATTAACTACAAAAAATAGTAAGTTACTCGTTGAAAAATCAAATATAGAAAAGAATGATTCAGAGAAATTGCCTTCTGATATTGTTTTTGAACAAAGTCCTGATCAGTTATTAGATTCCTTATTACCTTTGTACTTACAGAATCAGATTCTTAGAGCGCTGCAAGAGTCTGCCGCTTCAGAACTTGCCTGTAGAATGACAGCTATGAATAATGCGAGTGATAATGCTAAAGAATTAGCAAGTACTTTAAACCTTACCTATAACAAAGCAAGACAAGCTGCTATAACTCAGGAAATACTTGAAGTAGTAGGAGGTTCAGCAGTCTAGCGGAATCGTTAAAAATGTCGGAATATAATATAAAAGTTGAATTAGAAAAAAAGACTTATTTTTTTTTATGTCCTGAAGATCAAGATATAATATCTGCTGCTAAAGCTAATGGGATTGATTTACCAAGCAGTTGCTGTTCGGGAGTATGTACAAGCTGCGCCTCAATGGTGATTGATGGATCAGTTGAACAAGAGGATGCAATGGGTTTAAATGATGAGTTGAAGGAAAAGGGGTTTGCCCTTTTATGTGTTGCGTATCCAAAGTCTGATCTACATATTATTATCGGCGATGAAGTTGAAGATAATCTATATAACAATCAATTTGGTAAATATCAAAAATGAACTTAAAAAAGGTTGATTTTTATTTAGATTGGCCAGGATCAAAAAACATTATTCATTTGAGGAGATTTATTACTGAAAATCTTATGAAAAAAGGGGAAGTTATAAGATGGTCTATCGTAGATATTGAAGATTCAGTAGAGTCCCCTAATTTAAAAAAAATAAGAATTAAGGCTGTTTTAGCAAATCAAGTTAATTCAAAAATATAATTCAATGTCAATATCTCCCACAATATTTATTATTCCAACTGGAATTGGATGTGAAATTGGAGGTTTCGCTGGTGATGCCCTTCCTTCTGCAAAATTATTAGCCTCTGCGAGTGGATGTTTAATTACTCATCCAAATGTCATGAATGGGGGATCTATTTCTGAGCAGAACAAAGATATTTTTTACGTGGAAGGTTATAGCTTAGATCGATTTGCTAAAGGAGAAATTGGTCTTAAAAGTGTAAAACAGCAGAAAATTGGAATAATTTTTGATTCAAGTATTGAATATGAAATATTAATGAGACATTTACAAGCCGCAGATGCTTGTGTCGCAACTTTAGGGATTGATGTTGATTCTTATGTTTTAACAAAAGAACCGCTAGGAATAGTTATTGAGTCTGAATCACAAGGTATAAGTGAAGGTTTAATTAGAAATCCTGATACTTTAATTGAAGCTGGAGAAAGGCTAATAGAGAAAGGGATAACTGCAATAGCGATAGTAGCTAAATTCCCTGATAATATAGATCTGATTGAGACAAATTCATATAGGGAGGGAAAGGGCGTTGATCCTATTGCTGGAGTGGAGGCTGTAATAAGTCACTTGATAAGTAAGTTTCTCAAAGTCCCCTGTGCACATGCACCTGCATTAAGTCCAATTGAATTGAATGATAATCTAGATCCTCGTGCTGCTTCAGAAGAAATAGGATATACATTTTTGCCATCAGTACTTATTGGATTAAGTAATGCACCAGATCTTATAGAATTGACTGATAAAAACGAAAATATAACCTTACACCCAAGTCATATCGAATCTATTGTTGTTCCCAGTGGGGCATTAGGAGGGGAAGGAGTATTAGCTTGTATTGAGAGAGGTTTAAATATAATCTCTGTAAAAAATAAAAATATACTAAATCTTGGTAATCATAATTTAAATTATCCCAAACTCATTGAAGTGGATAATTACTTCGAGGCGGCAGGCTTAATTCTTGCTCTTCGACAGGGAATTAATCTAAAATCAATCAAAAGACCGTTGAATAAAGTCCAAGAATTAAATTTTAAGAAATAGCTATTTTAATTAGAGATTGCGATTGGTACTCTCCAGTCACTACCAAGTGATTGACTACTTAGTTTTAGTATTGGAGGCGCTTGCTTTCTTTTGAATTCTGCTTTTTTAATAAGTGTAATTATTTTTAGAATTTGTTCTTTGGTATGACCATCTTGTTCAAGAAGTTGTAAATCTTTTTTTTCTTCAATAATTCCCTTAAGAATTTTATCCAATAAAGAGTATGGAGGAAGTGAATCAGTATCAAGTTGATCAGGACCAAGTTCAGCACTGGGAGGCTTATTGCAGATTTGATCGCCTATTATTTTGACTTTTGTATCTAATTTATATAATTTTCTATGTTCTATTGAATCTTCACTATCAAGCCATCTACACAATTTAAAAACATTAGTTTTATATAAATCACCTATTACAGATAATCCTCCATTCATATCACCATATAAAGTGCAATATCCAACAGCTAGTTCTGATTTATTACCTGTTGAAAGTAACAAATGCTTTTCTTGATTAGCTAAAGCCATTAAGAGAGTACCCCTTATCCTTGATTGAATATTTTGATTTGTTATTCCTTCTGTTTTGAAGTTTAAGCTTTCTATAAAAGATTCTTCAAAAGAGGACATAATATTCTCAATTGAGATTGTATTTAAGTTTATGTTTAGTCTTGCGACTAAATCTTTTGCATCGATTTTAGAATGCTCTGAGCTCCACTTTGAAGGCATTGAAACGCAAAAAATTTTTTCACTTCCTAATGCAGCAGTTGCAATGACTGAAACTAATGCCGAATCAATTCCTCCGCTTAGGCCAATTAAAGCTGATCTAAATCCGCATTTTTTAGCATAGTCTTTTACTCCTAAAACTAAAGCATCAAAAACTGAAGAAATTTCAGAAGAGATGTTTTCGTCTACTAAATTAAAATTTTCATTAATATTCCAACTAGAATTATCCTCTGTGAATGATTTTAATTGTTTAATTTTTGATCCGTTTTTATTCATAATGAAACTATTCCCATCAAAAATTAAATCATCATTTGCCCCTACCTGGTTAACATATATTAAGGGGACTTGAAGATATTTAGCAGCAAAACTTGAAATTTTATTTCTTAAATTGAATTTTTTGAACGTATAAGGAGAGGCAGATAAATTTAATAATAGATCAATTTTTTCACTCTTTAAATCTATTATCGGATTCTTTTTATGAATACCTCTTCCTTCTATATTTTCATTAACCCATAAATCTTCGCATATAGTTATTCCAAGTTTATAGGTTTTGTTTTTTATTGTTTTAGAGATTACAGATACTTTGGGATCAGATCGAAAGTATCGTTTTTCATCAAACACTTCATAAGTTGGGAGAATAATTTTACGTGCGATTGTTTTCCATTTGCCACCCTCAATAAGAACAATAGAATTATAAAGATTTGGGAAAAAAGAATCATCAATCTTTTCTGCAATTCCTACCGCAATACTTAAATTCCCATATTTTTTTTGAATTGATATGGATAATTGATCTAAAATAGAATATTGTCTTTCAATTAAATTTTTTTTTAGAAGTAAATCTTTAGCAGGATAACCCCATAATGATAATTCTGGGGTGAGAACCATATCAGCAGAATTTGAATATGCTTTACCAGTTTCATTAAGTATTTTTTTTGCATTCCCCTCTAGATCTCCCACAATTGGATTCAATTGTGCAATGAAAAAATTCATTTAACTACCTAATAGATTCATATAAGTTATTCTTCTTCACTATATCGATTAATGATTTAGGTAAATCAGAATAATTTTTATTTAATCTAACCATTGAACTAGAAATATTGGGAATGTTTAATGAAGAAATTTCAAAGATAACTTTATTAGTTTTTAACATTTTAAGAGTCTTAGATTCAATTGGATATCCTTCCCTTTTGATAATTAGTAACTTCACTGCATGAATAATCTTATCAAAATTTTTCCATGAAGAAATTTCCGTAATTAAATCACTACCTATTACAAAATCTATTTTACTGAAGGGATAAATTTTTTTACATTCTTCAATAGATACGATAGCCCATTGGCTACTTATTTTTTGATTAAAAATGATTTTAGGATTATTTATATCTTTTATTAGTGATTTTAATAAAAGGTTTCGAAAGAAAATATTTTCTTTATGCTTTTTTTTTGGATTATCACTTGCATAAGTAATAACACAAGAATAAATGTTTGATAATTCTTCAAGTATTTTTTTGTGACCAATAGTTGGTGGATCCGCACTAGTCCCAAATAAGGCAATTCGATTTTTAGTATCAAATTTCAAGGTAGAAAAATAGAAAAATCATTATCTAACTTTTTATTAGATAAATAAATTTTTGTATAATCAAAAATCTCAGGCTCTTTCATTATGATTTTTTTGATTATGTGAGATGGATCTAAAAGATATCCTTTGCTTTTTCTAAATATTTCCTTAGCGGCTAATTTCCCAACTGTTTTTGTTGAGCGAACCGATATAGCTGCTTGTACAATAGCAATAGGTCCGTAGGGTAATAACGATAAACCATTTGTAAAAGGAGCAGTGGCCAAGAAAACTTTACGTAATAAATTAAAAGATGTATTTATACTAACTTGAGTGGCTCCGAGGAAGATATTATTTATAGAAATCTTTTTGATTATTTGTCGTACTGATTCACCTTTAAGATTTAACCCATAAACTTTACTCAATTCACTAACTAAAGCAGTGTCTAATGCAAAACCTCCTGCAATATCAAGCAAAATTAATGGATTCAATGCCACCCCTGATGCTTTGATTATTGCAAATTTACCTATAATCGATTGAGCTTCTCGTTGTCTTTTTTTTAATCTTTGTTCTTTTATTTTTAAAAATAATTTATCAGCTAATTGAAGAGAGTTTAAAGTTAATAAACTTTCTCCATAATTATTAATTAACTCACTTATCTGGTTCCTAATATTATTTTTTGAATTAATTATTATCGGGATTTTTATATATTTTGGAAGTTTTAATCTTATATTTTTTAAAATTACCTTTAAATCATGCAGTTTCCACATATCAATTTTATTAAAAACAAGAATAATTTTTTTTCCATTTTTGATAAATGAATTGATTTGAGATACCTCATTTCTGTTGATATCTCCAGCTATTGTAAATAAAATTAGTTCTGAATTATTGATTTGCGAGAATATATTTTCTGGATCTTTGATGTCACAAAAATCAAAGCCGGGAGCATCAATTAATTCGATAGTTTTTAGACTTTGATGTTTGAAATTCCACTCTTCCCTTTTAATATTTTTTGTAGTCCCATTTATAATACCTGTCTTAAATACGTTTTTTTCTAATAATAAATTCAAAATAGAGGATTTACCAACTCCTGCTTTGCCATATATTCCAATTCTTAATTGCTTTTCGTGGAGTCTGAAAAGTTGTTGATTTAAAGAAATAATTTCATTGTTTAAATTACATTTTTCATAGTTTGTAAGATCAATACTTTCCCACCATTTTTTCAAAAGTAGATAACTTTTATCAATATTAATTTGCTTCATTTTTATTCTTTCCACCAACCTGCCAATACCGAGAGCACAGCTTCTGATCCGATTATTCCCACGAATCCTCCAAATTCATCTACTACTACTTTTACTCCTTTATGATCCTTGTCAAATCTTGTTAACAACTTGTCTACTTTTATCATTTCTGGGATGTAGTCGACAGGATCACATAATTCAGATATTAATTTTTTATTTTCTCCTTTGATAAGACTAGTTAGTAAGTTCTCACGTTTTGCTATACCTTGTATTTTGTCAACTTTATCTCCCAAAACAACCCACCATGGAGAATTATTTGAAATTATAAGTTTTGAAATTTCATCAAGATTTGAGGACCCATCAAGACTAGGCGCTGACACTCTAGGGATCATTAAATCTTTCGCTTTTAAGTCATTTAATTGAAAAACCTTGATTATCATTTCTGCTTCATCAGCTTCTATAAATCCCTTCTGTGAGCCTATTTTTGCCATTTGTCTAATCTCTGCTTCATCAGTCGATATTTCGTTTTCCGCCGTTATAACAGGAAATAATTGCTCTATTAATATTAAAAATGGCCTCATTAAAGTATTTAACATCCTCAAAATAGGAACAGAAACCATGGCTATTTGCAGGGAAAATCTTGTACCTAATGCTTTTGGAAGTACTTCGCCAAGTAATACAACTAATACATAAAAAGCGATTGAAAATAATGTTAAACCCAAACTACTTTTAATTATAAAGGCCCCATAAACCCCTAAAAGGAGACTCCCAATTATGTTAAACCCATTATTAGTTATGGTAATTACAGTTAAAGTCCTTCCAAGATGTTTTCTAAGTTTAAGTAGTTGATTTGCAGAACTCTTGGGTTTTTGTTTTGATGCTAATTCTAAAATCCTTATTGAATTGACTGCTAAAAAAGCTGCTTCTGCTCCTGAACAACATGCTGAACCTACTAAAATTAAAATTATAAGTAAAATTAGAATGTAAACATTTGGTTCCATTAAAAAGATTAGTTTTTAAATATCTTGTAATTCATTCTTCCATTTTTTTATAAAATTCGCCAATCCAAGATTTTATGTTTAAACCTGACTGTAGAGTATTTGAAGAAAGAAGAGAAATTTTCTTCAAAAAATTAAGTGGCAAAGCTGCTATTATTCCAAGTTCTAGCTTGGTTAGGCATCATGCAGATTGTGAATATCCTTTTAGGCAAGATAGTAATTTTTGGTACCTGACTGGCTTTGATGAGCCTGATTCTATTGCTCTTTTCTTATCTCATAAGCCAAAAGGGGAAAGGTTTATTTTGTTTGTTTCTCCAAAAGATATTTTAAGTGAGGTATGGCATGGCTTTAGATGGGGAATAGAAGGTGCTGAAAGAGAATTTAAGGCTGATAAAGCTCATTCAATTAATGAGTTTAAGGATTTGCTTCCAGTTTATATTGGTGATTCAACAGAGATTGTTTATTCAATTGGTAAACATACCAAAATTGAAAAAATTGTTTTGGAAATATTTTCTCAACAACTTGAAGCTAGGTCAAGGGTAGGAATAGGAGCAGATTCTATAAAATCTCCTGAAATTTATCTCAATGAAATGCGCTTAATTAAAAGTGATTTTGAGATAAATAGGATGAGAGAGGCAACTCAAATTTCAGCTGAAGCTCATGAATTAGTTAGGGAATCTATTTCATCAAAGAAAAATGAAAGACAAATTCAAGGTCTAATTGAAGGATTCTTTTTAGAAAAAGGTGCAAGAGGACCAGCCTATAACTCTATCGTGGCATCAGGTGACAATGCCTGCATTTTACATTACACATTAAATAACTCTGCATTGAATAATGGGGATTTATTATTAGTAGATGCAGGTTGTTCATTAATTGATTATTACAATGGTGATATTACAAGAACTTTTCCTATCGGAGGGAAATTTTCTAAAGAGCAAAAACTTATTTATGAAATTGTTTTAGAAGCACAGAAAACTGCAATCAAAAATTCTGTAAAAGGCTCTAACTCCACTAATGTGCATAATGTTGCTTTAAGGATTCTGGTAGAGGGATTAAAAGAAATTGGTCTATTAAGAGGAGATACTGATGGAATAATTGAAAACGGATCTTATAAACATTTATATATGCATAGAACTGGACATTGGCTTGGTTTAGATGTTCACGATGTTGGAGCATATAGGATGGGAGAATATGATGTTCCCTTAAAGAATGGGATGATACTTACTGTCGAACCAGGTATTTACATAAGTGACAGAATTCCAGTCCCAGAAGGGCAACCTAGTATCGAAGAAAAATGGAAAGGGATTGGAATAAGAATAGAAGATGATGTCCTTGTAAATGAAAAAGAGCCAGAAATTCTTAGCTTCGCCGCACGGAAAGAAATTTCTGATTTAGAATATTGATTATTTGACTTTTACAGTTAATAGATTTAATTTTTTATCATAGTTAAAGATTTAAACATGGATAAAACTAGTTCTAATGATTCTAAATTATCTCAAGCAAGAGGCTTAGCTAGTCAACTTGGAATGTTTGCAGAAGAAAATGATATTCCAAAAGATCTTTGGGATTCTTTAGAAGCAACAATTTATGATTTTTATGAAGTATCTAGTGAAAGATAAAATAAACTTTTAGTGATAATCAATAAATAAAAGCAAGAACTTTTGATCAAAATGATCAATTTGTGACCATTAACTGATAAATTATAAAAATAAATCTAATAATACTGAATGACTTCATCAGATAAGGTTAACGAGAATGCTAAGGAGCAGCAAGAACAAAAAAATGGTTCTCAAAAATCAAAAATAAACTCACCAAATGCAGGGATGATGGGGGCAAACGCCGTTTTAGCGGCTGCTAAAATTGATGAAGATGGAGTTCCTACAGGCTATACGCCAAAACCAGATGAGGGTAGATTTATTATTAAAATCTTATGGTTACCTGATAATGTCGCATTGGCAGTAGATCAAATTGTTGGAGGAGGTCCAAGTCCATTAACTGCTTACTATTTTTGGCCAAGAGATGACGCATGGGAAAAATTAAAGAGTGAATTAGAGAGTAAAAGTTGGATTACAGATAATGAAAGAGTTGAAATATTGAATAAAGCTACTGAAGTAATTAATTATTGGCAAGAAGAAGGTAAAACGAAAAAATTGGAAGAAGCAAAGCTTAAATTTCCTGAGGTCGCTTTCTGTGGGACTGCTTAAAATTTAGTTTTTTGAAGCTTGAATTCTTGCCTCTGCTTTTGATATTTCATTAAGTGCTTTAATCTTTTCTGAACTTTTCTCATTATCGGGAAATTTACTAATTGCGGATTTTGCTTTTTTAAGAGCATCTTCAGCATTTTTGATGTCAATTTCGGAACCAATTTCAGCGCTGTTAACAAGAACTATGACTTCATCTGATTCTATTTCAGCAAAGCCACCCATTAAAGCTATAGATTTCCATTTCGAATTCATTCTTAGTCTTAAGACACCAATATCTATAGCCGTAACTAACGATATATGTCCAGGGAGGACACCAATTTGACCGGTGGTGCTTGGAAGAATTACCTCTTCAGCATCACCTTCGTAAACATTCTGATTTGGAGCTAAAACCTTAAGTGAAATTGCCATTAATTTAAATTTTTAGAGAGATTAAAATTATTTATGAAGGTTGATAATTTATTTTTCTTCTTTTATTTTTTCTGCCTTTGCTTTTACTTCATCGATATTACCTACCAAGTAAAAAGCTTGTTCGGGTAAATCATCCAGTTCACCAGCTAATATCATATTAAAACCAGCAATTGTATCTTCTAGTTTGACATATTTACCAGACATTCCTGTGAAGATTTCTGCTACGAAGAAAGGCTGAGATAAGAATTTTTCAATTTTTCTCGCTCTGCTAACTGTCAATCTATCTTCTTCAGATAATTCATCTAATCCAAGAATCGCAATAATATCTTGGAGCTCTTTGTATCTTTGTAAGGTTGATTGAACCGCTCTAGCTGTTTTGTAATGCTCATCACCAACTACTGAGGGTTGTAGCATGGTGCTGGTTGAATCTAGAGGGTCAACTGCGGGATAAATACCCTTTGCAGCGAGACCTCTAGCGAGAACGGTTGTAGCATCTAAGTGTGCGAAAGTTGTAGCGGGAGCAGGATCAGTTAAATCATCCGCAGGGACATATACTGCTTGAATCGATGTAATGGAGCCCTCTAAAGTTGATGTAATTCTTTCTTGTAATGCTCCAACATCAGTTCCTAAAGTTGGTTGATATCCAACCGCAGAAGGCATTCTTCCTAACAGAGCAGAGACTTCAGAGCCGGCTTGTACAAATCTAAATATATTATCTACGAAAAGAAGCACATCTTGCTTATTTACATCTCTAAAATGTTCAGCCATAGTTAATGCCGATAAGCCAACTCTCATCCTTGCACCAGGGGGCTCATTCATTTGGCCGAAGCATAACGCAACTTTAGATTGAGATAAATCATCTGCATTGATGACACCTGACTCCTTAAATTCTTCGTATAAATCATTCCCTTCTCTTGTTCTTTCACCAACTCCTCCAAAAACTGATACACCACCATGCTCTTTAGCAATGTTATTAATTAACTCTTGTATTAGTACCGTTTTACCTACCCCAGCTCCTCCAAATAAACCAACTTTTCCACCTTGCCTATAAGGGGCCAATAAGTCGATAACTTTAATTCCAGTTTCGAAAACTTTAGGCTTAGTCTCTAAATCAGTTAATTTAGGTGCTGATCTATGTATTGGCGCGGTATCTGAGGTATTTACTGGACCTTGCTCATCTACTGGTTCTCCTAATACGTTAAATATTCTTCCTAAAGTCGCCTCTCCCACAGGAACTGATATTGGAGCCCCTGTGTCAGTCGCCTCCATGCCTCTTACAAGGCCGTCTGTGCCGCTCATCGCAACAGCCCTTACCCTATGGTCTCCAAGTAGTTGTTGAACTTCTGCAGTAAGGGCTATGTCTTGCCCTGCTGGATTCTTGGCTTCAATTCGTAAAGCATTCAAAATTTTTGGTAATTTACCAGCTGGGAATTCTACATCCAGAACTGGACCTATTACTTGACGGACTACACCTTTTGCTGGTGCTGAAGTTGATGGAGTTGCTACCATTTTTTATTGACTTGGTGAGGATTAGCTGATTTTAGAACAGCTCATAATGCGAAATATTACCATCCCGAGGGTATATTCGTTAACTGGGTTCGGCCAACCGCACAGTTAAAGAGTGGTTTAATTGCTGCATGACAGATTATGTTATTTGTCATAAGGTTCGAGTAATACTCTTTCCAAATTTTGACGCATAGCGTCGCACTATATGATCCTCCATTAATCTATGGCAGCTGTTTCACTCACAGTCTCTACAGTCAAACCACTGGGAGATAGAATATTTATCAAAGTTTCCGAATCTGAGGAAAAAACTGCTGGCGGCATCCTTTTGCCCGACTCAGCTAAAGAAAAACCACAGGTTGGAGAAGTTGCTCAGGTTGGTCCTGGGAAGCTTAATGACGATGGTTCTCGACAAACTCCCGAAGTGAGTATTGGCGATAAAGTCTTATACAGCAAATACGCTGGAACTGACATTAAATTGGGAGGAGATGAATACGTCTTGCTTTCAGAAAAAGATATTTTGGCTGTAGTTGGCTAATTTATTTGTTTCAAAAATTATTAAAACTTATCATTAAATTACCTGCCTAACATGGCTAAAAGAATTATTTACAACGAGCAAGCTCGCAGAGCGCTCGAAAGAGGCATTGATATCCTTGCTGAGTCTGTAGCTGTAACGCTTGGACCAAAAGGAAGGAATGTAGTCTTAGAGAAAAAATTTGGGGCTCCACAAATCATCAATGATGGAGTAACAATTGCAAAAGAAATTGAATTAGAGGACCACATTGAAAATACTGGTGTTGCTCTTATCAGACAAGCTGCTTCTAAGACAAATGATGCAGCTGGTGATGGTACCACTACAGCTACTGTTTTAGCGCATGCAATGGTAAAAGCTGGCTTAAGAAACGTAGCAGCAGGTGCTAACGCAATTACTCTCAAAAAAGGTATCGATAAAGCAACAGAATTCCTCGTGGGTAAAATTGAAGAGAATTCAAAGCCTATAAGCGATAGCAATGCCATAGCACAATGTGGAACCATAGCTGCCGGTAATGATGAGGAAGTTGGTGAAATGATTGCTAACGCGATGGACAAAGTTGGTAAAGAGGGTGTTATTTCTCTTGAAGAGGGAAAATCAATGACCACTGAGCTGGAAGTTACTGAGGGAATGCGATTTGATAAAGGTTACATTTCTCCATATTTCGCGACAGATACTGAGCGCATGGAGGCAGTTTTAGATGAGCCTTACATCTTACTTACTGACAAAAAAATTGCTTTAGTACAAGATTTAGTACCAGTTCTAGAGCAAATAGCTAAAACAGGAAAGCCACTAGTAATTATCGCCGAAGATATTGAAAAAGAAGCTTTAGCAACTTTAGTAGTGAATAGATTAAGAGGTGTTCTTAATGTTGCTGCAGTTAAGGCTCCAGGATTTGGGGATAGAAGAAAAGCAATGCTCGAAGATATGGCTGTTTTAACTAATGGTCAGCTAATCACTGAAGATGCGGGCTTGAAATTAGAAAATGCAACTTTAGAAATGTTAGGCACTGGTAGAAGAATTACTATCAACAAAGAGACTACAACTATAGTCGCTGAGGGCAATGAAAAGGCTGTTACTGCAAGATGTGATCAGATTAAAAAGCAAATGGATGAAACAGATTCTTCCTACGATAAAGAAAAACTTCAAGAACGTTTAGCTAAGCTTGCTGGAGGTGTTGCAGTTATCAAAGTTGGAGCAGCTACAGAAACTGAAATGAAGGATAAAAAACTTCGTTTAGAGGATGCTATTAATGCAACAAAAGCTGCTGTTGAAGAGGGAATAGTTCCTGGCGGGGGTACAACTCTCGCTCACTTAGCTCCAATTCTTAAGGAATGGGCTGATAAAGCTTTATCTGGCGAGGAATTAATAGGAGCTAACATTGTTGAGGCTTCATTAACATCTCCTCTTATGAGAATTGCTGAAAATGCAGGTTCAAATGGAGCTGTAATTGCAGAAAATGTAAAATCAAAACCATTTAATGATGGATTTAATGCAGCTACTGGAGAGTATGTAGATATGTCTGCCGCTGGAATAGTTGATCCTGCAAAAGTTACTCGTTCAGGATTACAGAATGCAGCATCTATAGCAGGAATGGTACTTACCACTGAATGCATAGTTGCTGATTTGCCAGAGAAAAAAGACGCAGCACCTGCTGGAGCTCCAGGAATGGGAGGGGACTTCGACTACTAAATAACTAAAACTTTTGTTTTAAGGGGATTGTTTTAACAATCCCTTTTTTATGTTTATTTTTAAATATAGGTAAATTTGATTGTTCTTATATCCAACCTGCACTAAGAATGATTGCAAGAGATAAAAATATAATCAAAATAGTCCAAGTAATTTTGTTTAGTGATGCTTCAGCGCTGCTGGCGCTAGTAAACATTGAGCTTCCACTAGCTGCTATTCCCCCCATGCCGTCTCCCTTGGGACTATGAAGTAAAACTAAAAATATTAGTAGTATGCCTGAACTGACCCATATCCAAGTAAATATTTGACTCATATTTTGTATTTGTTATATATCTAATTTAAACATGTTGGACGACTTTATTAAATCCTTTTAATTCGATTTCTTTAATAAGTGATTTTCCTGTCATCTCTTTTGGAATAGGAAGGTTTAATAATTGCAATAACGTTGGAGCAATATCTGCTAATCCAGCATTATCTCTCAAAAAAATCTCATTCCCCATATTTGGAATTTTTCTTTTCTCACCTTCAATAAAAATTAAGGGGACTTTATTAATAGTGTGAGCTGTCCAGGGTTCTCCATCAGGACCTTTCATTAGT
>QCGL01000019.1 GCA_003279935.1 Prochlorococcus sp. AG-388-A04
AATAATTTGATATTTCAATGGGTAGCAGTTTTGGTAAAATTTTTCGTGTCACTACTTTTGGAGAATCTCATGGAGGCGCAGTTGGAGTTATTCTTGATGGATGTCCTCCAAAGTTAAAAATAGATATTGATCTCATACAAAATGAATTAGATAGGCGAAGGCCTGGCCAGAGCAAAATTACAACTCCAAGAAACGAAGAAGATAAATTAGAAATATTAAGTGGTTTAAAGGAGGGAATAACACTTGGAACCCCTATTGCAATGTTTGTTCGAAATAAAGATCAAAGACCAGGAGATTATAGTAATTTAGAGCAAGTATTCAGGCCATCTCATGCAGATGGCACATATCATTTGAAGTATGGAATTCAGGCTGGTTCTGGGGGGGGGTAGAGCCTCAGCTAGAGAAACCATAGGAAGAGTTGCTGCAGGTGCTATCGCAAAACAATTATTAAAAAACTTGTTTAATACTGAAATTCTTTCTTGGGTAAAACGTATACATGATATTGACTCTCAGGTAAATAAAAATAAACTTACTCTAAGTAAAATAGATTCAAATATTGTTAGATGTCCAGATGATAAGGTGGCTGCAAAAATGATTAAAAGAATAAAAGAATTGCAGCAAGATGGTGATTCTTGTGGAGGTGTTATTGAATGCTTAGTGAAAAATGTTCCATCAGGATTAGGTATGCCTGTCTTTGATAAATTGGAAGCTGATCTTGCAAAGGCTTTGATGTCATTACCTGCTACTAAGGGGTTTGAAATAGGTTCAGGTTTCTTGGGAACTTTTTTAAGGGGAAGTGAACATAATGATTCGTTTATTGAGTCTGATGATATAAGTAAGCTTAAAACAATATCAAATAATTCAGGGGGTATACAGGGAGGAATAAGTAATGGAGAGAATATTGAAATGAAAATAGCTTTTAAACCTACCGCAACTATTGGAAAGGAGCAGAAAACTGTTAATGCTGATGGGAAAGAAGTCCTAATGAAGGCTAAAGGCCGACATGATCCTTGTGTTTTACCGAGAGCAGTTCCAATGGTTGATTCAATGGTAGCTCTCGTATTGGCAGACCATTTGCTTCTCCATCAAGCACAATGTTCAATTATTAAATAGGCATAATTATTTAATTAGATCTACTTCTGAGCCATTCATATATCTTTGGATCTATTTTATTATTTTTGAAACCCATATCCCCAATTACGATAGCTTTGTATCCTAAAGATTTATATAGCGGTATATCTGATATGGATAGTCCTCCGGCAGCAATAAAATCTATATTTTTATATTGAGGTATATTTATTAATTCAATATTATCTTTAACCGGGTAAATTTTGATAATTTTACAATTCAAATCTATTGCTTGTTTAAGATCTTTTAAATTTTTGATTCCAGGAATTAATAAATGATTTTTTGAATTTGAATAATTTAAAAGGTCTCTATCCCAACCTTTCATCATTGAATAATTGCAACCTATTTTTATAGAGTCATCTATAGATTTCTTACTCATTATAGAAGCAGAGCCTAAATTAAGTTTTGGGAACTTTAATCTTAAATTTGAGACGTAATTTAGCCAGTTTTCATTATTAGACCAACTAATTTCTATATTTATAAAACCTGCTTTTATTAATAGCTCTATTTCTAGATCCACTAAATCTCTTTCAATAGTATTTGTATAAATATTTTTAGTAGGTTTTATTAATAAAAAAAAAGATTCTGACTTTAGTCTTTTAGAGAAAGAATCTTTTTTTTTTAATGGAAATATCAAATTTTTTCAAATTAGATATAGTTAGCAACTTTAACCTCAGAACGATTAAGTAAATCTTGGATATCTTCAGTATCAATTGTTTCTCTCTCAATGAGCATAGAAGCCATTTCATCAAGAACACTTCTGTTATCTGAAAGGACTTTTGTAGCTCTTTTATATGCTGTATCAACAAGCTCTGAGACTTCTATATCAATTGTTGCTGCAGTATCTTCAGAGAAATCTCTTGTTGCGCTCATGTCTCTCCCGAGGAACATCCCCCCTTGTGATTGACCCAAAGCTACTGGGCCTATTTTATCGCTCATTCCAAATTTAGTAATCATTTGCCTTGCAACATTAGCCACTTGCTGTAAATCGTTAGAAGCGCCTGTAGTAACTTCCTCTTCTCCATATACTATTTCCTCAGCAACTCTTCCACCTAAGGCTACAGCCATTTGATTTTGTAGGTAAGAACGTGAGTAAAGACCGGACTCCATTCTTTCTTCACTAGGGGTGAAGAAGGTTAGCCCTCCTGCCTGACCCCTAGGAATTATGGAAACTTTCGCTACAGCATCATAATCAGGCATGCAAGCGCCAACTAAAGCGTGACCTGCCTCGTGATAGGCAACAAGTTCTTTCTTTTTATCACTTATTACTCGGTCTTTCTTTTCTGGTCCTGCCATTACTCTCTCGATAGCATCCCCTACTTCATCATTACTAACAGTATCGAGGTCTTTTCTTGCAGCAAGGATAGCTGCTTCGTTTAATAGATTTGCTAAATCAGCACCTGTAAATCCAGGGGTTCTTCTCGCAACCTTATCAAGGTCTACATCTTTTGAAAGAGTTTTATCCTTGGCATGAACATTTAGAATTTGTAATCTTCCCGCGTAATCAGGCCTGTCTACAGTCACTTGTCTATCAAATCTACCTGGTCTCATTAATGCTGAGTCCAAAACATCTGGTCTGTTAGTTGCTGCAACAATAATTATGCCAGAATTACCTTCAAAACCATCCATTTCAGTTAAAAGTTGGTTTAAAGTTTGTTCTCTCTCGTCATTTCCACCTCCCATGCCAGCACCTCTTTGTCTACCAACAGCATCTATTTCATCAATAAAAACAATACAGGGTGCGTTTTTTTTAGCTTGCTCAAATAAGTCCCTAACCCTACTTGCACCAACTCCAACAAACATTTCAACAAATTCAGATCCAGAGATCGAGAAAAAGGGAACACCTGCTTCTCCTGCAACTGCCTTGGCTAAAAGAGTTTTTCCTGTTCCAGGTGGTCCAACCAAAAGAACACCTTTAGGAATTTTTGCTCCTACGGCAGTGAATCTGTCTGGACTTTTAAGAAAATCAACAACCTCTGTTAACTCTAATTTTGCTCCTTCAACACCAGCAACATCTGAAAAAGTTACTTGAGTAGAAGGTTCCATTTGAAGTCTAGCTTTGCTTTTTCCAAAACTCATTGCTGGATTTCCACCACCACCACTTCCATTTTGTGATCTTCTAAATAGGAAGAATAAACCTCCTATTAATAAAACTGGAAAAATTAAACTACTTATAGCTTGCTGCCAAGGATTAGCTAATTTTGTAGGTGTAACGGCTATATCTACATCATTCTCGGTTAGGATTTTTAGTAAATCTTTATCCGGAGCCAAATTAACTTCAGATCTACTGCCATCGTTTTCAACAACTTGTGCAGTTCCACTATCTGGGGATAATAAAACTCTGCTAACTTCATTATCTTGAACAGCTTCTATGAAATCGCTATATCTAAGAGTTTTGGTGGCATTCTCAGTGTTTGGTTTATCAAAAACAGAAGTGCCTATAAAAATCACTGTAATTACTGCTAGAACGTAAAGTCCTACGTTTCTCCAACGTTTGTTCACGATAAAAAATCTCTGTTAAACCTATAATACTAATAATAAAACAATATTAAGACTTTCTAAGAACATCTACTACACTTTTAAATGCAAACCATTCTGGTATTGAATCTCCATTCCTCAGTTTTTTTCTGAATTCTGTACCGCTTAGTTTCATTATCTGATACTTTTTCTCTTTTGCTTCTTCGGCAGTTATGTAACCTTTTTCTATTGTGTAGACCAAATTTTTTGAAGGTACAGTTTTCATCAATAACTCTTCTGCGCATTCATTGGCAAAATTCTGGGCATCATAAGGTCCATAGAAATCTTCACCAGTTGATGATGATTTACATCCAGCCATATCCCTACCAATTATAAAATGAGTACATCCATAATTCCTTCTTATAATCATGTGTTGAAGAGCTTCCCTAGGTCCTGCCATATGCATTGAGTATGGCAAAAAAGCCCATTTTATTTTCTTATTAGAAATTTCTTCTTCTAATTTTTTATAAGTCAAATATCGGACTTTTCCTGGGATATCATCCTGTTGTGTTGGCCCGCAGGTTGGATGAACCAAAACAACTGAATTTGAGGAAACATTTTCCGATTGTAAGGCGTTAGTAAATAATTCATAATGAGCTCTATGAATTGGATTTCTACATTGAAAAGCAACTACATCAAAATTAGCAGGTAATAAATCTCTCACTTCTTTTGGCGTTTTACAAGGAAAATCTCTATTTGGGAGCTCCAAACCATAAACTTGACCCCCTATGTAGTATCGGCCTCTTTCATTGAAAATCATCCTTACTGCAGGATGATCTAAAGAATTAGTCCCGTAACACAACTCTGCCTCTTCGGCTTTATCTGGTTCCCATTTTGAACTTACTTTTAAAATCCCTAATTTTTGTTTTTTATAAGTGAGTAATATTGTTTCACCCTCCTTGATTTGTTCATTATTAGTATCAAATACAATCGGTAAACCAAATAGTAAACCTTTTGTATTTCTATGGCTTTTGATTACAGATTTATACTCTTCTTTATCCATAAATCCTTCTAGAGGAGAAAATCCTCCAACCATTAAGAGTTCTATATCACAAGCATTTCTATCACTACATTCGTGTTCATAAGAAATTTGAGAAAGAAGCTTTAATTTTAGTTCTTCATCCTTAATAATTAATTCTTTTAGTTCACCTCCATAAGCAGGTATTAAACCTTTTGAATCTCTTTTAGATTCTTGTTGTGAATTCATTTTATTTGTTTAAGATAAATTAAAAAAAAAGAGGGCTTGCTTAAACCCTCTTTTTTTTCTTTATTTAAAATTAAGCTTTTCTTCCGTAAAGCTCACCAATTATTTTTACATCAAGAGGTTCTTTTGAACCCATATCTGTATCGGAAGGTTGGATCGCTACAAACGTACCAGCAAATTCATCTGTATCAGAATCTACATTTTCAATTGATAGTGTTACTACTCCAGTACCATTTACATCAACTTTGATATTTTCTTTAGCAAGTTCTTCATCATCTCCCCCTAGGGCAACTAAACCCTGAGCATATTCAACACCAGTATTTTTGGCTCTTGCTTTTGGATCTAAAAAATCTCCTGTTCTATAGTTAGGTGTGAATGTAGCACCACTGACTTCTGTCCCAGGCTCGATTGAGGAAGGTAGATCAGCTGTTAAATCTTTTGCAGAAAATGCGAATGGTACCTCTAAACCTCCAGGAGTTAGAACAGTAATTAATTGAAAATCAATACCACCTTTTTCAGTAAATGTTCCGGAGTCTATATCTCCATATACCTCTGTAACTGTAGTGTTATTCCTAGGGCTAATAATTTTTGTTGCAACAAATTCTGCTTCTTTTCTTTTTGATCCCGGAACTTTTACATAGACTTCTGTTGGATGCATGCATATCCCTTTTAAGGAATCACCATTGCCTAAAGATATTGTTCCGACTAGGGATGAATCTAAGGAAGGACAATCGTTAGCTTTACCTGTGTTTACAACATCTGTAAACTGGGCATTTCCTCTCTCGGAGAAGGCATATGTTTTATCTGTGACAAAAGCAAAAGTTAAACAAAAAGAAATAACTAAAGCTAATAAAGAACGAATTCTCATAATAAAATTTTAATAAAGTTCTGTGACTGCTGGTAAAGGATCACTTAAAAATGTTCAGTACGGATAATACAAGGTAAAGAACCATAAAAGAAAGTTTTTTAGATCCTCGAAACAACTCGTAGCTTTTTATTTTTAAAACTTGAGATATTTTAAGATATCAGACTATTTTTAATGATTAAGATTACAAAAAAATACAAATGTAGATGTTATGGATTATTTATTAGTTGAAATAATTTCATTTATTAAATTATTAGCTAACTCAATTTTTGATGTTTTTTCTAGATAATTTTCCATATTTTTTTTATCAAAAAGCCAACCTTCATTTTTTGCTAGTGGACCAAATCCTTGGTCTTCGATATCTATAGGATTTGCAAATAGTAAATCACAACCCTTAAGCATTATTTTCTCTTTAATGGTTTTTTTTGCACTTTTAAAAGAACCTGTAAATGCACAAAAACCAACAAAAATTTGATTTTCTTTTTTTACTTTACTTATCTCTTTTAAAATATCCGGAACATATTCGATATTTTCATTTAAAAAATACTCAAATTTGCTTTTTGGAATTTTTTTTGAAGTATCTCCTGATATCTTGAAATCTGCTACTGCAGCATTCATAATGAAATAATCACATTTCGAAATTTCTTTTTCAATTGCCTCAATTAAATCATTACTATTATCTATTTCATACGTATTAATTCCTTCCGTTATATCTAGTTTATTTTTTAAAGGACCATGAATATATTTGACTTTTGCACCTCTAAATCTTGCTACTTGAGCAAGCATTAATCCCATAGTTCCTGAACTATTGTTAGTTATCTTTCTTGCTGCATCTATTTTTTCTGAGGTACAACCTCCTGTAATTAAAAACTCTTTATTTAATAAGTCTCTGTAATAGGGCTTTTTATTTTGAAGGAGTAAAAACTGTAGAGCTAGTTGTATTAAATCATTTGGGGGTACTTTACCAACTCCAATTTCGTCACAAGCTAGGATCCCTTTACTTGGCTTAAGGATTAGAACATTTGGATAATCTTTCAAATATATATAATTTCTTTGAACAGCTTTATTACTCCACATCTTAGAATTCATTGCTGGAGCAACAATAATAGGCTTATTATTCGCAATTAAAATACTGGGTATCAATCCATCCGCATTACCTGTAACCCACTTTGAAAGTGTTGTTGCAGTCAAAGGAGCCATTATCAAAACATCAGCCCAATCGCATAAATCTATATGTAAAGGTCTTGAATGAAGATATGACCATTGGTCCTTATCTAATATGCAAGTATTCCTACTTAAGATAGAAAGTGATAGTGGCTGAATTAGTTTTTCAGCATTTTCAGAAACAACGCACTTTATCTCATAATTATCCTTAACTAATTGACTTACTAATAAGGGGATTCTTACTGCAGCAATGCTTCCAGTAATTAATAAAAGAACCTTAACTTTTAACTCTTTAGATTTAGTGTTCATCAAATTGTTCCTGTTCAAGAAGATGAATATAATCGGATATTAATTTATACCTATTAGTTGCAAAAGTCCTTACCAAATTCCAATTTTTAAAAACATTAAATGGTTGAACGTAAATTTTCTTTCCTAAAGTTTTGGCAAGCTCAAAAGTCTCTTCTTCATAAGATGAGTATAAAGGCTTTTTAAATATCTTGTTATCGGTTGTGAATAACATTTTTATCTTTGTCCATGTATTTTTAATAATATAACCTCAAGGAAATTCATATTGACTAAATATTGCTCACTTTGAAAATTGAAAAAATAATAAAAATATTAAGTCTATTTAATTCTTATATATTATGATTTTATTCACAAATTATTAATTCTCCTTAAGAAAAAAATTATTTAAACTAATAATGACGAAATATCAATTATGTCACAAACAAAAAAAGAGCAAATAGTAAGTCATTTGCGTTACTTAAGGCAAGAATTAAGAGAAATGCATTTAGGAATTCAAGATGATGGACTATTTCCTGAACCTGGAGAAATAAGAGGAATTCTTGCCCAAATGGAGGCTTTACTTGAATTAATTGAAGGTAATCCTAAAGTTAAATAAAATTATGAATAGATCCAGCAATAAATTATGATTCAGAATGTTTTTTAAACCCCAAAAAACTAAATTTCAACGATTAGTTATTGAAACTTTTGATAGTTTAAGCCAATGGGCAGTAAATCCATGGCGTAGATATTCTTTAGCTTTAACTGTTATTTTGACTGGTTACTTTTTTGGGAGTTCATTAGGAATGATAAGTGCAGTCGTTGAATTAATTGACCCGGTAGGAGCTTTTTTATCAGTTTTTTTTATTGAAATTTTGATAAAATTTAGACGAAGATTACGTTTTGATAAAAGAAAAAAAATATTAGTATTATTACTTGATTCTTTAAGATTAGGTTTATTTTACGGTTTTTTTACTGAAAGTCTAAAATTGCTTTAAATTTAATTATTGAATTTACTTAATAGATAAAGTAAAGACATTCTTATAGGAATACCATTTGAAACTTGATCATTTATTAAGCAATTTGGATATTCATCAACAATTCTGCTGCTGATTTCAATGCCACGATTAATAGGCCCTGGGTGCAAAATAGGAATATCTTTACAATTCAAGGATAGTTTTTCTGGAGTCAAACAATAATTTTCACTATAAGATTTAATACTGCTTAATAAATTCTCTATCATTCTTTCTTTCTGTAATCTTAGAACAATTACTGCATCTGCGCATTTAATGGATTCTTCTAATGAACTGGAAATTGTGATAGAACCTCTTGAAGAAATTGGGTCTCTTAATTGATTTGGTGGAGAACTAATTACAAAATCAGTAAATTCTTCAGGAATAAGTGTTGGTGGACCACACAAGATTATGTTTGCACCAAATGCGGTCAATGCCCAAAGATCTGATCTAGCGACTCTAGAGTGAATTACATCTCCAACTATTAATATTTTTTTAGAATTTAATATCTCAGGTTTCAGTAATTTTGGAGAAAAGAATTTTATTAATGTATAAAGATCTAGTAATCCTTGACTAGGGTGGCTATGTAAACCATCACCAGCATTAAGAACCGAAGTTTTTGCTTTAGATGCATCGAGTTTTTTAGAAATTTCTAAAGGGACATGGCTAGATGAATGTCTAATGACTAGAATGTCAGACCCCATGGCGGTATATGTTAGCGCAGTATCTATGAGAGTTTCTCCTTTACTTAAAGAACTTGTAGAAGGAGAAAAGCTTTGTACCTCTGCAGAAAGCCTTTTGGCAGCAAGCTCAAAACTATTGCGAGTTCTAGTACTAGCCTCAAAAAATATTGATGTTATTAACTTTCCTTGTAAAGCAGGTATTTTTTTTGTCCCGGCATTATTAAGAGATTTAAATCTTTCAGTTAACTCAAAAACTGATTTGTAATCATCTATTGAGAAATTTGAAAGTGTGAGGATATGTTTGTGAGGCCAATTTTCCATTATGTTACACCAGACAAATTATTAGTTGAATTTTTTAAATTAGGATTTCTATCACCTTTTTCCCTTTTACTAATACTTCTGCTCCTTTTAAGATACCAACGCCATTTTATATTTTTTGCTTTAGAAATGCCAATTCTTGTTGTTTGAATTAAATCTTTTTTCTCTAAATATGAATTTCCTTTGCTGATCCACAAACATTTATTGTTAAGAATTTCGAGGGAATTGAATTTATTATCTACTTCAAATGTTTTGGTTACTAAGCCTGGGCCAGAAGCTGACCTTTCGTTTTTATTTGATATAAAAACCGCCCTTATTAAAACACCACTTGCAAAATTATCTTTATCAGTAACAATATTTAAGCAATAATGAATTCCGTAAGATCTGTAAATATAAAATCTTCCTGGCTCACCAAACAATACTTTATTAGAGGGAGTCTTTTTATTATATCCATGGCAAGCCTTTTCTTCTTGTGAATATGCTTCAGTCTCAACTATCATTCCTTTTATTGGACCTTTATCGATTCTATTTCTAATCAGATAACATCCAATTAAGTCAGGCGCTACAAGCTTCGAGTGCCGGTAAAAAAAATTTTTTTTAAAAGATTGTTGATCTATTTTTAAATACTTATCTAAGCTTATTTTTAACGGTGAAATACAATTAAGTCTAGCTTTTGAACCATAAAAAATTTTTATATCTTGTTATGAGATTTATAAATATATTGTTATCAATTTTGTTTAATTCATTAAAGGCTTAAGTAATGTTTGTGAAAATCCTCTAATATCTATAATGAAATTGATTTTTTGATAATTGAAAGCAGATGAAACGAATTAGTAGTGATGAAGTTAAAAAAGTAGCACAATTAGCAAGATTAGAACTAAATGAAAGTGAGATTAATCAGCATGCAGAACAATTAGAAAAAATTTTGGAATATATTAAACAACTAGAGAATATTAATACTGAGCATGTTCCATGCACTACTAGAGCTATAGAGGTGGTCAACGTATTGAGAAAAGATGAAACGAAAAATTATGAAAATTCTGAGGAAATTTTAGATTTGGCACCTTCAAGAGAAAATAAATTTTTTAAAGTGCCAAAAATTATTAATGAATAGCTAGTTACCACCGATATAAGTCTTATTAATTATCTTTAGTAAAATTTTTTTTATTTTAAGACTTGGAAATAAATTAATTATTTTTCTAAGTTTTCCTTTTTTACTTTTGTGACTTCTTATCCCTATAAGTAGATCATAAATAAAATTAAAAGTATCACCTTTAGTTTCAAAAATCCCTACTCTTTGAGGTGAACCTTTGATATCTAGTAAAGGTTTGGTTTTTTCATAGGCTATTTTATATTCAAACCAGGGTATTGAAGGCCATAAATGATGGATTAAATGATAATTTTGACCCATTATGAGAATATTCAAAAATTTGCCTGGATAAACTCTTGAGTTTATCCATTTATTTTTTGAGCGAAATGGCCTATGAGGTAGATAGTCAAAGAAAATACCCAAAGTGACTCCAACCATTAATGCAGGGCCAAACCATAAATTATAGATTAAGTTCATAAAGTCAAATTTTAAGCCAGCTAAGATAATTGTTATAAATATCGATCTCTCCATTCCCCACTGTAGTAATTCATATTTTCTCCAGAGTTTTCTCTGAAAGAAAAATATTTCATGATAAAAGAATCTTGGAGCAATAAGCCAAATTGGTCCAAAAGTACTCACAATATGGTCTGGATCATTTTTAGGATCATTTACATGAATGTGATGTTGTAGGTGGACTCTAGTGAAAACTGGGAAACTGAAGCCTAAGAGTATAGCTGATCCATGTCCCATTGCTTGGTTTATCCAGGGCACGGGATGGGCAGCCTTATGACATGCATCATGTATCACGGTTCCTTCAATATGAAGAGCAAGAAATGCAGTGGCAACTAGAACTGGAAGAGGCCAAACCCCACGGTACCACTGCCATATACTCAGAAAAGCAAGAAAATAACCACCAAAAAATAGACCTAATGTGGGGTTCCAAAAATTAGGAGGATCGACATAATTTTTGATCTCCCTGTTCCAGTTAAATGTCTTGGAGGAATTAGTTTGAATATTTTTATTTTTACTAGTTAAATTTGAAATTGTTTCTTTTAATCTATAAGTAATATAGCCAATTATTCATAGTGATTGCATAACAATATCAAACATTTTTAAATCTCTCTAAAGATATTAAACCTTGTATTATGTGTCAAATTAAGGATCTTAAGTAAAAAATATTTTTAAAATATACCTCTCTAAACTAAAATTTAATTAAGCGGTCGTGGCGGAATTGGTAGACGCGCGAGTTTTAGGTACTCGTATCTTCGGGTGTGGGAGTTCAAGTCTCCCCGACCGCATTTCAAGAAAAAAATTAATATTAACCAATTAAATTAGTTAACTATTTGCATATTTACTATAATTTAGATATCAATAAAAAATTTTTTGACAATTTATTTAGGCTGTTTATATTTATTCTTTGGAATTATATTTTTGTTAATGCCTTTAATATATATTGAATTAGGCAGACCAAGAGATTTTATAAAAGGTGGTTTAAACCTCTTTATTGGGATGTTATTAATTTATAAACAAAATAGTTTTAATACTTTATATTCTACAATTTTTATTGTCATTACTATATTGCTTACTTTTTATGTAGTAGAAATATTTTCTATAAGGTGGAATCAATTAACTAATCAAGAGAAAAATAAATTACAAACTTTAGAGGAATTTACAAAAAATCTTTCAATTTTTATAAAGGCAATCTCTCTTGCAAGGCAAGATTTTTTAAATTCAAACAATATTTTGAAATTTGGAAGAAAAAATGAAAATTTAAATAAAAAAAAGTGGGTTAGGAATAATGAAAATGATAATATAGTTAATTCAAATAAAAATAATTTACTTACTTTAGAGATGCCAAAAAAAGCAACAAATCAATCTACAAAAGATACAATTAATGAGGGATAAATAATTAAATAAATTAATTGATTATAAATAAATTCTATAATTTCGAATGAAATCACAACCTAACAAAGAAAAAAAATCTGTCTTTTCCTATAAAGAAACTTTGAATTTATTGAAGACTGATTTTTCGATGAGAGCAAATTCAGTAATTAGGGAACCAGAGATTCATGAATTCTGGTCAAGAAATAAGATTGATTTGGAGTTGGGTTCATCTAACTCAGGTAAAAATTTCACTTTGCATGACGGCCCCCCTTATGCGAATGGTTCCCTCCATATGGGACATGCTTTAAATAAAGTTTTAAAGGATATTATTAATAAATACAAAATCTTAAAAGGTTTTAAAGTTCATTTTGTACCTGGTTGGGATTGCCATGGTTTACCAATTGAGTTAAAGGTACTACAAAGTTTAAAATCCAATGAAAGAAGAAATTTAGATTCTTTAGGTTTAAGAAAAAAAGCAACTGATTATGCAAAGATTCAAATCAAAAATCAATTAGCAGGCTTTAAGAGATGGGGTATTTGGGGAGACTGGAATAATCCCTATCTGACCCTTAAAAAAAATTATGAGTCTGCTCAGATTGGTGTTTTTGGAAAGATGTTCTTAAATGGTTACATATATAGAGGTTTAAAACCTGTTCACTGGAGTCCAAGTTCTAGAACAGCACTTGCAGAAGCAGAATTAGAGTATCCTGAGGAGCATTTTTCAAAAAGTATTTATGTTTCTTTTAATATCACTAAATTGTCAGATGCACTTCTTATTAAATTTGAAGAAAAAGATCTGAGAAATAAATTACTTTCTAGTTTAAATAAATTATTTATAGCTATATGGACTACTACTCCATGGACAATTCCTGGTAATGAAGCAGTAGCTATTAATCCTAGAATAAATTATGTTTTTGCCTCAGATCAAAACGGTAATATATATCTTTTTGCTAGAGATTTAATTTCTGAAATGTGTGAAAAGCTAGATAGAGAATTTAATGTTTTATTAGATGTAAAAGGCTCATTGCTAGAGGGTCTTGAGTATCAGCATCCTACAAAAAATAAGGTTTGCAATATTGTAATTGGAGGTGATTATATAACTACTGAATCTGGGACAGGAATTGTACATACTGCCCCGGGTCATGGCATGGATGATTTTAATGTTGGGAAAAAATATCAATTACCCATAACTTGCATTGTCGATGAAAAAGGTAATCTAAATAAGCATGCTGAAAAGTTTTGTGGATTAAATGTTTTAAAAGATGCTAATGATTTAATTATTGAAGATTTGGAGAAAAATAACTTACTCCTTTTAAAAGAAAAATATAAACATAGATATCCTTATGATTGGAGAACTAAAAAACCTACAATTTTTAGAGCAACTGAACAATGGTTTGCATCAGTAGAGGGATTTAGATCTTCAGCCTTGAAATCAATAGAAGATGTTGAATGGATGCCAAAAACAGGTAAAAAAAGAATTTATTCAATGGTTGTTGGTAGAGGTGATTGGTGTATTTCTAGACAAAGGTCATGGGGAGTGCCAATACCTGTCTTCTATGAAAAAGAAGGGAAAGAAATACTTATTAATACTGAAACTATTAACCATATAAAAAGTTTATTTGAGGATTATGGAGCCGATGTATGGTGGGAATGGGATGAGAAGAAACTATTGCCAGAAAAATATAGAAATGAATCTGATCGTTGGAAAAAAGGGCTAGATACTATGGATGTCTGGTTTGATTCAGGTTCTAGTTGGGCCGCAGTTTGTGAGCAAAGGGAAGAATTACAATATCCAGCCGATTTGTATTTAGAGGGATCTGATCAACATAGAGGTTGGTTTCAATCATCGTTGCTAACTTCGGTAGCAGTAAATAATAAGCCGCCATATAAGACAGTTCTAACTCATGGATTTGCTTTAGATGAGAATGGCAGAAAAATGAGTAAATCCTTGGGTAACGTTGTTGATCCTAATATTATTATTAATGGTGGTCCTAACCAAAAAATCCAACCTGCATATGGAGCAGATGTCCTTAGGCTTTGGGTTAGTTCTGTTGATTACTCAGTTGACGTCCCCATTGGATCAAATATTTTAAAACAACTTTCAGATGTTTATAGAAAAGTAAGAAATACAGCTAGATATCTTTTAGGTAATATTCATGATTATGATCCTGCGTTAGAGGGAATTGATATTGATCAGTTGCCGTTATTAGATCAATGGATGTTAAATAGACTAGTTGAAGTCACAGATCAAGTAACAATTGCATATGAGAATTACGAATTTTCAAAGTTTTTTCAAATATTGCAAAGTTTTTGTGTTGTGGATTTATCTAATTTTTATTTAGATATCGCAAAAGATAGATTATATGTAAGTGCTAAAACTCAATTCAGGAGAAGATCTTGTCAGTTTGTAATGTCCAAAATTGTAGAAAATTTAGCTGTCCTTATTTCTCCAGTACTTTGTCATATGGCTGAAGATATTTGGCAAAATATCCCGTATTCAACTATTGAAAAATCAGTATTTGAAAGAGGATGGCCAAAATTGCCTGAGTCATGGCTTAATCCCGAACTTAATGAACATATTTCTAATTTAAGAACATTGCGAGTAGAAATTAATAAAGCAATAGAAGGTTGTAGAACCCAACAAATGATTGGAGCTGCTCTTGAGACTGAGGTTAATTACCTCCCTGAAAATGAGTTTTTTAAAAATTCTCTTTCTTGGCTTGATAAATTTGGTAATAAAGAAGTGGATTTATACCGTGATTGGTTGATAGTTTCTAATTTTAATATAGTTAATAATTTATCTAAGGATTGTTTAAGTATCGATAATAATGAACTTGGAAAGATTCAGATTCTTAAAGCTAAAGGTCTTAAATGTGATAGATGTTGGCATTATCAAACTATTACAGTTAAAGGAATTGAAAACACTAAATTATGCGAGAGATGTGCAAATATTATTAATTTATAACGATTTGATTTAAATCAATTTCAGTATGCTGAGTTTCAGATCTACTAAATCCTCTATAAATTATTATTTCTAAAAATTCTTTAGAATGTTTCATTGATAAGTAACCTTTTAGTTTAAAAGTCTTTTTAGAATCTTTAAAGTTATATGTGGTAAGTTTTTGATTAAATCAATCCCTTCCATAATTCGAAAAACCAGAATTCCGGCCACTCTTTGGAAATTTAAATATCGCCCATTGTAATAAACCTAATGTATATATTAATAGAGCAAATAATCCTAAAAATTTTGCAACTGGTTGAGAAAAGCTAGCTCCAAAAAAGAAATTAAACAAATTTTTTAAAATCAAGTAGAAATTTGTTGAAGGTTTAAGCCAAATTTCACATTCCGCAGAATTAATAAAAGAAATACAATTAATATTATTTAAACTTTGAAATAAAAAACTAAAAGATATAAAAGTTATAGACCATCGCCAAACTTTCGTAGTTGTAGTTAATGCATGGGATATCCTATATTCATTTAACTCGTCATTAATATCATTCCAAAACCATATTGAGATTGTCATTATCAATGTCGAAATATTTGTAATTAAGAGAGCAAAATTATACTCTCCAATTAGGAGGATAAGACTTATAAAGAATAGAATTGATATTTTCCAATAATTAGATAAAAGTTTTGTAACGGCTTTACTTTTGTTTTTTATAGACCAACAAAATAGAGTTAAAGGAAGACCAACTATAAAGACTAATGAAAGTTGAAAAGATAGCCAGATGGAAAGCTGATTAAGACTGTTCAAAACTTTTTCTTTTTAACACACATAATTATTAAACCGTACTCACCTACTTCTTAACTTATTATTGTCATAGTTATGAATAATATGCATCATATTAATTTCTACTAAGAAATAATTAAATAATTTTTATGAGACAGCATGTAAATCCACTAAGTAAAAATTTCTTTGAAATAGATCCAATACCTCCGTTGAATAAAGTTTTTGAAAACCCAAAATTACCTCTCCATTTAGATATCGGTTGTGCTTCAGGTGATTTTTTATTCGAATTATCACTTGAAAATAAAAACTGGAATTATATAGGAATTGAAATTAGAGAAAAATTAGTTTTAAAAGCTAATTTGAAAATGAAAAGTAGAGAAATTAAAAATTTATATTTTTCATTTGGTAACGCTAATAATGTTTTTAACCATTCTAATAATAAATCAATTATTAATTTTATAACTAGTATTTCTTTTAATTTTCCTGATCCATGGTTTAAAAAGAAACATCATAAAAGACGTGTAATTCAACCGGAATTAATAAATTTACTCTCAAATTCAATGAAAAAAGGATCCTTAATCTTTATTAAAACAGATGTAAGAGAGCTTTTTGATCATATGGAACTAACAATATCAGAAAGTATAAAGTTCAAAAAAATTGCATATCAAGAAATTAAATTTTGTGAAAGTTTTAATCCAAATAGAATTCAAACTAATAGAGAAAAATACGTAATATTAAACCAACTTAAAATTTATGAAAGTATTTATAAGAAAATTTGAATCAAAAAGTTCTAGATATTTGATTGATTTTTGTACTAAGTTCGGTCGTGATTTTTGTTGATAATGAATCTACTTCTTTTTGATTTGTGGCTTCAACTAATATACGTAAAACAGGTTCCGTTCCACTTGGACGTATGTAAACTCTACAATTATCCTTTTTAATATTTGAAAAACTTTCTATAGTTTCATTTATTAATTCCTTATACGATTTATCTATATTTTTAAAGTTAAAATTTAATAAAATATTAGTTAGTTTTTGAGGATATGGTAAGAAGCTACTATTCAGCCAAGATCTTAAACTGATATTTTTTTTCTTGCAGTATTTTGAGATTTGAATTGCAGTTAATATTCCATCCCCACAAAAGTTATTAATTTTTGAAAGTATATGACCTGATTGCTCCCCTCCTAATGAGGCCTTTTTTTGCTTTATTGCTTCAAATATGAATTTATCTCCAACTTCAGTTCTATGTAAAATACCCCCAATTTTATTCCAAGTATTTTCAAAACCTAAATTGGCCATTTTTGTTGAGATGATTGTGTTATTTGTAAGCAATTTTTCTTCTAAAAGTTCTCTTCCCCATAGAAATAGTATGTTATCCCCATCTAGTATATTGCCTTCCGAATCAACCCCAATAACTCTATCAGCATCTCCATCGAAGCTAAATCCCATATCAGCATTGTTCTCTTTTATGGCTTTAATTAGTGGATCCAAGCACGTGGAACCGCAATTTAA
>QCGL01000020.1 GCA_003279935.1 Prochlorococcus sp. AG-388-A04
CTTTACGTATGCTGTTACAATTATTTATATAAATTACTTTAATTATCATGACTCCTGAAGCAGAACGTTTTAATGGTTGGGCAGCAATGCTAGGTTTCGTTGCAGCTGTTGGTGCATACGTAACTACTGGTCAGATCATCCCAGGTTGGTTCTAAATCTTATCGGCTAAACTTACCTAAAGTAGCAAGAATCAAAACATTTAAAAGCTTAGAAATTCCTGAATTTTACAAAATTCATGAATTTCTAGGCTTTTTGATTTAATAGGTACTTACTTAAAGACTTAACAAGTATTTCTTAGAATATTTTAAATATTGAAAATACCGGTAAATTGTTATAAAAAAAATAAATTTGTTTCTGGGACAATCAATTTAATTAATCTCAATTATATTAATTACTTTTTATAACTAATAACTTAACTCAATTGAATAAGATTATTTTTTTTCATTTTCTATTTTGTCTAAACAAGTTGAGCAAAGCAAATGACCCTTTTTAACCCAAAAAGATTTAGTAGATCTCTCTATATCTTTTTTACAAGTTAGACATTTAAATATAGGTGTCATTGTGATTAAGTATTTAAGTGGAATAAATTAATTTATGAAATATTTTTCAGAATTAAGCTTAAATTACCTTTAATATATATTTGGTTTTAAAATTTATCAAGGTATTTCATAACAAAAAAGGCCTACTTTTACAGCAGGCCTTTTTCCTTCTTTAGCTTGTAGTTCTAAATTAATTTAGAAGCTAAATGATGTTTTTACAATAACTCCTGTTTGGTCATCAGAACCATCCATTTCCTTAATGAAAGCACCTGGAGTAATTGTCATACCATCGTTAATTGGGTATGTGTAAGAAGCTTCATAAGTAAATGTTTCAGTTTGAGTACTTGTGTAGTTCTCATTAGAAGACATACCTATGTTTACTGATCCAGGACCTACTTCTGCCCATGAAAGACCTACGAAGTAGCCTTCCTCAGTTGCAGTTGACTCTGGATCTTCAGATTCGTATCCAACACTTATAGAAGGTAATCCTGATCCATCAAAGGTGTAGTAACCATTAAGTCCCCAGAATGTTGATTCTGTAGTAGAAGTAGTATCTGTTGAAGCATAGCTAACTGAAACACCGTAAGAATCAGTACTGTAAGCAGCTTGAACGCCGAATACATCTTTTGATTCTTTAGTAAATAAGCCATCACTGTCTCCACCTGAACCTGAAAGACCACCAGCGAATGTGAATCCGTTACCGAAATCGTATGCTGCAGCTATAGTTGCTGAACTAGAACTGTTAGGTGAGGCGGTAAAATCTGAACCACCACCTAAACCAGCTGCTGTTCCTGAACCACAGTTACTAAGTAGATCAGTGAAAGCACCATATACACAAGCTGTGGAATAGAGAGCACTCACATCTGTAGAGTCTCCAACCATAATTGTTGTCTTGTCACCAAGTGGGAAAGTATATGTGATCCCATCAAGAGTCATAGCATCACTCATACCGTTCATATCAAGAGCTGATGATGATGCAGTGTTGCCGCCATTACCAGTTTCAATAGTTAAGGCTAAAGAATCTTCTCCAGTAAATGAAGTCGAAAGATTCATGCCGTACTGGTAGTCGAAAGTAACTGCTTCTGCAGCAGCGCCGTCTACAGCACCAACTACGAAATCAGCAGAAAAAGATGCTGAAGTTGTTGTTGAGAAACTACCAGCTTCGTAATCGTTCATTCTTGCTTCTAAACCATCTACGCGGCTATTAGTAACAGCAAGTTCTGGGGAAAATTCGCTTATATTCTGAACTTCTTCTGATGAAGAGTAGCCAGAAACATCTTGTAAATTAAGCTCATTAGCAGTAGCAGTCATTGGTGCTAGAAGACCAAGAGTTGCAGGTGCCACAAGCAAGCTTTTGAAAAGCTTCATAAAATTGCCTCACACAATATTTAGGGACACTTTAAGATACTGTATAAATATGAGTAAGCACAAGTATCCATAGATACATTTTTTTTTATTTCTTTATGAATTCAATATATTTTTTTTCCTGATGTAAATCTTTAACAAAATAACAAGTCATAGCAGGGTTTTTAAAGATAAGATTTAAAACAGTAATTTTTTGGCAATCTTATGTGCCGATATTATTTGTGTCTAAATCTAAATAGTAATTGAGTAAATCCTATGATTTTGAAGCATATGCTTAAACCAAATTTAAAATGTTCTTAGTTTTTTTTAAAACTAGAATGGGGCCAAACCAAAAAATCATACTGACACTATTTTTAAATAGAGTAAAAATAAACACGGCTTCATCTTCTGAAGTTATTCAACCACTTCATAGAACATCATTTGAGAAGTAGCTTAAATGCAACAAATATTTTGAGATCTTAAATTTATCTTGATAAATAATGGGTTATTTCAAGTATTAGGTTATTAATATTCTCATTTTTATTTAGTTAACTTTCAAAAACCTATTTTTGAACTATTTTTTTTGAAATACGATAAGATATTTTTTTTGTTTTATAATTTTTATTCTGGCTTTTGTTAATTTCATCTACATACCAACCTGATGCTAGTCTTGTATCAATTTCTTCGTAATCATGGTTTAAGTTATATTTTTTTATTGATTTTTTTAAGTAATCCATTTAAAAAGTAACTTTTTTAAACCATAGCAAATAAATCTATAATATCTTACTTTTTTAACGAGGCAGGTTTAAAAAAGATAAAAAAAATTAAAGGTCAAATCATAATATCTTTAGAAAAACCAAAGAAAAAATAAATATTCCTCGGTATTAATATTTATTGGTTAAATTAAATTTTAAATTTATACCTGAGGAGCACAAGGTTAAATGACTCAATTTAATTTAATAATAAACTCTCTACCTAGAGATCTTTTGGAATTTTCTTTCTTTCTAATTGTTGGTTTTACGGCTGGTTCTATTGGACTAATATAAGTTAGTTTATTTCTTTTAAAAATCAATATTTCAAAATAGATTCCATAGGATAATTAAATCTTGATGAACCTCCTAATTCCTGAAGTTCAACCACCACCAAAAGACCTGTAACGATCTTGTTATTATCATCTAGAATTTTTGAAACACATTCAGCAGTTCCCCCAGTAGCAATCAAGTCATCAATAATTGCGAATGAATTAAACTTATTAATTGATTTCTTTTGAACCGTTAATATATTATTTCCATATTCTAGATTGTATTTTTTTTTAATTATCTCACCGGGTAATTTTCCAGGTTTCCTAGCCACTACCATAGGTTTTGAAGTTTGCAAAGCTATTGCAGATCCAAAAACAAACCCTCTCGCATCAATAGAAATTAATGCTTCAGCATTTTTAATTAATTCACTAGAAGCCATTTTTATTATTAACTCTTTAAAAATTTTGGGGTGGTGAACGATTTCAAGGACATCTTTGAAATCAACTCCAGTTTTTGGATAATTTTCATAGGTTGATATCAATTTTTTCAGTTTTTCCATACATTAGAATCACAAATAAAAATAACTTTTACCACAATTAACTTTTAGTTAATAACAAAATTCTAGCGATGATAAATTTTTTTACTAAAAAATGATACCTGTTATATATCCCTTTAATATCTAACTTTGAAACATTCTAGTTATAAAACTTATGATTTTATAGTGACAAAATAGCAACAACACTCATTTTCTAACTTCAAAAGTGATTTTTTATAAAAATATTTAGCAATTTGGTATTTTAAATATGACTTTTATGA
Source organism: Prochlorococcus sp. AG-388-A04 (assembly GCA_003279935.1). GTDB lineage: Bacteria > Cyanobacteriota > Cyanobacteriia > PCC-6307 > Cyanobiaceae > Prochlorococcus_A. The sequence continues at coordinate 3,722 of QCGL01000020.1, forward strand.
ACCAAGATCTTATGAGCAGGGCGTGTCGCAGCTTGTTAGAGCGGGTGCTTTGGAAGCATACCTTTTTCCAAAAGAGACTGATTGTAATAACTGACTTTCTTACTGTTATTACAAACTAAAAAGCGAGGGTAAGCGACAAAACTTTAATAGCGCGGGTACCTTTGGAATAAAGTAATATTTATGTGCGAAAACGAATTGGGCTACATTAGATCTGTTGCCCCAACTTTAATTCCATACTAACTCCAAGTTTGGGAGACTTATTTTGGGGATCCAAAACGCCAAATCAAACTAGCATCAAAGGTATTGGCATCCAGATTACCTCCTTTAGAAATAACTTTTCCTATGCCAGTTTGAAGACTAAAGTTTTTATTTAGATCGTACTCCAACCCGACACTCGGTTTGTACAAAAGGGCACTACCGCTATCAACGCCTCCTCCCCCTCCAGCACCAATGAGCATTTCGCCATAGAATCGCCAGTTCTTCCAGTTCGGGCCAAGAATGCCTACCCCCCAATGTCCCTCTGAATAGCCACCGGCTCCTCCTTCATACGCGCTTAATCCTTGTCCTGTAAGATACCACCAATCACCTATCATCCAATCAATTTTCCCTCCCAAAAGTTGCATATCTCTTGAAAAGCCACCCTTACGTTGCGCATCAAAATACCATTGATGTGCTGGGCGAAATCTCCATTTGGTAGTCTGTATAAGGTCTATTTCTTCTAAGGGAGCTCCTTTTTGATCCTTAGCAAAGGTTTCCATTACGTATGCTAAATTGAAGCCGACATATTGGGTATCAAAATTGCCGTCTGGAGCGGTGAGATAACCGCTATCCATAATTAGGCTGACATCAGTAGAAAGTCGATATTCAAGTCCTAAATTTGCTCGGGCAACAAATCCACCGCCGGTTCCGACGTCCCCGCCACCGGCGCCGCCGATGGTAAGGGAAGGGAGGAGGGCAAGACGATCATTTTTGGTTAGGGGGAGGCGATAGCCTAACCCCGCTAAAAGTTCGGCATACCCGCCTACTCCACCTGATACGGCTCCTGCAGTTTCAAAGGTAGTAAACCAGTTATCATCAAGAAAGTAAGAGTACTCTACACCGACCAGCCCCAATGATTCATTAAGCGATCCTCCGGAAGTGGTTTTGCTGCCGCTAGCCAGAGAATAGGCACGAACGCGGGCAGCTAAGTGCGATCGGTGGCGACTAAGATTATTCCAATCTGCTCCGAAGTAATCAGCCACAGTCAGCCCATCATCTTCCCAATTGAGTATCGGCGAACTAAAAGGAATATCAAGTGAAAGGGCGATTGCATCGCTCGAAATACCTCCGTTTGGGAAGTCTACGTAGGTATAATTAAGACCCATTTGGCTCCAGCTAAAGTCGTACTTGAGACCGATATGGGGGCGGATCATCAACCCGCCTCCTTGCTCCGCGGCTCCCCCTCCCCCTGCACCGACATAGCCTCCCGCATCCAGAATAAAGTTATCGAATAACTGACGTTCCACGCCCAATGTATAGCCACCAGTAAAGAACCCACCACGGCGTCCGGTCGCAGCGCCGTAAAGAGTGATACCGCCGTAAAGCCAAGGGTTCAATTGATCGTAAGCCCCTATACTGTATAAACCCATTTGTTCGCCTTCATCTGGCATATCAATTTCCTCAAAGGAGAACCGTAAGGTGCGATTGCGCCAAGTTGGAGAATCCTCTTGAGCTTTATCAAGATTCTTCTTTGATTTATTTTTTAAATTTGTTTTTTCAAAATAACTTTTATCGTCCTTATAAGATTTCCAAATAATCTTTTTTAAAGGTTTTTCCTTATTTTCTCGTAGTTTTTCCCAGATAATTGGATTAAAGTCAGAAGAATTTTTTGTAACCTTTTCTGCAAATACACCCAGAAAGTTTAAAATTTGAGCAATTATGAAAAAATAAAATGCAAACTTCATTTCATAAATCTCTTGATTTTTATTAAATAATATTTTTCAATAATACTCATTAAAGTAGTTATCAAACATTATTAGATATCTAACAATTAATAAAAGGTCAAATAATACAATTAAGAGTCACTACTAAAAACTATTGGGATTCTTTTATTGGGGAAGTCGTTGAAGTTATGTATTGTATTTCAATCGAAAAAACACTCTTTTCTCTAGCGACAAAATAGCGACAAAACTCATTTTTTAACCTCAAAAGTGATTTTTTATAAAATATTTAGCAATTTGGTCTTTTATAGATGACTGTTATGAACTAAGATCTTATGAGCGGGGCGTGGCGCAGCTTGGTAGCGCGGGTGCTTTGGGAGCACTAGGTCGCAGGTTCGAATCCTGTCGCCCCGACTCTAATAATCCAAGTCATAGAGAGGAATCCCAACCTCTCTTTTTTATTGGTTACATTTTAGAATAATGAGACTGAGCGAGCTTTGAGCGAGATTCTGCTATACCTTGCATAGTCTTGTCTGTTGATATCGCTCAAATAATTAGCCAAAGAAAAAATATAAATTACTACCATTTAGAATTTCTCAAAATTACTTATGGGATCAATTCTCTTCAGTAAGGGATCAAAATTAATTTACAGAACCTAATCCAAAAAATGAATTAGCAATAAATAATAAACTAAATGCAGTTAAAAAGATTAATCCTATCCAGCAAAGACTTCTTAAAAACAAACCAAATCTATACTTAGTAGGCACTAAATTACTGTTGATAGTATCCATTGCCATCCATGCAAAAATTGGAGCTGTCAAAAAACTTCCTGTCATTGCTCCGAAAACAAAATCTTTAACCCCTATTCCGCCAGACTTTGCAATTAATAATGCGATCAATGAGGCAAATATATGTATGATCATCCAGTTACGAAAACGAGTTTTCTCAGATGCTGATTCCATTCGTCCCTTATCAGTACCTTTTAATAACCCTTGTATTGAAGAAATACTTCTTGGGTAAGCATCAAGGCAAGTTAATGTTGTACTAAACATTGCTGCAAATGAAGCTGGAATAATTATCCACTTAGACCAAACACCAATAGAGTTTGTATATAAACGTATTAAATTTTGAGCGAAGAAAACACCACTACCAGAAAGCATTTCATCTCCAGTTCCATACATTGTTATCGCGCCAAGAGTTACAAAAAAAACTGCTGTGATGACAGTTATTAAGTAACCAAGATTAAAATCAAATTCTGATTCTCTAACATTTGGTTTGTAATTTGAATCCTTTGCTCTGGAGAACATCCATAAGGAGGGCCATACACACAGTTCGACAGGACATGGCATCCATCCCATCAATGGTATTAAAAAACTTAAATTTGATAATTTCCATGGACTTATCTTTGGTTCAATCCAACTCACGGCGAGGGATTCATTAAATGAACCTTTTGTTAAAAGTGATAAAACCGCGAATAAAGTTAGAAAGGTTAGAAGAGCAACAAGAAATTTAGAAATTCTATCTAGCGCTCTATATTCCCCAACTAAGAGAATTAAACCACAAACAATAAGAATTCCTATAGACAAATCCATTGCAGGAAAACCAGAAAATAAGGGTATGTTAGTTAGAAGAACCCCAGAGACAAAACTTACCGCCGCTATTGTGAAAGTCCCAGTTATTAAACTAACGATTACGAATAATGGCAAATAAACAGAATTTCTTTCTTTAAAACCCTCCAGCAAAGATTTGCCAGTACTTGAAGTAAAACGAGTCCCCACAAGTAAAAAAGGATACTTTAGTAAATTTGTTATTAAAATTAGCCCTACCAATCCGAAACCAAACCTTGCTCCAGCAGTCGTGGATGATAATAGATGTGAACCTCCTATAGCTGCCCCTGCTAATAAGATTCCTGGTCCTAAACTTTTTTGTATAGCTTGCCTTGATAAATACATTAGTATTTTTATTTAGAATATATTTTTAACTAACTAATTATCTTCATTTAAATCAGAGTATTCAATTTCTTTAGATTCTAGGTTTGAAGATGCATTTAAGTAATTATTTCTTGATTTATCTATTGCGATTAGCAATCCGCCAATTAATGATAGATTTCGAGAAACTGCTACTAACTGGAATGGTACTAGGTGAAAAATAATAGTAGTTGGGACTAAAAAAATAAGAAGAAGAGTGCAAGCAAGTTTAGTTCTTTCTGAAAAAATCAAGAGGACTGAACCGCTGATTAAAAGAATTATTGCTAAAAATAACATGACGTTAGCCAATGGCTCTGGAAATCCTCTGCTAACTATGTATTGTGTTTGACTACCAAAATTTGTGATTTTTCCAGGGATTGCATTTACAAAAATCGCACTTAAAAGAAGTTTGCCAAGAAAATTTAAAGAATAAAATCTTTTCAAATCCATAAATAAAGTATCAGTTAATACATAAATAGCGTGTTTTTTCTTTATTTTCAATAAGTTTTCATCTTCTGAATTTTTGTTAATAGTATTTGGTTTTTCAGAAACCCCTTCCTTTATATTTACAACCTCCAAGCTGAACCATAGTAAGTTTAATTATTCCTCTAGCGATTCAGTCATTCCTCTATATGCGGGAGTGTCGTCATGGCACTAGGTTGCTTGTGAGCAAGATTTGAGCGAGATTTTGCTTATTTATGCAAAACCTTGCTATATCTTTCTACTTTTTAAGACTCATAAATTTTCTTTTAATACCAACTAACTAGCAATAGCCTCACTTGTTTCTCATGGGGGCTGTCGCATTTTGAGTAGCGGGTGCTTTGGGAGCACTAGGTCGCAGGTTCGAATCCTGTCGCCCCGACTCTTAACAACCAAGTCATAGAGAGAGTTTCCCAGACTCTCTTTTTTATTGCTTACTGTCTCATCTTGCGAAAGGGGCACTCTAGGGGGCACTCTTTTGAAGTACTTTGATCTAAAATATGCCTACCTTTACGATTTAATTAATAACAAATTTATTAAAACTGCCATCTAAAACCACCACCATATGACTGCTCATCTCCTCCTGTCGCCAATCCATATTTAGCATTTAAATTAAACATAAAATCTTTGGTTAAAACAAAATCAGCTCCTACTTTTACAGAACCACTATGTTGCCCAAATGATTTTGCTTCTACTTCAGTATGAGCAGTTGAACTTTCTGTTAACCCACCTTTGATATCCCTGGTCCCATTACCTGCATAAGTATCCATTTCATAATTTAAAGCAAGGGATGGTACTAATAGCCATTTTCCACCTTCCATAAGAATTTGTTTATCAACCGCAATTCCAGTTTTAAATAGAAGAGATTCTGCCTGATTTGGATCAATGGTAACTAAATCTCCACTACCAGATTCACTAAATCCATCTTGGGTGTGAGCAGCAAAGGAAACTCCTAACGAAGGTTTTAAACGGATTGGAGTTTTTGAGTTTTTTATATTCTTTTTTATATCCCAGGTCCCATTTATCTCAGCTGTGTAACCCTCTGATTCGTAACCAGATGTTGCTGATGTTGTTGAATAATTTCTTTTACCTTTGTAATCAAAAACAGATCCTCCTAGCATTCCTTTTAAAGTAAATTTATTATTCACTTTCTTTACTCCATAAATAGAATAATGATTGTTAGTAGAACTTAAATTGGCAGTATTTCCACTCAAATTAAAATTATTTAAATTAGAAGATCCAACACCATAAGCAATTCCTGCTTTCCATTTATCATTTATAGTTTTCTCTAAATTTAAAGATGTATTAAAAGCAGTAGTCTCATAAGATCCTTTAACACTATTCCCATCAACATTAGAAACAATATTATTGGCATTTGTATAAACACAATAATCAGTATCACCAATTACCCATCCATAGTTATTACATTCTCCTGCTTTAGCTAAAACTAAATCTCTATTGTTATGAATCGATTTCAAGCCAACATTTTGCATTGCCGCATAGGGTTGGAGCCATTCTGTATGTAATTGGGAAATAGATACTGCGCTAGCAACAACTGATTCTGAAAAATTTTGTGCATCAGTATATATAATTACTAATCTTATATATTTTCCTTCTTCTGTTTCTGTGACTGTAAAAGTAGAATTTGTAGCTCCTGAGATGTCAGCCCATATAGAGTTGTCAGAAGATGATTGCCATTGATAGCTAAAGGTACCGTCACCATCTGGGTCAGAAGAAGACTGAGCTGCAGTTAAGATTTTACCGGCATAAGTTGAACCACTTATGGAAAAACCAGCATCACCGGAATCTACATGTGGAATGGTAACTGAACTTGCAGTAACTGATTCTGAGAAACTCTCTCCATCAGTATATGAAACAGTAACTCTTATATATTTTCCTTCTTCTGAAGTAGTCAATGTATAAGTGGCACTAGTTCCAACAGTTGTCCAGTTTGATCCATCTGAAGAAGATTGCCAAGTGTAAGAACTAATTGTTCCATTACCGTCAGGATCATTAGTTGTAGCTGAGGTGCTTAAAGATTGTCCCGCAGTGGTTGTCCCAGAAATTGTATAAGTTGCATCTCCATCGTCGCTTGCAATATTGCAACCATTTAAATTGTCAGCACAAACAACATAATTGTATGTCGTACCAATTGCTAACCCGTGCGTTTGCCATCCAAAGGTAATGGTTGAGTCATACATTCTTACAGCACCATGTGTGGCTGTATTTTCTCTAAGTGCGAATGGTGCCCCAAACCTTGTTTGTCCAGTTAGAGGGCCTAAATCAGTTTGCACTAAATCTGCTAAACTTGCTGATAATCCACCTCCCGCATCATTATCTACCCACCAAGGTTGCTCCTTAAATAAAGTTAAACCATCAGTCCAGGTTGTGTCTATTGTTTTTAAGTTGTAATTAGTGCCTGACAAGGTAAATACCTGATCTGCTTTTAGTGGAATTCCTGCAGAAATAAGAGCAGATATTAAGAAGACTTTTTTTATTAAATTCAAAATTTATTTTTATTTACATTCCAAATATGAGTAAGATTACTTATCAAGGAAAGTATTAATTAATACAAGGTTTTAGAATCGACATTTATCCTAATCTTAATTCCATCCTCTTGCGGAAGTGGCACTATGTCGCTAATGGGGGCACTCTAGGGGGCACTCAGGAAATATATCTTGTATGTAGAACTATATATTTTGTACATCATTGAGACTCAAACCCATTAGCACCACTTACCTATAACCTAGTTATAGTAAGGAAATATTGAGATTTCTCATTTGATAGATCGAGTGCTTTGGGAGCACTAGGACGCAGGTTCGAATCCTGTCGCCCCGACTCTAATAATCCAAGTCATAGAGAGGAATCCCAACCTCTCTTTTTTATTGCTTGTTCATTCTCACATGAGAAAGGTAGCTCCAGGGGTAGCTAATTTGTTTAAACATTCTCAAAAGGTGCTTATTTAGAATAATTTTCTAAGATCTTTCTAGCTTCCAAGGTAGGCTTCTTTCTCTCAGGATATTCTGACCAATCTTCATTACAATATACAATGTGTTTCATATACCAACCTCGCATTGAGGTTGAATCAAACTTAAATTTCAATAATTCTCCAGATGAATTAACCCATGTATTATCTCTTGAATGTTTATTGATTTTGGTAGGTATACCCTTATTTTTATGAATAACCTCCATAATTTCTTTGAACTTTATTTTCCATATATATCTTTTTTTATCCATAAAAGGGAATCCTATTTTCTCTAATTGCAAAGCTTCTTTAATACCTTTTTGATCTTTTCTTATTTGCATACCTTTATTTTTATCACTCTTATAATTTTTCATTTTGCCATTTGCAACGTGAAAAAAATCGTAGATGTCAAAACCTTTTATAAATAAATTCTTAGGAGGGAAAGGATTAACTTTATCCTCTTTCCATTTCTTGAAAATCCTTATTTTTTCTTCTCTAATCCAGTCATCACGATTTTCCAATACACATATATCTTTTAATCTTTTTTTGATTTGATCCTTTTTATTCAAAGGGTCATCTCCAGTGCTATAAATTAAAAACCTCCATACACTTCCTACTTTTGTTCCTCTAGGTCCAATGATATTACTTCCGGGAAAGTATGGTATTTCTTTATTCTTTCTATTTTTAGCAAGATCTATAAAATCTAATAAAAAGTCCTCAAATTTTTCCTCTTCAGTTTTTGTCCCCAGAAAATCGTACCAAGATTTCCATTCTTTATATTTTCTATCTGGGTAAACGGGTATATCAATAGGTCTTTCCTTGGATTTCATTAAAGTAAAAAACTCTGAGGAACTTTGAAAATTCTTTGACCTTATGTACTCTCTCGCATCCTCAAAGGTCCTAATACCAATTTTTGAAATCTTATCCCATGTTTTTATTGCTAATTCTCTATTAAAATCATCTAAATTAATCTCTACTGAACTATATTCAGTATCATCTTCTATAAATTTCTTTTTTGGTTTTTTCCCGGTTTTAATACATTTAATATAATCTACAATTCTTCCATCATGCTCTGCTAATGCTCTAATAACAAGAAAGATTTGCTCATAGGATTCCTCTACTTTTTCCGGTTCATCCTCATCAATTATTGTTGGAACAATAATATAACTAAATCCTTTTTTATCTTTAGGTTTTCTCAACGCTCTGCCAATTGATTGCGTTATTGCTACTTTTGACTGTTTTGGATCAACAAATACAACTCCATCTATTAGGGGTAAATTTACACCTTCGGATAGACACCTTGCATTCGAGACAATACTTGGATCTTTAGAAGTAAATTCCTCAAGAATATTATTTCTTTCAGTGATAGTTTGAGTACCACTCACATAATAGGTATTTAAATTTTGGATAAGAGAATCAATTATTTCACTAAAGTTACGAGCTCTAGCTTTAAGAGCATGAAAAGAAATTATGTTTTTTAATTTTTTTTTAAAGATAATTTTTTCTAAGAGTAAAGCAGTTGCTGCCAATTTTAATTCGACGTCTTTAGTTAAATTTTTCTTGTCAAAAATATAAGGATTATCTTCTATAAGTTTTTTACATTCTTCACTACTTATTTTTGGACTTAATATTCTATAGTCATTTAGAATTCCAGCCTCTATTGCATCTTTAACTGTAAACTCATCAATTTCCTCTCCATAAAGGTCTTCATTATCCATAGAAGAAACCTCTTCTTTTCTACCAATGAAATTTTTTGGGGTTGCAGTCATAAATAATCTTTTTTTAATAAGCAAATTCTTATCATCCAAAAGATATGAGAATAATTTTGTTCTCTTAGTGACAGTATTATGAGCTTCATCAAAAATGGCTAAATCAATAAAAGTATTGGTTTCTCTACAGTTTCTTATCAGTACTTTGGCGGATTGATAAGTACAAAAAATAACTTTATTATTGGATTTATCTCTTATGAAATTTCTAAAATCTTCAATTTTATTTGAAACTTTAATCCCAATATCTTCCAACCAAAGCATGGGATCGTACTCTAATTTCTCATTTGATTTATCAGAGCAAATGAGAAGTGGACTAATTTTTAAATTATATGCAAGACTCTCTTTTGTCCAAGAAATAAGAGCTTGCCTAACAAGCTGTAATCCAGGAACTACAAAAATAGTTAGCTTAGGCTGCATTTTTTTATAAATCAAAAATGAAGTTAAAGTTTTGCCTGATCCACAAGAGTGAATTAATTTACCTTTAGATTTATCTTCAAAATATTTAATAGTTTTATCTAAAGCTTTTAGTTGATGATCTCTAATATCTGTTACTTGATATTTTGGAATTCTATTTTTAATAATCTCTCTTATTTGATCAAATTCCTCAATTCCTAGATTTTTGAATTGATCGTAATTAATAGATTTTATTTCACCATCAAATTCTTTCCTTAAGTTTTTGTTTTTAGTAATTCCAGTAGTGTTGGAACACATTAAAACTGTATCAACATTTTTTCTAGCGTTTTTACCATTAACAACTCTAAGTGTTGCATTTAAATCATCTGCAGAAAGATTCTTACTAGTATCTTCTTTGTATTTACATTGAACAGCTACATATTTACCATCAAAAGTTTCTAATAAGCCATCTACACCTTGTTCACCCTTTTTATAGTAATGTAAACCTAACTTTTTTTTAATTTCATAACTTTGCATAAAATCATCTCTATGAAGAAAGTTTTTATAAACAGATCTATATACTGGATGAATTTGAAGAAAAAGAATACATATCCACTCGAAACATTCTGAATATAAATTATTATTCTCTATACGATATTGATTGATTTTCTTTTCGAGCTCACTCCAAGAATTAGAGTCATAAATTGTTTGTATAGAAGGATTCATTCTTATTGAATTAGAATACAAAAATTTCTAGAAATTTAATTTAGAAATTTGATGATTGGAATTTAACAAAGAACGATCTATTTAGTATTAGCACTAGGTCGTTGAGGGAGTAGCTGTAGGGGTAGCTAGAATCTATAAACAAGTTAAAACATGTTTAAACATTATGCAATTAACAGTCTCAAAATCATTACAGTAGCTGTAGTTAAACTAGCCTATAACTGAAGTCTTAAGAATTTCTCAATTTAACGTTCTGGTGCTTTGGGAGCACTAGGTCGCAGGTTCGAATCCTGTCGCCCTACTCTAATAATCCAAGTCATAGAGAGGTTTACCAGCCTGTATTTTTATTTGTAAAATGTTTTTCTACACAAAAGTAGGCATATACTTCTTATTTTGAAAAGAAAAACTAATTATAATTAACCAAATAATTAGTTATAAAAATTAGACTAAAGTATTTATAAGTATGTATCAAAACAGTTTTTTTGAGTTTGAGAATTATCTATTTCATCACAATCATCGTATGAATTAAAAGATTTTTCAGAATCAAAGTTAATTTGCTTTTCTTTTATATTATTTTGACTATTTTGTTTGTTATTTTTAATTTTTTCAAAATTATCTAGTTTTTTGTTTGAATTTTTTTCTTGAATAATTTTGTTTATTTTGTTTTTATAGATTTTATATTCTTTGCTATTTAGAGAAAATTCATCACCTCGAATGGCTTGGATATCGCATGCTAAACGCAAATCAATATCATTAAAAGAATTATTAGTTTTACTAAATGATTTTGAGCTGTTTTCGCATTTTTTTAAGTAACTTAAATTTGTCATATTTTTAAGTTCAATTAAATTTTTATTATAGTTAGCTATTGAATTTGCAAATACAATCTTTGATTGAGTAAGATCTCTTTGATTATTTATTATTTCTCTTTGAGATGCCACTCCTGCATTAAACCTTAATCGAGAAATATTTAATATGTTTTTATTATTATTTACTTGTGCAGATGTATTGAAAATATTTTTTAGTGAAGTTTTTAAAAGATTAAAACTCTCTGATACATTTATTTTGATTTTGTTTTCTTTATCTTTTATTCTCAATTTAAATTCTTTAGATTTATTTTTTTTTAATTGTCTTATGTATTTATCTTTTCCGCCATTGAAAATATCCCA
>QCGL01000021.1 GCA_003279935.1 Prochlorococcus sp. AG-388-A04
ATAATTGTTTTGAGATCATTTTGTAATTAGTGAATAAACCGAAAGAGATTAAACAATCAGGCGATGAAAATAATAAATACGAACTTTTTAATGAAATAATAAAAATTGGAAAAAATAAATTCAAACCTGTAATTATAGGAATCGGAAATTCATTCCTTAAACTAGGAGAATTACCATCAGGCATTTTAATTATCAAGGAGGGAATACTTAGCGTAAAATTAAAATGCCAAAAAAATGATACTAAATTTACTATTCAGCATTTAAGAAAAGGAGAATTGGCAGGGATTGATCAACTCATAGGATTAAGAAAAGATTCTGAAATAGTAGCTTCTACTAAAGTAAAAGGTTTCTACCTTGAAAATAAATATTTCCTAGAATTTATTAATCTAAATCCTGAAAAAATAAATAATCTAATAAGTTGTAGCAGATTTGAAATTTACTCGACAGTTTCAAATTTTATATTTGGGAAAATAGTAAAATCTGATGAATTAATAAACATAATAAATTCATCATCATTCAATCAAAATACTAAAAAACTTAAACCTGGAATAAATAATTTAAAAGATGATTTTGGCACATTCTTATTGAGCAGTTCAAATGTTGAGGGTTTTAACATTGGAGATATTATTCAAGGACCCCTAACGATTAACGTATTAGGAAATTTTCCAGCAAGATTAATTAAAAGAGAAGAAGAATGGCTAAAAATCAAAAATTTTAATAAAAAAAACTTAAAGACTAATAACAATTACGCTTTGAAAAAAGTAATTCCACAAAATAATATTGAACAAATAGAAGGTCTTGAAGATACTTATGGCCCAAAATTTCAAAACTCATCTTTTCCTCATATTGAGGGAGATGGAGTTATTGAAGAATCATTAGCATGTCTGAGAATGATTGCCAGATTTTTCGACTTACCTTTTAAAAAAGATTTGACTAAGAGAATACTTGAAGATCAAATAAATCGTTCAAATAATAACAAAATTTCTCTCCCCCAGTTTGCAGCTATTTTTGAATTGTTAGGTTTTAAAGTAACTCCATTAAATATCTCAAATGATGCGCTCTTAAAAAGGTTAAATTTACCTGCATTTGCATTATGTGATGGGAAACCACAAATTATTTGGTCAAGAAGGAAAAATAAATTTCTTGTAAGCAATCCCCAATGTAATCAAAGTTGGCAAACTTCAAACGAAATTTTTATGAGTTCAAATAATAGATTAGATTTTCTAATAATTGAAAAAACCTTAAAAAATAAAGAATCTAAATTTGGCTTAAGCTGGTTTCTTCCTGTACTTAAAAAACATAAAGCGAATCTTATACAAGTTGTAATTGCTAGCTTTTTTGTCCAGCTGCTTGCACTTTTTAATCCATTATTAATACAACAAATATTTGATTCAGTAATTAGTCAAGGGAATTTATCAAGCTTAAATATTCTTGGAACGATTCTTATTTCAATGGCATTAGCACAAGCTTTATTAGGCTCATTGAGAACCTTTCTATTCTCAGATACAACTAATCAAATTGATATAAATTTAGGTTCTTCAATTATCCATCACTTGTTGCGATTGCCAATAAATTATTTTTCTAAGCGTTCTGTTGGAGAATTAAACGGAAGAATTAATGAGCTTGAGAAAATAAGAAAGTTTCTTACAAGTACAGCAATAACAGTTTTTCTAGATGCAATTTTTTCACTTATATATATCGGCGTGATGATGCTTTATTCCATCAAACTAACTTTTATGTCTTTGACAATCTTGCCAATTTTTATAATCCTTACATTAATAATTTCACCCATTAATAAAAAACAATTACGGATACAAGCAGAATCAAAAGCTCTTGTAGAAAGTCATTTAGTTGAATCACTTAATGGAATAGAAACTATTAAAGGGCAGGGAATGGAAATTTACAGTCAATGGAGGTGGGAGCAACTATATAGTAAACAAATTAAAAATGGATTTAAAAATATAATTACTAATACTACTTCTGGTTCTGTAAGTCAATTTCTTTCTCAATTATCTGGTTTAATAGTAATTTGGGGTGGGGCATCACTAGTACTCAAAGGCGAAATGACACTAGGTCAACTTATTGCTTTTAGAATACTCGCAGGTTATGTAACAAGTCCGATTTTAAGATTAACAAGTACATGGCAAAATTTTCAAGATATCTCTTTATCAGTAGAAAGATTAGGGGATGTAATTAATAATAAAAAGGAAAATGAATTGGACGGGGAAAATTTACCCCCATTAGAAAATATTGAGGGTGATATTAGATTTGAAAATGTAAGTTTAAAATTTGAAAATAGTGATAAATATCAATTGCAAAATATTAGCTTTAAAGCAAAAAAGGGAGAATTTATAGCTGTTATTGGTAGTAGTGGTTCAGGTAAAAGTACTTTAATGAAAATTTTAATGAGACTTTATAAACCAACTAAAGGAATTATAAAAATTGATAATAATGACATAAATAAATTTGACCTTTACTCTTTGAGAAACCAAATTGGTTTTGTTCCACAAGAAACTATTTTATTTAATGGGACGATACAGTCAAATATCTCTTTAACAAAACCTGATGCAAGCTTTGAAGAAATTAGAGATGCCGCTAAAGTAGCAAATGCAGATGATTTTATCCAAGAATTATCAAAAGGATATGGAAATGAAATTGGGCAAAAAGGATTCAAAATTTCTGGAGGTCAAAAACAAAGATTATCTATTGCAAGAATGATAATCAAAAATCCAAGTATCGTTATACTTGATGAAGCAACAAGCTCACTCGATAGAGAAAATGAAAAAAAAGTTTTATTTAACATAATAAAAAAGTTTAAAAATAAGACAGTATTTTTTGTTACTCATAAATTAGATAATATGGAAATGTTTGATCAAATTTTAGTAATGGAAAAAGGAGAAATTATTGAGAAAGGCAATCATAATCAATTAATGAATAAACATGACAAATACTATTCATTATTAAAAAATAAGAATAAAACAAATTAAAAAATGGATTTGAATAATAATGAAATGCTTCAAAGACCGGCTTCTATTTGGATAAGTAGTTTAATTTGGGCAATTATCGGTAGCTTTAGTTTTGGTTTTTTGTATGCTTGTTTAGCACGAATGGATGAAGTGGTAATAGCTAAAGGAGAGCTTCAGGCATTGGGAGCTGAAAGACCAATAAGAGCACCAATATCCGCAATTGTCAGTGAGATTTATATAAAAGAAGGTGATTCTGTTGAAAAGAATTCTAAACTTTTAAGGTTTGATAATAATGTTTTATTAGCAAAAAAAGAAGGCCTATTAGCTAAGTTAGAAGAATTAGAATCTAGTATTACAGCAGAGTCAGAGATATTGAAAGAATTAACAATTTTAGCTAATGCTGGTGGGATTCAAAAATTACAATACTTGCAACAAAAAAATAAAGTTAGTGAACTAGGCTTTACAAAAAAACAAATAGAAGCTGAGATCAAGGAAATTAATTTTAATAAGAAAAAAACTCTTCTAGTTTCTCCTGTGAAAGGAAAAGTTTTTAATCTAATATCAGTGAGTGAAGGATTTGCAGCTAATCAAGGAGAAACCCTTTTAAAAATTGTTCCAAGTGGAGATACAGAAGCAAAAATATTCCTGAAAAATTCAGATATTGGATTTGTAAAAACAAATATGAAAGCAAATATAAGAGTGGATGCTTATCCTTTTACACAATTTGGTTCTATTAAAGGAATTCTTAAATCTATTGGTGATGAAGTAATTCGCTCAAATCAACAAAATCAAAATTCTCTTTTTCCAGCATATGTAAAATTAGAAACGCAATATCTAGAAAAAAACAATAAGAGATTTTTTGTTAGATCTGGTCAGAGTGTTTCTGTTAATCTAATAGTAAGGGATAGAAGAATAATAAGTCTTTTAACTGATGCTATAGATAAAGCCATTGATTCACTTAGGGGTATTAAAAGTTAAATTTTTAATTTAAAAATAAGCATTTTGATAATCTCTAATAATAATATTCTCTATATTATCTATGACTTCTATATGACTGTAATTTCCTAATCCATCAAAATTATTTAGATATAATTTATCATCTTTCAAAATAAAAAAAGTATAAACACCTGGATTTAACTCAAAATCAAATTGTCCCTTAATATTTGTTTTAATTATTTTATATTGAGAATTTAAAGACTTTATATCAAACTCATTACTACCATTATGCTTATGAACACCCTCAACTGCTATGACTTTATAAGACTTTCTATCAACAGAATTTGTTTTATTAAAATCCATTTGATTACCTGAATACATTTTTACAAATCCTTTTACAATAAAAGTATTATTATCCATACAAATAAATTTAGGCTGTTTGATAATTAAAAAAAAGGGAAGTAGAATACTTTCTATCAATTAAATTCTTAAACTGAATATTGATTATTTTGATTTTCAAAATAATTTTGAAAATTATTATTACTAAGAATTAAATTATCATCAAAAACATCATTATCTTGTTCATAAGAGTTTAATCCTTTAGCAATACCATTTTTACTTTGGTCTTCATAGAATCCATCTGTTCCTCCTATATATGCTTTATCTTCTTTACTTTCTCTCGCATTATTAATATCAGCAACAAATAAATCTATTTCTTCAATTTCATTTTTACTTTGGTCTTCATAGAATCCATCTGTTCCTGCTATGTACATTTTTTCATTATTCTCACCAATTAAATCTAAGGCCCAATCCAAGTAATCTGAACCAGAAGAATTTAAATCAAAACTATTTTCATAACCTGATATTGATTCATTAGAATTTAAAAACAAACCATTAAAGTCTTCAGAATAGAACATATTAAATTCTGAAATAGAATCAGAATAATTATTTGAATTATTAGATGAGTTTGAATCTGAATTAGATGCTGATGCACAAATTAAATCTTCAATTTGTGATGGAGTTAAAGTATTATCATAACTTTTTAATAATGCAGCCATTCCAGCAACATGAGGAGCTGCCATTGAAGTTCCACTCCAACTTGCATATCCACCTCCCGGGAGAGACGAATAAACACTTACACCAGGGGCAGATACATAATCCATGGCAGTGTCGCCAGCTCGATTAGAAAAAGCAGCATTATTTTTGTTTACATCAACAGCACCAACTGCTATGCCATAATCCGTAGCATATCTAGCAGGATATCCAGGTTGACTAGCGTAAGAGTTTCCTGAAGCCATAGCAACCACAACTCCATTATCTGCAGCATACTTTAAAGCATCTAAATAATTAATGTTTGGCCAGCTACCCCCTAAAGAAAGATTTAGTACATCCGCCCCATTATCTACAGCCCATCTCATTCCAGCAACTATACCTGTTACAGATCCAGAGCCGCTATCATTTAAAACTTTAATCGGCATAACTTTCGCATCATAAGCAACACCTGTAATTCCTACCCCATCATTAGCACCTAATATAGTTCCCGCACAATGCGTTCCATGTCCATGAACATCTTGTGCAATATTATCATCATCAATAAAATCATATCCATCTACAATCCTTCCAGAAAACTCAGAATGACTATAATCAAGACCTGTGTCTAATACAGCTACCACAACGTCTTGCCCGGTACTCCCACTAAAACATCCTGTACTTGTCCAAACCTCAGGGGCTCCAATATTATCTAAACCCCATAAATTACCTCCTAAAGCATCCTTTGAAGAAATCTCAATACCTTTAAGAATTTCAAATGCTCTTTCAATATTTGCATGTCCATATCCATCTGTAATCGAGAAATTTGAAGGGCTAGGAATTTCCTGATTTCCACATCCTGGATTGGATGGATTTGTTGAGCTTCCTTCAAAAATCTCCTCTGGATTTTTGAAATCTGCAGGTTTACTTTGATTGAACTGATATAAAGAAATTTCTTTATATTCATAACTAGCTAATTCAATTGAATCTAAATTAAAATCGTCAATTTCATTGTAATCATCGTAGTACTTATTCTTATAATCTAAATCAACTTTATTAAAAACTCGAATTCTACCAAGGTTAATTTTTTTTAAATCTGAACCTTTATCTATAGGATTCTGTAGTTGTTCAATTGAATATTCAATCTCTATTGACTCATTTTCATTTGTTATTTCTTTAATTGAATTTATTTCTATATTATTAGGATAATTTTCATGATTATTTAATCCATCTTTAACTTCAATATTTTTTTTCAATACATTTTTTTTATTGTTATTGGAATCAGTATTTAATTTATCAAGACTATCTGATGAGCCCTCTTTTTTAATGCTCATAAACCAACCTTTTATCTTATAAATATATAAGTTTTTCCAAGAAATGGCAATTTTTTAATAATTTTAATTTAAGAAAATTCTTTTATACATAAAAATCTATATGATTTTTATAAATGATTAATATTAAATTAAATAATGCTTAAGTAATGCTTTATTCCAAAATATTTTTTAGTTGTTTTTCAATATTTAGTGGAGTTATTCTTGGAAGTTTTATAAATGTAGTTATTTATAGGCTCCCAAATAATCAATCGATCTTAAGACCAAGAAGTTTTTGTCCTAATTGCAAAACTAATATTCCGTGGTATGAAAATATACCAATCTATAGTTGGATTAAACTAAAAGGAAAATGTTCAAAATGTCGTAATGCAATTTCTATTAAATATCCATTAACAGAATTGTTTACAGGCATTTTATTTCTTATAAGTTTTTATGCTATTCCAAACAATATTAATTTTGAAAATTTTATTATTACCCTTTTATCTAACTGGACATTTACTTTAATTTTATTACCAATATCAATTATTGATTATGATTTTCTTTGGATTCCTAATTCAATAATTAAAATTGGAATTATATTTGGCTTGGTAATATCTATATTTTCTGCAATTTTAAAAAATCAAGAAATTCTGATTAATGTTTTTGAAAATTTAATATCAGGGATTTTAGGCTTTTTAATAATAGTTTTAATAATGAAATTTGGTGAATTAATTTTTAAAAAACCGGCTATGGGTTTAGGCGATGCGAAGTTGGCTGGAATGATTGGTTTATGGTTAGGATTTCCTGGTGTTATAGTTTCAATCTGGTCATCTTTTTTAATCGCAGGTTTGTTTATCTTTATTGGATTAGCATCAAAAAAAATCAGCAGACATCAATTAATACCTTTTGGTCCGTTTTTATCTATTACAGGATTTTTAGTTTGGATATATGGTGAGACTACATTTTTAAAAATTCTATTTTAATTCAAATTTTTTATTATAGATTTAAAAGACTTTATCATTTTTAATCAGCCAACTGTATCCATCATACTAAACATTGGTAAATACATTGCTATTAAAATCACTGCTACAATAACAGCCACAAAAACGATAAGCAAAGGTTCAAGAACAGAAGTCAAAGTTTTAACTGCAGCTGTAACCTCTTCCTCATAAAAATCTGCCAATTTATTAATCATTTGACTTAACTCCCCAGTTTCTTCTCCAATACGAAACATTGATGTAAACATTATTGGTATAACCATTTCCCTCTCTAAGACTTTATAAATAGGATTACCTGATTGAATATCTTTGTACATATTGTCTATTATTTTTTTGAAAATCCTATTTGATATTGTTTTCCTGGATATTGATAATGCTTCTAAGATTGGAACCCCTGCAGAATTTAAAGCAGAAAGAGTTCTGGAGAAATTTGCAAGGCATGATTTGGTAACAAGATCCTTTACAACTGGGAGATATAACATCGATCTATCAACCCACCACAATACAGAAGGTCTTCTTGAAATATATTTAAATGCTTGAAACAAAATAAATAGTGTGGGAACTGCTTTCAGATAAAAATTAAAACTTACTAATTGATTAGACGCGTCGACTAATAATTGCGTTATTGCTGGTAATTTTGCATTTGATTGTTCATATATATCAACAAAAATAGGGATGACAAAAATAAGCATTGCTGCAACTACTACTAGAGTTAGAGTAAATATTGCAATTGGATAGGCCATTGCACTTTTAATTTGACCCTTAATTTTTGCCAAACTTTCAAGCAATTTTGCTTCCCTTTCGAGGGTATCTGGCAACATACCTGCTGTCTCTCCTGCAGAAACAAGTGCAAGATACATCTCATTAAATACTTCTGGATATTTTTCTAAATTTTCTGACATTGATAAGCCTTTACTAATACCATTACTTGTTTCTTTAAATACATACTTTAAAGTTACATTTTCAGAGGTATCAGAGATAATATGTAATGCATCAAGAAGCGGGAGACCTGTCCTTATCATTGAGGATAATTGTTTTGTTGTTACAGCAAGATCTTTTGTTGGAGGAGATTTTAATTTTCTCTTTTTCATTTTTTTTGGCTTTTTTATTTTTTTTTCATCACCTCTTAATGCTCCCATTTTTCCTTCTGCATTAATTTTTGATCTTTGCTTGCTCTCCTCCATATAAGTTTGCAAAGAATAAACTTTACTTTGATATTTTTTTCTTTTTTCTTGAGAAAATACAGGTAACTTTTTAAAAGTATTTTTACCTTTTGGGACTGTTATTGAATTTACTGAAAATTTCCTCTTTTTATTAGCCGCTATCAATATACTTCTTAATTTTGTATTAGCTATATAGGAATATTTCATCAAAATTATTCTTGTTTAGAAGTAGGGTTCAATTCCTCTAAAAGTCCTTTTAATACGCTTGGTCTATTACACTTATATATGGCTTCTTCATTCGTAATTACTCCTTTTTTTACTAAATTGGATAAATGTTGCTCTAAGGTTTGCATCCCAAATTTTGTTCCAATTTGAAGTTGAGAATAAACTTGAGATGATTTAGCTTCTCTTATCAAATTTGCAATTGCATTATTGTTTACAAGAATTTCAGCCGCCAAAGATCTTTTATTATCAATAGTTTTACATAAAGTTTGTGAAATAACACCAATTAAAGAGGATGAAAGTTGAACTCTAACTTGCGTTTGTTGTGATGTAGGAAAAACATCGATAATTCTATCAATAGTTTGTGATGCAGATGCGGTATGGAGAGTTCCCATAACTAAATGACCAGTTTCAGCTGCTGTTATAGCAAGACTTATAGTTTCCAAATCTCTCATCTCTCCGACAAGAATAATATCAGGATCTTCTCTTAGAGCAGACCTTAAGGCTTTTGAAAAAGAATAAGTATCTTCACCAACTTCTCTTTGCCTTATAAGACAGTTTTTGTTCTCATAAATAAATTCAATTGGATCTTCAATGGTGAGAATATGATGAGCATAATTACTATTAATCCAGTCTATTGAGCTAGCTAATGTAGTGGTTTTACCAGAACCAGTAGGACCAGTTACCAGCATTAATCCTCTTGGTCTATTTAATAATTGCTGAACGCTATCAGGCAATCCAATTTTAGAGAAACTTGGAATAGAAGTACTCAAGGCTCTCATGACGCATGAAATATTTCCTCTATCCAGGAAGATATTTATTCTAAATCTCGCAATTTCTTTAAGTCCATAACTACAGTCCAATTCTTTTTCTTTATCAAAGTTTGTCATTTTCTCTTCTCCCAAAATTTTTGTTAATTGATCTTTTAATTCTTGAGATGAGAAAATCTCTGAATCAGCAGGCATTATTTGGCCTTGTACTCTAAAGAAAGGTATAGAATTTCCAGTTAAATGTAAATCCGATCCATTTCTTTTAACTAAATCAGACATTAATTGAGTTAATTTCATAATTCCTCAGGCAAAGCCTCTTCAAGTAAGCAAACTCTTTCTACCTCTTCAATAGTAGTTAATTCTTTTCTAACAAGCTCCATTCCGTAATCTAACAAACTTCTCCCTTCTACTAAAAAAGCTTTTGCCCTAATTACATCCGCGGTACTTTCCTTCATAATCAATTCTCTTAAATTCTCATTTATTTTCATAACTTCATAGATCCCAACTCTTCCCTTATATCCACTACCTCCACAAAAAGGGCATACTTTATTCTGGATATTATTTGATTCGTTAATAATTCTCGCTTTACTTAATCCATATTTTATAGCCCTATCATCTTTACCTTTTTCTAGAGATTTAACTGAGCTACATGATAAACAAACTTTTCTAACTAATCTTTGAGCAACTACTCCAATAATCGATGCCCCAATTAGATATGGGGGTATATTCATTTCAGAAAGACGTGTAATTGCAGTAGCTGTATCATTTGCATGAAGTGTGGTAAAAACCATATGGCCAGTTAATGCAGCTTCCATTGCAGCTTGAGCAGTTTCTTTATCTCTTGTCTCACCAACTAAAATAATATCTGGATCCTGCCGCATTAAAGATCGCAAAGCCCTAGAAAAATCAAGTCCTTTTTCTCTAATTACTTGAACTTGGTGTATTCCATCCAAAGTATATTCAACAGGATCCTCAACAGTACTAATATTTACACCGGGAGTATTTAACTCACTCAACATAGAATAAAGAGTCGTTGACTTTCCGCTTCCAGTTGGCCCCACAACAATTACAATTCCATAAGGAGTCTTGGACATTATTCTTATTAAATCTAATTCACTTTTTTCAGTAATTAACCTTGATAAATTAAGCACTGAACTATCACTTTCTAATACTCTTAAAACAACCTTTTCACCCCATTTTCCTGGTAGTGTGCTAACTCTAAAATCGGACTTTCTTCCCCTTAACAAACATCTTATCCTTCCATCTTGGGGAATTCTTTTTTCTGCAATATCTAAATTACTCATTATTTTGAGCCTACTTACAATTGGGCTTATATGAGATTTAGGAAAAGCAAATATTTCTTCCAGCATTCCATCTATTCTGTAACGTATTCTTAATCTGTCTTCTAGGGGTTCTACGTGAACGTCAGAAGCATGAAGTGAAAAACACTTACTTAATAATGAAGCTACACCAGATATTACAGGATCTTTAGATATAGTAATTTCTTCTCCAAAGAAACTATCAATATCATTTTCAAAATCTTCTCCCAAATTAGTTTGTGCGAGTTTAATTAAAGCTTTATCATTTTTTGAATCTTCTTCAAATACAATTTTATTTTTTTCTTGAATTTTATTTTGAATATCAATTTCATTCTGGTTAAATTCTGGAATATTTAAATAATTACGTTTTTCATCTTCCTCAATTTTCTCATCATTATTTATTGTTTTTATAGAGTTAGTAAGACTCTCATCTAATGTTGATTGATTAATTATCTGTTCTTTAGTATCTTCGATTTCATTTTGCAAAGTATTATTTTCATTAGAGGAAATTGTTGCATTATTTTCAAACCACTCTTCCCATTCAGATGAAGTTATTTGTTTTAAAATTACTTCAACACCAAAACGCCTTTTAATATCCTTTATTACTTCTTTAACCCTAATAAATTCTGGGTTCATTGCACCTATTTCAATAATTCCCACTTCAATACTGACAGGAATAATTCCAGCATCTTCGCATACGCTATTATTCAAACTCATTTGAATATCTTTAACAATAGCTTGCCTATCAACCATATTTCATATGAAAAATATCAAAGATAAATCTAACCATATTATAAATTATATAAAAAAAATATTTTCTGGCTTATATAGATTAA
>QCGL01000022.1 GCA_003279935.1 Prochlorococcus sp. AG-388-A04
TAGGAAATTCTCAAATAAAACAATCATGCTCTTTATAAAATTTCTGACAATCATGGCATTGATATGGTTCTTCTTTCAAAAGAATAAATAACGCTAATTCATAACCATTGCATTATTTAGGCATAATTGTAGGACCATCAAATAATTCATCATTTTCATCGAGAGAGTCTGGACTATCAGGCAAAGGAATCTCAATACTAGTCACCAAATTAATAACATCTCTTAATCTCATTGAGTCTGCAAACCATCCCATTGCTTGTTCAGCATCTCCTCTCTTTTCGGCATCATTTGCTTGGTCTTCATGAGCTTCTGCTAATAAAGTAAGCCAACAAAGGCATCTTGCTTGAACTATAGACAGATCTAGATCATTAGGTTGAGATTTAGAAATACGTTCATGCTCTTGCTGAATTAAGAGTTTTAAACGCATATCGTGCAGCTTAGCCATAAAAGCTTAATTACTAATTACACGCTAGCTAGAGAGTTGTAAATATGCACGCATACTACATATAGTTTATCAACTGAAACGGGACTGGAGGGAATCGAACCCACGACCTACGGTTTAGGAAACCGTCGCTCTATCCTACTGAGCTACAGCCCCAAGAGATGTTTTTTGGGTTAATAAGCATTATGCTAAGTGAAAGCAGGAGAGGCAATCGCAAAAATGTTTTATTTTGTTTTGAAAATAAATCTTTTTGAGGAAAGTCCGGGCTCCCATATGGTCAGGCTTGCTGGGTAATTCCCAGTGCGGGTAACCGTGAGGATAGTGCCACAGAAACATACCGCCTAATACTTTATGTATGGCAAGGGTGCAAGGGTGCGGTAAGAGCGCACCAGCAACATTGAGAAGTGTTGGCTAGGTAAACCCCGGCTGGGTGCAAGGCTAAGTAGATTTATGACCATTAAAAAATCTACTTTTAAGCGCCGCTTGAGGCTGTGAAGTAATTCCAGTCCTAGATAGATGATTGCCCATCTTATTAAGATGAACAGAACCCGGCTTATGACCTGCTTTCTACTTAATGAAAACACTTAATTTATATGGAAACTTTAATTGATGAAAAAAGAATTGAACAAATTATTAAGTTTTTAAATTCGCTTGACATAAACTCAAAAAGATTTATCAAAATTATCAACCAAAAAGATAAATTAATACTTCATACTTTCAATGAAGCATTAACACATAACTCCGCAAACAAAATAGTTAATTATGAAAAATTAGAATTCTTTGGGGATGCTGTTCTCAGATTATCAGCATCAGATTTTATAGAAAGAACTTATAATAATTTGAGTGTAGGTAACAGATCAGAACTAAGATCTCAAATAGTAAGTGACGAATGGTTAACTGAATTAGGTAAAAAAATATTTATAGAAAAAGTAATAATAAAAGGACCAAAAGCAATGGGTGATGAGAATTCAAAAGATACAATAATTGCTGAAACTAGTGAAGCGTTAATTGGCGCAATATATAAGTGTTTTAATTCAATATATGAAGTCAATCTATGGTTAGATAATTTTTGGAAAAAAGATGCCGAATTATATTTACAAGCACCACATAAATACAATGCCAAGTCAGCTTTACAAGAATGGTGTCAAAGTCAAGGATTTGATTTACCTATTTATAAAATATATGAAGCATCGCAAAATCACGGAGACCCAAAAAGATTCTCTTGTGAAATATATATAAATGGATCTAAAAAAGCTTCCAGCTTTGGGCATTCTCATAAAAAAGCCGAAAAAAATGCTGCAAGTATTCTGATACAAAAGATTTTCCAGAGAAAGAAAAATTAATTATTCAAACAAGTTCCAAATTATTTAATTGAAATGTTACTAACTTATCCCAATTGCCGCCCTCAAAAAGAACAGCTGCCGTTTTATTAGTTACTCTTTGTACAAATCCTTTATAACCTCTATAAATAGAATTAACGTCTTTAACAACTACTATAGAACCGGGGAGTATTGGTTTATTCGAAAATTCCATAGAAATAATTTACTTATAAACTATGATAAATCATGATGAGTGGTTAATTGTTGGCTTAATAACATCTCCTCAAGGCATTAATGGAAAAATCAAGGTTAAGTCTCTAAGTGATTTTGAAGAAAGATTTACAGACCCTGGTAAAAGATGGATACAAAAAGGTAACGAGACTCCTAGAGAATTCGAGCTTACTCATGGTTTTAAAAAACCAGGTAAAGAATCATTCATAATTACATTTAAAGGGATAAATAATAGAACTCAAGCAGAAAACTTAAAGGGACAAAAAATCCTCGTAAAAGTTGATGCAATTCCAAAATTGAGTCATGGAGAATATCACCTAACTGAACTAGTGAATTTAAATGTCAAAATTTTAGAAAATAACCAATTACAAATAATTGGAAAAGTTATTAACTTATCTAACGAGAAAAATAATTTACTTGTAATTCAACTTTTGAAAAATAACAAAGAGGTTCTTATACCATTTGTTAAAGAAATTGTTCCAGTAGTAGATATTAAAAAAAATTTTATATTAATTACCCCTCCTTCAGGTTTGTTAGAGTTATAGATCTAAATTTTTAAAATGTTTACTCTACTGTTACGCTTTTAGCTAGATTCCTTGGCTGATCAACATCAAGTCCTCTATGAGCAGCAATGTGATAACTCAGTAATTGAAGAGGAACAATCGCAAGTAGAGGAGAAATCCATTCATTTGTTGAGGGTATGGTCATTAAATAATCAAATATTTCAGTCCCATTACATTGAGGGGCAACACCAATTAAATAAGCATCTCTAGCTTTTGCTTCTTCAGCATTACTAATTACCTTATCAAAGACTTGACCTGGAGTAGCTATTGAAATTACAGGTACTTTTTTGTCTAGTAAAGCTATTGGACCATGCTTCATTTCCCCAGCAGGATAACCTGCAGCATGAATATAACTAATTTCCTTCAACTTCAGAGCTCCCTCAAGAGCAATGGGATAATTTATTCCTCTTCCTAAAAAAATAACATCTTTAATATTAAAAAAATCATGTGCAAGTTTTTCAGAAGATTCATTATGTTTTTCTAAAAGTTCTTCAACTAATGCAGGTAATTTAGTTAATTCTGAAACTAATTGATTAATATTTTCATTACTTTGACTTCCTTTAATTTGAGCAAATTTTATAGCTAATCCATAAAAAGAAAGAAGTTGCGCAAAGAAAGTTTTTGTAGCAGCAACACCAATTTCAATTCCAGCACTAATATTAATAATATTTGGAATCTGTCTACCAATTGAGCTTTCAACTCTATTCGTAATAGCAATTAAATTTGGTTTAAAGTTATTATCCCCTATTGAAGATCTCCTCTTAATTTCCATACTTATAGCCGCAATAGTATCGGCAGTTTCTCCTGACTGAGTAACTCCAATTGTTAAGGTATTAGGAAGTAATGGTGGTGGGGAGTATCTAAACTCACTCGCAAAAAAAACATTTGTTGGTATACCTGAAAATTGTTCTAATAAAAATTTACCTACCATTGCAGAATGCTTACTAGTACCACAAGCAACAATATCTATTCTTTCGATAGAGTTTAAAAAATCTGTATCAAAGGAGTAATTAATTTGTAATTGATCAGTCTTTAAATCTTTAATTAAATATTTTTCTAACCAATATTTTGCAATATCAGGCTGATCAAAGATTTCCTTTAACATATAGTGTTTGAAATTTTTTTTATCACTTACTTGGTCTGCAGTTTGTAAAGAAATTGGATTTCGATATTGTCTCTCGTTATTAGAATCATAAATTTCTATTCCTAAAGGAGTTAGAAGAGCTATTTCCTCATCCTCCAAAGGTAAAATAATATTTGTAAAGTTTGCTATAGCTGGCGTATCACTTGCACAAATAAACTCTCCTTCCCCTAATCCAATTATTAAAGGTGCCTGCTTCCTAGCAACAACTAATGCTTCAGGAGCACCAGACCATAATACTGCTAATGCATATGATCCTTCTAAATCGGAGATTACGTTTCTTACTGCTACTAATAAAGTTGAACCATTACTTTCAAGCTTTAATTGACTTAAAGCAAATAATTCTTTTTGTATTAAGTGTGGTATTACTTCTGTATCAGTATCAGAATTAAAAACAATTCCTTCTTTTTGTAATTTAATTTTTAATTCCTGATAATTTTCAATAATCCCATTTTGGACAACTGCAACCTCTCCTAAACTATCAATATGGGGATGCGCATTTTTAACAACTGGTTTTCCGTGAGTAGCCCAACGTGTATGACCTATTCCCACAGTTCCAGGTATTTCGATATTTTTTAAGTTATTTTTTAAATTTTTAAGTTTTCCTTCTGCTTTATTACAAGATATATTCTTTGTTTCAGAATTAATTATGGCAATACCTGCGGAATCATACCCTCTATATTCAAGTTTTTCCAATCCATTAATAAGTAATGGCAATGCTTTTTTATAACCAGTAACAGCAACAATTCCGCACATATAAATAATTTTCTTCAATTATATTGAATAAAATTAATTATTTAATAAGACATGGACTCTCTGCCAACTGCACTATAAAAATTAATAAGCTAAGCCCATACTTCTTGATGTTTCATCACCTAAATAAACCCTGATACTTAAAAAATCTGTTGGACATGCAGTTTCACACCTTTTACATCCAACGCAGTCCTCTGTCCTAGGAGATGAAGCTATTTGGCTGGCTTTACAACCATCCCATGGAACCATTTCCAGAACATCTAGTGGGCATGCCCTTACACATTGGGTACATCCAATGCATGTGTCATAAATTTTAACTGCGTGTGACATGGAAAAATTGTCTTTGAGAACCTCACAATATAATACTATTGTCTTACAAAGAAATTAAAAAAATTAAGATATGCTTCACTCTTGTTAACTCTAGGGCATAAAATCAAGTAGATAATTAGTAAATTCCATAAACTATGTCACAAGAAGAAATCCTTCAAAAAGTTTGCTCTATTGTTTCTGAGCAACTAAGTGTTGAATCAGCCGAAGTAAAATCTGATTCAAACTTTCAAAATGATTTAGGTGCAGACTCCCTTGACACCGTAGAGCTAGTAATGGCACTTGAAGAAGCATTTGATATCGAGATACCTGATGAAGCAGCTGAAGGTATCGCAACAGTGGGAGATGCTGTTAAATTCATCGAAGAAAAAAAAGGTTAATTTAGGATGCCAAATTTCCATCGAGTAGTTATTACCGGTATAGGGGCAGTAACTCCAATTGGTAACAACATTGATGAATATTTACTCGGCCTACAAAAGGGGTCAAATGGAGTTTCAGATATTACTCTCTTTAATCCTGAACAACATCCCTGCAAGTTTGCGGCAGAAGTTAAAAATCTTCAATCCGAAAATTTTATTGAACCTAAAGAATCTAAAAGATGGGATCGGTTTTCACAATTTGGAGTAATAGCTGCAAAGCAAGCTTTCAATGATTCTGGAATTGAAATAACTGAAGCCAATGAATCAAGAATTGGAGTAATAATTGGCTCTGGTGTTGGAGGCTTACTTACAATGGAAAGTCAAGCTCAAATATTGAGTCATAAAGGCCCAAAAAGAGTAAGCCCATTTACAGTTCCAATGATGATTCCAAATATGGCGACAGGACTTGCTGCTATTGCGTTAGGAGCAAAAGGTCCTAGTTCCGCTGTATCCACCGCCTGCGCTGCTGGATCAAATGCTATTGGAGACTCTTTTAGATTGTTACAGATGGGGAAAGCAGATGCGATGATTTGCGGAGGAGCAGAAGCAAGTATAACTCCTCTTGGAGTAGCAGGTTTTGCAAGCGCCAAAGCACTCTCTTTTAGAAATGACAGTCCTCAAACTGCAAGTAGACCTTTTGATGCTGAGAGGGATGGATTTGTTATTGGAGAAGGATCTGGGATTCTTGTTCTAGAAACTCTTGAAAGTGCAAAAAAAAGAGGCGCAAAAATTTATGCTGAAATTATTGGTTATGGGTCAACTTGTGATGCACATCACATTACTTCGCCTTCTCCAGGGGGGACTGGAGGGGCAGCAGCAATTAAGCTAGCCATTGATGATAGTTCAATTAACCCTGATCAGGTTGATTACATAAATGCTCATGGGACTAGCACTGCAGCAAATGACAAAAATGAAACTTCTGCAATTAAATCCATATTTAAAGACAGATCTTACCTCATTCCTGTAAGCTCTACTAAGTCGATGACTGGTCATCTCTTAGGGGGTTCAGGAGGTATAGAAGCTGTAGCTTGTATTCTTTCTTTGACACATAATTTTGTCCCTCCTACAATAAACTACGTCAATCCTGATCCAGATTGTGATCTTGATTATGTACCAAATAATGCTAGAGACGCTCAAATAAGAGTTGCTCTTTCTAATTCATTCGGCTTTGGTGGTCACAATGTTTGTCTAGCATTTAGCAAACTTGATTGATGAAAACCAACTCTGTATTCCAAAATTACCTTATTTAAAACAATGGTCGCTGCATCTGTTTCATTAGAATCACTATGTGTAAATAGTATAAGAATGCTGGCTGTAGATGCAGTAAATAAATCTAATAGCGGGCATCCTGGCTTACCTATGGGTTGCGCTCCTATGGGTTATGCATTATGGCACAATATTCTCAATCACAATCCCAATAATCCAAAGTGGTTTAATAGAGATCGCTTCGTATTATCAGCGGGCCATGGCTGTATGTTGTTATATTCTCTTCTGCATCTGACTGGATATAAATCAGTTTCTATTGAAGATATTAAAGAATTTAGACAATGGGGATCTAAGACACCTGGGCATCCAGAAACCTTTGAGACTGAAGGTGTTGAGGTAACGGCGGGGCCATTAGGGGCAGGGATTTCTAACGCCGTTGGTTTAGCAATTGCAGAAGCACACTTAGCAGCGAAATTCAATAAAAAAGATTGCGAAATTGTTGATCATTATACCTATGTAATAATGGGAGACGGTTGTAATCAAGAAGGGATTGCCTCTGAAGCATGTTCACTTGCGGGTCATCTTAAGCTTGGGAAATTAATAGCTCTATATGATGATAATCAAATCACAATTGATGGACGTACAGATGTTTCATTTACAGAAGATGTTTTAAAAAGATATGAAGCTTATGGATGGCATGTGCAACATGTTGAAGATGGTAATCATGATGTGAAAGGAATTACCAAAGCAATTGAAAATGCTAAATCTGTAAAAGATAAACCTTCTTTAATCAAAATTTCTACAATCATAGGTTATGGGTCACCAAACAAGTCGGATACGGCAGGAATTCATGGAGCTGCAGTAGGAGAAGAAGAAGCTTCCTTAACAAGAGAGTTTTTAAATTGGGAATATCCTCCCTTTGAAATACCTGAGGATGTATATTCTCAATTTAGACAAGCTATTACTAAAGGTGAAGACTCTGAAAAAAAATGGAATTTAAAATTTCAAGAATATCAAAACACATATCCCTCTGAAGGAGCAGAATTCAAAAGAATGATCCAAGGAGAATTACCAGAGAACTGGGATTCAGATCTGCCTTCATATACGACAGATGATAAGGGTCTCGCAACAAGAAAACATTCTCAAATATGCCTAGGAGCTCTTGGGCCTAATCTTCCTGAATTAATTGGAGGATCTGCGGATTTAACTCACTCTAATTACACAGATATAAAAGGAGAAACAGGCTCATTTCAGGCTCATTCCCCTGAAAAAAGATACTTACATTTTGGTGTAAGAGAGCATGCCATGGCCGCAATATTAAATGGAATTGCTTATCACGATAGTGGATTAATACCTTATGGAGGGACTTTTCTTGTTTTTGCAGACTATATGAGAGGTTCAATGAGACTATCTGCTCTCAGTGAGCTGGGAGTTATTTATGTACTTACTCATGATTCAATTGGAGTAGGCGAAGATGGTCCAACACATCAACCTGTTGAAACGATCCCCTCACTTAGAGCAATGCCAAATATGCTTGTATTTAGACCTGGAGATGGTAATGAAACAAGTGGTGCTTATAAGCTTGCTATTAAAAACAGAAAAAGACCTTCTGCTCTTTGCCTAAGTAGGCAAGCCATGCCAAATCAAGAGAATACCTCTATTGAAAAAGTTGCATTAGGTGGATACATAGTTTCCGATTGTGAGGGAACTCCTGATGTAATATTTATCGGTACTGGTAGTGAACTAAACCTCTGCATTGAGGCAAGCAAAGAAATCTCAAAATTAGGCAAAAAGACTAGAGTTATTTCCATGCCTTGCGTAGAACTATTTGAAGAGCAAGAAGCTTCTTATAAAGAAAGTGTCTTGCCAAGTAGTATCAAAAAAAGAGTTGTAGTTGAAGCGGCCCATTCATTCGGATGGCACAAATACACTGGGCTTGATGGAATTTGTATTACTATGGATAGGTTTGGTGCATCAGCTCCTGGTGGAAAATGTATGACTAGTTTTGGATTTACAGTTGAAAATGTTGTAAATAAGACTAAAGAAATTTTATAAACTTAAACTAAACTGCAGTATCGCATTTTGTAAGTTTATTATTCAATTCATCAAGAGTTTCATCAGAAATTTTGGAATTCATGGGGCAATGCTTAGGTCCACACATTGAGCAAAACTCAGCTTTTTTAAATATTTCTTCTGGCAAGGTTTCATCATGGTACTGTTTAGCCCTTTCAGGATCTAAAGACAGTTCAAACTGTTTGTTCCAGTCAAAAGTATATCTTGCATGACTGAGCTCATCATCTCTATCACGAGCACCTGCTCTATGTCTGGCTATGTCAGCTGCATGTGCAGCAATTTTATAAGCTATTAAACCCTCTCTAACATCTTCCGCATTTGGAAGCCCCAAATGCTCTTTAGGAGTCACGTAACATAACATCGCGGTTCCATACCATCCTGCCATGGCTGCACCTATCGCACTTGAAATATGATCATAACCTGGAGAAATATCTGTAACTAATGGGCCTAGAACATAAAAAGGAGCTTCTGAACATTCTTCCATCTGTTTTCTAACATTGAACTCAATCTGGTCCATAGGTACATGTCCTGGTCCTTCAACCATAACCTGAACATTATGAGTCCAAGCTCTTCTTGTAAGTTCACCCAATGTTTTCAATTCAGCTAATTGCGCATCATCTGATGCATCATGTAAACATCCTGGTCTAAGTGAATCTCCTAAAGAAAAAGTACAATCATATTTTTTAAAAATTTCACAAATATCATCAAACCTTGTATATAGGGGGTTTTGCTTGAAATGATGCAACATCCATTGAGCTAAAATTCCTCCACCTCTGCTTACGATGCCAGTAATTCTTCCTTTGACTTTAGGTAAATGTTCTATTAATAAACCAGCATGAATGGTTTGATAATCAACACCTTGCTGACAATGCTTTTCGATAATGTGTAAGAAATCATCCTCTGTTAATCTTTCTATCGATCCATGCACACTTTCTAAAGCTTGATAAACCGGAACAGTTCCAATAGGAACAGAAGATTCTTTGATTATTGCTTGTCTAACCTCATCAAGATTTACACCTCCTGTGGATAAATCCATAACTGTATCAGCACCATATTTTACTGCTAATTTAAGTTTCTCAACTTCTTCATTAATATCACTCGCATTGGGAGAAGCACCAATATTTGCATTGACTTTGCATTTAGAAGCGATCCCAATTGCCATTGGTTCAAGATTTACATGATTTACATTAGCTGGAATTATTAATCTACCCCTTGCAACTTCTTCCATAATTAATGAAGGTGGAAGGTTTTCTTTTTTAGCAACATAATTCATCTCTTCCGTAATATGACCATTTTTAGCGAAATTCATCTGAGTAACATTCTTCTGCCCAATACGTGGCTGTATCCA
>QCGL01000023.1 GCA_003279935.1 Prochlorococcus sp. AG-388-A04
TTTTGCTGATAAGATTGTTTATTTCTTAAAAGATCTAAATATTCAAAAAGGTGAATGGATAGATCTTGGTTCAGGAACTGGCTTATTAGCTGATGAAATAGAAAAAGAATTTTCTACAAAAACTATTAGCCGAATTGATTTCAGCAAAAAAATGCTTCTTCAAAATAAGGACTCTAGTAAAAAGATTTTATGGGATTTAAATAATGGTTTACCTCCATCAATTAGAAACTGTCCTCTAATGACATCTAACTTTTGTATACACTGGTTAGACAATCCCGAAAAAATAATAAGAGATTGGTTTAACAAATTAAGATCTGGTGGTTATTTAATAATTTCATATCCCACAATAAATTCATTCCCAGAATGGAAGCAAACTTGCTTAGAAACTAATATTGAATATAGTGGCCTAACTTTCCCTGTTTCAAAAAATATAGTCAAAAATTTCAACTCTGACGAAATATTCTTCTCAAATAAATACTTATATGTAGAAAACTTTCCAGATGTTTATAAACTTTTCAGAAGCATAGTAAACGTGGGAGCTCAATCAACCAAGTGTAAACGTAATAAAGTATGTGAATTAAAAGCAATACAAAAGTTTTGGCCTAAGACGGCAACTAATTCAGTTAACCTTACATGGGAAATTAATATTGAAATATTAAAAAAATCATGAGCGCCAAAAAGAATAAATCCCAATTTGTTATTTGTGGGACAGATACTAATATCGGAAAGACCTTAATTAGTTCTTTTTTTGTAAGAGGATTAAATTCTTTTTACTGGAAGCCTATTCAAAGTGGCATTGAGTCAGAGACTGATAGTCAAGCTGTTGCAAGACTTGCAAAAGTGAACAAAGCGAAAATAATCAGTGAAGCTTATATCTTTAGAGAACCTGTTTCTCCTCATTGGGCGTCAGAAATAGATCAAAAAGTTATAAACTTTCAACTATTAAATTTACCAAATATCGATGGGTCATTAATTGTAGAAACAGCGGGGGGCTTAATGGTCCCAATTACAAGAAATTATTTGCAAATAGATCAAATAAAGACATGGGATATCCCTGTAATACTTGTATGCAAGAGCGGCCTTGGGACTCTTAATCACACTCTTCTTAGTATTGAGGCATTAAGAAAAAGAAATATTAAAATTCTAGGTCTAGTTATAAACGGAAAAAAACACTTAGATAATCCAAAAACATTAACTGAATTTAGTAGTCTTCCTATTATTGCTGAATTTCCATATATCCAGAAAATTGACTCTAATAATTTAGATATACTTTGGGAAGAGCTCAATATTAAAAATAAATTGATCACCTTATTAAATCAAAAAAAATAATAAATGAAATCTCCAGTTTTAAAAAATCCTAATCAAGATTGGCATCCTAATATATGGCCGCCTTTTACGCAGATTATAAATAGCAAGCCTCAATTAGAAGTTACTCATGGAAAAAATGCTTTAATTTATACTAAAAATCCAAAACAAGAACTCATTGATGGAATAAGTAGTTGGTGGGTTACTCTACATGGTCATAGTAACGATTACATAGCAGATGCCATTTATCATCAAGCCAAGACTCTAGAGCAAGTTATATTCGCCGACTTCTTACATCCACAGGCTCAAATATTATCAGAGAGACTCAGTGGCTTAACAAAATTAGAAAGACTATTTTTTTCTGATAATGGATCTACCGCTGTAGAAGTAGCTTTAAAAATTGCCTATCAATCTTGGCAAAATCAAGGTGAAACAAGAAACCAAATAATTGCTTTTGATGGTGCCTATCATGGTGATACATTTGGAGCAATGGCTTTAGGGGAACGAAATATTTTCAATGAGAATTTTGATAATCTAATGTTCCCTGTTAAAAGGGCCCCATGGCCTTCAACTTGGATAAATGATGAAGAGGTTGAAATAAAAGAGAATAACGCGATTCAAATATTAACTAAACTTCTTAAAAAGCCAACTGTAGCTGTCATTCTTGAACCATTAGTACAGGGTGCGGGAGGAATGAATATGGTTAGGCCTGAATTTATCAGACAAGTTTCAGAAGTAGTAAAAAATAATAATTCTTTATTAATAGCTGATGAAGTATTAACTGGATTTGGGCGATGTGGAAGTCTCTTTGCATTTCAAAAGGCAAATATAGTTCCCGATCTAATTTCTATTTCAAAGGGTTTAACGGGAGGATTCCTACCTATGGGAATCACATTAGCTAAAGAGACAATTTTCCAATCTTTTATTAGCGATTCTCCTAAAAAAACTTTTTGGCATGGTCATAGCTTCACTGCAAACCCTTTAGGGTGTGCTGCAGCTAATGCGAGCCTTGACTTATTAGAAAAAGATCCAATAAAATATCTTTCTTTTGAGGAAAAGCACCTTTCCCATCTAAAGAAAATTAAAAAATTACCATTTGTAAAAAACATAAGAGTCACAGGAACTATCGCCGCATTTGATATTGAAATAGGTAAAAATGATGGTTATCTAAATAATGTTGGCAAAAGGATAAAAGCATTATCAATTAAAAAGGGTTTATTTATTAGGCCACTTGGTAATGTTATCTATCTATTACCCCCTCTTTGTATTACAGACAAACAGTTAGAAAAAAGTTACAGAATTATTTTTGAAATTTTAAGCGATCTTTAAAAAACAAAATTAAGGCCCCTGTAAAATAGCATTTTCTATATCTTCTCTATTAATACAATAAGAAAATAGTCTTTTAGTTAATTTACCTCCACTCTCCCAAACAACACTTAAATCTTCTTGTTCAAAAATTATAGTTGCATTCCAATTAGAAAGTAACAAATACCATTTAGACGGATTATCAATATCTTTAGTTGCACCTAAATCTTTTAACCATAATTCTAATGATTGAAGTGAATGTTGATTAATTGGGGTGTCAGATGGGATCACAGAATTTCTTTAAATTATTATCTCAAAAGCCACGTTGGAATTGACTGTATTTCTTTGCCAGCAAAAGAAGCGATTAAGATAGCTAAAAATAAACTTATCAAAATAATAATCATCAACAAAAATAATGAGAACATTTCTCCATTTGAAAATGGTCTCCTATTACCTACTAACTGCTGATTATTAGCATCCATTACTAACGGGTTCAAGACATTTAAATTTGTATTATTTGGTTTTTTAGAATTTATTTGTAATTTTTCATCATAAATTTTCCTCAAATTAGAATTATTTAAATTTTCATAGGCCTCTAATACTTTTTGAAATTTATTTTTTGCATCTTCTAATTCTAAGGAAGTCGTATCAGGATGTAATTCTATCGAGAGTTTACAAAAAGCTTTTCTTAATTCGTTATTTGAGGCATTTTCATTAACGCCTAAAATCTTATAATAAGTTATCTCGCCTTTCAAAGAAATTTAATTATCATTAAAAATATTCTAGTCATTTTTGATAAAATTGAATATTTTTAATTATCAAGAATAAGAAACTACTTAAAACTCAATGACAAAAGAAAGTATCCCTAATGAACTTCTCAATTTATTAACTGAAGAGGAAATAATAATGTTTAGAGAATTACAGATAAAAATCAAAGAACTAAATTATAAAACTAACTTAACTAGATTAATTGAAGGAGATGATTACTGGATATCACAAGTATATGATAGCCTTTGGACATTTAAAGAAAATACAAATAAAAATTTTGATAATAAAAAATTTATTGATATTGGATCAGGTTGTGGTTTTCCAGGATTTGCCTATGCGATAACACATCCTAATTCAGAAATATATCTAGTAGATTCCTCTAAAAAAAAAACAGATTCACTAAAAGAAATTATCAAAAGTATTAAATTCAAAAACGATATATTTGTAATTAATGATCGTATTGAAAACATTGGCCGTCAATCTTCATTTAAAAATGGCTTTAATATTGCGACAGCAAGAGCAGTTAGTAATCCTTCAACAGTTTCTGAATATATATTACCTATGTTGAAATCAAACGGATTAGGTATTTTATATTGTGGGAAGTGGACCAATGAAGATAATAAAAATTTAGAAAATATATTAAACATATTAGAAGGGCAAATCTTAGAAATTAAAAGTAATTTTCTTCCCAGAGAAAAAGGGATACGTAATGCTATTTTTATTGAACCAAAAGCATCTTGCCCTGATATTTATCCTAGAAGTATAGGCAAGGCTGAAAAATATCCAATCAAAGGTTAATTCTTTGATAATCTTGATAATGATTTGTCCCCAAACTTGTCTTTTAGGACTCTTAATTTCTTTATAACCTTTTTGGGTTTTATATGCCTTTCTAAAACTTTTAATAATTGACTTTCGCATACATCAACATCTAACAAATTTGCGTTATTGCCTGGAAACCAATGACTCCCATTACCAAGTAATTGGTATCTAGATTTTGCAAATTCTTCTAAATCAAAGGAATCTATTAAATTTGCGAGCCAGAGAAGAACCGGAATATTTATTCCTCCTGGTGTATTTTTCCAATTTGGTAAATTTTTATCCCAACTTTTATACCACTCTATACCTAATGAATTTATTGATTCCTCTTGTAATCTATTTAGTATTTTAGGAATATAATGATCAGATTCTGACAATAATGAAACTGCTTCTAAATGTAAATTAAAGTCTTGCTCTTTCGCTATCCCGACACTAATTGTATGAACATTTTTGTTACTTAAGCAAAAAAGATCGTTAAATACTATTGGGTGTAAAGGGCTACAAAGTTCCAAAATTTTTGTTGATGGAGTGTGAAGATGTCCACCTTTATCAGTAGGACTTATGATAAAAACTCCAAGATCATATTTATGAGCCAACTCAATTAACTTGGAATTAGTTTGATTGATGAAATACCAGTGCAAATTAATATAATCAAAGAAATTTGTAGATATCGCTTTTTCTATAAGAGATAATTCTCCATGAGTCGAAAATCCTATATATCCAATTAAATTTTCTTTTTGGAATTTTTTTACAATATCAATACAGCCTCCATCTTTTACAGATTGATGAAGATGCTCAGGTGTATTGATGCCATGAATTGCTAATAAATCAATTTTCTTTACTTGCAATTTTTCAAAGCTTTTCAAAAGTTCTGCTTCGAATAATTTAGGATCACGATTAGGAGGGATTTTTGTTTGAATGATTCTT
Source organism: Prochlorococcus sp. AG-388-A04 (assembly GCA_003279935.1). Classification (GTDB taxonomy): domain Bacteria; phylum Cyanobacteriota; class Cyanobacteriia; order PCC-6307; family Cyanobiaceae; genus Prochlorococcus_A. The sequence continues at coordinate 5,122 of QCGL01000023.1, forward strand.
GGTATTTTTTTAATACTCTTGAAACCCATACCTAACTGTATTTCTGAAGTCCCATAATACTTAGCTGTCTCTATGTGATTAAATCCAAATTTATTTGCAAGATTCAATATATTTTCAACTTTATTCTGTTCTTTTCGTGAAATCTCTGAAAATTTTAATTCATCCCAACTTTTTTGGAATCTCATGCCTCCTAAGGACAAAACAGGCATTTTTAGATTGGTTCTACCAAATCTGCGACAAGGCAACTCCATTAGAAATTAATGCTTATTCATTCTTGGTAGTTTTCCCAGAGATTGAAACATATCCCTATCAAGACTACATTCTAGATCTTCTAAGTTTTCAAATTCAACCCAATGAATACAATCCACTGGACAAGTATCAATAGCTTCTTGCACCGTTTCAAGATTATCTCCATCTTGTCTTATTGCTCTACTCCGTCCATAATCATCATCAACTATAAAAGTATTAGTAGCTACATGAGCACAATATCTACAACCTATACATCTACTTTCATCCACCCAAACTGCTTTTTCAGTTAATTCTCCACCTAGGACAGGCTCATAACCTGTTAGTTCTTTAGTTTCAAAATAATTATCAATTGAACTTAAGGAATTAGTATCCAATTATCAACTTTCCCACTTAGTGAGAACCAATTCGATAGATCCATCATTTTTATTTTTTTGCTCAACTATTTGGTATCCGTCCTCTTCTGTTTTAGAAATAATTGTATGGTAAGCATACATTTGAGTAACTTTTGAAATAAACCTTTCGACCGGTAAATCAAACTTCCAGAGGTCGAGATCAGTAACTAATTCATATGAGTTAGAGTTATTATCCCACTTGAATCCAACTTTAGTTTCGCTAGGCAAATCCATGCTTATATCAACCGCTGTATATTGTCCTCTGTAGCCTTTGACAAACTTTGTTTCGTGATTTACTACATAACCGAGTTGATCTAAAGCTTGAATCAGAGGTTTTACTTCCTTAAGTTGAGTCTTGATAGTACTAAAATGTGACATTAGATTCGTTGTTAATTTGATTTGATTTTTGGCTTTGGTTAGAGATAAACGCCTCTGAAGTTTTATTCTTGACTTTTACTTCGCCAAGAGCATCTTCAATATTTTTCGTTGCACTATTACATGCATTGCCGTTGAATCCTTCAACAGTTTCTTCAACTCTTCCATCTTGATGAATTTTGAATCTTAATGTTCTCTGGGGCATTAAAATCAAGTACTAAGTACTAATACTTTATATACGATAACGAAAAATAATTGTTTCAGTTGGTACAAGTTAATTAAAATATATTTTTTTATATTGATTACTTAATAAATATAAAAATCTATTTATAAAACCCTTTCATCCCCATTGAATCTAAAGCAGTTTTGGCTTCTTCCATAACTGAAGGTTCTTTATCAAAAAGAGCAATTTTGGTACATTCATCAACAAAACTTTCTTGCGATATTTCATTTAATTTTTCAAACAATCTACATAAAGACCATATGCAATTACTTCTTACCACGGGCTCATTATCTATTTTCAAGCTAATTAATAATTGTTCAGCTGCTAATTGAGCGTTAAAGGATGAAGTACTTCCAATTTCAGCTAGAGAACTAGATGACCATAATCTTACTGAAGCCACATCATTTTTTAATGAATTTATTAATGGCTTCAAAACAATGTCATTATCATAATTAGCTAGACTCCAAGCGGTAGCTCTTCTTACATATGCATTGTCGTCTGTTTCTAATAGACTGACTAATTTTTCTACTGCGCTAGGGAAAGGATTCCTCCCTAATGCATATACAGCACTCATTCGTTCGACTGGGCAAGGTTGATCAAGTAAAGGAAGTAAAAGAGGGAAAGATCTTTTATCTCGATATTCGCAAAATATTCTTAACCCTTGAATTCTTTGCTCTCTGTCACCCTTAAGTAATTTCAAGGCTTCATCGCATTCTAAATTTTTATCTAAAGTTCCTCTCGAGAAACCATCTTTATCAATCTGTTCTAAAGGATCAATTTCAAGCTCTACAGATAATTCTTGAGCTAAAACATCTGGATCTATTGCTATTTCTGCCAAACTTTCATTTTGTATATCCTTTCTTTTAGTCATTATCAAAAAATAATAAAGATTAATTAATCGGAGCAGGTGACATCATATCTCCAGGTAGCCAAATCCTTGCACTAACAGCAAAAAAAGCAACGCCGAATAAACTAACAATTGCAAAAGGTAAAAGCTTAGTTCTAATAAATCCCAATAATAAAAAAAAGAATTAAACCAATACTAACGTGTTTAAGTTGAATTTAATAAAAAGTTTTTAAATATGATTATTTGATCTTTTCATTTTGCCTTAACTGACCACATGCTGCATTCCTATCTGAGCCTCTACTTTTTCGAAAACTAACATTAATCCCACTATTAGAAAGTCTGGTTTGAAAGAGTTGAGCATTTTTTGTAGGGGTTTGCTTAAATTCAACTTCCTCAATGTGATTATATTTAATCAAATTCACATGGCATTGGAAACCTTTAATTAGATTACTTAATTCATCAGCATGTTCTAATTTATCATTAACTCCACGGAGCATTAAGTATTCGAAACTCACTCTTCTGCCAGTCTCTCTTACATATTCTCTGCAATCAGCAATAATATTTTTAATATGATAATTTTTTGCACTTGGTATGATAGCTTCTCTTATTTTTTGATTTGAAGCATGCAAACTTATTGCAAGAGTAAACTGACATTTACCCAAAACTTGAAAAGACAATTCTGATAATTTACTTATCATTTTTGGAATAGCGACAGTGCTTACTGTGATCTTTCTCTGACTAATATCGAAATCCTCATTGATTGATCTAATTGACAGAAGTAACTCATCAATATTTAACAAGGGCTCACCCA
>QCGL01000024.1 GCA_003279935.1 Prochlorococcus sp. AG-388-A04
TTGATGGAAATATAAAAGAGAAATTTTAGACCAGGATATGATATATAATTGATTGCTGAACTATATTAGAAAGGTTAAACAATTTATATTATGTCCCCTCATAAAAGTCCTAATATTATTAAATACTGCGTAATTACATCTACAGCAGCGATAGTTCTGATAGCTATTTCTTTAATTCCTGTCTCAAGAAAAGCTTCTTACTGGAATCTATGCCTTGATAAAACAGTACGTTGGATTAATGAAAAAGAAAAAGATTTAAAAGGGTGGGATAAAGAAGCAAAAGAGAGCCTTGCTGTGGCAGTATGTAATGGAGCTGTTTATGAACCTAAGCTTCAAATAAAAGAATTCACTTCGACAACGAAATAAATTACAGGCTATAAAAAGAATTACAAGCTAAGAAATATATATAAATATTGATCTTCCTCATTTTGATTTTAAGAGTCTTTTTTTGATCCTTAATCCGTACAATTTTGTTCCTCTAACCGCACACAAAAAGCTTGAGATTTACTATCTAAATGAATTAGAACGTAATTGGAGTCAAGAGGTACATCTTATGGCACTAAACGACAAATTCACTATCCAAGAAATCAATATGGAAACAAAAGAATTTTCATATGATATGAACGCAAAAGAACTAGAAGCTTATTGGAGTAATGAATGCGAAAAACATCCTACTAATAATCATTGCAAAGTTTATTGCGATTAATAGTTAATCTTTTTAAGTATTCCTACGCTTGATTTTTATATATCACCCGTACTAAAGCATAGACAGATAAAAAGGAGGAAAAACAAATGACTAATTTAGGCATAGAAATTCTATTTTGGATAATTTTAATTTCTTATCTAGGATTAAGGTTTTCTCAAACTTGGCATGGCTTCAAACAACAGTATTAAATAGGAGGGAAAAATGAAACTACAAACTCAATTCACTGTTCCACACAAACAGTTAAGAGATCTGGATTATGTTAAGGAAATAGAAATTTTAGAAGAAACTTTAAAGAAAAAATGTATTGATTATCCAACTCAAGAAGATTGTTTAGTTTGTTGCGACTGACCATACATTATTAATTTTTTTATTGCTCACAGATTTTAATAGTATTCATAAATTTATTAACACTTGAGGTTAAATTATGGAATTAAAATTCTACTCAACAACTATTTTTAGAGAAACTCCAAAAGTTACATTCTTTGATGCAGGCTTGGTGGGATCTAATGGTTGCGATGTGGTAATTCACTCTAAAGAAGCTATATCTCCTCCTGATAATTTTAAAGATGAACAATATTATGTTCACGAACATCAAATTGATCACAATTTAGTTATTACTGGCGAAAGAAAATTTATTTTGATAAATCCTTCATGGGACGAGCCACATCATGTAATTTATTTAAATAGAACAATGGGGGCATTAGAAATTCCTATTGGAACTTATCACAGATCAATTTCTGGAAAAGAAGGCAGTATTGTTTTAAATCAACCAAAAAGAGATAAATTTTTTGATCCTTCTAAAGAATTTATACCGCAAAAATTAGACAAAGAAATTTTAATTAAGGCAAGAAAAAGTGCACCTGTTTATTGGATTTTGGAAAATGATCAAATAAAAAGAGTCCGATTTAATCCTTTGAAACGCAAAGTCAAGACTTTAATCTGATAAGAAAAACTAGTTAAGATTAATTTACTTCATTAAAAAAGCCAGCTTATATCCCTACTAGCTGACTTCTATGACGATGTTAGTTTAAAAAACTAAATGAATGTATTTGTTGTTGTTGTGATACTGAGAATTACTGCACAAAAGAAAATGTAAGGAACTGCTTTAAGAGGAACGTATCCCTGACTTTTAGAAATGAAATCCACTTTATACAATACCTGGAATGATTTGACCTGTTGTTAGATAAGCACCAACAAGAGCAATAAAGCCCATCATTGCAAATCTTCCATTGAGCTTCTCAGCTACAACCTTCTCTTTTTCTACTGTTTGTGTTTCTTTCATTTGACAGTTTGTTATTTATCTAAGACGCTTTCTAATGCAATCTTGAAACCAATCTAATACCAAGGAATAAATAGTGTGGGTATAATTACTTACTCTCATACCCTCTATAAGCTCAGCTTATCAAACTCAAACTTTACTTTTAATCCAGCCCTATTTAAATAACAAAGTGAGGAGTTTATCTTATCCGGTAAATCCCATTTTCTGTTCTGCTGCCATTAATGAACCAACCAACTTGTGCTCAGCAACTTTTTCATCATCAGTCATAACTGGCTTGATATCAAAATCTATATCAAACTTGACTTTCCAAGGAGCGAAGTGTTCTGTCATTTTTATGCCTGTTGAAGCTTGGACAATAATATAGACATTATTTGAGTAAGAGGCATGATATCTTCCCATAACTTTAAATCCTTCAAACTCATCATTCAAAGTTCCGTCTTCAATAACCTTTAAAAACAGGTCATAAGCTGCACCCATGAGAGCAACATTTTTAAAAGTTGCGGTTACTAAATAAGTATTCATCTAATAAATTAAACTTTTTTTATAATAGAAGAATGAAAAATTCTATTTTTAAAAATAAAGGTATCAAAACTTTTTTTGATTTTTTTGCAAGAGTTGCAATCTCATCAATATTTATATCAGCTATACCAGGCAAAATTACAGGTTTTGAAAAAACAGTTGAATATATATCTTCAAAAGGTATCCCTGATCCAATTGCATCTATCCTTTTAGTTGGAGCAATCATATGCCTTACCTTAGGTTCCGGATTTTTTATCTTTGGAGGAAATCAAAAAATTGGTTCAGCATTTTTATTATTATTTCTTATCCCAACCACAATTATTTTTCATGTGATGCCTTTCCATCAAAGAGCAGTACTTATGAATCTAGGATTAATAGGTGGATTACTTATTACTACATTACGAGAACCAGAATAAGGATTTATTAAAAGTACTTAAATAATTTTTTATTATTTAATGGATTATTAATATTACTAAGTTTGCCAATATTAATAATTTTGTAAGGTAAAAAAAATAATGTAAATTTCATACTACAGAGAGCAAAGAATAATGATTTTAGGAAGACAAAAATTGTACTGGCTAGTGAAGAACAAGAGGAGATTAATCTTATTAATTACTGCATAAAAATTTAAATTCAAAACAAGTTGTTGAGCAAGGTTGATATTCAAATTAGTGACTAAATTGAGTGAAATTTATCTAGCCAACAAAAGCAAGCTTTAGGATGTAAGTTTCCCAAAAAGGATTAAATACTACAGTATTCAAAATAATACATAACTATATATAAGATATATAGAAAAAAAATGGAAAAGAAATTCACTAGAATTACTTTTTTTATAGGTGCAATTTCATCTTTATCCTATTTAGTTTTTATTATCCTCAAAAATTATAATTCTCCAGAAAATATAGAGGAAAGATGTACAGCTAAATTTCAAAAAGACACTAAAAAAGGTGATGGAAAAACTGATAAAGAATGGGGTTTAAATATGGATATGGCCAATGATAATTATTTTAAATGCATGAATATTCCATAAAAATAACTCTTAATTACAGTATTAGAAAATGGAGCTAAGAAGTAAAGAAATAAAGTAATCCCAAACGCAACAACTCTTCAACAAGCTGTTTATTCAGCAAAAGATATTGATTAGAAGTTAAATGAGTAGAACCTCATTCGAACTTTTAACAAAAATTTTAAAATGCAAACTGTGTAAGATGGGGCTACATTTTTAACTTTCAATTTATACTTTCATGTGATTTATATAAATCAATTAATAATTTGAATCTGTTTTATAGTTTCGTTTATTATGCAAAAAATTTATGGAAGAATTTAGTTACTACGATTATTTAAATTCAATTTCTTTTCACCCTCCGGTAATGATAATAACGACATTAATATTCTTTTTTATAAGAAGAAAATTTTTGGCAGACGCAAAAAAATAATACAAACTTTTATTTATTATTTAATATTTAAATCTTTAAGTGAATTAAATATTAAATAAACGAAAGAAGCTAAAAAAACTAAAGTATATATTGATTCCATTTAACTAACAGTTGTAATTGAACTACTTAATCCATAAGTGAGAAATATAAAGGTAGCGAACGATACTCCAATCATAACGGTGGTATACAATCTATTTAATTTAAAATCATTTTGTGTAGAGGAGAAATCAGCAATAACAAGGTTTTTCATCGAATATTTTTCTCTACTTGTGAAATTATTACTATTAACTAAATTACCAAGAATAGGTTCTGAGGCAAAAGAATTTTCCTTAGTTATAACGGAATTAAAAGTTTTATCTTCATTAAAGAATGTTGGAAACATATAAGTATGCCATAAAGCTATTATTGCTACCCAAAAAATTACACTTAAACCTGCAATACCAAAAAGTAAGAATCTAAATGTCTCCATAATTATAATTTAGGATATTTCCAAATCTACAATAGATTTATTTAGTAAGACTTACAAAATGTACTTTAACTAAACTAATAAATCATTTCCTATGGTGATTAATGATCAAAATTGATGTTAATAAGTGTTTTTACTTAAATATAAGTTAAAGATATAAATTTAATTTGTTCTAAGAGTTCAAAATAAAATCAATTAACTTTTATAAAAATGGACTTTAGAATTGTACTAGTTATTACTCCTATTATTTTTTCTTGGATCTTCACAGTTTTTTGGTTAGGTAAATGGGATGTATTTAGATTGACACCTTTTGGATTACCTAAAGATGGTATAGCTCCTTTTAAGAATTATCAAGTATGGGAAGATTCGTCGATTATCAATACGAACAGACCTGAGGAAGGTTATCCAGTCTTCACAGTAAGAACTGCGGCTGTAAACGCTTTAGGAATTCCAACTGTTTTCTTCCTAGGAGCAATTTTGGCTATGCAGTTTAAATCTTATTAATTTAAAGAATTTAAATGGATATAAGATACTTAATTGTGGGATCTCCTTTTATAGTTGCATTCTTCTACACTTTGTTTTGGCTTAAAAGATGGGGAGCTTTTAATTCATCTAAAGGTGATCACCCAAAAAAACTGAATATAAAAAATCAACGATCAAGCGGAGATTTGATGCTAGAAAACATCTTCCTATCAAAAAATTAATTTACTAAACAAAATTCAAATAATTTATTATTTATTATGATTCCCTTAGAACAATTTTTGTTTTTAGCAGTTTCCCTTTATGCTTTTTTTCATCTTTCAATGAGTCTTGTCAATGTACTAATAAACTTTCAATAAAAAATTCCATATAATATAAAACACTTTTATGTATAAAATAAATCTTCCTAAATTAAGGAACTCAAAGTATAAATATAGAAGTAGAAACTAGGGAAATCTACTAGCCGTTAGCTTTGATAACTTCGGTTTGTAATGAGAACCTCTCTTTGACCTCATTTTCTTTTTCGCAATCTTAGAAAATGAGGTTTAAATTATTTTAAATACTATTAAAAATAATATTCAATTAGAAGTCTGTAATAAAAAATTACTTTTCTAATTAAATATTATTCATATGTTTGTATATTATTTACTTTAAAAAAAATAGTTTTTTATCTATAAAGTATATGTAGATATTTGGCGAATCTGCAACGGTATAAAATCCGTCTTTATGAACCTAGCCAAAGGAAATATTCTTAACTGCTTTTTAGTTATTTTAGTAGTTAGGAATATTTTTATTAAAGATTTAAATTCATAAAATATTCACCAATTAGAACTTTAAATGACAAGTAACTCAAGCAAAGAAAAGACTTTAGAAAATATTTATGCAGATTTAGAATCTGGAATGCCAGAAAATAAATCTATTAAAGAGTACGCTCTTCCTAATGCAAGGCAATGGTTGGGTGCTAGATTTGTAGCTATTTGGGTTTTGCCTATATTTTTTATAAAGAAAATTTCTAAATTCTATGCATCATCTGCTTTCATAAAACCTTACTCACCATCAAAAACAGGTCCTTCTTATAATCAACCAGAAACCCTATACACTTCTTTAAAAAATGTATTTAAAGGTAATGATCATATAAGATTTTTTGATCATAGATTTATTGGTGTTTGGGTTTTACCTATAGCCTTGACTGGAATAGTCTTTGAAATCCTATTAATTGCCCCGACGAATAACACTTCTCCTTTTAATTAAAAAAAATTTTTAATTAAAAAAAATTCACTCTTAGATATTATTTTTCTTGGAAGATATTACTAGATATGAAAAATAATTTTTTAAAAAAAGCCAACTTAAAATCCTTATAGCTAGCTGACATGGTGGTGGAGTTTGAATAAATTCTTAAATAATCCCTTAATCATTTTTTCTGATTGATATCCTGATTTCACGAATTTAGTATTATCAGTCAATATTTAAATGATTTTTAAAAAGAGTTTTTGGTTTTATTGAAGTAGTTTTCTTAAGATATTCAGGGATATAACTATATGAAACTAATTTCTCATCAGCATTATGAAAGTAGTTTTGAAATTCATTAAAGTACTTCTGGGGTAGAGTGAGGGGTTTTTTAATCTTCATTTTTTCCTCCTAATTAGTAATGAAAATAAGGAATTTCTTCTAATTTTTTTGGAATAAAAGAACAGATGCCAAATTGCATACATTCCATTTGATCATCAGTCAAAGCTCTCGAGTTTGAATTCCGACCTGAGAATGTATCTAGAAAAAAATGTATTGTATTTTGAATCTTATGTTTATAAGGATTTCCGCAAGACATCATTAACCTCCTTTGTTTTTTGAAAATTTTTAAACCCTATTATTCAGCAATGCAATAGGGGTCGCTTTGTGATTTGCTGCAAAAAATTGTTTTGCGTAGATAGGCTTTTTCATATTTTCTATAAATACTTTGAGTCATGAAAACTCCAAAATAAATAAGTAAGACAGTCAATATGAGTAGCTCTAATCCTAAGTTGGTCATTTGATTAACCTCCTTTGATTTGAGTATTATTTAGTACGTTTGATATCTAAAAAGCAAGCGTATGAATACCTAAAAAAATATCAGGCAATTACTTTAATTAACTTCGAAACTAAAAATAAGAATTTATTTTAAATACTAAGTTTCAAATAAATCAGCATATCTACGCATATACAAAAAAATTTATCCGTACTAGCTTCCTATTAGTCAAACGGAGGGATTAGAAATGATCGATAGTCCACCAGAGAAGTTTATTAGATTGGTTTAAACAGCCAACTAAATTAGCAGCAAGGATCAAAGATTTAGGTGCGTTGTTAATTTATTCCCAGACATAACTAAGTACTAAGTGAAGAGATTGTTTCCTAAAGGCGGGAGTACAATCTCTTTTTTTATTGGTTTTACATCAACACAAACTTCTCGTATTTATGTCTATTTTGCCAATATTAAAAAAGCATCCATTACAACTTAAGCAAAGCGGTGGTCTATGGGTGCAAATAATTTCAAAGTAATTAAGACTAGTCTCCAACAAGAAAAATATAGATATCAAATGCCAAATTTAAAAACCTTTAGATTAGGTACTTTACCTAAAATTTGACTTTATTAGGAAAAAGTTGCTAGATGTTCTGCAGATTGGAGAATTAATTATGAAAAAAGACATTTTATCAAACCTCAAAAATACAGATGCTTTGGAAAATTTCTTCGAATGCATTACTTCATGCAGTATCAATAGTGAGGGGGTGGACTGTACGACCGCTTGTTATGCTAAACACTTGGAACCAGCTAATGTCGATTATCCTTTAAACTTTTTATAAGCAGATTAAACAAAGTTAAGATTGAATATATTTATATATCTACAGTTTCAGAAATTAAATTTCGCA
>QCGL01000025.1 GCA_003279935.1 Prochlorococcus sp. AG-388-A04
AGAAAATTTAAAAACTGAAAATGAAAGAATTGTTAATTCATTAAAAGAATCTGGTGAAATCGATTAATTAAATAAAGAACTTTCTACATGATTTATTAAAGCCTAAACGAAGAAAGATTTAAGATTTATTATTTTTCTAATAAATAAAATATCTCTTCACCAACTATGTCTGGTTTCACTATTTTACAACCTTTATCTTTTTCTAAATCACAATCTTTCGAGGCAGCAACTGTTTTCCATGAACAAACTTTTTCTTCTGAGTATTCTTGTTTAATAACCCACCCCTCGTTGATATACTCTTCGAGATTACTATTTTCTCCACATGAAACTATAATTTCAATACTATTTTCTTTTTTAATACTTTCTTCTGGTAATTGTATTCCAAAATTGTTTTTGATTTCAGTTGCTTTTTTCTCCAATATTTTGCAACCGCTAACTAAAAATAGGATCATAAATATATAAAGTAATTTTTTATATTCTTTCATTTTTCTTTCATGCAAGTATTAAATTTTCTATTCGCTGTTTCTGTAAAGCCAAGATCCAAAAACTTTATGTAGTCACTATTTTTGTCCTTACATATTTTTTCTTTGTTTTCGATTTGTATTTTTCTCTGTTCTTGAATTAATATTTGATTTCTGAAGTTCTCGATAAATTTATAAATATATGGAATAGTTGCTATGAAGAATCCAATAAAAAATGAAAAAGCAAATGCCGAAGTATATTTTTTAGAGTTATTTTTAAGACTAATTTTTGCAAAATAATTATTTAGTTTAAACATAATTTTAATTTTTTTTTTAATTACTATCGCTGCTCCAATTTCTTGTAATTTTGTAGAGAAATTTTCGTATCCTCTTTCTAAATGCTCTACCCCTCCAATCAAAGTTTTCCCACCTGCTGAAAGTCCTGCAAGAGCCAATGCAGCCGAAGCCCTTAAATCAGATCCTAGAATTACACTTCCTTTTAAGTTTTCAACCCCGACTACTGTTGCAATATTATCTTTTACAGTAATGTTTGCCCCCATACGATTTAGCTCTTTAACATGATGCATTCTATTTTCAAATACTGTTTCTTTAATTTTTGAAATACCATTTGCTGTTGCCATTAAAGCCATAAAAGGTGCCTGTAGATCAGTTGGGAAACCAGGAAATGGACTAGTCGTCATATCAACTGAATTTAAAATTTGATTGGGAATGATTTTTAAACAAAAATCTGAATATTCGAACTTGCAGCCACAAAGTTCTAGTTTGTTAATAACTGCTTTTAAGTGATTTGGTTCGCATGGGAAAAGACTAATTGTTGATCTTGTTATTGCCGCAGCAAGTAAAAAAGTACCTGCTTCAATTCTGTCAGGTATTACTGTGTAATCGCATCCTTTTAAGGATTCAACTCCTTCAATTGTTATACATTCAGATCCCGCACCTTTTATTCGTGCACCCATTAGATTCAACATGTTTGCTAAATCTACAATTTCTGGCTCCTCTGCTGCGTTGTTTAATATAGTTTTCCCTTTAGCTAAAGATGCTGCCATTAATAAAGTCTCAGTGGCACCTACACTTTTGCATTTAAAATTGATTGATGATCCCAACAATCTTTTTTTGGGATTAATTACTTTAGCTATTAAATAATTATTTCGGTATTGAAATACAACGCCTAATTTTTTCAGTGAATTTATATGTTCATCGATTGGTCTAGATCCTATCGAACATCCTCCCGGTAAAGGTATCTTAGCTGTTCCAAATCTTGCAAGGATTGGACCAATACAAAAGAAACTCACTCTAAGGGCATGATATAAATCAAAAAATAAATCTTGAGGTGGAATGATAATTTCTTTAGTATTTATTGTTAATTGATTTGCATTCGATTTTATATTTATGCCCATTGCAATTAATAATTTAGACATAATTGCAACATCTGAAATTTGAGGAACATTAAAAAGATTTATTTCGCCTTTAGAAAGAATTGAGGCTGCCATTAGGACTAGAGCAGAATTTTTAGCACCACTAATTTTTAAATGCCCTTCAAGGGGGTTGCCTCCTTTTACTTCGATATAGTTTTTGAAAAAGTAATCGACTCTAGGGGGTTGAAGAGTTTTATTTTGTATTTTCATAAATTAAAAGTCTTCAAGGTTTGTTATTGATGAAGAGCAGTATCGTTTTTGAGAAGCTAAATCTCCCTTTTCCCAGCAACTTTTTATTTCAACATTATTTATTCCAGAAGATGAAAACTTTATTATTGATGGTGATTGATTTGTGTTAGTTAAATCGAAGGTATTAATACTTTTGTTCCTTTCGAGAGGTGAAACTTCCGGTTTTATTTGTTCTAAAAAAGCTAATGGAAGACAAAATAGAAGCGTTGTTAATATAGTTTTCTTCTTCATTTTTAATTACTTTGAATAGTTCATTTTTAAAATGATTCATTGTTTCTAATGTCTTAAAAATAAAAATTTTAAGATTTGATCAGTCCAAGTATTAATAGATTGCTCTTTAAGAAAGCATTACTTTCTAAGGTTTGTAATTGAGCAAATAATTGTTTCAATGAAGAATTAAATAAATTCTAAAAAACCTTTGACTGTTGTGATCCCCATCACCACTGCCTCGCAAATGTGCCTCTTACAAGTTACACACTTATACATACTATCACACACTTAAAATATTTGTTTGTTTTTTGGATATCAAGATATAAACTAAAAATAACAATAAAACATTAAATTTAATTTACCGGATTAGTATTAATAAATACTATTAGTTATACTATAAGTGTGTATCGTTTTCTGTAATTTACATTAATCAACTAATGCCTACTAAGCTTGATAGGGTGCAGGTTCTTTTTCAGAAAGAGTTATTTAAAAAGCTTAAGATAATTGCAAAAATTGAGCGCAGATCGTTATCTAGTATGGTTGGAAGCATGGTAGAAGATGCAATAAATTCTAAAAAATATCAATCTCTTTTATCGAAGGCAAAGTCAGATGATTTAAAATCAAAAATTGATGAAAGTAAATTATTAATTAATGAAATTTTAAAATCTAAGAGTACAAATCAATCAGATATTGATGAAAATTCTAAATTAAAACAAATTGAAGATATACTCTCTTTAATATCAGAATCTAATAAAGAATCAGTGGAAGAATCAGTGGGAAAAGATTTATTATTAGTAGAAGAAGCTTTGAAACCAGACGGTTTAATTGAAGAATTAGAATTGGAAACAGATTATAAGATTAATAAAATGAATGTAATGCTCAGTAAAATTAATAAAAATAAGGATTTAAATGTTTAAATCACGTGAGTAAAAAGTTATGTGGATAGGAAGAATTTGCTTGTTTGGATGGTTAAGTTCATATATTTCAGGTTTTTTCATGGAACCTATTTCTCACCGAAACTATATTGCATTTTTAGAAAAAAAATTACTTCAAGCATCAAGATTTCTGCCTTTTGGCAAATATAGTTTCAGAAAATTCATGAAAAAAGTATTAAATTCGACACTAAGAGATAAATAATGAATAAATTTGAAAAAATGGAAAAGAGAATGGATGAGTGGCAGAGCGGAATAAGAATTCTCTATAAAGATATCCAAACAATCCGTAACTGGACAGATGAGCAGGTTTGGAAAGAACTTGAAAATGAGATAAAAAGAATTACTCCTGAGGGTCAATTTGGTGAGGATGACTTGGCTTGGACCAGAGAAATTCTTACATCAAAAAGAGATGTTACTTTGTGGGAAGCGGTAAGACTTACTATTAGATTTAAACATTCAACACCTCTGTTAGATGCTCTTGGTAATCTTAGAGCTCGATATAAATCTAGAACTTAAATATCTATTATGTTTTTTAATAAGCAAATAGAAAATAAGTGTTTTTCAAGAATTTTTTTATAGTTTGACTAAATTTATAGATACATCTGGTTTTGATAATGTCGAACAAGTCAGAAAATGGTATCTAGGTATTCAATCAACTTTTAAGCAAATACAGCAACAAAATAATTATGATAAAAAACAAGCTTGGGATAAATTAAAAATAGAATTACTTAAATCAGTTGCAAAAGAAGGTTTTGTACAGAATGATCTTGAATGGGTTGAAGATCTCCTTCTTCATGAAATAATTCCAACTACTGAAGAAGCCTGTAGATTTGAAAAAAAATATCCTAATCAAACTCCTTTAATTGATGCGCTTGCAAAAATCTTCTAGTTTATTTTTGATTTAAATAACACTTACCCCTGTAAACGTTTTGATATTATCTATAGTTTTTTTTGGAGTTTTTATAAGGTCTTCATATTTAACTTCTATTAAATTGTCCTTAGGAATAATATTTTTAATTATTTGCCATTTATCTAATATGAAAGATCTAGTAAACTTTGCATCTTCCCCTGCGTTACCAAGATATGGAATAAAACCAAATTCCTTATTAAATGATTTGATAGATTTTTCTATACTTTTCACATGATCGTATGTACGTTCAATGTAAATAAATTTTGAGTTGGGAAATAACTCAAGTAATAAGTCAACTCTTGTGGTGAATGCTGGAGCTTTATTGATAAAAACTTTACCAGGTAAACCATCATGAATCCATGCCCATTCAAGCAGTAATTTTAATTTTTTTTTGAAATCTAATGTAGCTTTCCATTTGTACCATCTTTCTAAATCCTTAGATAATGACTTTCCAAGACCAATAGATGTTGGAGGATGTTCGCAACTCAATCTCATTAAGGCAATATCTAACTCTTGAGGTCCCTCTGCTAATAATGGGACCCAATCAAAAAATCTATTTTTATAAGATGGTATAAATTTGCGAAAAAGTTCTTTAAATATTAAGGCTGCCTGAGGGCAACATGAAAACGTATTTTTTATTGTGGCTGCTTTAGTAGCTTTAACTATTTCTGTGTGGAGGTATGTTGTTCCACTTCTCCATGCACCTATAATAAAAATTGGATCAGGCATATCCCTTGGCTTCTTGTAAAGAATTTTTTGCAACCAATAAAGAGGTTCAGCCAACCAACCGAGTACAATATTCTGGAATAAATATAAAGAAATAATAGGAAATCTATTAGCTCTTTTTAACAACTCAAACTGAACAGAAGGTCTTAAGCATCCAATAATAATTAAGCGTGGATTGAAAAACAATAATCTATTTATATCCAAAATAAAGATTATCTAAGGAACTTTCGATAAGTCAATCAGTACTTATTTCTTTTGTAAGATACTTAAAAAAATCTATACATCTCTATGAAATTAACCTTATAAACACTTTCCCTTGAGGATTCTCACCCCTACTTGATTTTGCATAGATTTCCAGAGTGAAAATGCATCTTATAATATTCTCTGATTTACTGTTTCGACTGCCCTTTTTACTATCCTTTTAAGCGAAATTATTGTGTAGGAATAAAACGTTCAAAAAAAACCTAAGTTTCTAAGGGATCTGCAGTCCAGCTAGAAAAGCCCGCATCCAACCCCTATCTATTAAATTAATCAGCACTTAACTTTTGGCAGAAATTTGTGAGGACTCATATATACGTATTGGTAAGGACGATTACCCCCATGCCACCCATCAAAAACTAACCATAGATAAATAAACAATAACTATTAACACTTAAAACAAATGGACAGAACACAACAAATAAAAGACGCTCACCCTTGGCTTTCCTATGACGAAGCAGTCAAGGTAATTCTTTACCATCATCAGGGTTTAATGTGGATTCAGAACCTTGAAAGAGAAAAGCTTGCGAGGTCGATGGAAGCGTTCACAAAGCTTCTTAGATCAAAGACTATGAAAGCCCTTAAACCCTTTGTAGGGTACGTTCTAGGCGTCTACTACAGCGGTGTAGATAGGTATGGCAATCAGATAGAAGTAAGCAAAGAGTCTTTCGAGAAAAGATGGCATAAAGCAAGAGAAATCTTACTAACAAGCAAATAAGTTTATTGACCTCTGACCTTTACTAATGATATAAATATTAGTACACTTGTACTAACTAATCATGGAGGACTGGCAGGAATGGGAATACTTCGACTATCACGGAGAGCTGAAAAGCAAGCGAACAAAGATTTGCATTACTTGCACTCACTTTCGCTACAGCACGACAGATCAATGTGTAACTATCTTGACCTGTCCCTTTCACCAGAGGCTTATTCCTCAAGGAGATCATTTAGTTAAGGGCTGCAGATACTGGAGGAAAGACATTAAGGTTTTCGCTCCAGAAGCAGCCTAAAAATAGAATGACCTTCCTCTAGTAAAAGTGTACAGGCATCTCATACCAATGGATCTACTGATTAAGTTTGGGTAATTATTAAAATAAGTTTGGGTAGATCCTGTCCCAATTGAAGAAGAACCTTGTCATAGAAACACTTTCTCAGTAAAGGTAAATTAATGAGAATTAAATAAAAAAGTTTATGAATAGCGATCTGTTGCCTACAGAATTAAACGGTAAGATTTAGATAATTAGGGATTGGATGAGGGCTTAAAAACTGGACAGCAGATCCCTTCAGAAATTCAGAATTACCCAAACTTTACCCAAACCATCAATATTTACCGAGATCTATGACAGTCAAAGAACCTAACTACTGGCTAATGAACAATGTACCAATAGTTATTGCAAGGGTTTTCAAAAACCAAATAGATTTCATTCACGATTCATTCACGATTTTTCAAGCTAAAATTGATTAAAAAGATTTGATAATAATGGCAATTTCACACTATAGAAAGCAAAGGATAATGCTATTAGCAAGACTCAATCTTGGTTTAGCTAGTGAAGATAAAGACGAAATTGATCTTTATAATCACTATCAAAAAAATATTTATTCAGAGCAAAATTACCAGCAGCAATAAATAATATCTTATTGACATTCGATCTAAAATAAGGGGCAATTAGCTCCTTTTTTAGTATGAAGTTAAAAAATATTTTAAAAACTACTGGGAGTCTTCATATCCTATTGGGATTATTAATTATTTTCCTACTAATTTTTTCTGTGGAAACTATCGCAGGCAACGCTTCAAGTGAAACATTGCTTCTTGTAAGAGGGACTGCAGATGTTGTAGCAGCTAGTAATATAGGGATAGGATTCTTATTGATTATTTGCAGCTCTATCAAAGATAAAAAATCTTTAAAAAAAGTTTTATCAGGTGAACTAGCTTTAATGGCTTGTTTATTAGCAGTAGCCTTATTCAATACTTTTAATGCTGGAACAATTGTTGATGGAGGTCCTCCACCTCCTTTTTGGGTTGTTTTAATAGTGAACCCCATATTATGTACTTATGGATTAGTTAAAAGGAAAAAATGAAACGCTTAATTTTATTTATCCCCTTTATGGCTTTGATGTGGGGTTGTACCAATACATCAAATAAATTAGATACTCCCGAGATTTCTAACACCCAAAGACAGAGAGAAGTTTGTCTGGATTGGTATGGCTACAGAATTGATACCAAGCAGGCAATTAATGATTTAAATCTCAAAATTAAAACCGAATCAGAATTGATGACTTATTGTGATTTCTTTAAGAATGTAGCTGATACAAAATAGTAAAGATTCGATATCTGCAATATATTTTTGATCTATTTAATTTCTAACTTCTCCGCCTTCCTCAATATTTGATTCTTCAAAAAAACAAGCGCGTCTAATTTTTCTTCTTTTTCTTCAATATTTACAAATTTCATCTCTGCAATTTCAACAATTGCTTTA
>QCGL01000026.1 GCA_003279935.1 Prochlorococcus sp. AG-388-A04
TAGATCAAGTGGGAAGTTGTGAGCGTTACGCTCGTGCATTACTTCCATACCTAGGTTAGCTCTGTTAAGAACGTCGCCCCATGTAGGAACAATCTTACCGTTTGCATCTACAACTGATTGGTTGAAGTTGAAACCGTTAAGGTTGAATGCCATTGTGCAGATTCCCATTGAAGTTAACCAAACACATACAACTGGGAATACAGCTAGGAAGAAGTGAAGACTTCTGCTGTTGTTGAATGAAGCATATTGGAAGATCAAACGACCGAAGTAGCCATGAGCTGCAACGATGTTATATGTTTCTTCTTCTTGTCCGAACTTGTAACCATAGTTCTGAGATTCTGTCTCAGTTGTTTCTCTGATTAGAGATGAAGTAACAAGTGAACCATGCATTGCTGAGAATAAAGATCCTCCGAACATACCTGCAACACCAGCCATGTGGAATGGGTGCATAAGAATGTTGTGCTCTGCCTGGAAAACAAACATGAAGTTGAATGTTCCAGAGATACCTAAAGGCATTCCGTCAGAGAATGAACCTTGACCGAATGGGTATACAAGGAATACTGCGAAAGCTGCTGAAACTGGTGCAGAATATGCAACACAGATCCAAGGACGCATACCTAAACGGTATGAAAGCTCCCACTGACGTCCCATGTATGCTGAGATACCAATAAGGAAGTGGAATATTACTAGCTGGTAAGGACCACCGTTGTATAACCACTCATCTACAGTAGCTGCTTCCCAAATTGGGTAGAAGTGTAGACCAATAGCATTTGAAGAAGGAACAACTGCACCTGAGATGATGTTGTTTCCGTATAGGAATGAACCAGCAACTGGTTCTCTAATTCCGTCAATGTCTACTGGAGGTGCTGCGATGAAAGCAACGATGAAACAAGCCGCGGCTGCAAGTAGGCATGGAATCATTAAGACGCCGAACCAACCAACATAAATTCTGTTGTTAGTTGATGTTACCCACTCACAAAACTGTGGCCAGCCTTTTAACAGCGAAGTACGCTGCTGCTGAATAGTTGTCATGAGTTCGTTATGTTATTGCCTATTTAAAGACTTTTAAGTAAAAACGGATAATTTAATTTCCGTCCCACAAACTATAAGTCAAAGTCTTAGTAAATGTGTAGAGTAAATCTTATGCCTCTGATAACTAATACTTATAGATGAATCCATTTTTCTATTAAAATTACAAGTAAGTCTTGTGAGGGAAATAATCTTACTGTCAAAAAGATTAGGCAAATAACTTGAGTGGAGTATGAGTATGTTTAAATTTCTGTTCTGTTGATTGAAGAATAATTTATAAAACTATAATTAAACCAAATTAAATCTTTGTATTAGTAATGAATTTACTTTATAAGATCTAGCATTGCTATAAATATATTGCGTAGTTAATATTTGCATTGTTCAGCTGATATTCCCGCCCGGATTTAAACCAATTAAATGTAGATTTGAACGGAGAAGAATTTAGCTTATGTTTATATCAATTAGATTCTTTAAGCATTAACTTTAGTTGCTCGTTATCTAATTGCTCTAAATAATTTCTCATAGCAAGCCAAGATCTTTGGCTTTCTATCTTTCCACTTTGATTAAATAAAATTGCGGAAACTTGATCTACTAATTCTTTATGAGTCATGTCTATATACTTCATCAAATTCAATTACAAGTCCATTAAAAAATTCTGCTAATAATTTGAAGGGTCTTGAATAGATATTTTCATATCCTCTTTGGATCGTTTCTTTGAAAATAAAATTTTGTCTCATACTTATTCTGGTAATTCAAGTTCTTCAAAAGTCCAACCCTCTAATTGAAGGTCATGCCATTTATCCCAGGCTTCGTCCAAATGCATTTGACTTGATGATTTAATTGCCAAGGGTTCACCAAGAGAATTTGTATAATATGAATGTAGAAAAATCCTGGGATTGTTTCTGTCAGATTTCTTTATTCTTGTAAATAAAATTAGTCTGCTGCGTTCGGGGTTAAGTAGCCAACCACTTGGAGACTCGTTACGATAACCATAAGAAAAATTAGTCCAAACTTTGGTTCCTCCGAACACCATTGCTAAGTAATACAACTGTACTATTAATATAAATACACGTAAGCTTAATCGTCAAGTATTCAATTATTTTCTGTTTTATCTCTTAATTCTTGAAAATAATTAGCAATATGGATTAACTCATAAACTTACTCACTATAATATTTTTATCTGAAATTCAATTTCTAACCTCTGTGCCTTGATCTTTCATCTTCTTGAGGAATAGCACCAGCCTTTGATAATTCGACATTGACTTAGGATTTTTTCTTTTTAAAAATGTAAATGGTACTTTGAAATAATCTTGGATGCAAAGATCTCAAGGCACTGGTAATATGAAAAATTGGTAATAAATTAACTTCTTACCAGAAGATGATGTAATCTCTAATTGATTGACAGTCGATCAAAAGTAGAGAATATACAAGAGCGTTTTTTTTATGTACTCTTCAATGAAAGATTTCTTAGATAAATTTTTTGATTTATGTAGAGAATATCAAGAAGAAATTCCACCTCAAAAGATGGCTGAAGTTTTAAGAGATTACGCAGATAGGTTAGATGGATAAGATTAGTTTGATTAAGAGATAAAGAATAAGTTCTAAGTTAGGTTAGAAAAAAAGAAATACCAAAAAAATGCTATTGCATTAAGTCCAAATATTATTCCAAAGAAAATATATGCAAATTTTTTACCTATAAAAGCTGTTT
Organism: Prochlorococcus sp. AG-388-A04; assembly: GCA_003279935.1. Taxonomy (GTDB): domain Bacteria; phylum Cyanobacteriota; class Cyanobacteriia; order PCC-6307; family Cyanobiaceae; genus Prochlorococcus_A. The sequence continues at coordinate 2,738 of QCGL01000026.1, forward strand.
CAGGTTCAAGTTTTACCCTCATTTTGCACTCTAAATTTCGAGATAAATCTAGCACCTTTTACAATAAAACTTTATTCTTTGGAATAATATTTACAGGCATTAAAATAGAGGTTGAACCCAGCCTTTAAATGAAAACAACCTCTATTAGGAATACTCAGTTTTTATATGTAGGATTTGGCTTTTTAAACCAATCTTATTAAATTCTCTGGTGGACTATCAATCATTTCAGATCCCTCCATTTAATTAACTAGAAATTACTACGGATAATATTTTCTGTAAATCGGTATTAATGCCGATTTTAATTTCTAAGCAGATTCAGGTGCAAATATCTTCTTATCCTTTCTCCAAAATTTACATCCCTTAACTAAGTGTTCTCCTTGAGGAATAAGCTTCTGGTGAAAGGGGCAAGTCAAGATAGTTACACATTGATCTGTCGTGCTGTAGCGAATGTGAGTGCAAGTAATGCAAATCTTTGTGCGTTTGCTTTTCAGTTCTGAGTGGTACTCGAAGTAAGCCCATGACTGAGGATCTTCCATTAGGCATAGATGTATTCTTCATCGAGCTTAATTACTTCGCCATTAAAAAATTCTGCTAGTAGTTTTGATGGGTCTTGAACAGATACTTTTCTATTCTCTTTTGCAAGTTTCTTTTTGATTGGATTTAAGTTAGTCATGCTGATTCTTGAAATTGGTTTGTTACTTCAGTCCATCCTCCAGCTATTAGTTCATTCCATGTTTCAAAAGCAGTTTCGAGATCATGAAGTCTTGTGTTTTTAAGCCCTGCTGGTTGTCCTAGATGATTTGCATAGAAGAGATGGGTATATACTTTGATGTTGCTTTTTGCTGATTTTTTGCACTTTTCAAACAATATTAAATAGCTACTTTGCGGGTTAAGTATCCAGCCATTTGGGGTGCTAACACTACTGCCATAAGAAAAATTAGACCAAACATTTGCTCCTCCTAGAGTCATTAGTAAGTAATACAGGTGTACTATTACTATAAGTGTATTGAATATGGTTCGTCAAGTATTGAATTTCTTATTTACGTTTTTTTCTTAATTCAGGAAAACAATTTGCAATATGGATTAACTCATATATCTCTTCACTATCGTATTTTTTATTTGGCACACCACTTCCGACTTCTATTCTTTTAGCTTTCATCTTTTTTAAGATAAGCTCTTGTCTTTCTTGGCTAGACATTGATTTATATTTTTTCCTTCTTTCTTCTTTATCCAAAATAAAAAAAGTTATCGCTATTGTTCCAATGTTAAAAATTAAGCTCCATCCCTGCGAGTTTATTTTCAATTTAAATTTAATTTCTGTTAGCTTATTTTATTAAATATTGATTTCAATAAAACATAAAAATGTTTAATTTATAGTATTAAACATTAGTCGCCATGATAGATGCCTATCTTCACTTATTTCTCAGATTCTGTTTAAGTTCCCTCTAGAGCACTCCTAAGTCTATAGATTGATTAATTGTATTGGCTTATAAATATAGTTCCATAAGTGGATCTACTAGTGCAATACTATTAATGTTAAATCTCCATGTAAAAATTAACTAATTAGATATGACACTCTAGTAAAAGCATTAGAAGTAAAGAAATAACTTTTTAATTCTTACCTTAAAGAACTTAAAAATTTAATAAAAACGTTCGATCTTATTAGAAGGAACTTTTACTGGAACTAATGAGGAACCATAGTGTGATTCGGTTGATCTCATTAGTAACCAGTAAAAGAAATTTACTAAAGCAGTCTCCACGAAGATTTAGTAACTGACCTAAATAACCTTATTCGAAGTGTATTAGCAATATACAAAACTCTTATGTCAACCTATTAAAACATTTGTATCAGTACAAACTATTTCATAGCCTTAAAACTTGTTCTAAAAACCTTTCTATTTTAAACATATTTCATACGAAAAAACTATTTTCATTATCAATGACGGGCTTATAAGAGAGCAAGCATGGGCTTATACAGAGAGAACTTGTTAACCATTGTATTAACTACCGAGTGACCGATCACGGGCTTATACAGAGAGAACTTGTTAACCATTGTATTAACTACCGAGTGACCGATCACGGGCTAATAATAAGGAAAGCAATCACGGGCTAATAGGGGGAGAGTGATGACGGGCTTATGAGGAGAAAGTGGCGAACCCCATTATTTGAGGGAAGATTATAAATACAACAAGTCTTCTTTAATACAGCAAGCTTAGCTGGATATCCCTGAAAGATATCACTTTTAACTGCTACCGTTAACTACTTTAACTAGTTGTATAAGTGATATAAATGTTATTAGTTGATGTAGGAGAAGAGTTTTAGAATAAATTTTTTAAATCAATAGGCATTTATAAATTATTGATTGAATAAGAAATAATTACTAACATGTCTTTTAATTAACTTTTTTTTATGAACACTCTTATAATCTCAACTTTTAGCTGCACATTTGAAGAATTTAAAAATGATGTAACTACATTATTTCTTGAATAAATGTGCAAAGAGTTTGTAACTGATTATGAGTTCGTAAAGGTCAATGAACATAAATCTCATTTATTAATGAATTGTACTGACTTAGAAAAATTAGGAGCAGAAATGGAATCGCCTTTTGCGAAGGAATGGGATAGAAAAAATAATTGTATGGATACTGTCTATTCAATTGAACTTGTTGGATAATATTAAACGCTTACTACTTAAACTATTAGCGGCAATCTGTTTACTTAATTCTCTTAATGCCGAATGTACATTGTGAATAATTAGATATCATTCTGGCGCATCATGGAAATCTCCAATCGCAATGGAAAAAATGAAATGGAAAATCTTGAGCAGAACTACTAACAAAATCCCTTTCGGAGCGGACTAAATCCTCGTGGAGTTTACAGACTTTAGCCCGCTTTATATTTATAGCCAAAGAAATCTAGAGTGGCAATTCAGGTCTAGTTTGAGATAGTCAAGAGACTCTAAACAAATATTTTTATCTAGCTTTCTCACGATCAGTTATAAACTTTACCCATTTAAAAATTTAGTTGTTGATCCTCTATCCGTATATGGGAGTACTTCAAACCGTACATTTATATTAGTCGGATGTTTAGTCTTCCTAGTTAGAACATAGTTGTAGCAATTATGAGTTCAAAATGTCTTCAACGCCAATCAAATCTTGTAAAAAATATGTACTTAGTTATAAAGATTCATCAAACAGTACATATCAATTAGGTTTCTATGCTCGCGATGCATACGATTGCCTGATGCTTGCGAGAGAATTTAATTCTTATGTCCATGATCATCCAAGATCTGTAGTCAGAATCCAACAAAAATTTTGAGGTTATTATGAATTTAAAAACATCACCATTCGCAATTCAAGATAAGAAACTAAGGGATCTTGATCTTGCAAAAGAATATCCGACTCTTAAAGATTTAATGAAAGACCAGGGAGTATCAACAGACATAGCTGATTACTGGGATAATGAATGTGAATTGAATCCATCCAATCCACGTTGTCTGGTCTACGAAGATTAGTGATCCATTATCTATTGGTTGGAAAACTGGATCTTTTTCTCAACTATCCTAAAGTTCATATCTATAGCTCCTTTTCTTAAAGGAATAATATTTTGATAATCACCTTCATAGCAATCTTGAGCTGCTTGTTTGCTTGGGAATTGTGAGAGTACATTAAACGGTCCGTCATATCCTTCTCTTACATCTGTTTTATAATCAACGTTCCTGTCTTTTGAAACTTTATAACCAATCGCAAGACCAGAAATGCCATCAATTAAACCAATTAAAATAGATTTTTTCATTAAAGATTTTATTTTTATAAATGGTATAAGATCCTCTTTAAGTTGACATTTGAGTGTCTTTTAAAGAGTTTTATGTGTCTCTAATGTTTGTTCAATAACCTTATTAATACCCTAATCATATCTTTGAGTTCAATTGTAGGCACAAAAAAAGCCCGTTTTAGTCAGGCTTCTCATTGGTGGCGGGGAGAAGATTTGAACTTCCGACCTTCGGGTTATGAGCCCGCAGTATATTCACTGTAACCCCATGATAGCAATGGCTTTAACTTCTAATGTTACACGTTATGTTACACACATTATAAGTTTATCCATGTTACACAGAAATTTTAATTAAGAAATCATTTTAAACCCGAAAAAGTTCGGGTTGATAAAAAGCTATTAGTATTCCAAAACAATGTAATCGTAGTTATTAACTTATATCTAACTAATGATTCAGTCGCAATAGATTAAACATATCCATTAACTATGGGTGGATGTTCTAGATTTTTGTACATTTTTCTGAGATCATCATGCAATCTTTCTGTTGCTAATCTCCTACTCTTCATTGCATCTCTAATCAAATCCATTTCATGGAACTTTTGATTGAGGATAGTGAATGGAGTAATGAGTTTCATAAAACCTCCTTATTAATTGTTAATTAGTAAACTTTGCAATGAGAACTAGTTGGATGATCTATACATTCTTTTTCCCAGTAATCTTGCTTTGCTTCTTTCGGTAATTTGTAATTAAAATCATGCATTCTCCAAATATCTGAAGTTGCATTTTTGAGAGAGGTGAAGGGAGTATTGAGTTTCATAAGACCTCCAAAAACTATACCTATATTATCCTCCAATTGATCTGAATTTCATAGAGTATTTTTACCCGA
>QCGL01000027.1 GCA_003279935.1 Prochlorococcus sp. AG-388-A04
TTCAAAAAAATATGCTATGGAAATCGAAAATCTACATAAATATCAGCCAAATACGATAAAATATAAAAATTCAAATGAGCCAATGTGGAAATAATTTCATATTTTTGAAATAAAAATGTTTACTTATTTAATATTCAAGTAAAAATAAAATATATTTATAAATAAAAATATGAATAAAACGTATGCATTTAATGAAGAGCAAATGAATGGAATTGTTGAAGAAATATATGCAAATATAATAAAAGAATGCGAAAAATTACAAAAAGAGACAAATTGTCCTAACGAACAAGTTGTAGCCCTATTAAGTGTAATTGCTTCAAACTTTGCTCCAAAAATTGAATATAAAAAAAAATGAAATGACAAAGTATTTTACATGGGGCGAATTTGATAAGAGTGTTGATTATATTGCTAATCAATGCAAAGAACTTAAATTATCAGGAATATATGGTGTTCCCAGAGGCGGCCTTTGCCTAGCAGTGGCTTTAAGTCATAAATTAAATGTTCAGTTAATTGAAAAGCCCTTAAAAAGTTCACTGATAGTTGATGATGTTTATGAAACTGGGATTACATTAAGTAATTTTAAAAATATTGAAGGTGTTAATTTTTTTGTCTTAGTTAGTAAAAAGAAACCTATTTGGTGGAAGACCGTAAATTTATCTTTTAAAGAAGAATGGATAGTTTTTCCATGGGAAAATAAAGAAAATGAGCTAAAAGAAGAAAAAGAATACAAAAGCAAAAGGAGACTAAAGTGAATAAAAAAAAATTATATTTAGCTAATCCATATGGGTTTTCAAAACAAACTAAAAATCTATTGCCTGAATTTATTAAAGTTTTTCAAAATCTAAATATAGATGTTTATGAACCTTTTGAGAGAACAAAGCATTTAATTACAAACAAAAATAATTGGGCTTATGACCTAGCGAAAACAAATTTCAAAGATTTAAAGTCATGTGATTGCATTTTTGCGATTGTTAACGGTACTCCTCCAGATGAGGGAGTAATGGTAGAACTAGGAATTTCTATTGCGCTTAAAAAAGATATATTTTTATTTAGAGATGATTTCAGAAACTGCTCAGATAGTGATCAATATCCTCTAAATTTGATGTTATTCGTAGGACTATCTAAGGAAAGTTGGTCAAAGAATTATTTTGAATCCATAGAGGATATACTTAACCCAAAAAAGAATTTTCTTAATTGGGCAAAAAGAAAATAAAAATCTTTCAAGTTATTCTTAAAACATAAAGTTATAAAATTCATTAAAGGAACCATTAAAATGATATAATAATATTTATTTAATTAATTTTGACTCAAGTTACTGTTGGAGAAAATGAGGGAATAGAATCTGCCCTTAGAAGATTTAAAAGGCAAGTCTCAAAATCAGGGATATTTGCTGATTTAAAAAGATTAAGGCATCATGAAACTCCTATTGAAAAATATAAGAGAAAACTACAACAAAGAAGAAAAGCAAGACGAAGATAATTCTACGATTACAAATATTTTTAATTATTTAAAAAGTTGAAATTTATAATTGAATACTATGAAAATTGAGAAATTACTTTGATTAACTATTATAAAATTCAATAGTTAATCTTTATAAAACAGCAATGTTGATATTATTTATTTAATATTCTTTAGTTTCTTAACAAGATTGATTCCTACTCCTGGAACAGCAAGAAGATCTTCATCTTTTGCAGAAGTAATTGACTTTGGAGTTTTAAAACCAGCCTTATAAAAGGCCTCTGCACTCTTAGCTCCAACACCAGGAATAGCTTTAAAAGATTCTATTATTTTTTTCGAATCATCTTTCTTTGTTTTAGATTTAGAGGCCTTAGAAGACTTTACAGGCTTCTTCTTGGTTTTTGATACAGTTTGTTTAGATAAGGGAATTTCTGAAGAGGACTCACTCTTAAAAAGGATTGATTTTAATTTACTTAAAAATTTAGTAATCATTTATTCAAAAATTAGATAATTTAATAAATTCTACATTTCAATAAAAAAATAAATTAATTTTTCAAACAATCAATAATAATTTTTAAAAGAAATGATAGAAATTAATTTTTTATTTACATCTATATTAAGTCATATATTTATTTATGATGCAAGTTAAAAATCAAATGAGGTACTATATAAATATTTTTAAAGTTCATATTTAATTTATTGATATAATCCAAGAATAAAATATTAAATTTATTATTCTTTGTAGTTTAATAATTCAAATTAGAGATGTAATTGAAAATTTAATTTCTAAGATAAGAAAGTTTGCAATCATATTATTGAGATAAAACCATACCAAAATTTAATAAAAAATTGACTTATTAATTTTTTTTGACTTAACTATTATTAGATACATTTCTTCAATCTTATTCAATTGATTTTTGAATATGCAATTAATAGTTATTAGTGGACCATCTGGAAGCGGAAAAACTACACTATCCGAAAGGATTTTAAAAAAAATTAAAAATGGAATAATTTTAAATACTGATAATTACTACAGAACAGGTATTTTAAGTCAAATATTATCACGAACATTAACTTCATATTTTGACAGGAAAATAAGCTTTAACATTGGATTATTTAAAAGAGATCTAGAATTTATTGTAAAAAACGGATTTTCTGATTTTTATTATAAATATAATTTCAAGAGTAAATCTATAAAAAAAGTATATAAAAATACTAAAAATATAAGATTTCTTATTATAGAAGGAATCTTTGGACAAGAAATATTAAAAACCCTTTCAAAAGAAAATTGCCTTTTAATTAAATTAAAAGCTAATAAACAAAGTTGTATGAATAGAGTAATTAAAAGAGATTTTTTAGAAAGAGGTAAAAGTAAAGATCTTGCAAAAAGAGAGTTTATAAAAGCTTGGGAATTATTTCATGAAAATAAAAAGAAATGTAATTCAAGAACTTATTTCAACACAATTGTCATTAGTAAGAAAAGTGATATTAACCTTCTATTAAAAAAAATAATTAATATAATGGGTTAATCTTATAAGACAATTTTAAGGCACTCAATATTGCACCTTCAATCCTACCAAACCCCTCTAAATCAAACCAATCCCCACAAAAAGCTATATTATATTTATCACAAACTTGCAAATTTTCGGGTATCCCTAAACCAGATGGTTGAGATGCTCTCCATATCATTATAGAAATATCCTGATAATCTATTAGTTTATTTATATAGGAATTTTTATCAAATAGTTGATTGAATTTATCTAATAAGATATTCTTAAATTTTTTTTTATTATTGCATTGAAAATATTCAGTTATAAATTCTTTATTTCTCGTATGTAGGACAATACCTATATTATTATTAATTTGTTTTTGAAATATAATCCTTTCAAATTTTAATTTTTCTTCTAGAAGATTATTTAAAAGGAAATACCTAAATCTATTCTTATAATTATCTTTATAACAATAATTGGATTTTGTATAAATCAAAAAAGTTAATCTTTGTACATATTCTTGCTTATTAAGCAGATTTAAAATTGTATCAATTTTTTTATCATTATTTATTGGAATAGCTGCCCTCAATGGTATTTGATTTATCTTCAAAATATCTAAAGATCTTTTATGTAAAATTAAATTACTTGAACATACTAGAAATTTCGTCTTAAATTTATACCCATTTTTTGAGGTTAAAATCCAACAATTATTTTCATATTTTAATTTGACTATTAAGGTTTGAAAGAAAAAATCAACTTGATTTTTCAAATTATTATGATTAAGAATATTTTTTGATAAATCAGACATAGAAGAGGTTGAAGTATAATTTTTGCAACTATGAAAATCGCAGATTATTTTATTTTGATCTCTATGATCTTCATATAATTCAATTAAATCAGAAGGATCTGTTTGGATAATCCTTGAATCTAATAGTTCCTGAATGAAAGTTTTCAACAAATGATTATTATTACTGTTGCAAATATTAAAATTAGGGGAACCATGATTGAGTTGCCACCCACTATTACTAATACTATTTCTTGTACTAGAACGTCCTCCAAGATTTCGACCATTTTCTATTATCGCAATCCTGCCTTGGTATCCATTTTTCAGATGTGAAGATGAAAATACACATGAAGATATTCCCCCACCAATAATCGCAATATCATAAAAAGTATCATTAATCATAATTATTACGTATTTATTTTTTCATTAAAGAATGAATATCTTTTAATTTTTTTATTGAAGAACATTCAGTTTCAATTATTGGGCAAATATTGTTATCAAGATAGATTTGAATTAAATCTTTTGTAAATGCGGAAAAATTATCAAGAGAATTAAGATACTTCTCTGAAATAAAAACCCCTTTCCATGGACGAAATTTAAATCGGGTAATAAATTCCTTTGATGGAATTAATAAGCTGCCAAAAATTTTCACATTTTGATCTTTACTATTAGATGAACTATTCAGAACAGAATCTTTTAAAAATTTAATTTCTTTTTCAAGTAATTTAATATCAGTTCCAAATTGAAGCCAGATGGATTTAATTAATCTAGAGGAAAATTTCTTTTTTATTCTTTCTCTTTCTCCACATATATTGTAATGAATTTTCAAGTAAGGGTTATAAGCAATTCCTATATTAATATTTAAATTTTTTTCATTTTCAAAATCTCTTAATACATCTAATACTTCAAAGTTTTTTTTCTTATTAGATCCTGAAACAAGTAATATTTCTTTATTTTTATAAAACTTACATTTTTTAATAAAATTTAAAAACTCTAAATAAGAATATTCTCTATTCTTTGTATATTGATGATAAAGGCTATAATGATATATGACATCTAAATTTTTATAGTTCTCACCAATATATTTTATAGTCTCATTTAGGAAATCTTTTTTTATTACCCCTTTGCATGGAATATTGATTTTATTAATATTATTGGATATGCAAAAATTAAGTTTATTTTCTAATTGAAAAGTATTTTTAAAAGATAATTCGAATCTTAAATCATTAAGCATGTTCTAATTATAAATAATTTATACGTAAAAAGAGTTAACGAAGGCATGTCTAAAATACAACTCTTATTTTTGAATTATTGTTTTATCTATTATCTTTTAATATATAATTTCGAGAAAAAACTAAGTCTGCATTAAAAGATATTTGTTCCTTGGGAGATTTTTCAATTATAACTTTAAATAATTTCCAATTATTTAGATATAACAATCCCAAGCTAAGAGGTCCAAAACTTAAAACTAATCCTGACAATAATAAAAATAATAAAATTTTAGGAAAAATAAAGAATGAAAGAAGTTACAAAAAAAATTACTTTATAATTTTGTATTTTCATTAATACAATTATTATTATTAAATCAAATATATGAAGAGGTCGAGGGGTTAGAATAATCTAAACAAGATTACAAAAAAATATGGCAAGTCAGGATTATCTAATTGCAATTGCATTAATAGAGCAAAATAATGTCAGGGCAATGCCTTTAGGTGGGAAAGAGATTAAAGAAAAACTAGAAGAAGAAGGTAATTTAATTAAACTTGGAGAAGAAGTAATTCTAAATCTTCTTCTAAGAGTATTCCAAAGAAGTGATGAAGGAGCCTTAAAAAGAGTATCCGAAGATAAAGGCCTACTATTAGTTCATATGCATCCAAAAAGAATGCAGAAAGAACTTCCATTTATAAAATCTGAATGGATAAGAGATGGTGATACAAACCAATTTTTAAAATATTTGGGTAATCTATCAAAAGAAATATGGACAGCTTCTTTTATAAAATATAAGGGTGTGGAATTAGTATCAATTGCAAAAAACGAAGATATATAGTTTTTTATTTACAATCATAATTTTTAAAATATTCTTTAATTAATTCATTATTTTCTTTAGATATTTTTAAACACTTCTTTTTATTTCCAAAATTAATTGATAGATAATTAAAATCATTTTTAATATGCAAGGCACAATTGCCTTCTATACAAATACAAGAATTAATTATTTGGTTTTTAATAATTTTTTTAACGAAAGGTTCTCTTTCTTTTTCCTCATCATAATGAGGGCAAGCTAACCCCTTTATTATTCCCAAACAATTTATTATCTCTAATTTATCAGAGAATGAATCCGTAATTCCTTGCTCAAACCAACATATCGCGCCGGCACTGACACCACTCATTATAATCCCTTTTTCATAAGCAATTTTCAGAATATTCTGCAAATCCCAATCTTTCCAAACCGCCAACATACTTTTTGTATTTCCTCCACCAACGTAAATAATATCTTGGGATAGAATTTTCTTTTCCAAGTTTTCTGTTCTTGAAAAGAAATCTAGATGACTAGTTATACAATTTAATTTTGAAAAAGCTCTATAAAAATTTAATTTATATAAATCATTATCTCCTGATGCAGTAGGAATAAAGCAGATTTTAGGTCTTTCCTGCTTAACTAATGACGTAATATATTTCTCTATCTTAAGTTCACCTAAAGCCCTTCCAAAACCTCCACCTCCAATTGCCACAATGTTTTTATTTACCATTACGAATTGAACTCAACTCAATGAATTTAAAACAAATTACCCAAAAAGATCAACTTGATTTAAAAAAAATATATTTTGATTCAATAATTTCAATAGATGAGAAAATTTATACTTCAGAACAAAAAAGAGCATGGGCAAGTCAAGCCTGGGATAATAAACATTTTAATTTATCCTTAAAGGAAGGTAAAGGATGGCTTATTAATGAAAGAGAGAAGATAATTGCTTTTGCCTTGAGATATCCAAATAATAGAATTTCCCTTTTATATTGCAAAGGAGATTCACAACGGAAAGGTTATGGGACAAAGTTACTTCAAAAAATAGAAAAGGAAGCCATAAAAGAGGGTTTAACTTCCCTAACAACAGAGGCAAGCTTAATTAGTTATAAATTATTTCTAAAAAATTGCTGGAAAATAATTCGTAAAGAAAAAATAATTATCAAGAATATAACATTTGAAAGATATAAGATGATAAAAAATTTTTAATTGCTTAAATAAAAAAATGAGTAGCAGAAGCAAGAAATTATTATTATTTAAAAGATCCCTTATTTGGTTTCTATATTTATTTTCAGGTTACATACTCTATTCGAAAAAAGGATATTTATTTTCTATATTTATTACCTTCGCAAAGGTAATTTATCCATTATCGATTTTTTGGTTACAAATAAGAATAAAAAGGAGTGGAAAGTTTTTGCCAATAGATTCAGACATGAAAACATCCCAATTATGGTTTAATCTATTGCCTGTTCTAGCATCCTTTATTACAGT
>QCGL01000028.1 GCA_003279935.1 Prochlorococcus sp. AG-388-A04
AAGCTAAAAAAGAAATTGTACTTACGATTGCTATTAAATACCAACCTGACGATGAGTTGCTAGTAATTTCTGTCATTTATTATGGTGATTTTTCTGAAGACTTAACTATTTGGGAAAAAATTAGTAATGAGGCTAATAAAAATATCAAAAGTATATATGTGATGTTCATTTATAGAAATATACTTACGATGAGAAAAATAATTCCAATAACTACAGCAACGATTGCCCCGTCAACTAATAAGTCTTTCCATGTGTAACTATTTAGCATTTTTAGTTTATCCTCCTCACTCATTAAATTCTTAAGCCATGTCCAGTCCAAAATTTGCGTTAAAGCTATAGCAAATACCAAATGTCCAACCAAAATACCAATTAGGTCAATACGAGATATTTCTTTAGTAAAACTTGTGATACTAAAAATTTCCACTATTTTTTATTTTTATTAGAGAGAGCGCCACCTTCCTCTTTATACTTGTCCCAAGCTTCACTTATTTTTGCTTTTGAAAAACTTTCTTTACTTTCTTTCAATTTGTTTTTTAGCCCATTAAAACTATTCGAAAGCTCTTTTTTTGTTGGCTCATCAAGAAATTTTGAAGTTAATTTCCAGAGATACCAGCTACTAGCCGCGAGTAAAATTAAACCTAATAATTGCATATGAATAGTTTTTTATCATCTTACAACTATTTACATGGAAACGATATGCTCAAACTAAAAAAAATTAGAATTTATTTTTCCAAAGATAAAAATTTTTCTTTAAAACTTTAACCAGTGAAAAAATATTCTTTCTAACAACCATATGGTTAATCCACCTTCAATAAAAGCTAACCAATACATTCCATAGTCTGAAAAACCCATCTGCTCTTTAACCGTACTTATTAACTTTTTATGAGCTTGAATGAGATCTTTCATTTCTAATTAAATATTTAAAGAGTTAAAAACTTTGGATCTCTTCCATCAAAAAACCTTTTCCGTAACAGCAAAGACAAGTTCTGGCTTCGTCTAATGAGATTCTTAAGTAACCCACACCATTGCATTTGATGCAATTAGTCTTGGTTTTAGAATAGATCTTGGAGTTGAGTTTAGCAGCTCTATTCAAAAAGGAAACAGTTTCTTTGCGGCCATTGGCTTTATCTGCTTTATTTAAAAGCTTTTTGTAATTTACTTTTAATTCTTTTATGGTCATGGATTCAAAAGTGGATAGATTACATTAAGGATTGATTGGATAGAAAATATTAAGTATTTTCTAGAAAATTCACAATGAATATATATTTAATCTCAACATGAGATTTACTAAATATAACTACTATTAATTACTACCGTTACTATTAAACCTAGATATTATTGGATTTAACAGAAAATTTATATTCTCAATTTTCAAGTTACCTAAATATCATTAGAAATAAATTTAATTTAGTTTGAATTTGCGCGAAGTTATTTTTGGACTTTATTTAATAAAAGACCATTAATTGAATATCTTGAGTTTAAAAATAATAAAATTATTAAGCAGCTCTATAAGAACCGCTTGGCCTTTTAAGACTTTTTAATAAGCGATCATTTTCTTCAGTAAGAATATCAAGATTTGATTTTTTAAAATCTTTTTGCATCTCAGATGATTGTTTTTTAATTATTTTTTCAATCATTGAATTTGAAAATCTATTAAACCAAATATGATCTTATCGTTCCCAAAAAAATTCCGCGTGACATTTTTTACAAAAAACCCTTATATTTTATTTCGCACATAGAAAAGTGAATTAAATCTACAACTTGTGGAAAAACCTGTTGAAAAATGGTTAAAAAGTGGATAACTCACGGGGATCAAGTTAAAAACAGGGTTTTTTGGCTTATTTTCTGAGTATTAATACTGCATCAATAAAATATTAAATGTAGTTTAATAATCAATAAAACTTACTGAAACAACAATGGGATCATTCCTTTTCTATAAAAAAGATATTTTTATAAATAAAATTTTTTTGTAGTAAATCAAATACTTTTTTTATTTGCAACATGTTTCAAAATGAAAATTTTATTAAAGGAAAATTTTATACCTAATAATTTTTTTCAAATACTTTTTATAAATTTGCAAAAAAAAATATGTTAATTCGGTTTTCTCTCTGATTTAATTTTTCACTTACAAAATCAATCAAATAGATTAGAAAATATTTAATAATTAAAAATGACAGAAGAAAAAAAAGATTCTAAGAGATGCGGTGGAAAGAAAAAAATCATGTTTGCTTATGGTTTTATTCAACTGGGTTCTAGTTTCGTATCTGCAGTAGCTTTAGCGGCAATTGCTTTTGGATTTTGCTCTATAAAAAAAGAATCTAAAGTATTTAATAGTTGTGTAACTGAAATTGTAGAAAATGGTAGTTCTAATGCAGAGGCAGTTAGATACTGCAACGGTGGCAATTGATTTAATTTAATTAAATGAACTCTACTCATGGTTTTCTACTTGACTCTTTAAAAGAGGAACCAATTGGTGAGACAGTTCATTTTGTTTGGTACATAACTGATATTGGTATTGCTGCTCTTTTCAAGGGAAATGAAATTCTTAATACTTATAGCGTAAATGTTGAAAAGGAGGCAAAAGATATAAGCCTTGATATCAGTAAGGAAGAGCAAGAATATTGTGAAATTGAGGATAAAAAACTTTTTATCTTTTATTCCTGAAGTAATCAGTTAGATCAATAGGATGGTTCTAAATTATAAGCTGACTCTTTGACACTCTTTTCACTAATTATCTCAAATGTAAGTTCCTCATTTAAAGCATTAATGTAGGAAGTATAGAGTTTGCCCCAAACGAATTCAAACTCATCCTTACTAAGGTTTTTAAAAAGAATTTCTCCTTTAAAATAAATGTGATAAGAATCAAACATCATGGAAAATTTTTTCTAACCTTTTTTAACGCAGTTAGATATGTCTGACGTATTGATGGCTACTAAAAGAAAATTTAGAAAAAACTTCTAAATGCTTTTTTAATCAATGCGAGTATTCATTTTTTCCTTCTTAAATAAAGACACAGTTTCATCAAGATCTAAACAAGGTTGAATATTAATATCCATAAGTCTTCTCCATGGATGCCATTGTTTCCAAATTGTTTCTAATGAATCTGCACTAACAACGGAATGACCAATGCCATTTTGGATCATAAAAATCCATGAATGAACTTCATAGTTCTCAGGTCTATTTTGAGGACCTCCCGATTCATACCAATTAATAAGCATTTCTCCTCCTTCTTCTTGATCTTCACCGTCAGCAAATTCATAAGAAATTAAATATCTTTGCATGTAATTTAAAATTTTCAGTATTTTAGCTTGATAATACAATATTGCGTTTCAATTATTTGATTGCTAAAAATCTAATAGAATCGAATGTTACCAATGATCCTAAGAATTGAAAAAATCAAAAAGAATATTTTAAGTAATGTTTTGTTTATAAATAAAACCATTTTTAAGTATTTTCAAAAACATGACCTTTTTGTCTGATTTGAAGCATGTAAAATTTTGACTTAAATTTTTTCTTACTAAGATCTATAATGTTAAGTGAATTTATATAGTTGATAAAAAGTACATGAGTAGTAAGTCAAATAATTCTAATCCAACTGGAAACCTAGATTATGAGGAGATTCTTGAGGAGGAAATAATTAATTCATATGAAAATAAGTTTGAAGCTAACTCTGATATCAATAATAAAAACAAAAGACTTTACAGACTTAAAAGAACTCCTCTTGAAGTAATAAATAGATTATTTTTCTTTTTCTTTGTGGGGAGTTTCATCTTCTCATTCTTTTTAGCTTATACAGAAAATAAAATCTGGTTCATTATTTATTTAATTAGTGCATTCTCATGTATTTTCTATACCCCAAATAGAAAAGCCCTTAAGGAATTAATAGCAGCCTGGCCTAACATTGAAGATCTTATTAAAGGAAGAAGCTTGTGGAAGAAAGGTAAGTAAATAATGAATCTAATTAATTCTTTTAAAAAGTGGTTATTAAATATTCTTGTTCCTTATATTGAGGGATCTAAAAAGAAAAAGGAGAAAAAATAATAATGAATGCGGTTGGTTTAGGAATAATAATTGAACTTTTTTTGTTAATTGGAGTAATGTTTTGGATAACAAAATTGAAAACTAATCAGAGTAGACAACCCTCCTTATCAAAAAAGATTATAAAAAACCTAAAGTTTTAAAAATTTTTAAATAATAATTTGTTTCAGAAAGATCAATTGGTTCAATAAAATTAGTTTTCTTTTTGCTCTCACTTTGCATAAAAAATCAGTTAGAACAATGGAATAGTTTTTAATAAGATGACTTTTACAGCACAAGGCCTTGCTCCTATAACAAACCCATTAAATAGTGTTTTAGTTGAAAAGAAACTAATAAATGTTGATCAAAAATTTATTCAACTCGTTTCTTTAGCTGAGGGTTTACCTAGAACTGAAGTTCTAGAAAGTGGTAAAAATTACTGGAGAGGTGTTTGCAGAAGTGCAATATTCAGATTTCCAGATGATCTTGAGATTTTAAAACTCGATGCAAGGAGTTATGTTGATAGGTCTAAAGGGATAATTCAAATAAGATCAGCGGCAAGATTAGGTCAATCAGACTTAGGTGTTAATTTAAGAAGAGTAGAATATTTATTTAATCAATTAGAGAAATTTTAATTAGGTAATTAGTCTGATTTATATTTAGTTAAGGTTCTTTTTACTTTATAGATGTGCTTTAATTCGAAAGAATATTTGAACAGCCATGGTGAAAATAGTTTTAGTTGCGATTATTGTCGCTTTAGTATATTCTCAGCCTGATTTACGTTTGACCGTGGCTGATTGGTTGAGATCAGCATCTGATTTTTTAATTGAGTCAGTAAAAGTAAAACAATAAAAAATTGTTTTGAGAGATTTAAATTACACCTGAAACAGAAAGCATTTGTTTAATGCATAAAGCGACAAAAATAAATATTAATATCCGACTAAATATGTATTTCACAAAATTAATAAATTCTTTTAGATACATAATAGAAAAATATTGTGAAATTTTTGAATAGTTAACGATAATAAGAGATATGAAGCTTAGATTATTTGAGTTCTATTTTATTAAAGACTACTTAAGGCCTTGGTTTGGTCTTATTTATTCTTTATTCTTTCTGTTTTTTTTAGGTGCTATTGGGTATCGAATTACAGAGGGATGGGATTGGGGTGATTGCTTATGGATGGTTCTGATCACAATAACCACTATTGGTTTTGGAGAAGTTCAAACTTTAAGTCCTGAAGGAAGAATTATCACTGTTCTTATAATCGTTGGTGGATTAATTTTTATTCAATTTACCTTTCAAAAAGCTGTTAGATTATTTGAATCCGGCTATTTTCAAAGAGTAAATGAATTACGTTTTAAAAGAATTCTTAGAAAAATGGAAAATCATGTAATTTTGTGCGGATATGGGAGGGTAGGTCAAGAAATATCTAATCAAATAAAAACACAAAATATTCCTATTATTGTTGTAGAAAGCGATGAAGATAGAAAAAAGATTGCTGAAGATAATGGATTAGAAGTCCTTTGTGCCGATGCAACTCTTGATGAAACTTTAAAGTTAGCTGGATTAGATAAGTGCAAAAGTTTGGTTGTTACCTTACCTAATGATGCTGCTAATTTATATGTTGTCTTAAGTGCTAAAGGGATAAGAAGTACAATTAGAGTAATTGCTAGAGCTGGAACTGAAGAAGCTGCTAGTAAATTGAGATTAGCTGGTGCAAGTATAGTTGTAAGCCCTTACATTGCAGCTGGAAGAGCTATGGCATCAATGGCCTTAAGACCAATAGCGATTGACTTCTTAGATTTATTGGCGGGAAGTGAATGTGAAATTGAAGAATTTGAATTAAGTAATGATATTAGCCTTTTTGAAACTGCAGAAAAGATAACTCTTTTAGAGCTTGGAATAGGTAAAAAGAGTGGAGCTAAAATATTGGCAATAAAAGAGAATGAAAAGTTAATAACCAATCCAGGAGGTGATTTTTTACTTCAGCCAGGTCAGGTATTAATTGCTTTTGGAAGTAAGGAACAACTAACTACTCTTAATAGACTTTTAGGAAATCTTGTAGTTTCAGTTGAATTATTAAAGTAATTTCAAAGGGTTTTTAAAAAATCCTTAATCTTAAAAAAATTTTCTAATTTTAAGAAAAAAATCACTTTACTTTACTGAAAATACATATTATTCAATTAAATAAGCCTTCTTTAAAATGTTTATGTGAGGCAAATTAAAGAAGTGTTTTTATATTAAATAAACATGTTTAAGGACAAATTAAAAAGGAAATAAGATCAAATAAAAAATAAGTATTGAATGTAAAGCAAATATGAAATAATTACATCAAATAAATTTGATTATATAAAATTAATTTGTTAGGAGATTTCATGGCTGCTAAAGAACATAAAAGTTTGCAAGGCTCAAAGATTCTTTTGATAGAAGATGATAAAAGTATTAGGCTGACTGTTACTGAATCATTAGTAAGTGAAGGTTTTGAAGTATTAAATTTTAAAGATGGGTCTAGTGCTTTAGATTTTATTTTGGGAGAAGGAATAAAAGATGTTGATCTTATCCTTTTGGATTTAATGTTACCAGGCTTAAATGGGTTAGAGTTATGCAGAAAAATAAGAAATGAAGAAATATTTACACCTATATTGATTTTGAGTGCAAAAGGAAATGAATCGGATAGGGTTCTTGGCTTAGAAGTAGGAGCTGATGATTACTTAACAAAGCCATTTGGAATTAGTGAATTAATTGCAAGGAGCAGAGCCTTACTAAGAAGGTCTAAAAGGGGTAAAGAAAAGAAACAAAAAATTGAAACGATAATCGAATATAAAAATATTAAATTGTTTACAGAAGAATGCAGGGTTACAAGTTTTGATCAAGAAATAATATTATCTCCAAAAGAATTTAAATTATTAGAATTATTTATCAAAAATCCTAAAAGGGTATGGTCTAGGGATTTAATACTTGAAAAAATATGGGCTATAGATTTTATAGGGGATACAAAAACTGTGGATGTTCATGTTAGATGGCTTAGAGAAAAACTAGAAGAAAATCCCTCCGCGCCAAAAA
>QCGL01000029.1 GCA_003279935.1 Prochlorococcus sp. AG-388-A04
AAAATAATGAAAATAAAAAATAAATAATCTTAAAATTTATTCAATTTATTAGAAAATTTCAGAAATAATTAGAACATACTAGTTTTATTTGGTTAAAAGAAATTTTATATAAATACCATATTAAGAATCTAATGCTACTTCTATTGCGGCAATTAAATTTTCATCGAATGGCTGAATACCAGGTTTAAACCTTGCAATCACATTACTATCTTTGCCAATTAAAAATTTTTCAAAATTCCATTCAACATCACCCTTTGGTTCAACATTATTTAATGTTGTATATGGTTCAGTAGTATTACCTTTCGCGTGAACTTTTCCCATAATTTCAAATTTAACACCATATTTAGTAGAACAAAAGTTCTTTATCTCTGCAAGTGAATCAGGCTCTTGATTCCCAAAGTCATTACAAGGGAAAGCAAGAATCCTTAAACCTTTTTTTGAATATTTATCGTGAAGCTTTTGAAGATCCTCATATTGAGCAGTATTACCGCAATAACTGGCAACGTTTACTATCAAAATCACATTTTCTGAATATTGGCCAAGTTTTTTTTCTTCTCCACTTGCTGAAAAAACGGTTGTGTTTTGGACTTCTATTACCATATGTTTTTTAAATTTATCTTATGAAGATAACATTGAAAAAATGTTTTTGCGTTGTTTAAGGCCTTATTTGCCTATTATTTTTATTTGTAATTTTTAGTAAAAAGTTATTTCTCAAATTATATAATTAAGTATATATATTAAAAAATTACTTTGGACCCCTTAGACCCTCTTACTGAAGTTATTAAATCAGGACAGGGCTTCTCGTCTTCAATTGCTCTAGAACGAATCCTTTGGGTAATGATGGGTTTTTTCTTTCTTGGTGCTATTTCAACTTCAATAACAAGAGGAATGAAGCAAAATGATTGGTTCGGAAATAATGCTTTTTTTTCTAATTTAAAAGCTAATAAAAGAGAAGATAAACTCTCTAACAAACTATCTGACGATGACAAATAACATAAATTTATTTAGTGATGGGCAGTTTTAAATCTATTCCCAAGAAAATATTATTACTTGGCAGTGGCGAACTTGGAAAAGAATTAGTAGTTGCAGCTAAAAGATTAGGCTTAGAAGTAATAGCTATTGATAAATACGAAAATGCACCTGCAATGCAATTATCTGATAATTCTTTTGTCATAGATATGAGTGATAAGGAAATTTTAAAAAAAAAGATAATAGAACTCAAACCTGATTTTGTAGTTCCAGAAATTGAAGCACTATCAATTGAAGCTTTAAAGGAATTGGAAGAAGAAGAAGGAATAAATATCGTTCCTAATGCTAGAACTGTTGAAATAACTATGAATAGGGATAAAATAAGGAATCTTGCATCTAAAGAATTAAAGATAAAAACTGCAAAATTTAGTTATGTTTTTAATGTTGATGAGCTAGAAATAAAATCATCTGAAATTGGCTTTCCTCTTTTGCTAAAGCCTCTAATGAGTTCATCTGGAAAAGGTCAAAGTTTAGTTAAAAGGAAAGAAGATCTTTTGCTAGCCTGGAATGATGCCTTGAGAAATTCAAGAGGAAAAATAGTTGGTGTAATACTTGAGGAATTTTTAAATTTTGATTATGAATTTACTCTCTTAACTATTAGAAAAGATAGTGGGGAGAATATATTTTGTGAACCAATAGGTCATGAACAATACAAAGGAGATTATCAATGTAGCTGGCAACCACTGGATATGAATCAATCCTTGATTAATGAAGCCCGAAAAATGACAGCAAAAATATTAAATAATTTAAATGGTTCTGGTATATATGGGGTTGAGTTTTTTGTTAAAGGCAAAGAGGTTATATTTTCAGAATTATCTCCTAGGCCTCATGATACGGGAATGGTCACTATAGTTAGTCAAAACATAAATGAATTTGAATTACACTTAAGAGCCTTTTTAAATCTACCCATACCGAATATTTCACTGTTAAAGCCATCAGCAACCAGAGTAATATTATCAGATAAAGAATCTAATAATCCTTCATACACGGGACTAATCGAGGCATTAGAATTAGAGAATACTAAAGTTCTAATATTTGGGAAACCAACAGCAAAGAAAGGAAGGAGAATGGGGGTAGTCCTTTCATCAGATGATGACCTAAATATTGCTCGAGAAAATGCGGACAAGTCAGCACTTAAAATTAAAATTGTTTCCTAATTTATAGAATATTAAATAAATATTATAAAAAAACTACTTATTTCCTTCGTTTTTGTTTTCTGTCTTTGTATGTAATATTTGAGTGTATTATTGTTTTTTTCTATGATAGAAAATTATAAAGGTTGGAATATAACTTTGACCTGGGATGATAAATATTCTTTTGGAAATAACTCTAGTATTAAAGATACTTTTAACCAAAACAAAAAATGGAAAGGAGTTAATTTAAATGGTAATAGAATTTATGGAGCATCCCTTAAGGAAATAAGGCATATTATTGATTATCCAAAGCTACATAATTAATTATTTATTTATAGAAAAAATTAATTTTCTTCTTTCTTATTATTATCATCAATTAGTTCACTTGCAAGTTCTCTTAAATCACCTTTAATTGATACCCATGTAAAAGCAGCAATAAAAACTGTAGCTGATATCGCTATTGTAATTGTCTCTAAAGGACCCAATCCTAATGCAATTGCAAACATGTAAAAAATTAAATAATAATTTATTATATTCCACATTCTTGATTAGTTTTAATTAAGTATTCCTTTGAAACTTAATTTAATTAATAGCGAAACATTTTGTATAAATAATCTTTAATATTTTTCTTCTTAAGAGACTTTTTTATAGCTGGTTTTTTAATAAGAAATTTTCAAAAATTATTTGCTAAGATAAATAATTATGAAACAAAAAAAATGTCCACAATGTAAGAATTTAATCTCAATAACAGCTCCAACATGCCTATTCTGTGGAAGACCTAATAAATTTGTAACTAATAATTACGTAAAAAGAAAGTGGAATAAAGAGTATAAAAAACAAAGATTCAATAATTTTAAAATTATAATCTCTAAAAAGTTATCTTTGCTTTTTATTATTATTGTGATTTTAATAATACTACTTATAAGTTTTTATAAATAGTATTATTAATAATTGAAAATTGCATCTATAACTTCACTTGTATTTGGTGATAGCTTATTTTTCTTAATATAATCAAGAACTTTAACTATATTTCTTTTGTAGGGATTTTCATATTGTCTATAATTACTAAATATTTTTAAAAAACGAGAAATTACTATTGGATTTGATTTATCAAATTCTAAAATTTTATTTGCTATGTATTTATAACCCGATCCATCTATGGAGTGGAAAAATGAATTTCTCGTTACGTAGGCATTTAATATAGATCTTAAAGTGTTGGGTGATTTGACATCAAAATATTCATTTTTAAATAGATCTTCAATACTTTTTTGATTATGATCTATTTCAATAGATGCTTTAAAAAAGAACCAATTATCTAAGACTACTGGATTATTTTTCCATTTATTAAAGAAAATATTTGAAATTAATTCTCTTTCCGGACAATTAATCCTTGTGAATACATTCAAAGCAGCTTTTGAAAGTGTCATTGAATTACTATCTACATAACTAATTATGTTACTCTTGATTTCTTCATCATTACTATGTAAAAGTAACCTCCATATTGTTTCTATTAGTTTTCTTTCATCCTTACCCTCAGGCCATATTTTAGTTATGTTTTTATCTATTTCTTTAAGCTTATTTAACAGTTCTTCTCTTAATTTAGTACCAAAAAGATAATTTAATTCGTCAATAGTTTTATAAATTTTTAATGGATCAATTCTTTTGATTTCTGATTCTATTTCAGAAAAGGTTGGGATACTAAGTATTTCAGATAAGAGAGATAAATTTATATTTTTATTATTTATAATTATTGATCGTAATGTTGCTATTAATTTATTTTCAATATTTATATCGGGTTCTTCATATATTCTTTTGCAAATAATATTTTTGTATATACCTTTTATCGTGTCATATATTGTGAAATAGTCAGTTTCAAATTCTAGTATTAATAATTTTTCTGCAAATGTCGTATCTGTTTCCCATTTAATAGGAGCTGAAAAATTTCGAAAATAAGAAATTATTGGACTATCAAATTTGGAGGTTATTTTTTCTAGAGTGAATTCTTCCTCCTTTTCTTTTAAGATAAGAGTCTTGTCTATTTTTTCATAACTACTCAAGAATATTGAGATATTAATAGGAATTATTAGAGGTAAATCGTTATAAATATTTTTTTTATTTGAATTTATTTGAGAGACTCGTATTTTAAGTATTTTTTTATCTCTATCCCATTTTCTTTTAAATTTAACCAATGGTGTCCCATTTTGTTTATACCAAGTTTTAAATTTTTCAATATTTATTTCTTTATTATTCTCTAAAATCTTTTCAACAAATTGATCAATAGTTGCTGCTTTCCCATCATAAGTAGAAATAAAATTACTAAAACCATTATAAAAGCTTTCATCTTTTACTAATGTTTTAAGCATCCTTATAATTTCAGCTCCTTTTTCGTAAATAGTAGTTGTATAAAAATTATCAATCTCTAAATATTTTTCAGGTCTCACTGGATGTGATGTTGGGCCAGAGTCTTCTCTAAATTGTGCTTTTCTTAGGAATTTTGCATCTTCAAGTCTTTTTATTGAAGGATTATGAAGATCTGCTGTGAATTCCTGATCTCTAAATACTGTTAAACCCTCTTTTAATGATAATTGAAACCAATCTCTACAAGTTATTCTATTACCCGTCCAGTTATGAAAGTACTCATGGGCGATTACACCTTCTATACGCTCTAGCTCTTCATCAGTCGTAATTTCTTTATTTGCAAGTATTAATTTAGAGTTGAATATATTGAGGCTTTTATTTTCCATCGCTCCCATATTAAAATGCCTAATTGCAACAATATTAAATAATGATAAATCGTATTCGAGATTATATTTCTCTTCATCCCATTTCATCGACTTCTTCAATGAATTGATTGAATGCTGTACATATTCCTCATCACCTTTTTCTACGTATATATTTATTTCTACTTTTTTATTAGACTTAGTATTGAAGCTATCTTTGATGCAGTTTAGTTTCCCTGCAACTAAAGCAAAAAGATATGAGGGTTTGGGATATGGATCTTCCCATATCACTTCGTGTCTTTTGTTTTCAAGATCATTTGCTTTGATTAGATTTCCATTAGACAGTAATACTGGATATTCTTCCTTATTTGCCTCTATCCTCACTTTATATTTACTTAAAATATCAGGTCTATCAGAGTGGTAACTAATTCTTCTAAAGCCTTGTGCTTCGCATTGCGTAGTAATAATTCCATTACTTTCATACATTCCTAAAAGTGAAAAATTCTCCTTTGGTTTAATTGTTCCTACAATTTTTAAGGTAAAAGTTTCTTTGAGTATGGGTTTAATTAATAATCTATTTTCTTGTATTGAATAGTTATTTTCTACTAATAAAGATTCATCTAAATATATCTTTTCAACAAATATATCTATCCCATCAAGAACAAGGAAATTTATATTACTATTCTTTTTGATCAATTTTAGTTCGGTTTTAACAATTACTCTTTTTTCTTCAATTATGAAATCCAAAAAAATATTAGGTATTTCATAATCAAATGATTTATAATCTTTCAGTTTTATATATTGATTATTGTTCTTTTTGTCTGAAACGTTAGGCATATTTATTTAGTTAATCCTCTGAACTAAATGATTTATTAAAGAGTATTTTATACATGATAAATTAAAATTAGGGTTCTCCTAATTGACATATATGATTCTTGATTACTCCAGATGGAAGTAACTCATACAATATCGGATTTTTATCTTTTACCAAACCCTCTTGATCTATTTGGTATCTCCAATCCCATTTTCTGTCCGTAAATGATAAGTAATCTTTTCTAAGAGAATATGGTAGCATTAGCTTTTTCCCATTCCAATCTATATTAATAAATGCTCCAGGTTCAATTTCATAAATGGTTTTAACTATTGAGAAATCTCCATTAATATTATTTCTAATTACTAAATCGAGCTTAATATTGTCGCAAAAATAAGATGTGTTTAGAGCAAATAGACAAATTGTTGAAAAAAATAACGAATAAATTTTAGATACTCCTTATATCTATCCTATTATTCAATATGCAATATTGATGTAGCTATTAATTTTTTTTTGTAAAAACTCTTTAAATTTTTATACAATCCATAGTTTTTAAATTTACCAGGTTACATTTTACTTCTTCCGCAAATTCCTGAACTGATATGAATTTGTTTAAAAGGCCAGTATATTTTGCTTGGCCTCCAGCAGTACTTGAAAGTACATATTTTGGATTAAAAGTATTTATTAATTTTGGAAGTACATCTGCCCCTTTTACAAAAGATCCAACCATTGGAAGTTCAAGGTTAATTATGGGAGTTATGACAGCATCTATTTCTTGAGATTTAATGTTTTCATCAAGATAACCATGTGGTTCTATGTAGAAACCTTTTCCTTTCTTGTCTTTTACAATGTATCCATTTTCTATTTGTGGTACGGGTGCACCAGCAGTAGCTTCTATTTCTAGACCCTTTAGTTTAATTTTTTCGGATGGTTTGAGAACTTTGATCGATGTAAAACCTAATTTTTTAAGAATTACTTTTGCACTATTGGGGCAGATGATATCAATATTTTTTTTAAACTTTTTTAATGAAGGAACATGGCAATGATCAGGTAAACCTTGAGTCAAGAGAATTATATTAATGTCTTCCTCAATTAAAATTTCATTGTCTAGTGAACCTTTGAAAAACCACTCTCCTGGAGGGAATATCAAATCGCCGGTAATCCAGGGATCTATTATTAAGTTGGTTTTTTCAAATTTAATTAACCAACCATTTGAACCTAGATATT
>QCGL01000030.1 GCA_003279935.1 Prochlorococcus sp. AG-388-A04
TCATCTACTGCCTGTTGAATGTCATAAACAGATACGTAATGACCAAATACTGCTTGCGTATCCCTATCATCTTGCGAAATTGGAGTTCCTGTAAATGCTAAGAAAGTTGCATTCGGAAGAGCATCTCGAAGTCCTTTTGCTAATCCATACTTTACTTCTCCTGTCTTTGAATCAATTCTTCCTTTGAAACCATATTGAGTACGATGTGCCTCATCGCATATCACTACAATATTTTTTCTATCAGTCAAAGTTGGGAAAAATTCCTCATCCTTTTCAGTCCCAAATTTTTGAATAGTAGTAAATATAATCCCACCGCTTGGTCTGTTATCTAATAGTTCCCTAAGATCTTTTCTCGACTCTGCTTGTTTAGGTTGTTCCCCTAATAAATCTCCAGATCCAGCAAAAACGCCAAACAATTGACCATCTAAATCTTGTCTGTCAGTAACTAAAACTAATGTTGGATTTTGAAGTCTTTTATCAGTCAGTAATTTCCCAGCAAGACATGCCATTTCGATACTTTTTCCTGCACCTTGGGTATGCCAAACAACTCCACCTTTACGATCTCCATCTGGTTTACTTGCCTCTACGACTCTTTCAACTGCCGTATTTACTGCATGGAACTGATGATACGCAGCAATCTTTTTGATAATTTCTCCTTCCTCCTCAAATACACAAAATGAACGTACGAAATCTAATAATCTTTTTTTATCGAATAAACCTCTAACTAAAGTTTCTAATTGTTTGAACTTTCCAAGTGGATCTAAGTCTTGTTCTTTTTCAATAACTCTCCATTGCTGGAATCTTTCTTCATTCGCCGAAAGAGATCCCACTTTTGCATAAGTTCCATCACTTATAACAAGGAGAACATTAGGAGTAAATAAGTCAGGAATATTATTTTTGTAAGTTTGTAATTGATTGAATGCATCCCAGATATCTGTTTTTTCATCAGAAGGATTTTTGAGTTCAATGACAGAAATAGGAAGACCATTTATGTAAACAACTAGATCAGGTCTTCGATTATTTTTTGATCCATGAACTGCTAATTGATTTACAACCAACCAATCATTTTCTTTGGGATTCTCAAAATCAATTACTTTCAAGCGTATTCCGATCTCTTGATTCCCTTTCATATATGAAATTGGAAGACCAGTTGTCATCCAACTATGAAACTGACGATTTGAAGCAAGTAATCCAGGAATATTTGGATTTGATAGTTGCAGAACTGCAGAATCGATTGTTCTAACTGGAACCTCTGGATTGTTTTTTATGAGTGCAAAGCGAAGGCGATTTTCAAGAATAACTTTTCTAAAATCATCTCTTTCTGGAGACGTTGAATCTGGAGCAATATCTGGTCCATGAGCAAATTCATAACCAATTTCTTTGAACCATTCAATAGAAAAATTTTCTAAATCTTCTTCGGTAATAATCGACTTCATATTCCTGCCTCTTCAATCATTTTTTCAGCATCAGGTATTCTTAGTTCGCCTGATATTAGTTTTGGGAGAAGCGTATTTTTTATTTGCTCAAGTGATTCTGATTCATTCAAATTTGTTTTGATTTTCTCGAATATTGGTTTACATATTTGATCAAATGCTTTTATGAATTCATATGGAGGGTCAAGAATTTTCATTTCTCGTAGCGTTTTTGAGTTCACAGCAGTTGCGATTGAAGAAGTACTTCCAAGAGATCTATAATCAAAATTTGAAAATAAGCAGAAAGAATAAGAACTTGGAATTGGATTATGAAGTGGCAAAAAATGCGCGATTGCCTCATTCGTAACCATATCAATAGGTGTTATCAATATCCTTCCAACAGTCAATTTGAAACTTACTATTACTGTACCTGCCGGTACAACTTTTACATTGAATTGATTTACAGCATCTTCAGTGAGAAATTCAGAAGTTTCTAAAGCAAAAACAAAAGAATTTCCCATATCTTTTATTGATATCCATGGAATATCATTTTTACTTTTACTAAACCACACAGATTCCTTTCTTGGTGGTGTCTTACCAATAGTGACTTTATAAAGATCAGAGGATAAACAAAATTGCCATCCACTTGGAATCTCACCTAATTCAGAGTCCTCAAATGAATTTGGAAATAAGTCACTAATCTCATCAGGCAATCCAGTTGAACGCCCTTCTGCTTTTGCTTTTACTGGATCGAAATCAATAAACCATGATTTGAAAATTGCTTGTGCTATTTTTTCAAGATTTTTATTGCTTTCTTTATTGAGTTCTATTTTCTTATCTAGAGTTCTAAGAACATTAGCGATTCCTTTTTGTATTTGAAGGTTAGGTAGATTTATTCTTAGATTTCTTATTGAATCAATAGTGAGTGCCTTTTGAGCACTCCCAATCATTACTGACTGAAGTTTTCTTTGCCCTAAATCAGAATTGAAAAAATAAGATAAGTAGTACGAATCAATTTCATCAAATTTGCTGATCCAAATAATATTTCCATCTTTGAAATAGAAATCTCCTTCATCATTTACTACATAACATTTACCTGAACGATTTCCAACAGAACTCAAAAGAATATCTCCTTTTTCAGGAGACCCAGTAAGTCTTTTCAATTCTCTGAACCTTTCATGAGAAATAAAAAGGTCATAATTTTTGAAGATACCAAGTGATTTATCAATAACATCTTTTGATCTAACAAAAGGGATTCCGTTAGTGATGTATTCCTTAGCAAAAACACGTTTGCTAGATTTTATTTCACACCTAGTGCTCAATTTATATTCTTGAAAACTAGATTTCATAACCGATCCTCTTCAAATTCTCTGCAATCTGTTTATCTAAATTTGCACTCTTTATTCGCTGCTCTTTTAGTAAAGAAGTAAGTCTTTTCATCTTTTCATCGAAAGGTTCACCATCATCCTCTTCTTCTGCAGCACCTACATATCTTCCAGGAGTCAGAACAAAACCGTTCTTTTCAATTTCTTCAAACTTTATATTCAAAAAAAAGTTGAATGCATGAGCCATGAAGAGTTAAAAGAATTTGTTTTTGAAATAATTAACCATCAGATAAATGACACAATTGGGAAAGAGGAGGAAATGGAAGCATGGATGGAAATGTCTAAATTTTATGGCGATCAATTTGAGATTATAATTTTGGAGATTCAACAAAAATTTACAAACAACGAAAACTTACAACATTTTGAAGAAGATTCAAAAGAGCATAGATTAGAGTTGCTTGAAAAAAATAATATTGAACAGAGTAAACGCGACATGTGGGATGATTAACTCTTTAGAGTTAGTGTATGAGGCGCTTTTAAAGTTTTCCCCTTTCGTTAGTTGTGTTTTCAATAAAAAAGAGACCGAAGATCTCAATACCTATTATTTAGGAGAAATAAACTACCCGGGCGGGATTCTAATAATGGGGTAAAAGTCAGTTATAGATTGATCTGATGAGGTATTCGTTTATAGATTAAGAGTAAACAAGAAAACATTCCAGTTTTTATTACTTAGTAGAGTTAATTTCGGTCTCTTTGCATTCCTAAAAAGCATTTGGTTATGGTTAATAGTGATTCTTAATCTAGTGACAGAGAGGATTCATATGTTATATATTTTTACTGATGGGATAACCTAATTTGAAATACATACAATATTAAATTTAACTGAGAATGATTGATGGCAGAAAATAAGATAATAAAAATATTAAGAGAAGCACAGATGCTGGCAATGTCCAGATACGGTATCAAAAATATACTGCAACCAGGCATAATCAAAGAGATGATAATGGCAGAAATTTTAGGGCATGAGTTAATTACGGAGAAAGGTTCAGCAGATGCGATGGATAAAGATGGCACATATGAATATCTCGCAAGCATTCGTCGCGTCGGTTTAAAGTCTAATCTCGGGTGTAGTTTTCAAATGGATAGGATGACTAAAGCAAACCTCGAACGTGTCACTCGAAACAATGCATTTTATTTTGGAATATTTAAATCACATTTAGAAATTGAGGAAATATGGAAAGTAGAAATCCGCATAGTTTT
Organism: Prochlorococcus sp. AG-388-A04; assembly: GCA_003279935.1. Taxonomy (GTDB): domain Bacteria; phylum Cyanobacteriota; class Cyanobacteriia; order PCC-6307; family Cyanobiaceae; genus Prochlorococcus_A. The sequence continues at coordinate 3,998 of QCGL01000030.1, forward strand.
ACATGAGGTCAAGAGGCAGATTGAAAACTCCAAAAACAAAATATCTCATGTTAACTTTTTACTAAAATGGTTGGAGGCAAGAGGAAAAAGAGTTTTTATCTCAAAATAATTTGAAAGTATTTTACCCTTAGTCAAAATTATTATTGATAATGTTAGGAGGAATTGCAAAGGAAGAAGTCAGAAAATTCGGTCTAAATTTGAAGTCATTTTCAGAGTGGAAAGGACGGGTCAAAAGGGTTTTAAAGAGGTAAAAATAACAAAAAAACCTATCTAAAAAACAAGAAGACATTTCAAGAAAAAGTGACTATTATTGGTCTATTCTGGTTCTGTAAGAGGTCTAGAAAACCCTGTGATAGTCATAAAAAAAGGAGACCTGAAGTCTCCTGATCTTACTTGAACGTGTCTGAGAACTCCCCGGGCGGGATTATATAGAACCCATCAAGAGTAGTCATGACATATCTTGAAGTACTAAATCCATAAAAATTTATAGAAAAAACCCATAAGAAAACCCATTTTTTATACAATTTATTATTGTTTTTTTTTAGTAAAAATAAAAACTAGGTATAAAATAAAAGCAATTATTTTTTATTGGTCATTCCTAAAAAGAAAGAAGATACTCCAAAAGATTTCAAAGCAGTCCTTTGGGCAAGTGCAGATAAATTGCGTAATCAAATGGATGCTGCTGAATATAAGCATCTTGTTTTAGGAATGATCTTTCTGAAATATATTTCAGATAGTTTTATTGAACATCAGCAAAAAATTCTGAAGATGGTAAGTAATCCAGATTCAGATTATTATGTTGGAGATGATCCATTAGATCATCAAAAAGAATTAGAAGAAAGGGATTACTATAAACAGGACAATGTTTTTTGGGTTCCTAAAGAAGCGAGATGGGAAGGATTGAGAGATAATGCACCACAACCTAATATTGGGCAACTGATTGATGAGGCATTAGTTGCGATTGAAAATGAGAATCCAACTCTTCGAGGAAAGTTAGATAAAAGATTTGGTAAGGCCCAATTAGAACCTGATTGTATGGGTGAATTAGTAAATTTGATTTCAACAATTGGTTTTGGAGAGGGAAAGAAATCAGGTGATATTTTGGGCGAAGTCTTTGAATATTTTTTAGGTAAGTTTGCAAGTGCTGAAGGTAAAAAAGGAGGACAATTCTATACTCCTGCTCATGTTGTAAAAACTCTTGTTGCTGTTTTGTCTCCCGATAAAGGTAGAGTTTATGACCCTTGTTGCGGATCTGGTGGAATGTTTGTTCAAAGTGAAAATTTTGTTGAAAGTCATGGAGGTAGAAGAGATTATATTTCGATTTACGGGCAAGAAAGTAATCCTACTACTTGGCGATTAGCAATAATGAATTTATCAATTAGAGGTATTGCTTATAATCTTGGGAATGAACCCGCAGATACATTCGCAAGAGATCAACATCCTGACCAAAAATTTGATTACATACTCGCTAATCCACCCTTCAATATTTCTGATTGGGGTGGTGAAAAATATGATGGTGATGTTCGTTGGGCATATGGAAGACCACCTGCAGGAAATGCAAACTATGCATGGTTACAACATATGCTTTGGAAGTTGAGACCAGGTGGTCAAGCAGGAGTTGTACTTGCAAATGGGTCTATGAGTTCCAATACAAGTAATGAAGGAAATATTAGAGAAGAAATGGTTAGAAAAGATGTAGTTGAAGTAATGGTTGCTTTACCTGGACAGTTGTTTCTGAATACTGGAATTCCGGTTTGTTTATGGTTTTTGACAAATGATAAAACGCAAAGAGGAAGAAATAGGCAAAGAGAAACTTTATTCATTGATGCTCGTCAAATGGGTACTATGGTTTCCAGAAAAGAGAAAGTTCTGACTGATGATGATATTTCTAAGATTTCAAAAACTGTTCATTCATGGCGTAATGATGAAGATTATGAAGACGTCGCAGGTTTCTGCTACAAGGCAAAGTTTGAAGAAATTGAAAAGAACGGTTTTGTTCTGCTCCCACAAGTGCTTCTAGTGCTGCCCAT
>QCGL01000031.1 GCA_003279935.1 Prochlorococcus sp. AG-388-A04
TTCTTCGTTTGCTAATCCTGGGTTGAAATTAAAAGAAATATTAAAAAATTTTTTCTACATATCAAAAATTCTGAAAAGTGTACTTACATCTTCCACTTTTCAAATTATTACTCATGAGCCACTTTGCGGGATATGAGCAACATATCGTAATTTTAATCCATCGATACTTTGGTTCAACTCTCCTTCATTAAAGTATTGAAGGAATTCATTTGCAGCAAATAATTGATCTTCGTTTTTTAAAATGACCAATTGATGAGGTATAGATGCATAAATTTGATAATTTATTTATTTCAATAGAAGTAATCTCATCTTCAAAGACCTTCTGAATTATTAAATAGACTCATTTTTTTTTAAATGTGGGTCGCCTGAGATTCGAACTCAGGACCAGCCGGTTAAAAGCCGGATGCTCTACCGCTGAGCTAGCGACCCAGTTGTAAAATTGAGTACATAAGAAATTATCCCTTTTAAAGGTAAAAAAAACAACTTAATATCCTAAGTTGAACAATTGAAATACAATTCTTAACTTATGATATAAAAATTAAAAATACTCTCTTTATTTGTTGATGATAGGTAAAATAATAAATGAAATACCAAATATTTAAAATGTTAAGAGCAATTGTAGTTTTCGCACCAATTTTAGCCGCATTAGCTTGGGTTGTCTTTAACATCCAAAAACCTGCAAGAGAACAATTTAACAGAGACTTTTTGGGAAAGGACTAATTCGATTTGATAGATAAACAAGTTATTGTAATAGGTGCAGGACTAGCTGGTTGTGAGGCCGCTTGGCAGATAGCTAATTCAGGCATAGCAGTAAATCTTGTTGAGATGAGACCATCTCATTCAACTCCAGCTCACCATACGAGTGAATTTGGGGAATTAGTTTGTAGTAACAGTTTTGGAGCTCTAAGTACTGATAGGGCAGCTGGTTTACTACAAGAAGAATTGAGGACTTTTAATTCATTGATAATACGAACAGCGGATAAATTTTCTGTGCCCGCTGGGGGGGCTTTAGCTGTTGACAGATCAAAATTTAGTAAATCATTAACACAAACATTATCTATTCATCCTCTTGTGGAAATAAGCAGAATAGAGCAACTTGATCTCCCAGATAAAAAAAATGTTACTGTAATTGCAACAGGACCATTAACATCCGATGCACTAGCTACTAAGGTTAAAAATTTTACAGGTATTGATTCTTGTCATTTTTTTGATGCAGCAAGTCCTATTATTTATGGCGATAGTATCGATCATGAAATTGTTTTTAAGGCAAGTAGATACGATAAAGGAGATCCTGCATATTTAAATTGTCCAATTAATAAAATGGAGTATTTAAATTTTAGAAATGCATTGATAAATGGAGAACAAGCTACTTTAAAAGATTTCGATAAAGAATCTGCAAATTTTTTTGAAGCTTGTTTACCAATAGAGGAAATAGCTAGAAGGGGCATTGAAACGATGAGATATGGACCTTTGAAATCTATTGGCTTATGGAATCCAGATTGGGGGGATTTATTTGATAGGGAAAATAGATTAAAAAAAAGACCTCATGCAATCGTTCAATTAAGAAAGGAGGATCTTGAAGGTAAATTACTAAATATGGTTGGTTTTCAAACTAATCTCAAATGGTCAGATCAAAAAAGAATATTTAGGATGATACCAGGCCTAGAAAAAGCTGAGTTTGTACGTTTTGGAGTAATGCATAGAAATACATTTTTAGAATCCCCTAAATTACTTCGGCCAACACTTCAATTTTTGAAAAGAGAAACTCTTTTTGCAGCTGGTCAAATAACAGGTACAGAGGGATATGCCGCTGCTGCTGCTGGAGGTTTGTTGGCAGGAATAAATGCTTCCTTATTAGCCAAAAATAAAACTCTAGTGACTTTTCCTAATGAATCGATGATTGGGTCTCTAATGAACTTCATTAGTAATAGAAATGAAATTATGTCTAATCAGAAAAAAAATAAATTTCAACCAATGCCTGCTTCATTTGGTTTAGTTCCAGAATTAACTAATAAAATAAAAGATAAAAAATTAAGATATAAGGCATATCAAGAAAGGTCACTAAAGGAATTGCAAGTATTTAAAAAAGTATTAGATGCATCTTTTAAAAATGATCAATTACTTGTTGAGATTAATTAAAATGAATTATTAATGAAGTCAAAAATGAAATCAAATAAAGAAAATTTCGATGCAATTATTGTTGGTTCAGGTATAGGAGGTTTAGTAACAGCATCACAATTAGCTGCTAAGGGAGCCAAAGTCCTCGTGCTTGAAAAATATATTATTCCAGGGGGAAGTGGAGGTTCATTTAAAAGAAATGGTTATACTTTCGATGTTGGCGCTTCAATGATTTTTGGGTTTGGAGAGAAAGGTTATACAAATTTGTTAACTCGTGCCCTGAAAGATGTAAATGAGAAATGTGAAACTATTCCTGATCCCGTTCAACTTGAATATCATCTCCCAAATAAACTTAGTATTTCTGTAGATAAAAGTTATCAAAAATTTATTAGTAAATTATCAGCACGTTTTCCTCATGAGAAAGAGGGCATAAAAAAATTTTATGGAACTTGTAAAAAGGTTTTTAATTGTTTAGATTCCATGCCTCTCTTATCAATAGAGGATCCTAGTTATCTTTTTAAGGTATTCTTTAAGGCGCCATTATCCTGCTTAGGCTTGGCTAGATGGCTTCCAATAAATGCAGGAGATGTTGCAAGAAAGTTTATTAAGGATCCTGAACTTTTAAAATTTATTGATATTGAGTGTTTTTGTTGGTCAGTAATGCCAGCCCTTAAAACTCCGATGATAAATGCTGGAATGGTTTTTACTGATAGACATGCTGGAGGAATTAATTATCCAAAAGGTGGAGTTGGCAAGATTGCAGAAAAATTAGTTTCTGGGTTGGAAAGACTTGGAAGTAAAATACGTTATAGCGCTAATGTTACTGAAATACTATTAAAAGATGGAAAGGCAGTAGGAGTAAAGCTAATCAATGGAGAAGAAATTTACTCGAATATTGTTGTATCCAATTCCACAAGATGGGATACTTTTGGGCTTAATAATTTTAAAAAAGGATTAATTAAAAGTGATCAAGTACCAAAAAATGAAAATAAGTGGTCTAAAACTTATAAGCCTTCTCCATCTTTCGTCTCAATTCATCTTGGAGTTACAAAAGATTTAATAAATAAAGACTTTAATTGTCATCATATAATTGTTGAGAATTGGGATGAATTAGAAAATGAAAAAGGGGTAATTTTCATCTCTATACCTACATTACTAGATCCGTCCTTGGCTCCAGAAGGTAAACATATTATTCATGCATTTACCCCTTCATCAATCGAAGAATGGGAGAACCTCACACGAGAAGATTATCTTAAAAAGAAGCAAGTTTATTATTCATTACTTATAGAAAAAATTTCTAAAATAATTCCTAACCTAGATCAAAATATTGATCATAAAGAGATAGGTACACCAAGAACTCATAGAAAATTTCTTGGGAGATTCGAAGGCAGTTATGGGCCAATACCTAATAAAAAATTGCTTGGATTACTTCCTATGCCATTCAATACTACAAAAATTAAAAACCTTTATTGCGTTGGAGATTCATGTTTTCCAGGACAAGGTCTTAATGCAGTTGCTTTTAGTGGTTATGCCTGCGCTCATAAAATAGGATCAAAATTAAATATAAATAGTTTTAATTTACCAGATTAAAAAGAGCAATCAAATGGTAGAAAAGTTCAAAACTCTTTTTTTTGTTAAAAGTTCTTTGATTTCATTATATTTAGCACTTACATTTCCTATCCCTTTCATTTCAAGTGAAAAATTAAAGATATTCTCAATAATTACTTTTGTCTTTGGGTTACTTTTGATTATCAATATTACAAATGATTATGTGGGTACCTGTGATAAAAAAATTTCTTATAAAACAAGCTTTATTTCTAAAATATTTGGGAAAAAAAATTGGGAAATTTTTTGGAAAGATATTAAATTAATTAAATCTTTGCCAACCAGCCAAGGAAGTAGTGTACATTATTTCATTAGTAATAAAAATGAAAGTTTTCTTATTCCACAAAGGGTTGAAAATTTCGAAAGGTTTGTATCTATAATTGAGGAAAAGACAAAATTAAATATCGACAAATTATCATACATTTCACCTTTATGGACATATAAACTACTAACTTACTTGTCTATATTTATGCTTATGGGTGAAATTATAGCTTTTACAATTTAAATATTATCAATACTAAATCTATATCCTTGCTGTCGAACTGTGGTAATGCCTCCTCCTTCTCCTAATCCTGCTTGCTCTAATTTTCTACGCAATGTCAGAACTTGAGTATCTACAGATCTTGGTCCTCCGCTAAATGGCGGCCATGCCAATCTTAGAAGCTCTTGACGACTTCTGACCATACCGGGAGGCATAAGTAAAGCACAAAGCAATGCAAACTCTCTAGGGCTCAATTCTACAGGCTTCTCGCTAAGAGTTACTTGCCTTAAAAGTAAATGAACTTCCAATGGACCAACTGCAACTTTCTCCTGTAAACCTATCCGACCTCTCTTTAGTAGAGTTCTGCATCTTGCGGCTAACTCCTCTAATCCAAAAGGTTTTCTTAGAACATCATCAGCCCCCTCATCTAATAAGCTGACTAATGGTTCGACCCCAGATCTCGCTGTTAGAACTATAACTGAGCAACCCAATTGTTGAGCTAACCTCATTGCAGTATTTTGTTCTAAAATCTCAGCACTGACAAGCAGATCAGGAGACTGCTCTCTGCATAAGTCAACAGCTTCAATAGCTGATCCTACGGCGGCTGCTAAATGACCGTCTTGACGAAGTCTTTGTACTAAGACTGTTCTTAGTGTGGGGTGAGGTTCAACAACAAGAACTCTCGAAGGTGTTTGAGAGGTCGAAGGCAATTGGGAGCTGCCAGGAGCTGAAGCTAAGATTTGCTCAGTTGATTGCATTCTTTATTACTGTTTGGCCAGGCAATTTTTAATCATCCTTAATAAGGTATAACAAATGCTAAATAAAAATCAGAATCTATCAAATTATGACATCATTTGAAAATCCAGTAGCAATTCGCCATTTTCAATCAATCTGCGATAGTTGCCAAGACCTAGTAACTAGATTTCATACTCCCTCGGACTTGAAATTATATAGTGATGGGTATCTCCAAGGCTTAAGGAATTGCAATAGTTTAGAGCTAAAAGATCAAGAGAAATTAGAAAGATTAATTGAAA
>QCGL01000032.1 GCA_003279935.1 Prochlorococcus sp. AG-388-A04
CCAAACCACTTTCAAAATTAATTGCTCATTTTGAGAAATTTCCAGGAATAGGTCCAAGAACAGCTCAAAGATTAGCATTGTTTGTTTTAAAACAACCTGAAAGTAGTATTAAAGATTTTTCTAAAGCATTATTAGAAGCACATAGTAATGTTGGCTATTGCAAAAAATGTTTTAATTTAACTTCAGAAGAAGAATGTGAAATATGTAGAAATACTGAGAGGAATCAAAAAATAATTTGCGTAGTAGCAGAAACTAAAGATTTACTTGCTTTAGAACGAGCAAGGGAGTTTAAAGGCACTTACCATGTTATTGGAGGGTTAATTTCTCCTATGGATTCAATTAGTCCAGAATTGTTAGAGATCAGAAGTTTAGTTGAGAGGGTAAGTAAATCAGATATTGAAGAAATAATACTGGCACTTACTCCAAGTGTTGAGGGCGATACTACAAGCCTTTATATTGGAAAATTACTAACTCCTTTTACTAAGGTTACCAGAATTGCTTATGGGCTTCCTATGGGAAGTGAACTTGAATATGTTGACGAAGTTACTTTAGCAAGAGCCTTAGAAGGAAGAACAAATTTAATTTAAAAATGGAAAATAAAAATCATATTAAAGTAGAAAAAATTTTAAGGCTTCCTTCTTGGATAAAATTTCCTATTAGTAAAGCTTCAGAATTTGAGAAAATTCAAAGGCTCATTAAAAAGTCAAATATACATACAATTTGCGAAGAAGGTAGATGTCCTAATAGGGCCGAATGTTATGCCTCAGGGACTGCTACTTTTTTACTTGGTGGATCAATTTGTTCTCGTTCCTGCGCTTTCTGTCAGGTAAGCAAAGGTAAACCAAGTGAATTAAACAAATATGAAAGTATTCAAGTCGCAGAAGCGGTAAAAATTCTAAATTTAAAATATGTAGTACTTACATCAGTAGCCAGAGATGACCTTCCCGATCATGGAGCAAATTTATTTGTCTCAACGATTAATCAGATTAGAAAAATTGACCCTAAAATTCAAATTGAAGTTCTTACCCCTGATTTATGGGGAGGTGGGAAATCTTTTGAAGATAAAGATAAACTTCAAAAAGATAGACTTAAAATAATTCTAGAACAAAGGCCAATTTGTTTTAATCATAATCTTGAGACAGTGGAAAGACTTCAAAAAGAAGTTCGAAGAGGTGCTAACTATAAAAATTCAATAGGTTTATTAGAAAAAGCAAAGTCAATTGCTCCTAATATTCAAACAAAATCGGGAATAATGTTGGGTTTAGGAGAAACGTTAGAAGAAATAGAAACTACAATTCTTGATCTAAAAAAAGTGGATTGTGATCAAATTACAATTGGACAATATCTAAGACCTTCATTGAAGCATTTATCAGTTAAGAAATATTGGGAACCAAAGGAGTTTGAATACCTAAAAAGTTTTTGTAAGAAATTAGAGTTTAAAAAAGTATCTTGTGGCCCTTTAGTTAGAAGTAGTTATCATGCTGGTTAAACTTTTTCAATTGAAAGAAAGTTTTTCTTTCATTTTGTTTAATACATAAGAACAGTCTCCTTTCATTAGTGTTCCCGCTCCGCCCCAAATTAATCTTAAGAAAAGGTCTATTGGACTAGAGCCAACTTCTTTTACAACTTCAAATCCAACAATCTTAAAGTATCTGACAAGTTTTTTACTATATCCTTCGGTATCATAAATGGCTAATAATCGTGCTTTTTTACTAACTTTCATTTCGATTGCCCAGGCCATGGTAGATGCCCATATTAATTCCGAAACAAAAGGTGGAGAGTTACTCAGGATCCTTAATGTATCAAGTTGAATACCCTTCTTATTAAGGTAAGTCCAACCTTTCATCTCTCCCCAAATCTTTACGATATTATCTGTTTGTTCGGCAATAACAATTTTAAAAAAACATAATCCAAGAGTTTCTCTTACTTGTATTTTTATAATTAGGCCTAAGGATAATGCAATAGTTTGTAACTCTTCAACTTTCATAATTATTATCAATTAATCCTTATAAACTTTTTGATTTTTCTCTTTTAGTTTATTTATTTGCTTTTGCCTTTCTTCAAATCTTTTTCTATCATTATCACTGAATTTGTTTACACAAAAATGACATTGAATACCTTCTCGATATTCCTTCTTCTTTTGATCTTCTATAGAAATTGGCATCCCACATGCATGACAAATTGAGTAAGAACCTTTTTTTAATTCGTGATCTAGAGCCACTCTTTTATCAAAAACAAAACATTCTCCTTCAAACAGGCTTTCTTCCTTTGACATGTCTTCGAGGTATTTAAGTATTCCGCCTTGTAAATGGAAGATGTTTTTGTAACCTTTCTTTTTTAATAAGCTAGTAGCTTTCTCACATCTAATACCTCCAGTACAAAACATAGCTATATTTTTAGAATCATCGTCGCCTAAATATTTCCCTAAATTATCATCCACCCACTCAGGAAACTCGCTAAAATTTTCCGTATTGGGATTGATTGACTTTTTAAAACTTCCTATAGATACTTCATAATGATTTCTAGTATCAACGACGATTGTATTTTGATCTTTAATTAATTTATTCCAATGAAATGAGTCAATATAAGTTCCGGCATCTTTTGATGGATTTATTTCTGGGACACCCATAGTTACAATTTCATCTTTAATTTTTATTTTTAATTTTTTGAAAATCTTCTTTTTTGAATAACTAACTTTAATGTTTAATTTGTTATTCCCAACAATATTTTTGATTAACTTTAGGATATTTTCAATAATGCCTTCTTCAGCACACAAGGTTCCGTTTAGACCCTCTCTCGCAATTATTAATAGGCCTGAAAGATCATTGTTTTTCTCAATACTAAATAAGTTTTCTTTCAGTTCAATTATTGAATTTTCTTGAAATGAGAAGAAAGAATAGAGCGATACTATCTTGTAAATATTATTACTCATACTGTAGAAACAGTTTTATCACAATATTCAAAATCTTTATTAAATAAAACCCCTACATCCTCAAGTAGTTTTCTGTCATCTTGAAAAGATGGATTTGAGGTTGTCAATAATTCATCTCCATAAAAAATAGAGTTTGCTCCGCATTGAAAACAAAGAATCTGAGCTTCTTTAGTTAAGTTCTCCCTTCCAGCACTTAATCTTATTTTGCTTTTTGGCATAAGAATTCGAGCAGTAGCGATCATTCTTATCATTTCAATAGAATCAATTTCTTTTTTTTCCTCCAAACCTGTACCTTCTATAGCTACGAGCGAATTAATTGGGACACTTTCAGGGTGAGGATTCATGTTTGAGAGGACTTCTAAAAGAGATGCTCTATCTCCATTATTTTCTCCTAGACCAATAATTCCTCCGCAACATACATTTATTCCTGCATTCCTTACTCTTTTAATAGTATCTAATCTATCCTGATAAGTTCTCGTCGTAATAATATTTTTATAGTATTCAGGACTTGTATCGAGATTATGGTTGTATGCGGTTAGCCCGGCATCTGCAAGTTTAAGTGCCTGCTCATCTGTGAGCATCCCCGCGGTTACACATGCCTCCATTCCTAACTCTCTTACACCTTTAACCATTTCTAACATTGAATTAAATGGTTTACCCTCTCTAATTTCTCTCCAAGCCCAACCCATACAAAACCTATCTGCGCCCTCTTCTTTTGCTGTTTTAGCTCTTTTTAAAACAGCTTCAACTTCAAATTGGGGATGACTTTTTATTTGACTAGCACTATATATTGATTGGCTACAATATGCGCAATCTTCTTCACATCCTCCAGTTTTTACGCTGTAAAGAGAAGCTAATTGGACTTCATATTTATTATATTTTCTGTGCACAATTTGTGATTCCCACATCAAATCCACCAGAGGCATATTTAGTATTTCCAAAATTTCATTTCTATCCCAATCAAATCTGATTTCGCCAGATATCTGATTAGGAGACTTAATCATTTTTAGTTATGTGGAAGAACAAGAATCTTTTAAAGATTCATTTGATATTGATTCTATACCGCCAAAACGCCTATTCCTTGATTGGTAATCAATTATTGCTTTATAAAATTCAGACTCATCAAAATCTGGCCATAATACTTCAGATATATAAATTTCAGAATAAGCTAATTGCCACAAAAGAAAATTACTTATCCTTTTTTCTCCACTTGTTCTTATAAGCAATTCTGGATCCTTAATCCCTCCAGTTAATAGCTCTGAATTAAATAATTCTTCA
>QCGL01000033.1 GCA_003279935.1 Prochlorococcus sp. AG-388-A04
AGTGACATTAAATCCATAATAATTCGCGAGAATTCGAGAACTTCCACCTATTCCGCAACCAACATCTAAAACCCTAGAACCTCTAGGTAATTTATCTAAACCACTCCAACTTACTAACTCATGCACAAATTGAACTTTAGCCTCTCTAAAATCAATATTTTTATTTAGAGGATAAAAACCTAGATGTATATGCTCTCCCCACAATCGTTCTAGTAATTTATCTTGAGTCCAGGAATCGTATGCTTTAGCTACAGTTCTCGAAGAAATATATTTTCTAGTATTAATTCTCCAAAGTATTAAAGAAGAAAATAATAAAGTTAAAAATATAACAAGGAAAGATATTAAAAAAATAGACATTTAGTTTTCTTTGGTATCCGGGAAACTTTCTTTTAAAGCTGTTCTAGCTGCTAATTGTTTTCTAGTATGATCTAACATTTCAAACTCTCTTTGCAAACGAGTATGTGTGTTCCTCTCCTCTAAAAGTTTTTGCTGCTCTTCAGCTACTGGCCCTCCCAAATGAGCACCGATCCAAAAAGACAGATCCATAGGGTTCTCAGGTAACTTATCAGGAAGAACTTTCTGAGAATTAGTTAATTTACTAGTTAATTTAACTACATCATTTAAGGCTTCAGTGACTGAATCTCTTAAAAGGTCTAAACTTTGAAAGCTATCAATATTTTCATCAGTAATCCAACTTACCATTGCTGAACAATAAGGGGTAGAACGTACAATTTCAAGAACTTGAAATCTTTGCTGTCCCAAAGTAATTATATTGCTTCTACCATCTTCAGCTGTTTGATGTTTAATTATCTGAGCACAACAGCCAACGTTAGCCATAATCTTTTTGTTGGGATCCCATTTAATTACTCCAAACATTGAATCTGATTCAAGTACAGATTTAAGCATAATTCTGTATCTCGACTCAAAGATATGTAGTGGCAAAACCTCTTGTGGGAAAAGAACAACTTCTGGGAGAGGGAACAATGGTAATTCCCTTACTGAAAGCTCTCCCATTTAAACCTCAAATGTTTTTATATATACTAGTTAATTAAAGTTCTAATCGGGATTTCTTATAATTTAACTTCTATATCTACACCACTAGGAAGATCTAATTTCATTAAAGCATCTATAGTTTTAGCAGAAGGACTATAAATATCAATTATTCTTCTATGAGTTCTGGTCTCAAAATGCTCTCTAGAATCTTTATCTACATGAGGCGATCTTAAAACACAATAAATTTTTCTTTTCGTTGGTAATGGAATAGGTCCAATAGCTGAAGCAGCGGTTGTATCTGCCGTTTGAATTATTTTGTCACAAGACAAATCAAGCATTCTTCTATCGAAGGCTTTTAACCTTATACGTATTTTTTGTTGAGTAAGTGAAGCTGTCATAAGTTTAAATTAATCTCTTTATAAAGGGGTTATTGTTAATCAATAACCCATATCTCTGTATTTAACTATTTTAGATTATCAAAGGTTTACTTCATAAAATTAAAGAAAATTATTGAATAATTTTAGAAACAACACCAGCTCCAATAGTACGACCACCTTCGCGAATAGCAAAGCGCATACCTTGTTCAATCGCAACTGGACAAATTAATTCTCCAGTCATTTTTATCCTGTCACCTGGCATTACCATCTCAACATTGGCACCATCATCAGATGTGAATGCAGTGATTTGTCCAGTGACATCTGTTGTTCTTATATAAAATTGTGGTCGGTAACCAGCAAAGAAAGGTGTATGTCTACCACCCTCTTCTTTCTTAAGGACATAAACTTCTCCTTCAAATTTTGTATGAGGAGTAATCGAACCTTTTTTAACAAGAACCATACCTCTTTCGATATCTTCTTTCTGAACACCACGTAAAAGTAGTCCAACATTGTCTCCAGCCATACCTTCATCAAGAAGTTTACGGAACATTTCAACTCCAGTGACAGTAGTCAATCTTGTATCTCTTATTCCAACTATTTCAACTTCTTCACCAACTTTGACTTTTCCTCTCTCTATTCTTCCAGTTGCAACTGTTCCTCTACCCGTGATAGAAAATACATCTTCAACTGCCATCAAAAATGGCTTGTCAATTTCTCTTTCAGGTTCGGGAATACTAGCATCAACGGCAGTCATTAATTCTTCAATTTTAGATTCCCAAGTAGAATCTCCTTCCAAAGCTTTTAGACCTGAAACTTGAACGATGGGTATATCATCACCTGGGAAATCATAACTATCAAGAAGTTCTCTGATTTCCATCTCAACAAGTTCAATGATTTCTTCATCGTCTACCATGTCACATTTATTCAAAGCAACAACCAAAGCAGGAACTCCAACTTGTTTTGCTAAAAGGATATGTTCCTTTGTTTGAGCCATAGGACCATCTGTTGCCGCACAGACTAAAATTGCACCATCCATTTGAGCTGCACCAGTGATCATGTTTTTCACATAATCAGCGTGACCTGGACAGTCGACGTGAGCATAATGTCTATCGGCTGTTTCGTATTCAACGTGTGCAGTATTTATCGTAATACCACGCTCTCTTTCTTCTGGAGCACCATCGATGTCTCCATAGTCTTGAGCTTGTGCTTGACCTTTTTTAGCTAAAACATTAGTAATAGCAGCAGTCAGGGTTGTTTTTCCATGATCAACGTGGCCAATAGTACCTATGTTGACATGTGGTTTGTTCCTTTCGAACTTCTCGCGAGCCATTTGAATTAAAGAATCGAGGGTTAAAGAGTGTTTAGTTTAGAGATCAGGAGTTGCCCTGATTCTTGGAAATGATAGCTTCTGCAACATTACGGGGAACTTCCTCATAATTTGCGAACTCCATTGAAAATATACCCCGACCTTGAGTCATTGATCGGAGTTGAGTGGCATAGCCGAACATTTCGGCTAAAGGCACTTTGGCCTGTACTTTAGACAATCCATCGTCGACAGATTGTCCTTCGACTTGACCTCTCCTTGAAGAGAGATCACCAATTACAGATCCAAGAAAATCATCAGGACTTTCGACCTCGACTTTCATCATAGGCTCTAATAGGACAGGATTGCATTTTTTAACCCCATCTTTAAAAGCCATTGAACCTGCAATTTTGAAGGCCATTTCAGATGAGTCTACATCGTGGAACGAACCATCGACTAGTGTTACTTTTACATCAATCAGCGGATAACCGGCAAGAACCCCTGATTCACAGGTTTCTTTCATTCCATTTGAGGCTGGTC
>QCGL01000034.1 GCA_003279935.1 Prochlorococcus sp. AG-388-A04
CAATTAGATAGTTTAATTTTTCTCGCATTTAAAATGTATCCTTTACTTGCTGAATTAAGTGCACATGATTTAGAAGTTGCTGAGACGCTCATCGGAGTAATTAGATTTCTATTGATATTTTTAGCTGCCAGAGCATTAGCGGAAGTATTAGTAAGACTAAGTTTACCTACTATTGTTGGAGAGCTTTTAGCAGGGGTTGTTATTGGAGCATCTGGTTTTCATTTATTAATACCACCTTCTGCTCATACAGAATTAAATCAAGGATTGGTAAACGTAATAAGTTCTTTGGCATCAATACCGCCAGAAGTTGTTCCTGACGTCTATTTTGAAAGTTTTCCCTCTCTTCAAGCTGTTGCGACACTTGGATTATATGCTCTTCTTTTCTTAACTGGATTAGAAAGTGAGTTAGAAGAATTAGTTGCAGTTGGTGCGCAAGCTTTTACAGTTGCTATGGCAGGAGTAATTTTGCCTTTTGCTTTTGGTACTTTTGGATTAATGTTTATTTTTCAGGTAGATCTTATTCCAGCAGTATTTGCAGGAGCATCAATGACGGCTACGAGTATTGGTATTACAGCAAGTGTTTTTGGCGAATTAGGTTATTTAAAAACTAGGGAGGGTCAAATCGTTATTGGAGCTGCAGTTTTAGACGATATTTTAGGCATTGTCATTCTAGCTGTGGTTGTAGCTCTTGCTGCTGGAGGTTCCTTAGAAATAGCTCCAATAGTTAAATTAGTTGCAGCAGCTGTCGTATTTGTAATTGCTGCTATTGCATTAAGTCGTACAGCAGCCCCTGGATTTGATTGGCTTCTTGATAGATTGAAAGCGCCTGGAGCAGTAGTTGTGGCCTCTTTTGTGATACTTGTTTTATGTTGTTTTGTAGCTACAGCGATAGGTCTTGAAGCAGCTTTAGGAGCTTTTGCCGCTGGTTTAATTCTTAGTAGTTCCAAAAATAACCATGCTATCCAGCAATCAGTTTTGCCATTGGTTTCATTATTTGCGACCATCTTTTTCGTATTGGTAGGTGCTGGTATGGATTTATCAGTTATTAATCCACTTGACCCAGCAAGTAGGTCTGCTCTTGTAGTAGCAGGATTTTTATTAGTTGTGGCAATTATTGGAAAAATTGCTGCTGGATGGGTTTTCTCAAGTGATAAGCCTACTAACAGATTAGTTGTAGGTTTAGGAATGATGCCTAGAGGAGAAGTGGGATTAATTTTTCTTGGATTAGGAACAAGCGCTAAGCTTTTAACTCCATCACTTGAGGCGGCAATTTTATTAATGGTCATTGGAACTACATTCCTAGCTCCTGTTCTTTTAAGAATTGTTTTGAAAGATAAGCCCCCCGGTGGTGATAATAAAATTTCAGATGATGTTGCGGCTGATCCGGTAGGTCTTCTTTAACGAATAATTTTATTAGAATCAATAAATATTATTGTTTATTAAATGGAAAAACCAGTGCTTATAAGTGAAGAGGTAAATTATGCATGGAATTTTTTAAATTATCCAATACACACTATTACTGCAAAACCTAAAGAAGAAAGTTCAAAATCATGTGCAATTTTGTTGATACATGGTTTTGGAGCTTCCACTGATCATTGGCGTTTTAATATCCCTGTTTTGAGTGATAAATATGAAGTTCATGCAATAGATCTTTTGGGGTTTGGAAAAAGTCCCAAGCCAACAGATGTCCAGTATTCAAGTCATCTTTGGAAAGATCAAGTTGCAACATATGTGAAAGAAGTAATTAAAAAACCAACATTTATTGTTGGTAATTCTTTAGGTGGGTACGCATCTCTAGCAGCAAGTGCAGAACTAAAAGAATTATCTGCTGGAGTAGTGTTACTCAATGCTGCTGGAATGTTTAGTGAAGAAAAAGTATCAAATAACAGCCTTTTACAAAGATCTTTAAAAACTTTCTTTGAAACATTTTTGCGAGGCAATGTTTTTCTTCAAAGAACTATATTTGAAAGCATGAGACGAAGAGTCAATATAAAAAAAGCATTAAACAATGTTTATAAAAACCAAACTAATGTTGATGATTATCTTATTGATTCAATTAGAAAACCTTCATTGGATCCAGGTGCCTTTAATGTTTTTAAAAGTGTTTTCAATCCGGCAGGTGTCCAAGGAGAACCATTTGATAAATTGTTCAAAAAGTTGAAATCTCCACTTTTACTCCTATGGGGAGGTAAAGATCCTTGGATGAACACAGCAAGCAAAAGACTTCTTTATAAAAAATATGCCCCTGAAAATACTAAAGAAGTGATTCTTGATGCTGGTCATTGTCCTCATGATGAAGTTCCCGAATTAGTTAATCAATATATACTTGATTGGATTGATTCTTTGTAGAGAGATTTTTGTGAAAGTTAATTCCGTTGATAATAAAAAAGGTATTTATGTTTTTCAATTAGACGAAAAAAATTACATTAAATTTTGCCCTAAAAGGGGTGGGCTTATAACCAACTGGGTTTCTGAAGGGAGAGAAATATTATATTTTGATGAAAAAAGATTTATTGATAAAACAAAAAGCGTTAGAGGAGGGATACCAATTCTGTTTCCGATTTGTGGAAATCTTGATATGCCCAATTCTTTATTTGGAAAAAATTATATGCCATTTATGCAACATGGTTTTGCAAGGGATTTGCAATGGCAACACTGCCTTAATAAGAAAAAAAATTCTCTTTTTTTAATTTTACAGGATACTGAAAAAACAAAAACTTTTTATCCATTTAATTTTGAGCTCAAAATTGAGATTTCTTTAAAAATTAATTGCTTAAAATTTATTATTAAAATTAAGAACAAAACTAATATTGAGATGCCAATAAATTTTGGATTGCATCCTTATTTTAATATTTCAGATTTTAAAAAATTAAATTTTATAGATAACCCGCTAAATTGTCAGGATCAAAAAAATAATTGCTTGAGAAATACTTTTGACGAGTTAAAAAATATTAATAATGGAATTGATTTGCTTATGTATACCTCAGGAAGAATTTCTTTCCGAGATAATTTTTTTAAAAGACAAGTTACTTTATTGCATCCTTCGCCTTTTGATTTGGGTGTGATTTGGAGTGATCCTCCCAGGAAAATGATATGTCTTGAGCCATGGACTAGTCCACGCAATTCTTTGGTTAATGGATTAAGGAAAATTGCTATTCCTTCAAATTCCTCCCAAATATTAGATGCCTCAATACT
>QCGL01000035.1 GCA_003279935.1 Prochlorococcus sp. AG-388-A04
ATATTTAGCTAAATTAGGAAATTATGGATATGTTTGGGTTCAAAGTGATCCTACGAATATTGATGAAGAGGGCAATAGCAAAGCTGATAGTAAAAGATTAATTACTTTAAAGATGAAAGAGGTAAGCTTTAAAAGGGCTTTTAATGCACTTATCATAGCAAGTGGTTTACAAGCAAAGATTTATAATAATGTAATTTATGTTGGACCAAATGTACGCAATACAGTTTTTACTCATCGGGATACCACTGTAGTTCAACTCAATCAAATTACAGCTAGTTCTGCTGCAGATTATTTAGCCAATTTAGGAGCAAGCGTTACAAAAACATTTGTAGTTACAACATCTGTAACCGAGGGAGCCTCTCAATCCCAAAGTATTCAAGGGGGTTCATCAACATCTACAACAACATCACAATCAGACACAAAAGTAAAAACATACGGAGCTGATATAGGTCCATTAGTTGGTTTGATAGCCACAACAGATGAGAGACTTCAAACTATTACGCTTGTTGGAGAAAATAATATAGTTAAATTAGCAAAATCTTACCTTAAAAATTTAGATAAAAGGCAACAACAAGTAGCTCTAAATGTAAGAGTTTTAGATGTTAACCTTTCAGATAAAGATTCTTTTTCGCAATCATGGTTAATACCATTCAATAATGGATCTCCTTATTTAATTACTAATTCACCAAATTTGAAAGGCTTTGTCGGGAACCCAGTTATTGAAGAGAAATTCAGGGCTGAATTAACATCAAGCATTCAAAAAGGATCAACAAAAGTTCTTGCTAGTCCGACATTAATATTAAATGAATCTGGAGGGGCTGCAGGAGACGGTTCTTCAATAGGTCGTAAATTCGCTAATGAAGGGTTTGTTGAAGTTGGAGATCAAGTTCCGGTTAATGCAACATTTGTAGAAGGATCAGGTTGTAATTTTACATATGATTTAGTAGGAATAAAACTTGGAGCAAAAATTCTAGGAATTGATGATAACAGATTTATTACGTTTGCAATGACTCCAGTTGTTACAGGAATTTCTGGAACTCAGACAATTACAAATTGTGGAGAAGTAAACCTCCTAAATACAAGAAGATTAGATACTGGAGCTGTGAGAATAAAAAATGGAGAAACTTTAGTACTAACTGGAGTGATTCAAGATTCAGATGTAGAAACTTTAGTTAAATTTCCTATATTGGGAGATATTCCCATGTTGGGATCTCTTTTCCGTTCTACTTCAAAAGATGTTGGTAAAAGAGAATTAATAGTATTAGTAACTCCTAGAATTATTGATGATACTGGCAATAATTTTAAAAATTACGATATTAAACTTAGAAATAAAGAATCTATTGATTTAATTAACTCAATAGAAGATTAAAGAGAAATTATTTAATTAATATCTACTTTATATAACTGCAATTAGACTCATCTCCCATCGAAATTCTTCCCATCCAATTGTTATTAAAATGATTCTTATTTGATTCGCAAAAATTATGAAAATAAGAAACAGTATCTATTATCAAAGATCCTTGACTATTTAGACTTCTACTATCTCTATTGTATTCTTCTATAATTTCCGCGTAATCATTATAAGAAGATGCTGATTTTCCAGCACAATTACCATCTGAATTTGATGGGACACTACTAGATACTAAAATCACCTGTTCTGCATTTTCATCTACTAATGCTGAACATATTCCATCCCAAGGATTAGATAATCCTCCAGTTGTTAAATTATCTAGAAATTCAAATGCAGCCAATCTTGATGAATTTGATAATTTTATAAGTGATGAATTAGGGTATTTCTCGGTTGCATTATTAAACGCAATTATTTGAAAATATACTAAATCACTTTCGGAAATTGGAAGTCTATTTAGATGATCTTTAAGTGAAGAAATAGCATAAGTTATTAACCCTTTGCCATTAATTCTGGGTTTAACAAACTCAGGACTTGATTGGGACCAAGTGCCATTAATAATCTCTCCATTTCTATGTTCATAATCATCATTCATATTTTCCGAAATATCAATCATGAAAACAATTTTTCTTGACTTTAAACAGACCCCTAGCCAACAACATTCTCCACCAATACAATTCGGAGCATCTCCCTCATTTGATGTTGGAGAAGGAATCAAACTTATTTGAGATTCATCTTGAACTCTGCTAAATCCACCTGAAGAAATTAAAGATGTATGAGGATTATTCGCAATTTTGTTTTTATTATCTTCTAATTTTAGTTGAATTTCTATTGCCTTATTAAAATTATCAATACAGTAAGAAATCCCACGATAAGTTTTTAAAGATTTCCAAGAATTATTGCATTTAATCTTTTGATAATCGTCTTTTGAAGATATATTTTCAAGAATGGTGGAAGTTTGAAAATCATTAAAAGATGGCGATAAATAAAAACCTTTTTCGTTAAATTGAGGGCCATATCTTAATAAAGAATAAGTTCCGTTTTGATCACTTGTGTTCTGTTTTAAAGAATATACTATTGGACAGTCAATTTGACTTAAATTGAATTCATTCCCTCCTTGTTTATAATTACTTTTTGCTAAAGCCTGATTTGGTAATCTTATGCCAAAAACAAATATCCCGCCGTTTGGGAATGAACATGCATTATTAAGAGAAGTTATATCATTTTCATTATCAATTATTCTCTCACTACTATCTACTTCATCAATAATAAAATCTAGGGCATCATTTGCTTGTGCATTTAATCCAAACTGAACTTCGTCTATTTTATTGCCTTCAATAATATTTTTAAGAACATAATATCCAATCAAAATTGTAGATAATGATATTGATGAAGCTAAAATCAATTCAACTAATGTGAACCCATTTTTTTTCTTGCAGTAATTATTAAGTTTCATTAGAGTTCACATCTTTCAGGAATAAGGATCGAGTTATTAGATAATTGGCTTACAGGCATATTATCTAATAACCAAAAACTTGAGTTGAATTTCCCTTTTTTAATTTGACCTGTAGGAATATTAATCGTTATGCAATTTAAAATTTTTGGCCTTGTTTTATGGTACTTAGATCCTATTACTATAACTATTGGTTTTGATGCAGATATTCTTCCATTGGGAGTTACCTGAAAATTATTATTTACAACTTGAAAAAAAGAGTT
>QCGL01000036.1 GCA_003279935.1 Prochlorococcus sp. AG-388-A04
CAAAAATACAGGATTATTTGGATCCATTCTTATTCCTTCTGAAATACTTAAGCTTTTATAAGTCTGGATAAGATTTAAATTTACTTCGAAATTATTTTCTTTTAAGGTATCTCTTAGATCTTTAATGGTTTGGATATCGATTAAAGGAATAGCAACAATATCACCACAGTTCATATCTTTAGACAATTCATTAATAATTCTAAGCTTAGTCTTTTTATCACAGCCACCAATAATTATTCTCTTAGCCTCTCTCAAAGAATTAATATTATTGGAATTAAATAAATTATTTATATCTTCTTCAAAAATATCTTTAGGGGCAACTTCTAATCTTCTTGCATTTTCTGAGATTAACTCTTTTGAGCCAATTCTTTTATCAATACAAAATAATTTTAAATTAGGCCTTAATTTTAATGCTTCTAAACCAATGGAGCCGCAACCTGCTCCAATATCCCAAATTGTGCCATTTTCTGGTAACTCTAAATCAGCCAAAATTTGAATTCGAACTTCCCTTTTTGTTAATAAATTTGGTCTGTCTTCAAAAGTTTTAAAAGTATCATCTTTTAACCCAAATAAAGGATTTGTTTTTCCTTGAATTCCTTTTTCTTTTTTCAACAGAACAGCAATATTTAAGTTAGAAATATCCGATGGAAATTTTTCTTGTGGGTTAAATTTTCTAATCTTTTCATTTTCAAAACCTATTTCCTCACAAATCCAAAGGTCGTAAAGATTATTTAGATTTAACTCTAATAAATTATTTTGAATTATTTCTAAACCGTTGTTATTTGAATCTGTAATTATCGCTAAACTAGATGGTTTTGATTTTAAGGCCTCAATCAATTTAGTTGAATCTCTTCCATGAATACTTACATATATAGCTTCTTGCCAAGATATTTTTAGTTTGCTAAATGCAAGTTGAGCACATGTATTTGATGGATAAAAACTTAATTCTTCTTTTGAAAAGTTTTCTAGAAGTATTCTTCCAATACCAAACCAAAGAGGATCACCCCTAGAAAATAAAATTACGTCGGTTTTTTGAGATTTAAGCCAATTAATTAGTTTATTGTCACTTCTGCTAGCGAAAAATAATTTTTCTTTTTTTGTATTACTTTGGCCCCATAATTTAATATCTTCAAAATATGGATCAGGAACTGCAATATTTTCTGTTTTTATAAATAATTTTTGTAATTTCAAAGGTAACTCTTTAAATTCAAAAGAATTAATTCCTATTACATGAATTTTTCTTTTTATCTGAGTCATAAATATTTAAAAGGAATAATATGATTTATTTGTATGTTTTATTAATTTATCCTAGTATTTATAAAATAATAACTATAAATTACTTGTCAGACAGGAGAAAGCGTTTACACGAAATATTGTTAACTCTAATTAACAAAGAAAGTAATTTTGAGTTAATAGAGGAGGACTCTGGTGATTTAATAACGAATTTTTCTGATAAAGATACTGCGAACTTATCCCGAGTTATAGAAAAAAATCGTAAAATCATAAAAAGATATCAAGCTCTTGTTAGAACAGCAGTTACTCTAGACACCCTTATGGATTCTGAAAATGATGAAAATTTCAAAATTAAATAAAAATATTTTTTTTAAGGGATTACTACCTTTTGCCATATTAATTTCTCTGATTTTTGCCCCCCCCAAGGCTTTTGGAGAAATAGCAGAAACAGAAATCAATGGAGAGTTAATAAATGCTAGTAGTGAGTTTCTAAGAGATCTAGACTTTGAAACATGGCAACTAGTTGCGTATAAATCGCCATTTTTTGAAGATAAATTGATCTTAAGGGTAATTGGATATCCTGGTAATCTTAGGATTGATCATCCAACAAATTTACAAGTGGATTCTGGGAGAAAACAGTGGCTTTTAAATGATAAAACATTATTAAATGTGGAATTAGCTAACGATGTTAGACAAGCTGCTGCAGAATTTGACTTAAATGAACTAATGAATAGTATTGATAAAAATAGACCACTCAGATTATCCTTGTCAGGCGTTTTTTCAGAGTTGCCGGTTCCTCCTTTTGTAGTTAAAGAATGGAGATCATTGGATTAATAATTTATTCGATAGATGATTGATAGCCATATTAGTGACATCAAATGGATGAAAAGAGCTATTTATTTGGCTTCTTTAGGTAAGGGAAGAACAAGTCCTAATCCAATGGTTGGAGCAGTAATTTTAGATAAAAATGGCAATCTTATTTCAGAAGGATTCCATTCAAAATCAGGAATGCCTCATGCAGAGGCAATGGCTTTCAATAATGTAAAAAAAGATGCAAGAAATGGGACAATATATGTGAATTTAGAACCTTGCTGTCATCAAGGTAAAACCCCTCCATGTGTTGATAAAATAATTTCTTTTGGAATAAAAAAAGTATTTATTTCTATTGAAGATCCCGACAAAAGAGTTTCAGGGAAAGGTATTAAATTACTTAAAGATGCTGGGATTAAAGTTCATCTAGGATTATGTGAGAAAGAATCTCGAGAACTAAATAAGTCTTTTATTCATAGGAATATTACCGATAACGCATTTGGGGTAATGAAATGGGCAATGAGTATGGATGGAAGGGTTGGTCTGAAAAATGGT
>QCGL01000037.1 GCA_003279935.1 Prochlorococcus sp. AG-388-A04
CCCCACATTCGAAACCAGTATTAACTTCTTTTACATCATCTTTAGATCTTTTCAGAGAATCTAAATTACCTTCAAATATTACTTTATCAGATCTAAGTACTCTTAAAGAACAATTTCTTTGAAGCTTACCATTTTGTATATAGCATCCAGCAATTGCTCCTTTCCCAACCGCAAATGTCGCTCTTACTTCAGCTTGACCTAAAGATTCCTCAACTAGATCAGGTTCAAGTAATCCTTCCATAGCGGATTGAATATCTTCTAAAAGTTTATAAATAACTTCATACTCTCGTATGTCAACATCATTTGCGTCCGCCGCTCTTTTAGCTCCAGAGGCTAAGGATGTGTTGAAGCCTATAATTACTGATCCAGAGGCAGCAGCAAGATCTATGTCAGTCTCAGTTATTTCTCCAGGTGCGGAGAGTAGGACTCTAACTTGAACCTCATTTTTTGGTAATTGTTCTAATGAACCTAATATAGCTTCTACACTACCTTGGACATCTGCTTTAAGAATTAAATTTAATTCTTTAAGTTCTCCATCATTTGCTTGAGAAGACAAAGATGATAAACTTACTCTCCTTGACGCCATTTGCTGGGCTAATTTTGTTGCTCTTGCATCAGTCGCTCTATCTCCAACAATCGCTCTAGCAGATTTCTCATCAGGATAAACTTCAAATTCATCACCAGCTGTTGGGACTTCGCTAAATCCAAGTGCTTCTACTGGACATGAAGGCCCAGCCTCCTTAATTCTATTACCATGTTCATCGACCATCGCTCTAATTTTTCCAAGGACTGAACCTGCGGCTAAAACATCACCAGCTTTTAATGTGCCATTTTGTACTAATAAAGTTGCAACAGGACCTTTAGCTTTATCTAAATGGGCTTCAATAACTGTCCCTTTAGCTAATCTTTCTGGGTTTGCTTGTAGATCTTCAACTTCAGAGACCAACAGGATCATCTCGAGTAATTTATCAATATTTTGTTTTTTAATTGCACTCACTGGAACCATAACAACGTCCCCACCCCAGTCTTCGGCGATTAGATCTTTTTCTGATAATTCCTGTTTAACTCTATCTGGGGAAGCACCTTCTTTATCAATTTTATTTATAGCTACCACTATTGGTACTTTTGCTGCTCTTGCGTGACTGATAGCTTCGAGTGTTTGAGGTCTGCACCCATCATCAGCAGCTACTACAAGTACGGCCACGTCTGTAACTTTCGTACCTCTTGCACGCATGGCGGTAAATGCTTCATGGCCTGGAGTATCAAGAAAAGTTAGCTTTTTCTTTTTTGATTCATGCTCAAATTCAACTTGATAAGCCCCTATATGTTGAGTTATTCCACCTGCTTCTCCAGAGGCTACTCTGGATTCTCTTATGGAATCTAAAAGACTCGTTTTACCATGGTCAACATGACCCATTACTGTAATGACTGGAGGTCTTTTGATGAGACTTTCAATATCATCTTTTTCAATCATGTCTACTGTTTTCTTTGCAGCCTCTTCAACATCATCTTGTAGAACAGGGACTCCAAATTCCTCAGCCACTGTTTCGATGGTTGCCAAGTCAAGTGATTGAGTAACTGTAGCTGTAATCCCTTTAAAGAAGAGAGATTTGATTATTTCAGAACTTTCAAGACTAAGCTTATCGGCTAATTCTTGTACTGTTAAATTATCTTCAGGTATTATTATCATTTCAGGTCTTACTTGTTTTGCATCTTTCGCTGCTCTTAGTTCCATAGCTCTTCTCTTTTGTCTTTGTCTAGTAGTCTCTTTTTTCTTTTTCTTGAATTGTCGCGAGGGTTTTTGTGATTTGATCTCTTCAGATTTTTCTTTTTTTGGACGAGCCAAACTAGCTGATAATATTGAAACTTTCTCTCCTGAGTAGCCACTAGTCTCAGATGTTAATGAATCATCATTTTCGCCAATAATATGGACTTTTTGTCTTTGTTTTTGTGGGTTTTTATTTCTTAATGCTTCTAACTTGGCACTGTCGTCCCAATCTGTTCTGCCAGGCTTCTTAGAGTTGCTTGCGAATGATCTATAAGGCGGTTTCTTAGCTGTTGGGGATGCATTTAAACGACTATTAGGTGCTTTAGCCTTCTGATTGGCCCCCTCGAGTTTTTGTTTGTTTACATTAGAAGTATTTGGTTTTTCTTTATTTGATGCATTAGTTTTCTGTAGCTGCATCAATTCATTAGGAGCTACTGGCTTTCTTATTCCGGCGGGACTTTGATTACTAAATTTCGAACCGGCCCTATTGAAATCTCCCTGTCTATAAGGCCCGCCTTGTCTATTTGGAACACCCTGCCTATTCTGTCCTCCTGGTCTATTGGGAGGTCCTTGTCTATTAGGAGCTCCTGGTCTATTAGGAGCTCCTGGTCTATTGAAATCTCCCTGTCTATAAGACCCGCCTTGTCTATTTGGAACAAACTGCCTATCCTGCTCCTGCCTTCCTGGTCTACTTGGAGTCCCCTCTCTATAAGGACTGCCTGGGCTGTTTGGAACATTTTGACGGCTTGGCCTATTGGAATTTCCTTGTCTATTAGGAATACCATTCCTATTTGCAGAAATTGGTGTACTAGATGAGGGTTGCCTGCT
>QCGL01000038.1 GCA_003279935.1 Prochlorococcus sp. AG-388-A04
CCTCTTTATTGCTAAGAAGAAACTTTAATAAACGTTGAAATAACAACCAACCCTTTTCTACTCTTTTTGGGCCCAAAATTATAAGAACAATAACTGATATTACAAAAATTGCTGGAGAATTTAAACCTAAAAAATTCATCAATTTCAAAAATACTGAATTTACTTTAGTACATCATAAAAATTAAGGCTAATTATTTTCGAAAGTAGGTAAATAAAGCTCTCTATTTGAAGCAATAATACCTTCTTCTTTAAAGAAAATTTCTAATTCTTTTAAATCGCTTAAATTAATCTTATCTCCGCAGTTATCTAAAATATTATTAGAAGTAAACTCCCAAAGGTCATCTAAATATTGATCATCGTCTGGAAAAGCCACAAATTTTAGATATGTATTATTTAAAGCATATTCACTTGCAAACTCAGAGTCTAATCCTTCATTTTTAGCATCACAAAAAACTTTAGCAAACCTTTTACCCACAGAAGTTTGAGCACTGGACAAATCAAGACTTCCTTGAATCGCATAAACATTATTAGGAGCAATAAAAAGAAATATTGGAAGAAAAATTGATAATAAAAGGATCAAAAATACAACTCCCAAAAATTTTTTAACCTTGTATAAGGTAGCAAAAATTGTAACTAATTAAGACTATAAAAAGAAATCTAATTAAATATTTAAGAATAAAAAACAGAACCCAATGAATGTTAATTATTCAATCTATAGTGAATATATCAGAAGTGAATTATCACATAATGTCTTCAATTATAAAATTAAGAGGCAAAGGTGTATCGAGAATAATAAATAGTAAAGTAATGCTGTCTCCTCTTGCAGGAGTTACCGATAAAATATTTAGAAAATTTGTAAGAAAATGGGCTCCAGAATCTTTACTATTTACAGAAATGATTAATGCGACAAGTCTTAAACATGGATATGGCACTCAAAAAATAAAACAACTTGAATTAGAAAAAGGTCCTGTAGGTGTACAGATATTTGATAATAGACCCTTTGCTGTTTCAGAGGCTGCAAAATTGGCAGAGGCTTCAGGTGCATTTCTGATTGATATAAATATGGGCTGTCCAGTGAAAAAAATCTCAAGAAAAGGGGGTGGAAGTGCCTTAATTAATGATCGTTTATTAGCTATTGAACTAGTAAAAAGAGTTTCAAATGCTGTAAAAGTCCCTGTTACAGTCAAAACAAGGCTTGGTTGGGAAAATAAAGAAGAGAATATAGAGGAATTTTTATTAAGTCTACAAGAAGCAGGAGCTGAAATGATAACCTTGCATGGGAGAACTCGAAAAGAAGGCTTTGCAGGTAAAGCAGACTGGGAAATGATTGGGAAAATTAAAGAGCTTTTAGAAATACCAGTAATTGCAAATGGAGATATCAAGAATCCTAAGGACGCACTTAATTGCTTGAAAATAACAAATGCTGATGGTTTAATGATTGGGAGAGGCATACTTGGTTCTCCATGGAAAATAGGAGAAATAGATTATTCAGTTAAAGAAATTAAAGGTTTTAAAGAACCAGATATTGAAGAAAAATTGTTATTAATTATTGAACATTTAGATGAACTTATAAAAGAAAAGGGCAGTCATGGTTTATTAATAGCCAGAAAACATATTTCATGGACTTGTAAAAATTTCCAAGGAGCCACAAGTCTTCGAAATAAATTAGTAAGAGCGATAGACGCTAATGAAGTTAAAGAATTAATAAATAAAGCAATTAAAACTTTAAATAATGAACAAAAAATATTAATCTGAAAATAAAGAAATTTTTAAATGAAAATAATTAGTGCAAAGACTAGTGAAAGAGTTTGTAAACATATGAATAATGATCACGTTAAATCTGTGCATAAATATCTTAAATATTATGGGAAAATTTCAGAATTTAAGGAGGCATACTTAGAGGAAATTTCTAGTAAATTCATGAAAATTAAATATGACGGGAAGTCTGCATTTATAAATTTTAAAAATGAAATCTCAGAGGATGAAATTCATGAAACATTAGTTTCTATGATAAGAGAAATTGAATAAATTGGTTTAGTCCCAACTATGAAAGAAAAGAACATCTAGGCATTTCCCTCATAGTAATCCGTAATTACTTTACATTCTTCAAACGTAAGCATACTCAATCTTGAACAAGCATTAAATTTTAAGATTGCACAAACAGCCAACAGATCAGAGCTGTCAACATTGAGTGCTTCAGAAAGCTCTATAACTCTTAGACCCTTCAATATTTTTACTTAAAAATGGATTGATAAAAATCATTGGACTTTGAATTAATGTGCAGCATTCTTTCCTAAACCAGCTATAAATGGGAAAGATTGTTCATCACCAAAGATATCCTCATTAGAAGTTATAGGGATATCACCTTTATCCTTAATATCATTTTTAACATCACTAGATTTTGATTCCATAGATAAATCATTACTTAATTTGCCACCAATTTCATCGGCTAAGCAATTACTAAAACTAAAAAAAAAGGAACTAATAA
>QCGL01000039.1 GCA_003279935.1 Prochlorococcus sp. AG-388-A04
ATAAGTAATGAATTGTTTTTTGATAATGATTTAAAAGTATTTGAATCTAGCTCAGTAGTTTCATCTGAGTAGTTTGAAACGTCAATAATATTAAGCTCATTAGCTGTTGCAGACAAAGGGGCAAGTAAGCCTAATGTTGCAGGAGCTACAAGTAAGCTTTTAAAAAGCTTCATAAAAATTCCTCACACAGAATTTGGGTTCCTTAAGATAATAACCGTTCCAAAATAAGACTGCAAGAATTGAAGTGACAAAATAGTATTTGACCTAATTGATCTAAGATAATTATTTTAAATATTTTTTTAAATCTTGTGTATTTTCAATCAAATCAATAGCTGGTTTGAGTAAATCTTCATAGTTCCGCCAGCCTCCAATTGAGCGATTATGTATTGGGTTTCTTACCTGTTCGCTACTTGCAGTAAAAACAGACCTTTTGCTTTTATGTGGGGACAAATATTTATCAGACCATCTCCATCCTAGCCAATTTATAATTTTTTCTATTTCGCTAGACGGATTTTTAACTAATTCATCATAGTTATATTTGTAAATTATATCTTGATACAATTCAGCATAAATATTCATTAACTCCATATGATGAATATAAAGTTCTGTTATATCTTTTAAATTGCTCGTAAAAGGTAATTTAGTAAAATTTGTTCTATAAATTGAAAGTATATTGTCAAGAGGATTTCTAGTGCAGAATACAATTTTAGAGTTCTTAAAATATTTTTTTATTACAGGACAATATTTGTAATTAAATAAATTCTTATCAGTTATTATTTTTGAGTTAGGGTGATCGTTATTTAAAAGCTTTAGATAGGTCTCAAAAGGATTAATGTTTTTATTCACATTATCTTCTGATAATGATAAAGATAAATAATCAATTTCACCAAGATCAGTAACATTTTCATTAAGACTTAAAATATTTTCTAATAATGTGCTCCCTGACCTAGGCATGCCAACAATAAATATCAATTCTTTATCAACTCTCTTTGATGATTTATCAAAATAGAGGTTATTTAAAAAATTATTTTTTATATCAAGCCCACTTTTAATAAGGTTATCTTTATTAGATGGATATAACTCACTTTTAACATCATTAGCCAATTCATAATTTATTGATGCTTCGTTGAAATTTTGGTTCTTATGTAAAATATTTGCTCTTGCGAAACAAATTCTATAAATATCTTCTCTATTTAAATTATCAAATGAAACTCTCATTAAATATTCTAATTCAGAACTATTATTTGAAAAGTCATACATATCAGATAAGTTTTCATAACATTGATATAAATTCTTGTTAAGTGATAATGCTTTCAGATGATTTGCTATTGAATTTTTTATTTGACCTAAGCTTCGGTAAATTATTGCTAAATTCACATAAAGTTGTGGCATATTATTTGGATTAATATTTATTCCTCTTATTAAAATATCTTTAGCTTTTATAGGGTTATTTAACTCAAAATATAAATCACTTAAATTTAAATAAGCTAAACTAAAAGTTTTGTTATTTGAAATAATTTCAATCAATATCTTTTCAGCTAGATCGAAATTTTTCTCTCGTCTCTCCAAAGAAGAGAGAGTTAACATGATGGGCTTTTTGTCCCTTATATTTGAATCAATCAGAAGATTATTTAAAATAGACCTTGACTCATCAATATTACCAAGACTTAGAAAAATCTCAGCCTGTAAAAGTCTATAAATGTGATTGTTTGGTATTAATTTTATAGCCTTATTTATGCTATTTAATGCTTTTTTAAAATCTAATTCACGATATAAGAGAGCTAAATTGTAAAAGACATTACCATTACTAGAGTTTATTTTTCTAGCTTTTAATAATAATTCTTCTGATTTTAAAAAATCTTTCTCTAATCTAGTAATTTCAGCTAATAAGATATAATGATCAACTTTTGAAGGGTAATTTGATATTGCTTGATTTAGCAACTTTTTTGCTAAATCAAACTTCAAAAGATTTCTACTTAGTAATGCATAATAAAAAAGTAATTCATAAGATGTGAGACCATCCTTAAAAAGTTTAGAATAAATTTGTTCAGCAAGCTTTAATTTCCCTTTAGATAAAAAAGCTCTTGCAAGTTTAAGTTTATTTTCAAAAATTAACTGATTATTTCTGTCAAGATTGTATAGTTTTTTATTATTACTATCTCCAAACCCTTTCATCTGCAAATATCTTTACGAATAT
>QCGL01000040.1 GCA_003279935.1 Prochlorococcus sp. AG-388-A04
GATGGAAGATATGCCTTTTTATATCCAACAGGTTGGACAAGAGTAAAAGTAGATGGGGGGCCTGAAATTATTTATCACGATCTAATTAATAGTAATGAGACTTTAAGTTTGGTGATTTCAGATGTAAATAAAGAAGTCGAATTAGAGCAATTAGGGGATCCAAAAGAAGTTGGACAAACATTAATAACTAAGGTTATTGCGCCTGAGGGTTCAGGAAGATCAGTAAAACTTATTGATGCAAACAAAAGAGAAGCATCTAATCATATTTTTTATGATCTAGAGTATGAATTAAATCTTAATGATCAAGATAGACATGAACTTGCGACTGTGGTAATCGACAGAGGAACTTTATATACTTTTGCCGTCGGAACAAATGAAGAGAGATGGAATAAAGTTGATGGTATGTTTACTAATGTTATAGAGTCATTTAACTTCTTAATTTAGTTTTTGAAAAGATATTTTCTAAATACCTACTTGAACATTCCATAGATCTGAATATACGTTCTTGTTATTTAGCAACAACTCATGTTTTCCGCTCTCAATAATTTTGCCCTTATCTATAACAATAATATTATCAGCGTTTTTAATAGTACTTAATCTATGAGCTATAACTATAGTTGTTCTTTCCTTAGTTATTTTAGATAATGATTTCTGAATTAAAACCTCTGTCTCATTATCCACTGAAGCAGTAGCCTCATCTAAGATCAATATAGGTGCATCTTTTAAAACAGCTCTCGCTAAAGCTATTCTCTGACGTTGTCCTCCTGAAAGTTTTTGTCCCCTTTCCCCAACGATTGTTTTATAACCATCTGGTAATTGTTCAATAAATTTATGAGCCTCAGCAATTTTAGATGCTTTTACAATATCTTTAATTTTTGGACTAGTTGCCCCATAGGCAATATTTTCCTCAACAGTTCCATGAAATAAATAAGTTTCTTGACTTACTAGAGAAATACATTTTCTTAAATCTTTTAAATTAATATCCTCTATTGGAATGTTATCCAAAGATATTAAACCCTTATTAGTATCATAAATTCTAAGAAGAAGTTTAATAATTGTACTTTTGCCAGAACCAGTTAATCCAACAATTCCTAATGTAGAGTTATTCTGAATTTCAAAATTTATGTTCTTTAATGTTGATTCTCTACCTGGATAATTAAAATTTACATTTTTAAAACTAATATTACCTTTTATCTCTTTAGAGCCAATTTTTATTTTGCCATCTTTTATTTTTATAGGGGTATCTATAAGATCTATTACTCTATTTATTGATGCCATTGAGCGTTGAAAATCATCTAAAACATGACCTAGAGTAGTTAAAGGCCATAACAACCTTTGAGTAATAAAGACTAAAAAACTATATGTCCCAACATTAAGGACCTTATTCCAGGTTTGAAAACCTCCAATAAGTAAAATTGCTATAAAAGCAAATAAAATAGCAAATCTTATTAGTGGAATAAAAGCAGATGATAATTTTATTGCTGCTTTATTACTTCTTTGATATGCAAGGCTTTCTTTATTTAATCTACTAAGCTCCCAATTCTCTTTAGTAAAGCTCTTTATCGTAAGTATACCACTTAAATTATTATTTAATCTTGAAGCTAAAAGACCTGCTTTATTCCTGACATCTTTGTATTTAGGAGAGAGCTTTCTTTGAAATCTTATTGATCCAAGAAATATTAAAGGAATAGGTAAGAAAGCAAATAATGCGATTTTTGGCGCAACAAAAATCATTGTTCCACCAATAATTAAAACCGTAATAAATAATTGAATAAGTTGATTAGCTCCTTGATCAAGAAACCTCTCAAGTTGATTTACATCATCATTTAAAATCGATAGAAGTCTACCAGTATTATCGTTTTCAAAGAAAGCCATATCTAGTTCTTGTATATGCTTATAAGCCTTTATTCTCAATTTATGTTGAGATATTTGGGCTAAATTTCTCCATAAAACTGAATATAAATATTCAAAAAAAGATTCTGCTGACCAAACTATCCCAGAAGCAAATGCAAGGAATATTAATTGATTTGGAACTTCTTTTATACCAAAACTAGCAATCCAAGAATTCTGCTCTTTAACTACAATATCAACAGCAAGACCAATAATTACTGGAGGAGCC
>QCGL01000041.1 GCA_003279935.1 Prochlorococcus sp. AG-388-A04
ATTAAGTCCTTGACTTCTGTATTGATTATCTCTTCATTTTCATTTTCGATAATACGAGATTTCCCACCGCAACTAATTAATGCATTTTCTTTGGTAAGAAAAAAATCCTTATCATTACTGCATGATGACAGAAAAGATAAAGAAAATACAATTAAAAGAAGTTTTTTCATAATTAAAAGTTTTTATACATAATTAACTTATAAGGCACTTTTATTAAGTAGAAGTTAAACATTTTTTGATTTTAAAATAATATTTTATTTTTTCTTATTCGTATCTTATTTAATTCTTAAAGAAGAGTTCATTAAATCTTTTAAGCTGAAATTAGCTTCTATATTCTCCTCACACGCAATAGAGAAGCTTTTTCTTTTTGAAATAAATTTGGTATGACTTATTTTGCAGAGCCAAATTACATAGAATATGACCTGTGGTTTGATTCAAATATTAATGCAGTTGATTTAATTAACTATTCAGATGAAAATAAATTTTGTAATTTTACGCATAAAAAATTCCATAAGATATCAAGTTTAAATTTAGTTATTGGTTCCTCAAAATATAAACAAATGATGATTTTTTCTTTACTTTCCTAAATAAGAGCATTAATGGATAATAAATTTATCAATACAAATCTATTGAATTTCATTCACGATTCATTCACGATTTGGAATATTCTTCTAATCCCTTGTTATGACTGAGATAAACTACTGGCTAATGAAAAGTACATCCGATTAGCTATTACTTGGATCTCAAGGAATCGTAATTTTTTATTCAAACTTTATTCAAACTTTTTTGATTTAAATTTAATCTAGACTGGTAAGAATAAACCTATTTTTTAACAATGCCTTATACAAAAAGGACGGATGGTAAATACAACAGGCAAGCACAATATTTTCTTATAAGTGTGAAAGAAAGAAACATGGATGAGTTCCTTGATACTTTAAAAAAAGAAAGGAAAAGACATGCAGAACCAAAGGCTGACAGGATAATACCGTTAGGTAGGCACAAAAACGAATCCTTTGAATCTGCTTATGATTTTGCGAAGATGTTTTATGACCTAAATAATTTAAATCAAAAAGCTGGAGGTAAATATCACATAAAAAGAATCAAAGACTTTATTAAATCCGAGATGGATGAATATTATGAAAGCTCTGAGATACCGAAACCAGATACAACTGATTTCTATGATGCTATTGATAAAGTTTGGGAGATCGTAGATAAACAAAAAAAAGAAAGATTACAGCAATCACAACAACAGCAATAATTAAAATTGCCACTTAAAACCACCACCATAAGACTGTTCATCTCCTCCTTCTGCTAAGCCATATTCTGCATTTAAATTTAAAATAAAATTTTTAGTGCAGACAAAATCAGCTCCTACTTTTATAGATCCATTATGCTGACCAAATGTTTTTGCAGATACCAAAGTAGTTGCATCAGAACTCCCAGTCACCCCTCCTTTAAGAGCTCTATGACTATCATCGGCAAAGGTATCCATTTCATAATTTAGTGCAAGTGAAGGAACTAAAATCCACTTTCCTCCTTCCATTGGGATTTGCTTGTCTATACTAATTCCTGTTTTAAATAGAAGAGATTCTGCTTGATTGGATTCAATTGTTATTAAATCTCCACTACCAGATTCACTGAATCCATCTTGAGTGTGAGCAGCGAATGCAACTCCCACCGTTGACTGTAAACGGATTGGGGTTTTCATATTTTTAATATTCTTTTTGATATCCCAGATACCATTTATCTCTGCTGTATATCCATCAGTATCGTAGGCAGCTTTTGCTGATGTGGTCGAATAATTTCGATTACCTTTGTAGTCAAAGTCAGACCCACCAATCATTCCTTTTAAGGTGAACTTATCGCTTACTTTCTTAACTCCATAAATAGAATAATGAGTGTTAGTAGAACTCAAGCTAGCTATTGTATTCGAGAAGTTGTAATTATCTAAATTAGAGGAACCAACTCCATATGAAATACCAGCTTTCCATTTATCATTAATAGTTTTCTCTACATTTAATGAGGTATTAAATTTTGCATAATCATATCCTCCATAACTGCTATTTCCGTTAACAGAAGCAGTTGTATTGTTCGCATTGGTAGA